>NZ_JAJTND010000005.1:0-649164 GCF_021344005.1 Legionella resiliens
AAGCGCGGTACGTAGAGAAATTTAACATGAAAAACCTCCACTAATTTTTTCGCCTACGTACCGCGCTTTATGCGTGGGATCCAGTGGATCTTGCTATAGAAATGCTCCGCGGCATCTTAAAATATCGTTCTGTTTACCGCGCATAAAGCGCGGTAGGTAGAGAAATTTAACATGAAAAACCTCCACTAATTTTTTCGCCTACGTATCGCGCTTTATGCGTGGGATCCAGGATTTTGCTATAGAAATGACTCAGCGGCATCTTAAAATATCGTTCTGGTTACCGCGCATAAAGCGCGGTACGTAGAGGAGTTTATGCGGTACGTAGAGGAGTTGCGGTACGTAGTGAAATTTAAGCGGTATGTAGAGAAATTTAAAATGAAAAACTGACGATCCATCAGGTATAAATGACTCAACCTACTTGCTTAAATATAATCGTTACGTAGCTACATTATCAATTACACCACCGCCAACAAAATCGCAGTAAGGTAATTTCCTTCTGGGAAAGAAGCTAAGGTAGGATGACAGCTTGCTGGACCATAAATACCTAAAATACGTGCTTGTTTCCCTACTGCTCCAGCTTGAAGACTAACCAAAGAACAAAACTCCTGAGATGAAAGCGCTGAAGAGCAATTACATGTCATTAATAAGGAACCTGATTTCATGTATTTAAATACTTCGCGATGTAAAAACCGATAATAGTTTTTAGCACGCTCAACATGTTGCTTTGATGGAACCAATTTAGGAGGATCAAGGACAACGAGATCATAATTCCCTGCTTTTGTTAAATATTCACGCGCATCAGCCTCGATAAATTCAATTTGAGTCACACCGTTTAATGCTGCATTCTTTTGAGCCTGAGCTATTGCTTGAGCAGAGCTGTCCACCGCAGTCACTTTTAAGGCCCCAGCTTTAGCAGCATGCAATGCAAAGCCACCACTATAACAATAAAGATCTAATACGCTCTTTCCTTTGGATAACTGGGCAATACGTTGGTGATTCTCTCGTTGATCAAGAAACAAGCCTGTTTTCTGTGCCTGAGCAAACTCAACCTCATAAATAACCCCTGCCTCAAGAACCTGAGTATTATTATTTTTCTCTTGTAGGCTAATTTGTTTCCATCCATCTTGGCTTAAGGGTTTACTTTGTGGCATCCATTTAATTTGATCTTCAGGAAACAAATTTTGTAATATTTGAATGATAATTTCTCGATTGAGCTCAACCCAATAAGCGGAACTGGCAACGACACACGTTTGATTAAATCGATCAATCGTTAAACCAGAAAGACCATCTGCTTCGCTATTAAACAATCGATAGGCAGTAGTTTCCTTATTAGGTAGATTTAAACACTCCCTTACCTGTTTTGCCTGGCTTAGTCGATGTGTCATCAGGACATGTAAATTACTGATGTCGATGGATTCATTGGCAAGTGCCAAGACCCTGACTCTATAAAGAGAATGCTCATTATAAACACCTACGCCAATAAGCTCTTCATCTGCATTATAAATATCAATCAAATGTCCTGTAACTAATTTTCCATGCGTTTTTGCAATAGCCTTAGGAAATATCCATGGGTGGCCGCGTAATACAGTATTTTGTTTTGCTGCAAGCAAAATAACTTTTGCATTCATTTTCTATTTCCCAAAGAACAAAAATCGGCTAATCTACACAAAGAACGTTAGACCTGCAATAGTTCAAAATCTAAGAAAGCAGTTCCCACCCCAACATACTGGTGGAAATAAATAAAAGTTAGGGACAGTATAACAAATATGAAAAAACTCTTTATCTCCCTTTTTGCTATTATATTTAGCAAAGTATTCTGGTAATCGATATGGAAAATACACAAAAGTTCTCTTATGGCCTCACTTTAGGTGCATTAGGCGTTGTGTTTGGGGATATCGGTACAAGCCCGTTATATGCCTTAAAAGTAACATTAGATAATATCCCTATTACTCAATCACATATTTTGGGTGTTCTGTCACTTATTTTCTGGTGTTTGATTCTTATTATTTCCTTCAAATACTTGATTTTGATTTTTCGGGCAGATAACGATGGTGAAGGAGGAATTCTCGCCCTTTTGGCACTAATGAAGTATAAAAGTACTAAATACACGCCTTTATTTTACATCATCGCAATTTTTGGAGCTGGATTACTCTTAGGTGATGGAATGCTGACACCTGCTATATCTGTAATCAGTGCAGTAGAGGGTCTTAGTACTCTTTCGCATGAATTTACCCCCTTTATTCTACCTATAGCCGTAGTTATCCTGATTCTTCTTTTCACATTACAAGCAAGAGGGACAGGAAGTATAGGAAATCTATTTGGCCCAGTTATACTGATTTGGTTCCTTACTATCGCAATTCTTGGCATCGTACAAATTGTTAAAGCCCCTATCGTACTTACAGCAATCAATCCGTATTACGCATTTGATCTGATGCGCGATACGGGATTAAAAGGGTATTTGTTATTAGGCGGCATTTTTCTTGTTGTCACTGGAGGCGAAGCGCTTTATGCAGATATAGGACATTTTGGGAAAAATCCTATTCGTGCCGGTTGGTTTGCGGCTGTTCTTCCTTGTTTGATATTAAATTATTTTGGTCAAGGAGCTAACTTACTCATAAACCCCAATGCAATCAAAAATCCTTTTTACATGATTGCCCCTGAATGGTTCTATATTCCCTTGATTATTCTTGCTACGATTGCCACGATAATTGCCTCACAAGCTGTAATTTCAGCTACGTTTTCTTTGACAAAACAAGCAGTTTTACTCAGCTTATGTCCTCGTATACCAATAGTGCAAACATCCAAGGAGTTTTCCGGGCAAATTTATGTACCGCAAATTAACTTTATCTTGTTTATTGGCACATTAACTTTTTGTTTCGCCTTCCAAACTTCAGATAGACTGGCTCACGCATACGGAATTGCTGTGAATGCAGACATGCTTCTAATTGATGCAATGGTTGCCTATGCAGCAATATCAATTTGGAAATGGCCAAAATATAGGGTCATGACCATATTTGGCTTTTTTCTTATCGTAGACTTTGCATTTCTTGGTTCAAATCTACATAAATTCTTGACTGGCGGTTGGGTTCCAGTCATTTTTGCCTTACTCATCGCCACTATCATGTATACCTGGAAATTTGGCTTGGAATACTTACGCGAAAATTATTATATGAATAAGGATGATATTTCGAAGATTCTCAAGCAATTAGAATATAAAAGCTTAAACCAACTCACTGATCTCACTGCAGTTTTTATCACTGATGTTTATGATAAAAGCGGCGGCAGCTTTCTTCATTTTCTTAAATTAAGTCGTGCAGTTCCTGAGCGCGTACTTATTGTTAATTATGTGGTTGATAACATCCCGCATATCCATTACAGCCAACGTTATGAAATTACATGTTTGCATGAAAAAGTATTCAACCTCACCCTGCATTATGGTTTTATGGAAACTATTTCTATACCCAGAGCTTTGGAACGAGCCTCTAACAAAAATCTTTTTCCCTTTAAGTTAAATGTTGAGCGCGCTACATATATGGTAGAAATTCCTAATATTACCGCATCAAAATCAAGAAAATCATTAACTTTTTACTGGCAAGAAAAGTTGTTCGCCTTTCTGATACGCAATTATTCAGCCAATTTAAATATCGAATTTTATAAACTACCGTACAATAGAACGATGGCAATCGGTACCTATTATATTATGTAATCTCAGGAGTTTTTTTATGTGGTTTAACAATGCACTGATCTATCAATATGAGTTGGATGAAGCTTGTGACTTAACAGCATCTCTAGCTGAAAATATTCTAAAACCTTGCCCTCCCCATGCTCGCTTTGTTTATGGCTGGCTTCCTGCTTTTGCGGATGAAATGGTTCAGGAGGTTGCTGGAAGTTCGCTGATTTGTATGGGAAAGGAAGAGCGTTTGCTACCACGGGGCGTCATCAACAAAATGCTTGCCGAAAAAGTACAAGTACTCGAGACCCAACAAGGACGCGCAATTAAACGGGCAGAAAAAGCGCAAATGGCTGAAGATATCGAGTTTGAATTATTGCCTAAATCATTTTGCATCCAAAAAAAGATGCTTGCTATCCTTGATAGCGCCAGCAAAAGAATCATAGTTAATGCTTCCAGCAATAATCAAGCATCACAACTCACTTCCCTTTTGCGTAAATCCGTAGCCGGAGTTTCGATTGAACCATTAACACACACAGAAAATCTTGCTTTACGATTCGCCGAATGGATTCATTCACCCAATTCGCTTCCCAATCATTTTCAATTAGCGTCTGATTGTCTGCTCTTTTCGCTTGATGACGAGAAAAAACGAGTGCATTGTAAAGGTTATGAGCTACCAGCAGAGGAAGTTTTAACTTTATTATCGCAAGGTATGGCAACCGCAGAAATTTCTTTAATCTGGAAAGAAAGAATTCAGCTTACACTGACTCATGACTTTGCATTCAAAAAACTTAAAAGTCTTGATTATCTACTTGATGACTTTAACGAAATTAAACAACTTGATGAAGAGTATCAACAACGCGATGCAGCACTCACTTTATTATCTGGAGAATTACGCGAGTTGACCAATGATCTTTTAGCGGCACTGACAGTAAAAGAAAAAGAACCTGAGTTAGCGAGCATCGTATAAAGGCTATGCCCGCAATAAAACCTGGGTATTACAATTCTACCCAGGTACAATTCCAGATCAATTAATTAGATACTATATGTTCCATTTTAGAGGTATGATAAGTCGCGTTATATACTACTAATGCTTCCTCAGCAGCCTTGTTGAAACCTAAAGCCATATTCGCATCATACATTACAACTAAAGCTTGTTTTGCGCTCGGAGCTTGTGGATAGTTTTTCACCACATAACTCGCTCTATTAATTGCTGCAACATACATCTTGCGTTTAAAATAGTATGTCGCAACATTCAATTCATGTTGAGCAAACATATTGCGCAAATAAATCATACGCTGTAGCGCGTTTGCTTTATATTTACTCTCAGGGAATTTTTGAATCAGGATACCAAAATCAGAATACGCCTGAGTTTGTGTACCAGGATCTCTCCATGATTCGTCTAGAGGTAAAAATTTTGCAAAAACCCCACGACTTTGTTGGAAATTAGCCATGCCCCTCATGTAATAAGCATAATCCACATTCTTAGCTCTTGGGTAAAGATGAATAAATCGTTCCGCAGTAGCAGCAGCTGAAGGATAGTCCTCATTTTTATAATAAGCATAAATTAATTGCATCTGTGAATGCTCTGCATAATCGCTAAATGGATACATCGTTTCGATTGCTTCAAGATGTTTTATTGCTGTTGCATATTCTTTTTTACGTAGATCCTTCTGAGCATCCGCATATAGTTGCTCAGCAGTCATTCCTTTGTAAGGATTATTATCTTCATCGTCTTTACCCCACCATGTCTTACATGCAGATAAAGATACGATAAGACCCACTAGGAACAACATTTGAATTCGTTTCATAAACTACACCTATCTATCAAATATATATATCTGTTGTATCCGCGACAACAGTCACAAATTGGGAACATTATACCTAGGACTATTTATTTTGCGAACATTCTTCTACTTTTTTTGTAAAATGGAAAAAATAGAAACAGTATCGAAAAAAACTGCCTTTAACTGCCCAGAAGATTAAAAAAATATTTGCAAAACCAAGGCCGTTAGGATAGTATTCACGCCTGGAGAGATGGCAGAGCGGTCGAATGCGGCGGTCTTGAAAACCGTTGAAGGGCAACCTTCCCAGGGTTCGAATCCCTGTCTCTCCGCCAAGATCTTCTCCCCCTATTTAGCACCTTCTTAATTCAATATCAAAGCCAATAATATCAATAATGATATTATTTAAGTCATTGATATAGTAGTATTATCTACGAATTAATGGAGAAAACTCTATGATAAGGAATACCCTAAAGCGTTTTGGCGGCGTGACCAAATTATTGCACTGGTTAATCTTTATTTTAATTATCGCCCAATTTTATTTTGTCTGGTCTCTTAGCGATAATTCACCACTCACAGCACTCTATATAATGCTGCACAAATCAGTAGGATTTACTATTTTATTACTCGGAATTTTATTTTTTATTTGGCATATTATAAATATCAAACCACTTCCACCAATAACACAGCCACGATGGCAATACATTACTTCGAAAGTGGTCCATCATACTCTTTTTGTTCTTATTATACTCATGCCCATAGTTGGCTACCTTTTAACATGTGCTGGTGGAAAACCCATTAACTTTTTTGGTTGGTTTACTATCCCTTGCCTTATCTCAAAGAATGATTATTTTGGTAATATTATGTTTTCGACGCATCAAGTGATTGCCTATTTAATTCTCATTTTGGCAGGAATCCATTTCCTTGCAGCGTTATATCATCATTTCATTTGTAAAGATAATGTATTAAAACGCATGCTTCCTTTTACTTCCAGTGAATAGTCTTAAATATCTAATAGAGTGAAAATAAGTCGTAAAATCATGATCTTGACCGAGTAAAGAATTGCTCTTTACTCGGTTCAATACACCTATCCGAATGCAGAATATTGAGGAGCTGTAGGTGTTGTGTACGTTCCAGGATATGGAGGTGGGGTGTCAGAATAGGTAGGTGACACTTCAGGATATAGGGGTTGAACTGGATTATAGTAAGGTGGGATATAAACCCTTTGAGGAAGTCTGCAATCAAAATTCAGCTCCCCTACTTGAACCATATTGATGTCCCCTTTACGCAAATGCCGTAATTTTTCTAATAGCTCCTGGACCTTTTCATTCTCTTTATTAAAATAACGCGAGAAAAACGACGGTATTGGTTTCTCGTTTCCTAATAATTTCGCCATTTCCGCACGCAATGCAACCATCGCGCATCTTACGATAATGGGATCCATACCTTTCTCATCTCTCAAAAAAGCTTCTTCTGAGGCAGTTAATCTAAATCGTTCTGGGTCTGATGGATCCATAGACTCGTTATTTGCTGACTTATTAAGCGAATCATACAACATACTCATCGCAAAACATCCAATACCTGCACCGATGATAGTAAGCAGTACAGCTCCAGCTATCACGATGCCAACTGGATTAAGTCCTGCAGCTACCGCAAGAGCAATTAATGGTGCGGCTCCAAAATTAAGCGTTAAAAAAGCCGAACCTGCACCAAATCCAATAGAAGTAGCGAACATTAATGCGCCCTTTAGCCATCCTTCACCATAGCAAAAACGCTCAATGCTGTTTGCAAATTCATTAAGCATATAATACAAAGCAATAAAAGCTAAAACGACAGCAATCAAAGCCATAAGAATCAGAAGCAAGGCTGCCATCAATTTAGCAAAATCGTCACTTGAAGATGAATCATGACCATGTTGGTTAGAAGGCCAACAGCAGGCATCACTACCTGCATGATGATGATATGAATGATTGTGGGAGTTGATTATGGAACTTAGAATTAACCAATCAAGAAGCGTTGGATCTTGATAACCATAATAATTATACTGATTAATCACATATTTAGCCTTTGGGTTAAACTGAGGCGTTGACGGATTAAAAGTACTTCGTTGAGAAGACTGCATTCCTTGATATAAAGGTAACGCGTTAAATAGTGCATTAAAAGCGGCATATACTTTTAATTTCTCTGCAGGCTCCAATTTAGCGAGTGGGCTTTGACTCCATGATGATTCTAGAGAATATTGCACCGCGAGAAACATTTCATTGTACGTAGCATTAACATCTAAGCCGCGACTAACACAATTTTGATAATGACTTAGTACATGACCATATAATTGCTTTAATTTAAGATCAGTAAACTTCTTGCTTAAATCAGGCATAGCGATACTCCTATATAGTAGATTACATAGCCAAACTTTGCTATCCCAGCCTTAGTATATTAATTTTAAAAAATAAATAAGCAGCTCAAGTTAGCGCATTTGTCTATAAAACCTAGTGCCTCACAATTTGTGCGCGATTAATTAAACTTTTTACATACAAGTCATAATCCATCATGCCATAGCTTGCTTCTATTTGTTGAATTAAGCTATCTTGCTGCTCCCTGTCTAATGTACTTAATTTTCCATAATGAATTTGTTTCAATCTTACAACAACATAATCCCCATTTGGCATGACAAGACCATCACGGCTTTCTGGTCGTAACAAATTGAATGCCATATCATTAATATCCGTATCTACCTTATCGTTGTCACGAGTAGACATAGCAACTGATTTCCATAATAAATTATTTGAACTAATTAATTCGTGTTGCTGCTTATCCTCAACTGGATTTAACAAACCCTTTCCAATCTCTTTTGCTTTGGATTCAGCAATTTTTCTAACCAAAATTTTGCTAATTTGATCCTGAACAGCTTCTAAAGGTTGCTCTTTTTCATCCCAATGCTGATTAACCCTTACAACCACGAGTGAATCATTATCAATTTGTATTGGTTCGCTGTTATTGTTTAAATCGAGAACATCATGGCTGAAGGCAGCATTAATTACCTGTTTATTTTTTGTAATATTATCTGTCCCACCCGACCTTGAAAAAGGTTGGGTTTTTTCAATTTTTAAATTTAATGCCTCTGCTACAGGCTGAAGGGAGTCTGGAGATTGATAACTTAAATCAGACAATTGTTCCATGGCTTGTGTATATTTTGTTTGAGCCGCTTCAGCAATCAGCTGTTCTTTAATCGAGGAGGCTACTTCGGAAAATGGTTTTGTTGAAACAGGCTTATATGCAATTAGTTTAAAAATTTCATAGCCATGTTTTGTTTTTTCAGGAGGAGAAATCTGTCCTGGTTTCGTTAAATTAGATAAAATTTGATTGTAATTATTTTGGCTTCCTGCAGTAATCCAGGGAAGAACACCTTTATCAGCAACTGAAAGCTTGTCATCTGACATCACTGAAACAAGACGTTCAAATTGTTCTGGATTTTTCTGTAATACTTGGTATGCATCATTCGCTTTTTTCTGAATCTTTTCCAAATCAGCTTGACTTGCATCCTCTGGAACAGCAAATAAAATATGTGCTACTTGCCAGCTTGCAGGAGTTAAATAGTTATTTTGGTTGTCTTCGTAATACCGTTTCGCATCATCATCAGATATTTTTATCTTACTTCTAATATCATACATCGATAAAGTGACATAATCTAAACTGACTTTTTCTGGGGACATAAATTCCTTTTTATGCATTTTATAATAATTTGCAATTTCCTCTGGAGAAACTTGAATATCTTTTTCGAAGCGCGCTACTGGAATAGTTAAGTAATCGTAGTCCCTGCTTTGCATGTACAAGCTCACAAAACGATCTATTTCATCAGGTAAAGCAAAAGAACTACCCATAAAAGCAAATCGTTGCTGGTTCAGTAGCATTCCCTGCTTTACTTCATTTTGAAAACTTGATTGAGTGAATAAAGCAGCATTTAGTGCTTGCTGATATTTTTGAGCTGAGAAATGACCATCTTCCTGAAATTGAGGAATACTTAAAATTGCTGCATCCGCTTGGTTTGAACTCACATCAAACCCATGATTACGAGCAGCTTGCACCAGGACTTCATTAGTAATCATTTGATCTAAAACTTGATTTTGTAACTTCTTTTCACTAGCAGCAGTCATTTGCTCAATATCTTGCATGGAACGAGCACGTCTGTAATTGTTTTCAAATGATTGTATTGATAAAGGAGTGTCGTTGACGACCACCTTGGCGTTTGTTGTTTGATGTGATTGCAGGTAATAATCTACACCAAAAAGTGTAAACGTAATACCGATTAAGATAACCACTAACCAAGCTACAACACCCTGTATACGTTCATTTAACTTTTGTAACATGTCCCGAGATCCATATTATTAATAAATAAAGCATTTTTAATTTAGTGAGGGCTGATTATAACCCAGACTGAGAAAAATCAAAACAAAAATCATTCATCTATGCCGCAAAAATTTTCCTTTCCCTGAAATAACTAAAAATTAGGGTGAAGTGAGCAGATTACTACTTTTCATGGCTTCATCCAATCTTTCTCTTAAAGACATGCAAAATGAGAAGGAAATAAAATTTTGAAGTAAACATTCATTCCAGATAAAAAAAACGCGCCTTTCGGCGCGTTAATCTGGCGGAGTGGACGGGGCTCGAACCCGCGACCCCCGGCGTGACAGGCCGGTATTCTAACCAACTGAACTACCACTCCATTTCTTGGTGGGTGCTGTAGGGATCGAACCTACGACCCTCGCCTTGTAAGGGCGATGCTCTCCCAGCTGAGCTAAGCACCCTGAAAACTTATGCTTCTTGCACTGCTTCTTTCAGGTTTTTACCCGCTTTAAACTTGGCTACTCGTGACGCTTTAATTTGAATAATTTTACCAGTTTGTGGGTTTCTACCTGTTCTTGCTGAACGATTGCCTGTTGAAAAAGAACCGAAACCAGGTATTACTACTTGATCACCACTTCTTAAAGCATCAGTAATAGTACTAGTAAAAGTTTCGAGAACTCTGCTTGCGTCAGCTTTTGTTAAACCCGAACCACTTGCTATAGCATCAACTAATTCGCTCTTATTCATTGCTTCCCCTATACTGTTAATCTTCCATACTTCTAAGTTAATTTAATAAAACGCATCAAATTAACCGATCGAGTAGTTACTTCCTTGCAATGCCCGCTAGTGGCGGGCTACGAAACGAAATATACCTCTAATTAATGGGTATGTAAATCATTATTTTTAATTTTTTTTGATCTTTTACCCACTAAAGCCTCAGATTGTACATTTGTTGGCTTTTCTACCCAAGGACTGCGTTGTAAAGCCAGTTCTAAAACCTGTTCTATAGTCTTAACAGGGTGTATTGTTAGCTTACGCAAAACATTATCTGGAATCTCTTCCAGGTCTTTTACATTTTCCTCAGGGATAATGACATGCTTAATTCCACCTCGATGAGCTGCTAATAACTTCTCTTTTAGACCACCAATTGGCAACACCTGCCCTCTTAGCGTTATTTCTCCTGTCATCGCTACATCCGCTTTAACAGGAATCTGCGTCACTACAGAAACCAATACCGTACACATACCTATCCCTGCGCTTGGACCATCCTTTGGTGTAGCACCTTCGGGCACGTGAACGTGAAAATCATTCTTTTCATAAAAATCATCAGGTAAACTAAGTTTTTTAGCTCGACTTCGTACAACCGTCATCGCTGCATGAATGGATTCCTGCATCACTTCACCCAATTGGCCCGTATGCGTCACTTTGCCTTTACCAGGCATCATTGATGCCTCAATCGTTAGCAACTCGCCACCAACACTTGTCCAGGCCAAGCCTGTAACCTGTCCCACTTGGTCAAACTCTTCAGCCAAACCATATCGGAATTTTTTCACACCCAAATATTTTTCAACATTGCTTGTAGTTACATTCATTTTTTTAACTTTTTTATTCGATAAAATTTCTTTTACTACTTTTCTACAAACACTAGCAATATCACGCTCTAGATTACGTACACCTGCCTCACGGGTATAGTGACGGATAACATCTCGAATCGCACCTTCACTAATATGTATTTCATCGTTACTCAGGCCGTTTAAGACGACTTGTTTCGGCACAAGATATTTCTCGGCAATACTTACTTTTTCATCTTCTGTATAACCTGCAAGGCGAATCACTTCCATTCTATCTAATAATGGAGCAGGAATTTCCAGCGAATTTGCTGTTGCAATAAACATAACGTCACTTAAATCATAATCTACTTCTAGGTAATGATCGTTAAACGTATGGTTCTGCTCGGGATCCAATACCTCGAGTAAAGCTGCAGCTGGATCTCCTCGAAAATCCATAGCCATTTTATCCACCTCATCCAGCATAATTAGCGGATTTTTTACACCAGCCTTACACAGTTTCTGAATAATCTTTCCTGGCATTGACCCGATATAAGTTCTTCTATGACCGCGAATTTCCGCTTCATCTCTAACGCCACCTAAAGCAATACGAATAAACGTACGTCCTGTAGCATTTGCAATAGATTGTCCTAATGAAGTTTTACCTACCCCTGGAGGGCCAACAAGACAGAGTATAGGTCCTTTCAGGCGTTTCACACGCTGCTGAACAGCCAGGTATTCAATAATGCGTTCTTTTACCCGCTCTAGACCATAATGTTCTTTATCCAATAATTTTTCTGCCTTAAGCAAATCAAATTGAATTTTGGTTCTCTTTTTCCATGGTACAGAAAGCATCCAATCAAGATAATTACGGATAACGGTCGCTTCAGCAGACATAGGCGACATCATTTTCAACTTATGAAGCTCTGCATGCGATTTTTCTTTTGCTTCTTTAGGCATTCCGGCTTTGTTAATCGAATTTTCCAGTTGCTCAATTTCATTTCCTTCTTCGCCTAACTCGCCCAATTCCTTTTGAATTGCTTTCATTTGTTCGTTGAGATAATACTCTCTCTGACTTTTTTCCATTTGTCGCTTAACACGCCCTCTCACGCGTTTTTCAACATGCAACAAGTCAATTTCATTCTCTATAGCAGACATTAACCGTTCAAGACGAGTTCCCACATCCTTTGTTTCCAGTAACTCTTGTTTATCGTCTACCTTCAGCGTTAAATGAGCAGCAATGGTATCTGCTAAACGTCCGGGTTCTTCTATACCAGCAAGCGGAGATAAAACTTCAGGGGGAATCTTTTTATTCAGCTTAATGTATTGTTCAAACTGCGACATTAAGGAGCGCATCAAAATGCCAATATCTGGTTCTTGTACCGCACTATTTTCATCTTCAATTAATTCGAGATCGGCTTCAAGATATCCTTTAGCTTGATTGTATTCTTTTGCTCTAGCACGCTTTTCACCTTCAACTAAAACTTTTACAGTTCCATCAGGTAGTTTCAGCAACTGAAGGACGCTAGATAACGTACCGACTTGGAAAATATCAGCTTCAGTTGGATCATCATTCGATGATTTTTTCTGCGCTACCAAAAAGATTTGTTTGCTATCAACCATTGCCGCTTCTAAGGCTTTAATTGATTTTCCTCGCCCAACAAACAAAGGAATGACCATATGAGGGTAGACCACTACGTCTCTTAATGGTAATACAGGTATGTTGGACAGATTTTCTGTCTCATTCGAAGTCTCTTTAATTTCAGTGGACATAATGAACCCTTATTCAAACGGAAAACTTATTTTTATTCACGTGACTGCTAAATTATAATTTAAAAGGAAGGGAGAGTTATTGCAAGAAATCAAAGCGTTATAATTAAGAAAGTTCCTTAAAGAATCTCTCCCACACCCTAGGCAGGAGAGATAAAGAGCAGAAATTCTACTCTTGGCCACCTGCTGCACTCTTTATCCCATCCTGTTCATAAATAAGAATGGGTTTAGATGAGCTATTTACAGCATTCTCATCAACCACAACCTTAATTATTCCTTCAAGAGAAGGTAATTCATACATGGTGTCTAAAAGTATATTTTCAAGTATGGCACGTAATCCTCGTGCACCCATTTTTCTTTCCAGAGCTCTTTTAGCAATAGCGATTAATGCTTCTTCTCTAAATTCAAGTTCCACACCTTCCATTTTGAATAAAGACTGAAATTGTTTGGTTAAAGCATTTTTGGGATTAGTTAAAATATCAATCAGAGCTGATTCATCCAACTCCTGCAACGTCGCAACTACGGGCAATCGTCCAACAAACTCTGGTATCAATCCATATTTAATTAAGTCGTCAGATTCCAATTGATTCAAAACCTTGGATACTTCATCACTGGTATCCTTTTTATTTTTTAATTGAGCAGAAAATCCAATACCTGACTTATCACTTCGTTCTCTTATCACTTTTTCTAATCCAGCAAAGGCTCCACCACAAATAAATAAAATATTTGAAGTGTCTACTTGCAAGAATTCTTGTTGCGGGTGTTTACGGCCACCTTGTGGGGGAACTGAAGCGATTGTACCTTCAATCAATTTTAAAAGTGCTTGTTGAACTCCCTCGCCGGAAACATCTCGGGTAATCGAAGGATTATCAGACTTACGTGATATCTTATCAATTTCATCAATATAAACGATACCATGCTGGGCTTTATCTACATCGTAATCACACTTCTGCAGAAGTTTCTGGATAATATTTTCTACATCCTCACCTACATAGCCTGCTTCAGTAAGGGTTGTTGCATCAGCCATAGCAAATGGAACATTGAGAATACGAGCTAATGTTTGAGCTAAAAGTGTTTTTCCGCTTCCAGTCGGACCAATCAGCAAGATGTTACTTTTCCCAAGTTCAACTCCATCTTCACTTTTATGTTGTAATCGCTTGTAATGATTATACACAGCTACGGACAAGACTTTTTTTGCATGAGATTGTCCAATGACGTATTCATCTAAGAAATTTGAAATTTCTTTAGGTGATGGTAAGCGTACGTCTGCTTCTTCATGTGAGTCATGGGTTTCTTCACGAATAATATCATTACACAGTTCAACGCACTCGTCACATACAAAAACAGAAGGGCCAGCAATCAATTTTTTTACTTCATGTTGGCTCTTACCGCAAAAAGAACAATACAAAACTTTATCGCCACTTCCGTTACCGGATTTACTCATAACCCAACCCCTTCTTACAACGATTATCGGAAAATAGATAATATATGTAAAATATTAGTCAATCAGAAAAAGATATGCCACTGTTTATTCAGCGCAATTATTTTTTAAAAATAAAGCAAAATACGAAGAAGTAATATTGAATCAATATAAAAGGGACCCCCTATCGCATTCCTAGCCTGGGCGCAGTGAAGCGGAACCCGGTAAATCTGAACCTCAAACCCAGGTTCCGCTTCACTGCACCTAAGCTACGATAAATTATAGTTCAGTTCTTTAAATTTAATGAAAAATAATTACTCTGATTTACCTACTGACTCTCGATCATAAAGCACTTTATCAACCAGGCCGTATTCAACAGCTTGTGTAGCGCTCATAAAATTATCACGCTCAGTATCTCGCATAATTTGATCTGGTGTCTTATTAGTATGCTTTGCCATAATGGTGTTTAACCGCTCTCTTACAGCTAAAGTCTCGCGAGCATGAATTTCGATATCAGTTGCTTGACCACGATAGCCCCCTAAAGGCTGGTGAATCATTACTCGTGAGTTTGGTAAACAGAATCTCTTACCTTCAGCCCCAGCACAAAGTAACAAGGCAGCTGCACTTGCCGCTTGTCCTATGCACAAGGTGCTTACATCAGGTTTAATAAACTGGATGGTATCGTAAATTGCCAAGCCTGCTGTTACGACCCCTCCAGGTGAATTAATATAGAGAGAAATATCTTTCTCAGGGTTTTCAGACTCAAGAAACAACAATTGAGCAACCACCAAATTAGCCATATGATCTTCAACTTCACCCAAAAGAAAGATAATACGTTCTTTCAATAATCTTGAGTAAATATCATACGAACGCTCACCTCGTGAGGTTTGTTCAATAACCATTGGGACTAATCCACTGGCATTGCGAATTATGTTCTCTGAATAGCCCGACATATAATTACTCTCCTTTTTTCTCTGCCGCTTCAGTTGCTGGTTTAGGATTCATTACTGAATCATAATCTTTATTTTTATATTTAACTTTTGCATCCTCGGCGATTTTATCTGCAACCATCTCTTCCATAACAAGCGCTTCAATTTCAGCCATGTTCTCTTTGCTATTTTGATACCAGGCACGAAGCTCATCAGGATTTTCATAAGCACTAGCAAAACGTTCAATCATTGCCTTCACTTTGTCTTTATCAGCAACGATTTGGTGTTTTTTAACATAATCTGAAAAGAGCAAACCAAGATGAACGCGTCGTTTTGCTTGTTCTTCGAAAAGCTCTCGTGGGAAGTCAGGAATTTGTTCGTTTTCATGATGTTCATGTCCAAAAAGACGATGATACATATCATGTTTCAAATGTTCGATTTCTTTGTCAATTAAAGCAATTGGCAATTCAATGGTATTTACTTCCATTAATTTATCAAACAACTTTTCCCTGTTCATCATGCTCACGCGACGCTCTAACTCACGAGTCATGTTTTCTTTGATGTCTTTTTTCAGCGCATCTATACCACCTTCTTTGATATTGAACTTCGCTGCAAATTCATCATTAAGTTCAGGGAGTTTCCCTTCCATTACATTATGAATCGTAATTTTGAAAACAGCTTCTTTATCTGCTAATTCTTTATGGCCATAATCTTCAGGAAACGTTACTTTGATATCAAAAGGCTTCTCTTTTTTATTTCCAATAATTCCATCTTCAAAGCCAGGAATCATTGCGCCAGAACCAAGAATTAATTCATGGCCTTTCGCAGTGCCACCATCGAAAGGTTTGTCGTCGAGGTAGCCTTCAAAATCAATAACGACCTTGTCGCCTTTTTTGACAGCTCGCGATACGTCATGCCATTCTTTATTTTGCTCGCGAAGTTTATCCAACATGCTTTCAACGTCTTTATCAGTAACTTCTGAACGAGCCAGCTCAACCACTGCTTGATTTAATTCAGCAATCTCAAATACAGGCATCACTTCAAATGTTGCAGTATATTTAAAATCCTTCCCTTTCTCTATTTGTTCGGGCTCTACGTAGGGATAGCCAGCAGGAATCAGTTCATTTTTTTGTAATGCTTCATATAATGTGGATTGTACCATCTCGCGCGCAACCTCTTCACGAACACTTTGAGAGTAGCGACTGACAACAACATGCATGGGTACTTTACCGGGACGAAAACCATCAATTTTAACTTTGCGAGCAAGATTCTTGAGACGTAAGCTCACTTCTTCCTCAACTTTCTCTGCAGGTACAGAAACTGTTACCTTACGTTCCAAACCTTTTAGGGTCTCAACAGAAACTTGCATCAATTTCACCTCTTTGGAATTATAATGTAATGGTGCGAAAGGAGAGACTCGAACTCTCACGGGTCGCCCCGCTGGAACCTAAATCCAGTGCGTCTACCAATTCCGCCACTTTCGCAAATCAGGTTGGATTATCAATCAGTAATTCGGTCTTGTAAAGACTCAGATAAAATCTTTAGCGATAAACCATTTTTCTCAAATGGGGTGAACGATGGGACTCGAACCCACGACAACCGGGATCACAACCCGGGGCTCTACCAACTGAGCTACGCTCACCATAAAAACTTTTTAGCCAGAAATTCTTATGAACAAGATCTGGGCTGGCACGCCCGGCAGGATTCGAACCTGCTACCCTCGGCTTAGAAGGCCGATGCTCTATCCAGATGAGCTACGGGCGCATCTTGGTCGGGGTGGAGGGATTCGAACCCCCGACATCCTGCTCCCAAAGCAGGCGCGCTACCAAACTGCGCTACACCCCGTAAAACCCGTCCCAAGGACAGAGCGCAGATGATACTAGGTGCTTTCATCAAGGTCAATATCTTAAATCATTTAATTTTTATTAATTTTGCTTTAAGTATTAAGAGACTTATTTAGCTTGAACAAATCGATATTTTTTGAACCATATAGCTGAGTGTACAAACAAATACTTAGGCTCCTGCTCCTACTCGTATCTTCATCACTTTTCAGCTAGCATTAGTGATTATGATAAATACCCAAATGAATATTATGAAATTTAAACTGCTTCCTATCTTCGATAATATGAATTACTTACATAAAAATCATGAACATGCCGTATTACCCCATATTCGCTTTCAAAATGATTTTAATTACGCTTTAAGTTTTCTGAAAAGCTATACCGGTAGTCAAGGTACATTTAATAGCTACCGCAGAGAAACGGAACGTTTATTACAATGGTCCTGGTTAATTAAGAAAGCTACGATAAATGAATTGAAACGTGATGATATAGAGCAATACATACATTTTTGCCAGAATCCGCCCAAATCCTGGATCAGTTTAAAAAAAGTACCCCGCTTTATTGAAATAGATGGAAAACGTACCCCTAATGAAGAATGGAAACCGTTTGTAGTAACATTAAGTAAATCTGCAATAAAAAATGGACACAAGCCTGAAATTGATCAATTCAATTTATCTCAAGGAGCTATTCAAGAAATATTTGCTATTTTAAGTACCTTGTTTAATTTTTTAATTGCTGAGGAATATTTGGTCTCTAATCCGGTTGCTCTAATTCGTCAAAAAAGTAAATTCATTCGAAAGAGACAGCATAATGCCCCCATACGCAGACTTAGTTTGGTTCAATGGCGCGCAGTATTGGAAGCCGCCGAATCCCTTGCAGAAGAATCTCCCTTGAAGCATGAACGGACCCGGTTCATGCTAAGCATGTTGTTTGGTATGTATTTACGTATCTCTGAACTGGCAGCAAGTGATCGCTGGATCCCGAGCATGAATGATTTTTCCAAAGACAGCAACGGCCATTGGTGGTTTACCACCGTCGGTAAAGGAAATAAAGAACGACAAATTGCAGTAAGCGATGCAATGTTAGAGAGTTTAATGCGATGGCGTTGTTTCCTCGGATTATCCCCTCTTCCCTCCCCTGCTGATAATACACCACTTATTCCTAAGATTCGTGGTAATGGACCCATGAGTGATACAGCACCAATACGAAGAATCATTCAGCACTGTTTTGACTTGGCTGGTGAGCAACTGAGGATAAATGGGAATATTGAGGAAGCAGATAATTTGGCTGCTGCCACGGTCCACTGGCTAAGACATACAGGAATTTCTGAAGACGTTAAAATTCGCCCTCGTGAACATGTACGGGATGATGCTGGCCATAGTTCCAGTGCAACAACTGATCGCTACATTGATATTGAGAAACAGGCTCGCTACAAATCAGCCAGGAAAAAAACTATAGAGCCCGAAACAACCTAGATATTTTGTGTTAAAATTAATTCATTTGTAGCTAAAGATTTATCATGCTTACACTTCGTCAAATTACCCTGAGTCGTGGCACTAAAATTTTATTGGATAATGCCAATGCCACTCTTTATGAAAAACAAAAAATAGGTCTTATTGGTCATAATGGTTGCGGTAAATCAACATTATTTGATTTTTTATTAGGAAAATTAACTCCTGATTCAGGTGAATTTTTAATTAATCCTCAACTCTCCATCAGTCATTTATCTCAGCAATTACCTGATAGCGATGAAAAAGCATTGGATTTTGTCTTAGGCGGCGATGACCATTATATGAAGTTGCTCCAGCGTTTGCACGAAGCGGAAACTATAGGCCATGATGCTGAAGTGCTCGCATGTCATGTAGAATTAAGTCATACCGGAGGCTACAGTAAACCAGCTCAGGCAGCTACGATCATGTCTGGACTCGGTTTTAAAGGCGAACAGCAACACGCTTCGGTAAATAGTTTTTCCGGAGGCTGGCGAATGCGTTTAAGCCTTGCTCGATGTTTAATGAAACCGGCTGATTTACTTTTACTGGATGAGCCTACAAACCATTTGGACATGGAGGCAATTTTTTGGCTGGAACGTTTCTTGAAGCAAAGTCCCAGCACGATTATTCTTATTTCTCATGACCGAGAATTTCTTGATGCTTTTGTTACTCATATATTACATATTGAGAAACAAAAGCTAACTCTTTACAGTGGTAATTACAGTTGTTTTGAAAAAACACATGCACAACAATTAGCATTACAACAAGCAATGTATGAAAAACAACAAACAAAAATCAATCATATGATGTCCTTCGTCAATCGTTTTAGAGCAAAGGCAACTAAGGCAAAACAAGCACAAGGACGTCTTAAAGCCATAGAGAGAATGGAAATTATTGCTGCAGCACAAGCTGACTCACCTTTTTCTTTTGATTTCTTCCCTTGTCCTCGCGCTGGAAATCCCTTAATTCAATGCAATATGGTTGATGCAGGGTATCAAACTGAAAAACCGATTCTAAAAAGAATTAATCTCTCACTCAATCCTGGCGATCGAGTAGCCCTACTCGGACCAAACGGTGAAGGAAAGTCAACTTTAATTAAAACCCTAACTGGGTCTTTAACACCTTTGAATGGTACGATTCACCGTTCAGCACATTTAAAAATTGGCTATTATGCGCAACACCAATTGGAACAATTGGATTGCAATTTAAGTCCAGTGGAAACAATTCAAGTTTTGTCATCCGAAGTGCGTGAACAAACGATTCGTGATTTTTTAGGTGGCTTTAATTTTACTGGTGATATGGCTGTACAACCTATAAATAACTTTTCCGGCGGAGAAAAAGCACGCTTGGCTTTAGCGAAACTTGTTTGGCTTAAACCCAATCTGCTCTTGCTTGATGAACCGACAAACCATTTGGATCTTGGGATGCGATCTGCCATTGAACTTGCATTGCAAAGTTATGAAGGTGCATTAATTCTGATTTCTCATGACCGCCATATGCTCAAAACCAGCGTAGATAATTTCTATCTGGTATACCAACAAAAAGTTCAAGCTTTTGATGGTGACTTAGATGATTATTATTCCTGGTTACAAACTAAAGATGCAATTAAAGAAAATACAAATGCCTCACCTGTGAATGATTATAAAGAAAAGAAAACGTTACAAAATCGCCTGAAAAAATTGGAACAATTAATTGAACAATATCAAAGTGAAATTTCCAAGCTGGATACCCAACTCGGTGATTCCACTCTTTATGAAGACAGTGCGCAACAAAATAAACTCAATCAATTGGTACAAAAGCGCACATCCACTCACTCCTTTTTAAATCAGGCTGAAGAAGAATGGCTAGAAATTAGCAGCAGCTTGGAAGATTTGGTTTAAATTTGTAGCTTAGATGTAACGGAACCTGAGGACAGAATGAGTTCGATGTTCCCGGTTCCATAACACTACACCAAGCTACAAAACTTCCTTTTTATTTCATTTTTATCATTTTTCCTCATTAAGCCATACCTCCAATAGTCTATAATTTAGACATACAGTATTTAAGTGAGACTATTATGAAGGAAGAATTGCTCGCGAAACTTAAAAAAATTAATCCCGTGAACGAACATGGAATTCCCCAAAATAAAGGGAACTGCCAGTGGTGTGCAATAGAAGGAGCGCGAGTACTACTTGAAGGTGTTGAACCCAGAGAGATTCCAAATCATGAGGGAGGCAACGATCCTATAGAAGAGCGTGTTCATTACAAACATGGCAGCGAGGATGTAACAACTAAAAACCCAACCGATTTTTTTGAGAAAATTCAAGAACTAAAACCAGGTGAATTGATGTTAGTTAGTCTAGAAAGTGAAGATTTAGATCATGCCTACATCATCTATGTGGATGAAGAAAGCAATACTTACCTTATTGATCCTGATAGACAGATTTTTGCTGAATTAGATGATCGAGAAGATTTTCTTCAAACAGTAAAGGGATGGGATGAGGTTTCGAAAGTAAATTATTTAAATGGAGACGTCAATCCTGATAAGTTTAGAGATAAAGTCAAAGTTTCTATATGTGTATTAAATCAAGCGGCAGTTGAGCATGATCCCTTACCTGAATATGGAAGTGAGCCTACCGAAAGTTTAAGTCACTATTAAGCATACACGCTTTTCGTCGGTTAAAGCCGCTAGAAAAAAATAAATAATAATCAAGAGTGGTTATAAATTTCGACGGCAACCCCGCTAACATCTTTTTGGATTTGAAAAGCATCATCAAGCGTTTCCAAAGGCGTATTAGATACTGCAATGATAAATACAAGTAAATGCCCATTTTTTGCGTCAATATATCCCGATAATACTTCTGAAAAGGAATAAAAACGTTGGTTCGCGAAGTCATAAGTTAGTGATGTACCTGTTTTCGCATGAATTTTGCCTACTGCGGGAATGTTCTGGGCTGCTTTAGCAAGACTGCCATCGACACCAAGTATTGGCAGTGCATTATAGAACAGTTTAAATTGGTCTTCAGGAAGTTTGTGTATATAGGTTAATAACTGAATAGCAGCCTTGGGAAGAAGCCTGTTTGTATCGCCACCAGCGCCATCACCGAATACAAATTCATTTTTAGCTAATCCTACTGTATCAAGTAAAAATGTCGCAATATGGGACATGCCGTCTGCAAATGATGTTTCCTTATTATGCTGGGCTAATAAAAGCGGTATTAAATCGGCACCTATGTTGTGACTTAATTTTAAAATAACTTTCACATATTCAGAAAATGGTGGAGAAATATATTGTGCTATAGGTGTAAGTTGCTTATAGACATCGGCGTCTGGCAGTTGGCTATTTTTATTATCAAGATTTACTATAATCCCTTGTTGTTTTAATGCAGCGATAAAAGCTTTTCTGGCAAAAGGCTCCGGTTTAAGGATAGGAGATACTCTTAACAGTTCCCCTGCATTGGCCGCAATTTGTCCTTTTAGAGTCAATACAGTGTTGTCATTATTGGTTGAGATTTCAATATCGTTTTTTTCATCATCGCCTACGGTCATAACCTGATTATCAATAGAATAACCAGGGGCTTGTGGACGCCATTTTATTGAGGCTTTCTGGCCCACAACGGTAGGTTTAATTTGAAAATCAAACAGATTTTCATTAATCATGATTGGGGAAATAGTGTAATTGCGCAAATATTCCGTTTTAAATAAACGGTTGTCCACTAACACATCACCATTAATTTGTTTAATACCTTTGGCTTTGATTTGTTGAGCAAGGCTGATCAGTCCATTGAGCGGGTTTTCGGGGGTAATGGATGCGCCTGGCAAATCATTAGCATAAATATGATCGATATACCCATAAGTGAGTTTGTCATCATGAACACGGCCGCCTAATTCCAAATCGCCTTTCCCAACGAGAATTAAGTTACCATTTAGCGTCCCCTCGTCTTGTTGTCCAATAAAATAAACCGGTGTTTTAAAACGGTAGCCATTACCGAAAACATTCAGTGCAGCTGCAGAAGAAAATAATTTAGTAACAGAGGCAGGCATTAATAAATAGCGAGTATTTAATTGATAAATAGTCTCTTGGGTATTCAAATCTTTAACCTCAATCCACCATTGTGCATTTTGGTAGCGTGGTTGGTGCATCACATTGAGCATATCCTGAGGCAATGATTTAGCCGCATTGGATGAAGTAGAAAGCACGAAAATAAAGATGATGCTGAGCGGATTGAAAAGTATTTTTGTTGTTTTTTGCTTCGTTTGCACAGTAAGTTCCTATTAACTAATGGTTCCCTTGAGAATAAGTTGTCAGATATCAATAATTATATCAAGCTACCTTAAGTTTCTTTTCAATAAGGATAAACGCATCTAATGCATGGTATAAAATCAAGATATCTGCATTCTGCACTTATGCCTGAGAGATCCTCATAAAATTTAAACAGGAAAATATGTATTTTACAGTACAATGATGTCTAAAAAACTGTCATCCCGGCGTAGGCAGGTATGAAGTAGTGCATAAAAGCATAGATAGATCCGGCTTCTAAGCTCATTTTACTAAAGGGGCTTAGAGAGGGCTAACAGTTATAACATCAACTTTTTGTTCTGCTTTTCTACAGTTAGAGTCTTGCTCAAAAGTATTTTGTTTTGCTCCTATTATCATGCCACTCATATAAAAATTGGATTGGCTCATCATCTTAACCCTTAGTGAAGGGTATATTCTGGAAATGCCATTTTTAGGCTTGCAAATATTCCTGCAGTACGTAGCTCCCGGCTACTTACTAAAATTATCTTTATAACAATTTATCGCTTTTATTGGTCTACAACTTTCTCGATGGGCTATAATATAATCAGTTAGATCCAACTTTATACGGATATGGACGCAAAAATCGAGAAACTTAAAAAAATTAATCCCATAAATGAAGAAGGTATTCCCAAAAATAAAGGAAACTGTCAGTGGTGTGCTATCGAAGGAGCTCGCGTATTGCTGGAAGGTGTTGAACCCAAAGAAATTCCAAATTTCGAAGGAGGCAATGATCCTTTAGAGGAGCGAGTTCATTATAAACATGGCAGCGATGAGGTGCGTTCCAAGGAGTCAAAAGATTTTTTTAGCGAAATTGATAAATTAAAAGCTGGTGAATTAATGATAGTTAGTCTGGAAAGTGATGATTTAGATCATGCATATATCATTTATGTAGATGATGAGAAAAAGGCTCACCTTATTGATCCAGATAGACAAGTTTTTGTTCCATTAAATAAAAATGAGAAAAATTTTCATCAAGCGGTTCGTGGATGGGATGAAGTTTCAACAGTCAATTATTTAAATGGTGATATTAATTCTGATTTTAGAAGTAAAGTCAAAGTTTGTATGTGTGTATTGAATAAGGCAGCCGTTGAACATAATCCATTACCCGAATATGGAAGTGAACCTTCTGAAAAGTTAGATTATTAATAGATTTAATAAATATGGAACTGAGGTTCCAAGTTTCAGTTTTCATTTATTGAAATTTATTTTTTAGTTTTTACAGACTGTAAGAATTCTAACATCAACTTCGCAGCGAATTGTTCTGCTTTTCTACGATTAGGGCCTTGGCCAAAAGTTTTTTGTTTTGCTCCTAATACCGTACAGGTAATATAAAATATTTGATTGTGCTCATCACCTTCCACCTTAGTCAAGGTATACTCTGGAAGAGCCATTTTTTCAGCTTGCAAATACTCTTGCAGCTGAGTTTTGGCATCTTTTAAGCAATCGTTTAAATTAGAATCTTCGAGTCTGGAACGATATAGTCCCAGAATGACCTTTTGTGCAGGATCTATTCCGCCATCAAGAAAAATTGCTGCAAAAATAGCTTCCATAGCATCTGAAAGGATTGAGGCGCGACGAAAACCACCACTTTTCAGTTCTCCCTGCCCTAAAAAAAGAAAATCTCCCAGATCAATTTCTTTAGCCAACTCAACCAACATGTCACCTCGAACCAAAAAGGAACGCAAGCGGCTTAATTGACCTTCACTTTGCAAAGGAAATCGATGAAACAGTTCATTGGCAATTATAAAACTTAAAATTGAATCTCCAAGAAACTCGAAACGCTCATAGTTTTCACTTCCTACACTACAATGCGTTAAAGCTTGCTTGAGATAAGCAATATGATTGAATTGATAATTTAATCGTCTGCATAACCTTTCTAAATCAACTTTCACTGCCTGTTACAACCTCTTCAATATGATCAAAATCAAATAATAAGCTTATATTGTATACTAAAGGCTTAATCACTTGATATTTCAATTTCACTCTAAATTTATTGACGCCAAGGGGCTCAATCATCAACTGATTTTCCTTTAAACTTTCTACTCCATTAATATTTAGGCGTTTATCCAAAGTACTCTTTAGAACATTAACATCGGCCATGGGATCGCCCGTTAATGAAGATGGAGATATCTCATTTAATCCTTTTATCGACTTAGTAATGGAGTAATACTGCAAATAAACTGGAACAACTCGCATTACTATCGTTGCCGCTATAACAATCACAACTACTGCAAATAACATCCCTATAAAAGTCATTCCCTTTTGCTTGTGCATTCGTTATTCCTTTTTTCTGTTCACTGGGTAATCTGTTGCTAATTCTCTAGAGTAAGCCAATGGTTTAGTTTTAGAGCACCGAAACGCAGCATACATGAAGATGTGTGAATCTCGGAACACATAAAATCACATCATTTTAGCCAAGATATTAGAATGGCAACAGCCCCTAATTAAAGTATTTGGATCTGAAAATAAATACCAATACTTACGGAATTAATTTTCCTATTCTTGACCAACGAACGTTATCGGTCTTACCATTCCAACTCATCCAAACCAAAAATGCTCTGCCTCGTAAGTAGGGCTCAGGTACAAAACCCCAAAATCTGCTGTCAGCACTGTCATCTCGATTATCGCCCATCATAAAATAATTTCCTTCAGGAACTACAATATCAAAGTCCACAGCAGGAACATCCGTCCGAACGAAAATATTATGCACTGTTCCATTTAAATCTTCTTTGTATTTAGCTACAGCCTTTCCAGAACTTTCATCAATAGTGTACTCAAGAAAAGTTTGCTTTGCTTCCTTTCCATTAATGGTTAATACCTTATTGTGATAACTAATTTTATCTCCAGGTACACCTATCACCCTTTTAATGTAATCATAGGAAGGATCGGGCGGCCATCGGAATACAGCAACCTCTCCTGTTTTAGGATCAGAAATTGAAACAGCTTTTTTTTCCCAAACAGGAAGCCTTAAACCATAAATAAATTTGTTTACCGCTACGAAATCACCCACAAGCAAGGTCGGTTCCAAAGAGCCTGAAGGAATGCGAAAGGGTTCAATGAGGAATGAGCGTAAAATTAAGACAATGAAAAACACAGGAAAAAAAGATCGTGAATATTCAATAATACGATTGGGCTTTTGATTCTCAGCGCGTTTTTTTGACCAGAATATTATGTCTAAAAGATAAATAAATCCACTAACAAAAGATAGGACAACCAATATTAAAGCAAAATTCATAAATTTATATCCTAATCAAACTTAATTTTATAATAAGACATTCACTGGCATTAATATGCCGCCCTTATATCAACGTGTTTCCATTTCTACTATCTTGGCCAAACTGCCCTGATTTTCTGCGTTCCGATGCTCACATACTCTATGTATGCTGTGCTTCGGTACTCGAAAATCAGGCCATTTTGACTCAAGCTAGCGCAACGCATATTTCTACTATCTTGAACCAAAGAGAAACAGATCCTATTTCTTTTTGTCTGTTTGAAAAACAGCCATAAAAGCTTCTTGGGGTATCTCCACATGCCCCACTTGTTTCATGCGCTTCTTCCCTGCTTTTTGCTTTTCTAATAATTTTCGTTTTCGAGTCACATCACCGCCATAACATTTTGCAGTAACATTTTTACGTAAAGCCTTTACTGTTTGTCTGGCAATAATATGACTGCCCAATGCTGCTTGAATTGCTACGTCAAACATCTGCCGTGGGATCAAATCACGCATTTTTTCGGCAATTAGCTTTCCACGACTTTGTGCTGAAGAACGATGAACAATAACTGAAAGCGCATCCACTCGTTCGCTATTAATCAAAATATCCATTTTCACCAAATCAGCTTCTTGAAAACGTAAAAAATTATAATCCAATGAAGCGTAACCACGACTCACCGATTTTAAGCGGTCAAAAAAGTCAGAAACCACCTCACTCATTGGAATATCATAGGTTACAGAAACCTGACGACCACTGTAAGTCATATTAACCTGAACACCACGACGTTCAATACACAAACTAATAATTGACCCAAGGAAATCCTGGGGCACCAGTATATTTGCTCTCACAATTGGTTCGTACATTTCTTTAATTTGAGGAAGCGGTGGTAGAAGTGATGGATTATCAATCAACAACGTCTCGCCTTTTTGGGTCAAAATTTGATAAACCACAGTAGGCGCAGTAGATATTAAATCAAGATTGTATTCCCTCTCCAGGCGCTCCTGTACAATCTCCATATGCAGCATACCCAAGAAGCCACATCGGAAACCAAAACCTAATGCCTCGGATGATTCAGGCTCATAAAATAATGAAGCATCATTGAGGCTTAATTTAGCTAAAGCTTCGCGAAATGCTTCAAAATCATCCGAACTTATAGGAAATAAACCGGCATAAACTTGTGGTTTTACACGTTGAAATCCAGGAAGCGGTTTTTCTGCAGAATTTTTTTCCAGAGTGAGGGTATCTCCTACTGGGGCACCTTGAATTTCTTTAATTCCAGCGACCAAATAACCTACTTCGCCAGCATTTAACACATCCAGCTTAGTACGCTTGGGTGTAAATATGCCTACTTGATCGACTTCATAAGAACGGCCGGTAGACATCACCCTCATTTTGTCGCCTTTGCGTATTGAACCATTTACGATACGTACTAATGAAACCACACCGAGGTAACTATCAAACCATGAATCAATGATCAATGCTTGCAAAGGTCCATTGATATCACCTTCTGGCGCTGGAATGTGAGTCACTAAAGCTTCAAGCACATCTTCTACACCCAAGCCGCTTTTGGCACTAACTCTTATTGCATCATGTGCATCAAGACCAATAATGTCTTCAATCTCTGAGATAACACGCTCTGGCTCAGCTTGTGGTAAATCGATTTTATTGAGTACAGGTAAAACAGATAAAGATTGATCTATGGCAGTGTAACAAACGGCTACCGTTTGCGCTTCCACTCCTTGAGCTGCATCTACAACTAGAATCGCACCTTCACAAGCCGCTAGAGAACGGGATACTTCATAGCTGAAATCTACATGTCCTGGTGTGTCAATAAAATTCAAGAGATAGGTTTTACCATCTTTTGCTGTGTAATTTAACGAAACACACTGGGCTTTAATGGTGATGCCTCGCTCTCGCTCTATATCCATAGAATCAAGTACTTGAGCACTCATTTCACGCTCAGTTAAACCACCACAAATTTGGATAAATCGATCAGCCAGGGTTGACTTACCATGATCGATGTGGGCAATAATTGAAAAATTACGAATTCGCTTTAAATCACTCAACTGAAATAACCTATTTTGCAAATAGCGCATTTTAGCTTAAATATGCGTAGCCTTAAAGTATTTGCTAATACACTGCATTTTTAATAAAATTTATCGTTTCAGTTTACATTACTTGGAGGGGCTATGCGACAAATGCCATGTCTGGGGTTTATTGCAATAATATTGCTGCTTCTTTCATTCTCAACTTATTCAAATACGTCATTTACCCAAAGAAAAGACGTACAGCTTTTTATTAAAAACATGGTTAAAGAGTATCATTTTAATGCTAAAGAGCTTACAGCAATAATGAATCAAGTAGTTATTCAGCCCGATATCATCGAATCCATGGAAAAGCCCTATGAAAAGAAAAATTGGGATGTTTACAGAGATTTGTTTCTGACCCCCATGCGCGTAAAGGGCGGATTGGATTATTGGGTTGCTAACAGAACAGCATTAGAAAAAGCAGAAAAAAAATATGGTGTTCCCCCAGAAATTATTATTGCGATTCTAGGTGTAGAAACTTTATATGGAGAGCGACAAGGAGGGCATCGAGTTCTGGATGCTTTGGCGACATTGGCTTTCAACTATCCCAAACGCGCACCTTATTTCACTAAAGAATTAAAAGAATATCTGCTTCTTTGTCGTGAACATGGAGTACCAGCAACCCAATACAAAGGGTCTTATGCTGGCGCTATTGGTCAACCACAATTCATGCCAAGCAGTTACCGTAATTTTGCTGTTGATTTTAATAATACAGGCACACGCGATCTCGTGTCGAACAATGCTGACTCCATTGGGAGTATTGCTAATTATTTCCATCATCATGGTTGGAAACCCAATGATGGGGTTGCCCAGCATGCGAAATTAATAGGAACACACTATAAACGCATTCAAGTTAATCCTAAAAGAGCAAATTATCATTATTCACAATTAATTTCATATGGGATTAAGCCTGTAAGTGCAGCAGATAATCATCCTTCACGTGCCGGATTGATTGAGCTAGTTACCGCTAAAGGAAATGAGTATTGGATAGCTTATCCTAATTTCTTTGTAATTACCCGTTACAACTCCAGCCCCCAATATGCGCTTGTAGTATATCTGTTGGCACAACAATTGAAACAACAATGGACTGCAATGAATATAAAAAAACATAGAGCATATGCTTAGGCATGGATACTCTTTTTCTTTTTGCAAAACATCTTGCTGAAACAGGATGTTTTTGCCTTAAATTAAATGCGGATGGCGCCTTAATTACTCCACCCGCACAACGTAGTTTTGATGAAATTAAATCATTACAAACTGAATGTAAAACTTTAATTATTGAAACATGCGAACATGTCAGCCTTCTTAATCTGGAGTTCGCATGGCTTCCAGAAAGAAAAGCAAGAGCTGCAATTCCTTATGCTTTAGAAGAGAAACTGGCGCAACCTGTAGATGAGCTGCATTTCGCTTTTGATAGAGCACGATATCAAAACAATCAATATCTGGTCACTGTTATAAGTAAACAGCGAATTCGATATCTGATGCAATTGCTCAATGAACAAAAAATCGAATTTTCTGCAATTACTGTGGATTGGTTTGCCTTAGAACCACAAGAGCTATGTATTAGTGAAACGACTTTAATCATCAACTTGGATGATTTCAAAGGAGCACTTTCCGGAGAGTTAGCAGACGTCTATCTAAAAAGCCATCCACAATATCAACCCTTACTTTTCGCAGACAGTGCAATCCAAATTGATCCATCATTAACTAAAAGTCAGGAAACTTCACATACCTGGATTGCTCAAAGAATACTTAAATCCAAGTTAATGAATCTCTGCCAAGGAGAAATGCAACATGGAAATAAAGCAGATTTAATTAAAAAGGGATACCAGCTCGTCGGCGCCCTTTTTTGCTTTTGGCTTGTTTCTCTCCTTGTAGTGAATGGAATCAAATTGCATTTATTAAATAAGCAAACTCAAAAAATTGATGAACAAATTGCAGTGATTTATCATGAGTTTTTTCCTGATGCAAAACAAATTATTAGTCCTAAATTTCGTATTACAGAACTTTTAGAAAGTAATAATACAGAAGAGCAAAATCGCTTTTGGTTTTTACTCAATCAATTTGCCAAAGTAATGAAAAATGAACGCAATACCCTAGAGCAATTGCGCTATCAAAACAAAATTTTATCTGTGACGATAATCAGTACAGATTTTGCCAGTCTAGAAGAGTTGGAAAACGAATTAAAAAAACAGCAACTCAAGGTAAAACAAACTCAGGCATCGACTCGTGAACAACATGTTGTAGCTACTTTGGAGTTAATGTGAAAGCCTATTTAAGTACACTTAATGAAAGAGAAAAGTGGATGTTAATTGGAACAGTGTTGTGTCTTTTCCTCTATGTTTATTATTTATTTTTATATAGCCCCTTAAGTCAACGAGTTACCCAAAAATCAGCTCAGTTAGTGGAGAAAACAGCTACGCTGGATTGGATGCAAAAAATAAGACAACAAAGTCACATGAAGCAAACAAAAAAGAAAACAGTGGATAACAGTCAGCTTTTGACAACATTGGCAACGCACTTAAAGAATGACCCGACCCTAAAATTTCCTTATCAGTTGCAACAAACTGGCTCTGGAGATATTCAGCTTACTTTTGATGCTGTTGCTTTTAACCTATTTATTATTTGGCTGGAGAAAATAAATCAAAACTATGCCATTACGGTGAAACAATTTGAAGCAGATCGCTTGAAAACCTCAGGGATCGCTCGATTAATGATTCTAATTAGTTCAGCTTCTAAAACGACGTAGTCTTAATCAAATATTTCATAAAAATAAGGAAATTTCATCTCACACTAATCGGTTAGAATCGTTCGTTTTCATCAAGCTGGAGGTCCCGAAGTATTAATACTCGAAGAAATGTTATTGCCCGAACCTGGAAAAGGAGAAGTTCGCTTACGTGTTCACGCAATTGGTTTAAATCGAGCTGAGATTATGTTTCGCTTAGGAGCCCATCTCCTTGGGAGAAATAGTAGACGCACATAAATACATGGAATCAAATGAACAAATCGGCAAGATTGTAGTGACCCCCTAATACAATAAGTTCCCGGAGTTAGATTTTGCCTAAACCGGGAACTCATTGCTTTATTGCTGCACGCTGCTCCAATTAATTACCGAAGCACTACTTTTGATTTCGGGCGGTAATGCATTTAATGCCTTTTGTGCTTCTTCTGCTGTGCTGTATGTTCCATATACCCCTTTATAATGCGTTTTTCCATCTCGATCATATTTTACCTGGGCTATTCGATCATTTTTGGGGGCTTTATAAAGAACTTGCGCTACTCGAGATGCCTTATCACCTTCTACCAGTTCAATAGTGTAGCCTTGCGGATTTTGGCTATTTACCCAACTCTGATCTCTATCCTTAAAAGAAGTTGGAGAATGCAACTCTCCAACATAATATGAATCAGGAACTTTAACTTCCTGTTTTTGTTGATATTTATAGTCATAACTGACCATACTATAACTATTATTGGCATATGCTTCTGTATTATCATAAGAGTACGCTGGATAGGCCATGTAGTCGCTTTCTTTGGCACAAGAAGACATTGTGAACGCACAAATTGCTATGAGTGCTAAATTTATTTTCTTGTTCATTGTTATCCCCTATTTATAATTCTTCTTTTTAGTCCTTGTCTGTTATATCTACAAATTTAAGAAAAACTTTAGAAAATTGTGTTGTTAACGAACAAATTATGCCTTACAGTAATTGTTTTTTATTTTATATTGCAAAATCTATGTGGACACATCGACGCTCTGGACAAACAAATCAAAGAGGAAATCAGGATCATCGAGATCCTTATGAACGAGACCGAACTCGAGTAATTCATTGCCCTGCGTTCAGACGACTGCAAAGAAAAACACAAATTTTAGGGACTGATGAAGGAGATTTTCATCGCACCCGCCTCACTCACTCTCTGGAAGTTGATTCGATAGGACGCAGCATTGTACACAATCTTTTAATGAGCCAAGAAAAACATATTGGACTCGCTGGTTTATTACCTAATGATGATCTCATTTCTGTTATTTGTTTATTACACGATATTGGCCACCCTCCTTTTGGCCATGGTGGTGAGGTCGCTTTAAATTATATGATGCGCAATTATGGAGGGTTTGAAGCAAATGGACAAACTCTACGGTTACTAACCAAAGTCGAAAGCAGCTATGGAACCTATGGTCTTGATTTAACACGGCGTGCGCTACTTGGTATTTTAAAATATCCAGTGAAACGTTCTACTGTTGTAGCACCCAAGCAACCTCCAGTTCATGAATCCATCCATAAAACCATCAAAATCAATGATTGGCTGCCTCCTAAAGCTTATTTTGATTGCGAACAGCCTGAGATTGATTGGCTGCTATCACCTTTTACCGATAGAGACAAAGAGTTATTTCAATCATTGTCACAAATGCCGCATAATACAAAATCAGGAAAATCAACTTATCATAGTTTTGATTGCTCCATCATGGATATTGCGGATGATATTGCTTATGGTGTTCATGATCTTGAAGACGCTATCCATTTACGTCTAATCAATCCCTCTCATCTCGATACATCTGAATTTAGACACTTATTAAACAATACCCTATTAACTGATCGACAAAATCAGATAATTGATTCGCTATTTTCTTCAGATCTTTATTCAAGAAAACAAACAATAGGGGAAATGGTTAATTATTTTATTACGTCGACGCAAATCATAATAACCAACGAAAAATTTGAGAATAATTTACTCAAATACAATCTGGCGCTCACTCCTGAAGCAAATGCCCTTCTAAATTATTTAAAGCAATGCATCTATAATAATGTCATTGACTCTCAGGAAGCCCGTACTTTTGAATATGGAGGTCAAACGGTCGTACTTAGACTCTTCGATGCGATTAGTTCAAATCCTGCTAGTTTATTAGATAACAAAAATAGAGTTTTGTTCAAACAAGCAGAGGATGAAACCTCAGCTTATCGAGTGGTATGTGATTATTTAGCCAATATGACGGATGAGTATGCCTATAGAATGCATGAACGATTGTTTGGTTTTAATACACGAACAATTTTTGAAAGGCTTTAAGAGCACCTCACAGGTACAATCAAAAAAAGAGACAAGAATTCTGTTCCGGAAAACATTATTTTCTATTCATATCTAAGGATTGAAGGGAATTTTTTTTAGGAATTGGATTAAATGTTTATCTTGATAAATAAAAACAATTAAACCTGAATATGGCGTCCCCAAGGGGGTTCGAACCCCTGTTACCGCCGTGAAAGGGCAGTGTCCTAGGCCGCTAGACGATGGGGACCTGGATCTTTAACAACTTATAACATTTTACTACAAACTTCAAACACCAATAATGGCGTCCCCAAGGGGGTTCGAACCCCTGTTACCGCCGTGAAAGGGCAGTGTCCTAGGCCGCTAGACGATGGGGACCTTGAACGTTTTCCCATCAACATCAAAGATGTTGATGGTGGAGCTAGGCGGGATCGAACCGCCGACCTCTTGCATGCCATGCAAGCGCTCTCCCAGCTGAGCTATAACCCCAAAATTTAGGTTCGCAGTTTAATGAGCCACCCAAGATCTGTCAAGTAAATTTTGCACTTTTCCTTAAGAAGTTTATTTTGTAACCGAAAATGATGCGTAATAAGTTTTTAAACTGTCTGATTTACAGAAAATCAATACAGGTGGTTACTACCAGGAAGGTATAAAAAGCAATTGTTGTTGCTGCATACCCCTCTAAAAAGACTGATTACATGAATAATTTATTTACATATCGCATTGTATATATTCTTTTTTTTTCATTATAATACGTTTCACCATAAGCGAAATAAGAATACGTTCATTGCATTGTTAACGCTTAATCTCCTGTTAATAATAGCGGTGTATTATTTTATTTCTTTTGATTCTAGGAGTTTTGCTGTGCCCCAATATTCACAAAATAAATACCTTCAATCCTTACTAGAAAATCTGATTACTTCATACGAAACTGAAATAAACTACACGCCCTTAGAAATTGAACTTGATCCACAACAATTCGCTGAAAAAGATATTGATAGCCTATTGAACTTTATTAACGAAGATCGTAAACGTCTCTTTATTTTTAAAATTCCAGAAAGCCAGCAGACCTCTAATCGACTCGCGTTACTTGCACGTAGAGCCGTCTTAAATAAAACAGCAGAAACCCTACTTAAAAATACATCCAACGAACCCAAAATTAACCCATTGAAGTATGCGTTGAACTCCAAGTCGACCGCTGTTCGTGCGCGTATCCAAATTCAAAGAAGTATTCATTTACCTAAACCGCCAAGCATTCCAAAAGACATTCATCTCGAACATAGTGAACTTATAGAAAGTCCGGATCTTAATCTAATTCCTATTGAATTGCCTGATTTTCCTGAATTGGTTGCACAGCTCAGAGCTTTAGGTATCGAAAACCTACAACAATCAGCCATCCCCATCATAAAAGAACATGCTTATGCATTTAGAGATGGTATCATTCCCAATAATCCTCCCAGAGGATTTCATATTAGTAAAAACAAAAAAGCCCTTTGTTATACTGATGCACCAAAAAGACTCCCTTCTGCCTTAGCTCCTGTACTTAAAAAACTCGAATCCTTAACATTACCTTCGGTAGAAGAAGCAACAACCTTGTTTCCAAATCTTTCTCGACAAACTCTTTCGACACTATTAGAAACAAAATATTCAATTGAACAAAAAAATATATTGTTCAGCCTATTTCCTGCATATGAAAATGAATTCAAAACATTATTACTGCAATTGTATCGATCAACTGAGCCACAAATCTCAACACAACAGCATGACGAATTCATCATTCCATTACTTTGCAAGCAATATATACTTGGAGGTGAATCACATACTGCTTTATTAGTGAGACTGCTTAATGGGTGTTTGAATAAAAAAATCAATCTTGAGTTTCTTAACAATCCTGAAGTTCAAAATTCATTATTGAGCGCCCACGGAATTAAAAATCTTCAAAAATTAATTCAACTTCCAGCAGAACAAAGAGAATGGTGGAACAAACTGGTTGTTAATCATCTTAAATATGACAAAAAAAGCTTTGATTTTAACACCTTTTTTGATGCCTATACTCAAATTTTTCTTCCTCGAATTGCAGAAAAAAATCTGACTTTACCCAATCCGTGCCCTATTAACCATCAAGGGCATTTGCTTATTACCTTAAATCGGGTGATGGATGTTATAGAACAGGCTTCAAACCCACAGGAGCAGTGTCTTTCTTTGGCGGAGCTCAATTGGGGACCAACAGGCGTTCATTATGCCATGTTACAAAAACCAGCTCCGGAGCAATTTAAGCACGTTGCCGCCTGTATGAAGATTAACAGTCCTGAAGACACCATTACCGATCCTGATCTCATTTATCAACAAATCAATAACGAACATCTTGAACTTCAACCTTGGTTGTTTCGATATATAGGACAACATTGGAAGGCTGAAATCAGATTAGAGGACATCCAGTCTCAGCTTCTTGAAATTGGGAAGCTCGATTCTTGGTCCACCGTTCAAAAAAATCAACTCACTTTTATTTTAACATGTGCTTTTGCGGATAAGACCGTACTGAACGCCAAACAATGGAATGAAACTTTAAAAAATTGCATACATTCTCTACAGAGATTAGATCCAGATGATCGAAGTGATTTACTTCATGCATTTTCACGATGTTTTAAATTCAAACCCAGCCCTTCTTTGGCCCAAATCAATACATTAATCAAACAATGTATTGATTATAAAATTACATTTCCTGATAAAAAAATCAAAGAAGAATTTATTGCTCCACTCGTTTCATGTTTGGAAAATGAAGGATTTGAACTCCTCAATACACTGCAAGAGCGCATTCAAAAAACAGATCCAGCTCCTGAAGAAAATCAATTTTCCCTATCTGTTATTGCAACTTTTACAGAGATGCTGCAAAAAAATCGCCAAGCCTTATCTCCTGATGTCATCAAACTCCTTACAAAACTCAATGAACCTAATTTAACTCAAGAGAAAATTGATAATTTATTATTAGGCATTCAAAACGTAGGAAATAAAAAAGGCGATGTTTTTCAGCGAGTCGTATCCAGTACTTTAGGCCAAATCAATATCTCAAAATCACAAACATTACCTAAAATAGAACAAATTGAGGCATTACTGGATACCCTTGCAAATTCAGCGGAAACTATCCCTGAAGAGTGTAAAACCCTAGAAAAACAGGAAGCCTGGTTAAAAGCGCTTCTCATTGAAAAGAATCCATTTCCGGGCTGTGTACTTGGGAATGGAGATATTTCCAAGCTCGATGATTTAATTGTTGATGCTTTAGTTGATGCGATTAAAAAAAGAAGTGCTGTATTTGATGTAAAAAAATTAAAAACAACACTTCAAGAAAATCTGCAAAGTTTCCTGGTGCCTAAACAATTACGTGAACAACTCGATCGCGAATTAATGCCCCTATTCGATGCAGTAGACGAATTGGTACAGCTCTTACAAAGGCCCAATCCCAAATTCTCTGACGTTATTGCAAAACTTCAGTTTTTCGAAGAGAAAAAACCTCTTTTACTCGATGGAAAGTATCGTCTCGTCGGAGAAATTAAAGGGGAACATATTTTAAGTTTCTTGCTTACTGGAAAAAGAAAAGAAACGGATAAGACTACGGGATCAACTTTAGCTGCTATTTTGGCTCCCGTGCATAACAAACTGATTGTACCACCAATGAAAGCCTTCTTTGACAATCCTCAGAATAAACTCATTGTCAAAGATTTAGATTTTAATACCTGTCTTTCCTGGATGACAGCTTTTAATGAGACACACTCTTTAACCTTCTTTTTCAAAGAAGAACTGATTCAGAAAAAAGTATTGCCTGCTTTGAAAAAAACATTACAACAACTGAATACGCAAGACGTTGAATTTGAAAAAAGTGTTCTTGACGAAGCTACTTTAATTGATGAACATGCCCCAGCTGACCAAGCGTTACAAAGCTATAAAAACAAAATTGAGTCAATTGCAAATTATCTCAACCTGCTCATCGAGCTTAATGACCAACTTCCTCAACAATTCAATAAAATCTACAAACAACTGAACACAGGAGCCCTGGCTCGTCTAAATTATAAGCAAAAACAAATTCTCGTTGATAAGCTAATCAAAGAAAGCTCGCAAAACCTGGATCTTTATTTAAAACTGACAACCCAAGCTTTAGAAGAGTACCCTAATGCAGATACTGCTGCGCTTGAGCGTGCAGTCAATGGTTTAGTTGAACTGTTTAAAATAGAAAATCTTGAGCCAGATACCCAAATTATGTTCTTCAAAATGAGCATGGCTCATAATTTGAAAAGCACGACTCCCTTCCCGCTTGCGGCATTAAACGAATTGAAGAAATCGGCTCTTCCCGAAGAAACCAAATCTTTAATTATCAAACAAATTATTCAAATTTTAGGGCTACCAGGCACAAAATCCGAGCTCATTCAGGAACTAGTCCAACAGACTCAATTATTCTTAACTCATAATCCAGGGCAAACTGAGCTTTGCATTGCATTACTTAATAAAGCATCTCAGGATAATTCCAAGCTGGAATACTATGCTCAAATTCTTCAACAATTGGATCAAGTCGATCTTGAGCATAGGCTCAAAATTGCTACGATTTTAACTGGCTTAGCTAGAAATAAAAAAGACTCCTCAGTAAAGCTTGCTGCATTGCTGGAAGTTGCTAAAGGTTTGGGACGTCGCTCTATTGATGATGTCAATCGAGTCCATAAATTATTTGATACCCCCCCCTACCCTAATGCACAAAGCCTTAACTCTGCCTTATTCGCGCATGGCTCTGAAAAACTTCATGAATATTGCGCCAGTTTCGACACAAATCCTTTTGCTAAAAATGGGGTAAAAAGAGACCTAGCCGATCATTTTGCAACAGATCGGATAAAATATGCTCTGGAAAATTTGCAAGATTTACTGCATGAAACTGATTTTCCTTATTCATTGCAAATGAAACTTGCAAGGCAATTAACTTTTATTGAAACTTTAGGTTACTCTGACCCCCTAAATCCCGGAGATTTTCAAAAAGAAAAAAAATTAACGGCCTGTTCACGTCATGATTTAAAAGAACACGCCAGCGCTTTGCTTCAAAAACTACGCTCGCAATTACTAAGTCCCGAAGAAAAGGAATTAACCCATTTAGAACTTTTAGCTTACTTAAGAGAAATCTATTTCCGAACTACGGGTTTATTTCCCAATACCACACAAATGCTCGTTCTTTTGATTGCACTAGAAGATCCAACATCCAATTTATTAATGCGCATCAAAACTGGAGAAGGGAAAAGTATTAATACGCCTATGCTTTCTGTTCTACAGTGGGCACAAGGTGGTACTGTTGTTCAATGGACTGCGAACCCAACCCTTCTGGTTCGAGATTTTGAGAACAGTTGTGAGCCATTTTTTAATTTTTTGGGAATCCCAACAGCTCTCATTCAAGGCGACACTCCGATTACAGCCTTTAAACCTAATGGAATCAACTGCTCCACAGTTGAAGACATGGCTAGTTTTCATTTAGCTGCCAAATTAGCCGGAATGGAAAAACTACTTAAAACGGATGGTCCAGTACATATTGTCTTAGATGAATGTGATGATGCACTTTTAGATCAATTAACACTGTATAAATTAGTTGCAGAAGCCGAAGCAAGCCAAACGAATAATCCTGCTCAATGGGTTTATCCGCTGGCCTACCAATTCATCAATTTGCCGGCATATCGCAATGTTGATTCATCTCGTAAAATTTGGGATGAGGATGAGGATCTGGATCAATTCCGATTATTTCTCAATAAGCAAATTAATGAACAATTCAGCGGTGATGTTCAAAAACAAAATTATTTGATGGCATCCAGTAATACACAACTGAAACAATGGCTTCATGCCAGTTGTATCGCCGAAAAGCAGGTTGAAAATAAAGATTTCTTAATGCAACCAGTCAAGGAAAAGGATGAATCGGGTCAGGAAATTATTAAAAAAATTGCTTGTGTTCCTCTAATTCGCAGTACACCTAAATCAGGTTCAATTTTTACTGAAGCAGTTCAACAGGCTTTACAGGCCCGATTGCAAGCAGAATACAAAGATCAAGCACAATATATTTTTATTGATCCAGTCCCTTCAGTACTTGCCAGTCAATCTGCACAAGGGTTAATTAAGTTTTTTCAAAAGACCTTGGGACGTCTGCTTGGAATTTCAGCAACTCCTGGAGACAAACGCGAGTTGGAAAGCTTAGCTACCTCAGTCGGAACCCAGGCAATCAGTATTGCTCCTCATGCGGGAGACAAACGCATCGATCATGATCCGATTTTTACGTTAAATCGTGAACAAACCATCAAGGCAATACATGAAACATTTGACAAGATTAAACGTCCTGTTACACCAGCCATGATGAAGATTGATCCTGATGAAGAAATTCAAACCTATGAGGAATATGAAAATTTACTTGCTGAAAGAAAAAGTGCCATTGAAAAATGGAGTCCCACTCAAACTCAACCTATCCTCATTATTAATGAAGATTTTAGTGAGGCAAAGGCAATTGGTAATAGTTTAAAGATCTATGAGGAACAAGGGTTTAAAATTCAGATTATTACCGGTAAGGAAACTCCAGCTGAACTGGATAAGATCATTAAGCAAGCAGGCCAAGTCAATACCATAACTGTAGGTACAGCAATGCTTGCAAAGGGAATAGACATCAAGACAGATCATCCTAAGGGTTTATTTGTAATGCAAACTTATCTGGATACAGAGAGAATGACCACTCAGATTCCTGGGCGTACTGCGCGTAATGGAAAACCTGGTGAATGGTTACCAATTTATCAAGTAAAACCACCTGAAGATTTATTCAATAAGTTTTTTTATTATGTTTTCCCTTGGAGTCGGCAACGTATTAATGAACATACCGTCGAAATATTAAGAGAAAAAATCCAATTACAGGCAACAGTCGACAGAATATATACTCAGAGCATCGATGAAGCTCAGCAAGTCCTCATGCAACAAATTGAAGCTTGGGAAGGTTTACTCCTTGAGCTCTATCCTGATAATCCCCAATTACAATTTGAGCTCTATCAATGGCGTGAAATGCTTTTGAATGAACTGGCTCGCGCACAAGATCCCAATGTATCTGAAAGTTCTCTTAATGAAAGCATTACCCAGTTTAAAAGGTCTGCATGCAAGCTTTGGGAGTCTGCTCGAGAAGAAAAATGGGTGGCCAAGGCAGAAAAAGCAACTCACATGAGTTATGAACAATCCCTAAGACTTAAGTTCTTAAAACAAGTAGATTTCGTTCAAGAATTAAATATTCAAGCAAAACTACAACAAAAAGGTAAACCCATTACCGCTGGAATAAAAGCACTGATGCAGCAAAACCTTGAAACAGTGATTGCTGACAAAGCAGGAGCAGTTTTAGAGTATACAAAACCCTCAGGTCAAGAAAAAAAGAATTTAGAATTAGCACAAAGCAAGCAAATTTTACCTTATTTAATTGGAGATTTTTGCACTATATATCCAAATATTATAGAAAAATTTTTCCCTGAACGAACATCCAAAAACCCCTCCTATGTGCCTGTAATAGTCATAAAAGTAATTAAAAAGCTAATCGAACAAAAAAATAAGGTATTGCATGGCGAAGAAAAACAAGAAGTCGCCAAAGGTATCATCCAATCTTATCAAGAAAAATTGATGAAAGCCGACAGCAAAGAAATTGGGGAATTATTAGCTCAGATGAAACCCTGGATCCAAGAACATTGCACAGATTTAACAAAATTTTCGCTTGTTGAACAATTTAAAATGCAGGGTTTGGTCCTTACTTTTTCTACCCTTTATCGAAACTTAGGCTTACCTGAAGATCCAAGTTTGAATGACTTGCAAAAAGCATATAACGAAGAAATTATGAAAAAACTGGCTCAACATTTACTCAATGAATTTGCTTGGGTGCATAAAAATCCAGTTCCTTTCCACGCGCTCTTTGAACGAACTGCTGCCAAAAAAGCTGCTTTGAATATTTATACCTTGGCAGAGGATTTAATCAATTCGCCTCAGGACAAAGACAAAATTCAGACTCTCTATGCAGCCCTTCAGCGTCATAGAGTCATTTTAAAAGATATGTATCTGTTTTCAATCAGTCACTCATCGCCTCGAAATGTCATTAATGATGCATTAGATGCCATTGATTCATTAAATAATGCGCCCTCTTGTGATTTTGACTTTAGGCAAAAATGTCATGATAAAGCCGTTTCAGAACACCAAATTTCTGCATTCCGTAGAGTGTTGACGAATAATTCGCCTTCCTTTTTCAATACTTATGATCCTACGTGGGAGCATTTGAAAAAAACACTACTTGAAATAAGCCGCCAAAGCAAAAGTAATCCAAGTCATATTGTACAGGAATTATATGAAGCGACCGTACGTTTTAGCTCATATCAAGCATATCAACCTTATTTAAGCCGACTTAATGCCTTGAAAAAACAACTTTTACGCTCTATAGAAGAATTGGATAAAGCTGATGGACTGAATCAAGACGTACAAGAAAGCCTATTTACGCAAAAACAGAACCAATTTGCTACCTTATTAAAAGTAAATCCAAAACAGGTTCGCATTCAAAGTGGTAGTGATGGCATGCAATCCTACATAGAATTACAAATTGAAGATGCACCGTTGCAAGAAGGATTTACTGGGTATCAATCCTCTTTCCTAACCCGAGTAGAGGCAGAACGAAGTGAACTCAGGAAAGTTCGATCAGCTCTTGAGGAGAATAAAGAGGGTCTTCTTAAGTTAGGTGATGTACAGCTAATTGAAATCCTTCCTGTGCGAAAACGTCCTGCATTTGAGAAATTATTTAGATTAAAAGGGCTTTTAACACGTGATTGGAATTTGGATATTGATCGCAGTGAACTCCCAGAGCTGATTCGACAAAAATTGGAACATGTCGATGAGCTGAAGCATTGGAGTTGGAAACTTCATCCTGTGGATCAAATCCGACTCAAGACAATTTTGGGTAAAGAACCAAATATAAATATTGCTGCTTCTGTTAATGAGCAATCAAGCATCCAAAGCGATCTTGAGAAAATTAAAGCAAGGATAACTACTGCTAATGAACGAATTCGCCTCAAACAAAAAGAAATATCAGATGCTGAAGAGATCATTACTGCAGCAGAGAAACGTATGAAAGAAAAAGATTGTACCTATGTAGAGGGAATTAAGTTAAGGGGTACAATTTTTCTTCGACAAAGAGATATCCAGTCCTTTCAAAATCAACTTGTGGAACTTAGGGAAACTTTATCGTCTATTCAAGAAGAAGAAACGGAGTGCATAGATGCATTAAGTGACCATAATGTAGGATTAGATAGTAAGAGAACTGAACTCATAGAAGAGTTGCTAATTCAAATCAAACGGGATCTTGCATCTTATCTCGATGAAACATCAAAACAATACGTCGCTGGAATAGAGAAAGAACTTTTGCAAGCTGAGCCGGTTATTGAGAAAATTGAAAAAGAAGAAGTCCAAAAAACACGCTATCAAACACGGAGATTCTTCAAAACAAGTGAGCTGTTACAGTATGAAGCAAGTTTGGTTGGTGAAGAAGCAGGGATCCGAGCAAAAGTGCTCGAGCCTTCAGTCGTACATGAGGAACATGAAGTTCTAAATACAGGGGTTTTAGTCTATTAGGAAGTTTAGAAAGCCTGTAACATGGGTAGATAATACATTTCCGGGTTCAGCAAAGCGAACCCGGGCTACTACTAAAAAGTCCCCATGTAATCTGCTTTACCAATATCAACCCCTAAACTTCTTAAAATGTCATAAGCGGTAGTAACATGAAAGAAAAATTGCGGTAACCCATAATGCACAAGATAAGTTTGTCCACTAAGTTTTCGCTCTTTTGAAGTCCCTGGACGAAGAATAATTTCATTCTCTTCACTACCGTTAACATGTTCTGGAAGAATATTAGAAAGAAAGAGTAGCGTTTTCTCAATACGGCCACGCAGCTCAAAAAAAGTTTTTTCATTATCTTCAAAAGCAGGGACTTCCATCCCAGCCAAACGAGCAGACACACTTTTAGCAAAATCAGCTGCAATCTGCACCTGGCGTGTGAAATGAAACATATTCGGAAAAAGGCTTGCTTGTAAGAAAGTCTCAGGGTTTATTTTATTATGATCAATATGAGCCTGAGTTTTTTCTAAAATTGCATTGAGCGAGGTAAGCATTTGTTTAAAAACGGGTATGGAAGCAGCATACATTGAAATTTGTTGTTTCATTTTTTTTCCTTGTTAATATTATACGATCTATTTCGAATCATGAATAAAAAATATGATCCAAAAAATTCTAATTATCACAGGCATTATTTTACTAATAACCGGTATATTTTGGCCGTTTATCAAAAAAATCGGCTTGGGTAAATTGCCAGGTGATATCATAATTCAGAGAAGTAACTTTACTTTCTATTTCCCTATTACTACATGTATCCTAATTAGCCTCATCATTATGCTCATTTTTTGGTTTTTCAATAAATGACTGTTTTGTTCAAAACCATTGACAACAATTTAATAATGATGATAAAAAAACCTCACCCAAACTGATTAGGCATAATAATGATTAAATTTTACACTTTTCTTTTGATGGGTTTACTTGCTGGAACGAGTTTTGCAAAACCGTGCACCAGTATACATAGAAGTTGTTTAAAACTCAAAAATCAACATTTTCAATCAGCTAAAATTGAGTGTAATTGGCTGAATGAAGTAACCTCTTCCGGGCGCTCACAAGGCTCTACCCAATTGGATTTGGGTTATGGAGATGGTCTTGGAGCCCCAGAACCGCGTCAAGTTTCTTGCAAGTTAACGACTGGACAGACCAAACAGGTTTTTGAATTCCATAATCCTTATTGGGGCTCATTAATTGAATTTAATCTAGTCTCTGAAAAACAGCTTGAAGTACACATCATAGATGGGTGGAGTTCAAGAGAAACACGATATACTTTTAGCTGGTAATTGTAATATTTCAAATTACTATGCTCAATATTTTCTCTCAAGATGCATCCATGCCGTTCCCTGATAGGAACTGAGCGCTTAGGATAAATTACGATAGCCTGCGCTTCAGCAAGGCTACGCATTCTTCAGTGGATCCTGACGGTAAAACTTTACGAGTAAATCATAAATATCAGGATAATAGGTTCTGACTGTTTCCGGTTTTTCAAAAAATAATTCAGAAAATACAGCAAAAAATTCAGCTGGCGAGGTAATAGCATACGGATCAATTGGAATAGAATCATCGCGTTGAATACGGTTTAGCAAATCATTATATCCCCTGTTAAAAACTTCAGTCCAATGCTGCGCAGACATTCCTTTATGGAGAGGTGGAAATCCATTCGCTCTACCGTTTTGCATATCCAATTTATGGGCAAACTCATGAATCACCACATTCCGCCCATTCACACCACCATGATGTAGTGCATCGTCCCAGGAGATAATCACTGGCCCGCGTTGCCATGATTCTCCGCTTAAATGTGATCTTCCCAAATGCTCTACCCCAAATTCGTCGATTTCCTTACTCTCATGTGAGTATGCTCCAGGATAAATTACGACTGAAACCCAACCGTCATACCAATCGAATCCAAGATTCAGAATAGGAAGACATGCCTGCAAAGCAATATTTAATTGCATGGAAGTTGTTATTTGCAGCTCGCCAACTCCTTCTAATGACTTGTAATAAAGAAATAAAATAGCTAATCGCTTAAGCCTTATTTTTTCTTGTTCATTCAAGCGCCGCAGCAAAGGTAAATTTTGAAACACCTCATTCCACTCTTCGTCCGTTATAAGTGAATGGCGTACAATGCGTTCGTACCTCCATTCCTTTAACCAGTGAAACATGACTATGGCCTTACTGTAACTAAAAGAATAAACCTATTTTTTGAACGAATAGTAATATGTCTTTTTTCTTCATCGATACGAAGTTCCATTTCCTCTCTTCCTTTGATTTCTTGTCAACAAAACAACCGATTAGCTGCTTCAGAAAAGCCAGTGATCTAAATTAACATCCTGTATCCGTCTTCTCCGAGTTCATGCTCCGCTACGTGATCAAGATTTGCTTCCTTAGCGTGACTATTAAAATGAGCCGAATCATTTCTACCCAAAACATAAGCAGTTAAATCAGAGTATTCAATGGGCTTACCCTCAAATTGTATGAGCTCTTGAATTGCATTAAACTCAGGTTGATTTAATGCCTTAACTAAAGCCAATCCGGAAGTTGTTGTCCCATAAAAACTATAGCTGTATCGGTCACGTTGTAACGCAATTGTGAGAATATCCCTGAGTATAAAACTCAATTGCTCTTCACTAAAAGACCTATCTTTGCCCAAACCTTGTTGAATATTACTTAATAATATTCCCTTTCTCCCTTGCTTACTCGTGTCAGTCATTTTATCTTTGATAGCTTTAGCCAAACTTAATAAAACTTCTTTTGTTAAGGGAGTTTTTACTTTTTCAGAATAAGTTCGTTCTGGCTCCACTTTTAAGCATAGTTCCTCGGGATCCTGAGACTCCATATCTATAAGTTCACGATGCGTTTTATTAAGATATTTTGCTGAACTCTTAACCGTAATCTTAGAATCATCCTGAGAATGTAATTTTCTACTTTTGGGGATAATATTCCTAATAACTCCAGCGAGTATGCCAGTCCATTTCTCTCGTTCTCGCTCAAATTCCTTGATAATCTCAGTTTGTGCAACATTCTCTCCCACCTCTGCCAAGCTTCCTACCCGACTCAAGAACTGATACATAATTGCTCTACTGAGCTTTCTGATTACAGGAATTACATTAACACCATAGTAGTTTATTTGGGCTGTATCTTGCTCTTTTTCAAGGTCTTGAAAAGCTTTTAAATGCGCTCCTAAGATAACCTCTTCTCTAACGTGACAATGTTTTGGATAAGTCGGCCTTATGGGGATATGAAAATTGGCAAGAACCTGATCCAGTCGTTCTCCTGTGTCATCACCTACTTCGAGATAAGGGTAGAGTGTCTCAACATAATTTAAATTTTTAGAGTGAGACAAATCAAGTGTGCGATTCGTTAATGTATATTTGAAAAAATCCAGAAAGGGAATATAAAATAAATTGCCAGGTACAGGATCCAAAAGAAGCAAATTCGTTTCCAAATGAAATCGATCAATATGAGCTAATTTAATCGCCGCTAAAATTGCCGCAATCCCACCGCGGCTTAAACCAATACCATTTAACTTTACTTTATACCCGTCATGAATGAGCTTTTTAACTACCGCTACAACTTGGTCACTTTGTTCTTCTACACCTGCCCCAAATAAAAGACCCTTTACACCATAATCAATGCCACATCCATTAAAACCCATTTTAAAATGGGTCACATCTTGATATTGGTTAATCTCCTCCGCAGAAGTAATGCGGACCCCATCACAATCTTCTTGCAACACTCGATGCAAATGGGTTTGTCGCTCTTCAATACTGTAGATTGTCCCTTCAAAGATAGCGGTAAGAGTGATCTCTTTCATTGAGTAAACCTTTTATAAAACAGCAGTTACGCATTGTTTGGGTATTCTAGCAACATCACCCAGGATGAGCAATTAACCATCAAACTAATATCTTTTTTTAATTCAAACTGGGTCTGTTTAATTCATTTTTTTATTACCCAGTTGTTTTAATCTTATAAGTTTGGTTTAATCCGGATTGTATTTTAAATGATAACTATGAAAAAAATGCAATCTCTTATTGAATCCAAGGCTCAATTTAATGAATGGAAAACTGAAGTTTTTTTTCATAATGAATAAGTCACTAACCACTCTAATGAGTAAATTAAATGAGCAGCTTAATGAGCTTAATTTGAATTTACATACCGTGCTGCAGAAAAAGCAAAGATTTGAACAGCAAATTCAACAGATAGAAGAGCTAATCAATCAAACCAACTCCAGCTCTCTCACCATTAATCCAACAATCGAGATTCATAAGCTGAACATCATTACACAGGAACAAGAAAGAAAAGAAGCAATCACTTTGGATCTTAAAAATTATCAGGATATAGAAAATAAATTAAGGGAAAAAATCAAACGCGTAAAAATGGAATTAAGCATGTTAATGCATTATTTAGAACGAGAAGAAACCAATCAGCAAAAAAGTTCTCTGGATTTTACCCTAATTTAATTCAAATAGGGACGCTAAATGCATCGGAAAACACACTCATCCTGATTCGTATCAGTGTCTATCTCATCGCCCAATGTCTCAGTATCCGCAGGAACTGCTGTACCTGCAGCAAGTACCGTAGCTACTGGACGGGTAACCACGGAGAGCACGCTGTGAGGAAAACTAATAATCGCCAATAGAGCGCTAATTGCAGCGGTTAAAAGAGCTATACCCGAAAAATATAACGCATAACCAGCAAATTGAAGCGCATTATCACGAAGTTTTGGAGCACTGAATAACTCACTCCCAGCAGCTACAAACAAAGATCCTATACAAACAACAACTGATCCAACTGCAGCAAATGCAGAAAAGCCGGCGACAACAATACCCGCCAAAGGATATACAACAGGAGCAAGTAGCTCTTCTACAAACTCCTCGCCATTTTCATAAGGAGTAAAAAATCCTGGACGCTTCTTGTATGTATGGATTGCTCTATGGGTGATTTCTTTAAGGGTTCGTCCTTCAAAAATGTAATTTATTTCTTTTTCGCCAATTAAATAAACCATAAAACTTACTCCATTAATTTTTGCAAAATAAAAAAACCATCCAAAATAATAAAATTGCCTTTATAAGCAGACACTTATTTCAGAACGATAGTAATATATTTCTCAACACGACTTATTTTTACACATACTAAAGAGAGGAATAACTGATGTCAAATAATTCAAAAGAATCTGCCAAACTAATCGCCAACACATCTTAAGTACTGTAAAACCATGCATTTTCCCCATTTTGTAAAATAGGCACTCGGAAACAGGCGAAGGTATTTGTACTGGTAAAATCCTGAGTTTTCATGGACGTGTGTAAGTAAAAAGGTCACTCTTACATTTCGTATACGTAGCAAAAAATCGAGCTAAAAAATAATTCTAGCCTCCAAAAGATATATTCCATACCAAAATGATTAAGAAAAAACCTAAAAATAACACTATACTTATAAAAAATGCTTTTCACCCTACGATCCAATTAGTTTCACTCAGGAGAGATATATGGAAATCAAGACCTTTCAATTCCTTAGAAATAAAGGATGGAGCTTGAAAGAATTTCCTGATCTTGATTCAGAGCATACCTTGGTTCTTATTTTTGCTGCCCCAGAATTTCTGGATTTTCAAGAACCAATTATTCAATTGGCGAACTTTTACTCAAAATCCAAAATCATTGGTTGCTCTACTGCTGGTGAAATTTTAGATAATCATCTTTTTGACCACAGTATTTCCGTTGCAGTAGTTAAATTCGCAAAAACCTCATTAAAAATCGCAAAAGCTGAAGTAAATCACAGCAAAGAATCCCAAAATACAGGCAGGTTAATCTCCGAAAAATTAAAATCAGACGATCTGCACAGCATTTTTATTCTATCTGACGGACTTAATGTTAATGGTTCTGAATTAGTAAAAGGCTTAAACTCAACCAGTAACACCGCCCAACTGATAATGACTGGTGGTTTAGCGGGTGATGGCAGTAACTTCAAAAAAACATGGACCATTTTAAATGATAAAATCCTTGATAATTACGTCGTTGCGGTAGGATTTTACGGTTCTGATATTCATGTTGGTCATGCCTCTAAAGGAGGATGGGATATTTTTGGTCCCGTTCGTCGAATTACTCGCTCAGAATCGAATGTGTTGTACGAACTTGATTATCAACCTGCCTTACAACTTTATAAAGAATATTTAGGTGATAAAGCCTCTGAGCTACCCTCCTCGGGATTGCTTTATCCATTGGCTATTAATAATCCTGAGGCACCTGATAATGTCCAACTGGTTCGTACTATTCTGGCAATTGATGAGAAACAGCAGTCTCTGGTGTTTGCGGGAGATATTCCGGTGGGCTGGCATGCACAATTGATGAGAGCGAATTTTGATCGATTAATTGATAGCGCTAATGAAGCGAGTTTACTCGCAAATAAATTGATGCTACGCGACAGCTTGGAAAAATTAGGACCTGTTTTGGCTATTGATATCAGTTGTGTGGGTAGAAGACTGCTTTTGGGTGAGCGCACAGAAGAAGAAATCGAATCGACTATGTCCGCTTTGCCGGAAGGTTCAACTCAAGTAGGTTTCTACTCATATGGGGAATTATCCCCTTTTTCTGTAGGTAATTGCGAACTGCATAACCAAACTATGACCATTACAACTATTTATGAGACCTAAAAACTTAATATTAAAGTAAGATAATATGGAAATTCACAAATTATTAAAACGACAACTTGAACATTCACACATTGGTCAAGATAACAAACCAGAAACCGATGAGCAATGGGAGACCTTTATCAAGCGTGTTAATAATGCCTATATGGAAGCAGATCAAGAGCGTTATTTACATGAACGCTCTATGAGGATTTCTTCTCGCGAAATGCTGAATTTGAATGAGAAGCTTGAGTTTGCACAGCATATCGCAGGATTAGGATACTGGTCTTTTGATGGCAATACAGGGTATACAATCTGGTCTAATGAATTATTCAATCTCTTCCACTTAAATGCAATTAATAAACCACCTTCGCTGCAGGAGTTTCTGGAATTAGTTCATGAACAAGATAGATTCGAGTTATCTCATAAGATAGAGCGCGCTTTAAATGCTCATATTGATTATGAATGTGAAGTCCGTGTAAAAGCGCCTGATGGAAAATACCATTGGTATCGTATAATTGGCCAATGCCAGGATGGCGATAAACATCTTGCTGGTATTGTTATTGATATTCATAAAAGTAAAATTAATGAAGAAAAAATTAAAGAATTAAATCAACAAATATCATCGACTGCACGTCGTGCCGGCATGGCCGAGGTAGCAACCACCATTTTGCACAACATTGGAAATATATTAAATAGCTCCAATGTCTCCATTACTTTATTAAAGAATAGCTTCCAACAAGATTGTCATAAGAAATTATTGAAAATTATGGAGATGATGGAAAAACATCAAATGGATTTAGCTGATTATTTAACCAAGGATCCCAAAGGCAAGCTTATTCCCGAATATCTGAACAAACTGACTAAAATAATCTTGGAAGAAAATGAAAAAAATAATATTGAGATTGAAAATCTACAGAATGATTTGCACCACATAAGTCAAATCGTAAATACGCAAAAATCGATCAGCGGGTTATCCAGTGTGAATGAGAAAATCTATCTTCCAGAATTGATTGATACTGCCTTAAATATTTCGATGAGTTCTTCAAAAAAAACAGGTATTAAAATTACTAAAGAGTTTAAACCAGCACCTTTAGTTACCGTCGATAAATCCAAGTTGCTGCAAATATTAATTAATTTAATTCAAAATGCTAAAGAATCAGTGCTGGAGGACACAATCTCCTCTATTAAAGAGATCAGATTGATTGTGCAAAAAACGAAAAAAAATTCAGTACAAATTATTATCGAAGACAATGGCGTGGGTATTAATGCGGATAACTTACAGCGTATTTTTGCTTTTGGATTTACTACAAAAAAAGATGGCCATGGCTTTGGTTTGCATAGTTCAGCTTTATCAGCTCGCGAAATGGGAGGCTCCCTTTTAGCCAAAAGCGAGGGTAAGGGGTACGGCGCACAATTTACCTTAACTTTGCCGATTACTGAGGATTTTAAATGAATATGGAGAGGGCCTGATGAGTGATATACCATTACATATTATGATTATTGATGATAATCCTTCGATACATCAGGATTTTATTAAAGTTTTGACCTCTGCAAATACTCAGTCAGAATTGAATGATTTGGATAAACAATTATTTGATGATGAATCTTCTTTTATGGAATCTAGCAGTCCTGAGATTGAATTTTTTTTACCTAAATTTATTTTTAATACCGCATGTCAAGGCAAAGAAGCCATTCAAAAAATTCAAAAAGACCAGACAAAAGGGATACATTATGCTTTGGCATTTGTCGATATTAGAATGCCGCCAGGTTGGGATGGTATTGAAACAATCAAACACATGTGGGAGATTGATCCTGATATACAAGTAGTGATTTGCACTGCATATTCTGATTACAGTTGGGAAGAAACGGTAAAAAAATTAGGAATGGGGGATAATTATCTTATCTTGAAAAAGCCTTTTGATGTGGTTGCGGTAAGGCAACTGGCCTGTGCGCTAACAAGAAAATGGATTTTAGCAAATGATTCAAAGCATCATGAGAAAATTCTACAGAAAACTGTAGAGGAACGTACGGAGTCCCTACAACAATCATTATCACTTTTAAGGTCTACATTTGAATCATCCGCTGATGGAATTTTAGTTATTGATTTGCATAACAAGCTCATTGATTGTAATTCAAAATTTATTTCCATGTGGAATATTCCAGAATCTATGTTAGAGACTGACGATGGAACCATCCTTTTATACTATATGCTTAATCAGATCATTGAACCCAGAGACTATTTAACCGCCGTAAATCGTCTTAGAAAGAATATTGATGAGATAAGCAGGGAGATTGTAACATTTAAGAACGGTACCATACTGGAATGCTATACTCTTCCACACCGGCTAAACGAGGAAACTATTGGTCGAGTATGGAGTTTCCGTGATATTACAGAACAGGCAAATCTTGAGAAACAACTTAAATACCAAGCTCTGCACGATCCATTGACCCAGCTACCCAATCGAGCCTTATTAATCGATAGAATACAAACCAGTATGGATTATGCGAAAAAATATAAACAGCAATTTGCCCTTCTGTATTTCGATTTGGATCGATTTAAATTAATCAATGACAGTTTGTCGCATGAAGTGGGTGATAAATTATTGAGTTTAGTGGGACATAGGTGGTCTACTTTAATTCATAAAGAAGATACCTTGGCTAGAATTGGTGGTGATGAATTTGTCATGGTTTGTCATATATCAAAAAATGAAAGTATTGGAAGTATTGCAAGTAAAATTTTAGATTCAATGAGAGAACCATTCAAAATTGCAAATCGCGATATAATAATTACTACTGCTATTGGAATATGTATTTACCCTAAAGACGGAGATGCCCCAGGAGAATTATTAAAAAATGCTGATTTAGCAATGTATCAAGCTAAAGAACGCGGAGGAAATCAGTATTTTTTTTACGACCCTCAATTACAAGAATATACGAACCAATGTTTTAAACTTGAGACCGAGCTCCACAACGCCATTAAAAATAAAGAGTTTTTTTTATTGTATCAGCCTCAATTTAATATTGAAACAAAGAAAGACTTACACTCTGTAGAGGCATTAATTCGTTGGAATCATCCGGAAAAAGGATTAATACTTCCTATGGATTTTATTCCTTTAGCAGAAGATAGTGGATTAATTATACCTATAGGCGAATGGGTTATCCATGAAGTGTGCCAACAAATAAAATCCTGGCATAACAAAGGGCTGCCATATATCCGAGTGGCCATTAATATCACCAGCCGTCAATTACAACAGCCCAATTTTATTAATACTGTAGAAAAAATTTTAAAAGAACATTTAATAAATCCACAATATATAGAATTTGAAATTTCGGAAAATGTGGTTATAACGCATAGAGATATTGTACACACACTCAATCAACTGAAACAACTTGGCATACGAATTGCTTTAGATGATTTTGGAACAGGAAATTCCAGTATCAATTATCTGAAACGATTACACATTGATTGTTTAAAGATAGATCAGTCTTTTATACAAAATATATCTGCTTCACGTAGTGATGAGGTAATTATAGAAGCGATTATTTCTATGGCTCGTAGTTTTAATTTTAAAGTTCTTGCTGAAGGTGTAGAAAGTCAAAAACAATTGGATTTTTTAAAAAAACAACACTGTGACGAGGTTCAAGGATATTTTTTCAGTAAACCTTTAACATCTAAAGGGCTTGAGAAGCTTTTAAGGAATCATCTTTAATAAATATTTTCATTCCTGTTTAGGTAAGATAAATCGCACTATCTGCACACTTGAAAATACTTCTTTTATCTTACCTATAAACAAAATAAGCCACTCCCTTAGTACACGATTTTAATCATTTTACCGGTACCAACAGGAATAGAACCTCTAATGACATGAACTCAACTCGGGTCTAATTTTTTTCCATTGATTTAAGGGTGAATAATCTGGTGCTACCATTTTATCGACAGGAAGATAAAACGTTTGTTCCAGTAAATGCTGACCGCTCAAAGCTGCATGGGATACATGATCGGTAAAAACTATCCATGTGCTCTTGGCAGGAAAATCCATTTGCATCTTTTCAACTTTTGCCTGATAAACATCATCTAACTTCATCATATCATGTAAATGTAACATGTAATGATCATAAGGCGAGCGCAGAGTTTTAGTTGCTTTAACCCATTTCAACATTTTTGCTTTCATTTTACTGTAAGGAGCAATTTTGGGTGCAAAGCGATTAAGAACATCAGTAAATGGCTCGCCAAGATTCCAAACTCGCGGTTCGTTATGTGGATTAATATTACAAAAAACGCGTAAAATTCGTAAGCCATGTACGGGGCTTGCGGAAAATGAATCGACATGCAGCCGAGTATCATCTTTACGTTTAGAGGAAATACGCCCATTAATTTGTGCAGGCCTGAAACTCGTTCTTCCCCATTGCAAATGGGGTACATAAGAAGGTAGAACCGTTTGAATCAATTGATGTGCAAACTCTGCATAACCATGCATCATAGGCCTAAGCTTAGAACCCAAATTGTTCATATCCTTTTTAAAGGCACTTAACTTTTGATTACGAATATCGTAACTTACATTTTTACGACTGCCATCCAACACGTTTTCAGATAGCAAAAGCGGGTCTACATCAGCAAAAAAATATTCCGGGAAAAACAAAACCTTGCCCTCCTCCAATAAATTCACGCTTCTTTGTTGATCGATTTGCTCTATGTTTTGTGTAAATAAATAAGAATTCATTATTTTACCCTAAATAATGTGTAATTCAGTAAAATTTTAATGCTATATCGCATATAATCCAAAAATCCAATTTACTTTTAGCTGGATCATATCATGTCATCTTGTCCTTGTGGATCACAAAATACATATGAACTATGTTGCGGTTTATACATCGACAACAAACAACTCCCAGAAACTCCTGAGCAATTGATGCGCTCAAGATATACTGCTTACAGTATGGGTAAAATTGATTACATCAAAAATACAATGAAAGGCAACGCGTTAATAAGCTTCAATGAAATGGAAGCTGGGCAATGGGCTAAAAGTGTGACCTGGATTGATTTAGAGGTAATGCACACAAGTATGTCTGGTCCTGATAAAGGTTTTGTGGAATTTGCAGCACGTTTTTCCGAGCATAACCAAATAAAAATTATTCATGAATTAAGTGAGTTCCATAAGGAAACGGGTCGTTGGTTCTATGTCGATGGGGTACATAAAGCAAAATTAAATAAAACCAGCAAACCAAAAGTTTCACGTAATGCGCCCTGCCCTTGTGGAAGTGGAAAAAAATTTAAAAATTGTCATGCAAAATAAAATCAGAGTTAAATTATGAACGGAAACCTATTGCTTAATGTCTTCATCTTTCTTGCTTCAGCCAGCATTATGGTTCCTATTGCGAGCCGTTTCAAACTGGGATCCGTCCTGGGCTATCTTATAGTTGGTATTCTTATTGGTCCATTTGGATTCAAACTGATAGGAAACTCCCAACAAATTATGAATTTTGGTGAGTTTGGTGTGGTTATGATGTTGTTTCTCATTGGTTTGGAACTGGAACCGGCCATGTTATGGAAGCTTCGCAAACTCATTGTCGGCTTAGGTGGTTTACAAGTCCTCTTAACTACAAGTATCTTAACGGCAGTTGGGCTCATGATCGGTTTTGATTGGCGACCCACTTTGACTGTAAGTATGGCTCTGTCGCTTTCGTCCACAGCTCTTGTATTGCAAATGCTCCAAGAAAAAAACCTACTCAAAACATCAGAAGGTGAAACTTCATTTGCTGTATTGTTGTTTCAAGATATTGCGGTAATTCCAATATTAATTATTATCCCCTTACTTGCACATCATGGAAACATGCAACTTAATATCCATGAGGCTGCATTCATTATGAGTCTACCAAGATGGTTGTATGCTATTTTTGTTGCTGGAGTTATTGGGAGCGTTATTGTAGTTGGTCACTATTTATCCAGACATTTGTTTTTAATTATTGCCAAAACCAATTTACGTGAAGTATTTACCGCTTTTTCTCTTGCTTTGGTAGTTGGTGTGACTTTATTAATGGAATCTATAGGAGTATCTCCTGCCTTAGGTGCATTTATTGCGGGCGTTGTCTTAGCCAACTCTCCGTACAAACATGCAGTTGATGCAGATATTCAGCCTTTTAAAGGAATCTTGCTTGGATTATTTTTTATTTCTGTGGGAATGGTAATGAATTTTTCTCTTTTTTCTCAGAAAGCAATGCTGATTCTCATCTCCGTGTTTGCCTTAATTACGCTTAAAGCAACCGTTTTGTATTTTCTAGGACTTTTGTTTGACTTAAGAAAGCTGCAATCCGTAGGTTTTGCTTTTGCTTTATCTCAAGGGAGTGAATTTGCCTTTGTTCTTTTTGAATATGCTGGAAAAATTAAAGTAATCAGCCCTGAATACCAAGCTTTTTTTACTCTTGTTGTTGGGGTATCCATGCTTGCCACTCCCTTTTTAATCCTTCTCTATCATCGTTTGATTATACCCAAATTTATAAGTTTTTTGCCTGAACGTGAATATGACGCAATCAATGAAAGAAATGGGATTATTCTTGCAGGTTATGGACGTTTTGGACAAATTATTGGACGTTTACTTAATGGTGAAAATGTAAAAATTACAGTATTGGAAAAAAATGCAGAACAAATTGAGTTACTCAGAAAATTTGGTTATGTCGGCTATTTTGGAGATGCCAGTCGCTTGGATTTGTTAAAAAGTGCTGGTGCTGAACATGCCAAACTCCTTATAGTTGCTGTTGGAAATCCAGATGCAAATCTAAAGATTGTCAAGTTAGCGAGACAGCATTTCCCTCACCTGAAAATTTTTGTTCGTGCCCGTAACCGTCGCCATGCTTATGAATTATATCGAGTAGGTGTTGATTATTTTATTAGGGAATTATTTGACTCCTCTTTGAGTATGACCAAGGAAATTATGAAATTCCTAGGTTACAAACACGAGGACATTCAGAGAAAGGCAACGGCATTCCAAAAGCATGACGAAGAAACATTAATTCAATCGTTTGATTTTTTTGAAAAAGAAAGCGATCTAATCAATTTCTCACGGCAAGCAAAAGGCGAATTGGAACGCATTTTGCAATCGAGTTAAAAAGTACAGCTCAAGTTTATTAATTGTAGCGTGGGTGGAGCGAAGCGAAACCCGGGGAAAAATAAGGCTCAAAATCCCGGGTTCTTCGCTCCCCAGGCTACAATAATCAGATGTTTTTTTGGGAGTATTAACAACACATGATCAATTTTCAGCAAATTTCTTTAAAAACCTTTCTCAGTGAGTATTGGCAAAAAAAACCTCTAGTGATTCGCAATGCCATTCCAGATTTCACTAATCCATTATCCCCTGATGAATTAGCAGGACTTGCCCTTGAAGAGGATGTAGAAAGTCGCCTTGTCTTTGAAACACCCCATGAAAAACCCTATTGGCATCTAAAGCGCGGACCCTTTTCTGAAAATGACTTTAATCTCCTTCCTCCAACGCATTGGACCGTCCTCGTACAAGGCGTGGATAGATTAATTCCCGAAGTATATGATTTACTTGATCATTTTGATTTCATTCCACAATGGCGGATTGATGATATTATGATTAGCTATGCAGCGCTTCACGGCAGCGTCGGACCTCATTACGATAATTATGATGTTTTTTTATATCAAGCTCAGGGGAGACGGGAATGGTCACTTACTACTAAAAGATGCACTAATGAGAATTACATCAAAGATCTCGAACTTCGTATTATGGAACAATTTGACGTCGAAGAACGTTTGACCCTTGAAGAAGGTGATATGTTATATCTTCCACCCCATGTAGGCCACTATGGTATTTCACTTTCCGAAGATTGCATGACCTACTCTTTCGGCTATCGTAGTTATCAAGGACAAGAATTATTGGATAGCCTTGGTGATTATTTAGCTGAAAAAGGAACATTCAAAACATTATATCAAGACCCTGATTGGTCTCATTTACACAATACCTCTGAAATCACTCGCCCTGCCTGGCAAACTGCACAAAAACTGTTACACCAATTAATCAGTGACGAGAAAATAATAAAATCCTGGTTTGGATGCTTTGCGACACAGCTGGATCAACAAGCAGAAATGCGGTTACCGTTACCTTTAGAAGAAAATGAGCTCATTGATTTATCACATTTTATTAAGGAAATAAAAGCAGGCTCAGATCTGACAAGAGATGCAACATGTCGTTTTGCCTATCAAAACTCAGAGGGACAATTCGAATATCAGTTGTACGTTAATGGCTGTGAATGGGATGCAACAGGAGTTTCTCATGATTTGCTAAGCTACGTTGCTAATAACCGTCACTTATCTCATCAATCCCTTGTCGCTTATTTAAATACTGCACAAAATCAAATATTTATTTATAATTTATGGAAATTGCAATGGCTATACATTGCAGAAGACTAAAGTTTAGTGACTCGACGTAGCCCGTATTAGCGCAGCGTAATACGGAAAATAGGTGCAAATTATCCCGCATTACGCTGCGCTAATGCAGGCTACATTCTATGGGAGGTTATTCATCAATGGCCGTGACGGTTACAAAAAACTTGCGTATAAATTGGTTAAATTCAAAAACATAGAGTATAGTTAATATACATACCATAATAAGGACAGGTAATGAAAAAAATAATACTGGCTGTAATGTTGGTGTGCTCAACTGCCTTGCTGGGCAACTGTGGTGGTAATCCCTGTTGCGGGACTTGTGCTACTGATTGTGGTGGCTGCGGCGGTTGTAATGGAAGTTGGTATTGAGTAACTGTTTTCACAGAATTCGAATTAGGGAAAATATTCTGGACCCAAACGTAGGCTGGGCTGAAAAGCCCAGCAATAAGCTTCCGATATTCTTTTCTGGGCTTTTCAGCCAAGCCTACGTGCTTGGAAATACAATCTGAGCGGAAGCGCCAGGCTGCAGTTTGACACATTATGAGAGCAGTTACCCTGCATCTTCGCTACGCACGAGCTGAAACTTCAATTCGCCCAGAGTGATTTTATGGCTAAATAAAGTAATAAGCGCGCCTGTTAATACCAATACAATACCTACCGTGCCCCAAAAGTTCAATTCTTCACCTAAAAGTAATACACCAAAAATTACCACAAATACCGGCTCTAAAACGGATAAAATAGAAGCCTTTTCTGAACTGATGTATTTTAAGCTGTACAGCATCAAAACTATGGGAACAACGGTTGCAATAACAGAAATTCCAAATAAATGGTACCAAACGTCCGATGTGGATGGGATGGCAAAAGAGTGATTAAAAAGAGAAACCAATAAACTGGTTAGCATACATCCCAAACACACCATAAAAGTAGACATATTTGGAGAGAGCTCATTCCTTTTACTGCCTATTACATAGCACGCATAAAAAAAAGCAGAAGCAATGCCCAGTAAAATACCCCAAAGGTTAAAAGACAATGCATCAAAGTCCACCATAAGCGCCATTCCTATTAAAATCACTAAGATGGCTAAATAATAAACCGGGGGTATCAATTGCTTGTAAAAGAAATAATTGAGCAACATAATGAGTACCGGATAGGTAAAAAAGATAACCATCGCCAGTCCAGAACCTATGTAATAAGATGCTAAAAAGTAAAGCCAGGTTGATATGCCATAAAAAAAAGCCCCTGTTAAAAAGGCAAGGAACATATTTTTATAAGAATCGTTTGTTTTTTTTATTTTTGGCAACATCACCATTAAAATAATCATGCTGGAAATTAAAAAGCGCCAAAACAACATCGTGCTCGCAGATAAATTGCCGTTCATTGCACTTAAACCAAAATAGCCAATAAACCCGTAAAGAAATCCAGATAAAATAGCATAGATAGAACCGCGATATTCTTGATTTATCATCATGATAATACTGCCTGAAAAACTGACTTAAACAAAAAGCAGGTTAGGTTCTTAATCCTACCTGAAAGCTTGAGGTAAAGTTAACCTACATAAAAAATAAGGAATAGTGTATCATTTTTTACGCATACTATCATATTGCAAATAAAAGATACATACTGTATTATTTGTCAACTTATAATTGAGACTGTAACCATGCTTCGTATTTTTCTCCTTATCTCGTGCTTCTTTGCAGTAGCCACTAATATTTATGCTAACTCTGCCTGTACTGAACATCAATGTATCGCTGTTGTTGATGCAGGGAGTACGGGATCACGACTTCATGTTTTTGCTTATGATCTTGATGAAACAAATACACCTTCTCGTATCACAGAAATATGGTCTAAAAAGATCAAACCTGGATTTGCAATGATTGAAGCAAATCAAAACACTGTAGATGCATACTTGACAACGCTTTTCTCAGGAGCCCCTACTCAACATATACCTGTTTATTTTTATGCAACTGCAGGAATGCGTCTTGTGCCGCAAGCGAAACAAAAAATTTATTATCAGGAAGTACAAACGTGGTTTCATCAGAAATCTGAATGGCAACTAGTAGAAGCAAAAACCATTACGGGGCATGATGAAGCTTTATATGACTGGCTTGCGGTAAACTATCATATTGGGGCACTCAAATCATCTGCCAATGAACCAGTAGGCGTCATGGATATTGGTGGTGCGTCAGTACAAATTGTTTTCCCAATACAAAGCAAAACGGATAATAAAGGGACGCAAGTTGAACTGGATCTTTACGGGCACCACATCAATTTATCTGTTCACAGTTTCCTGGGTCTTGGACAAAATGAAATGGCTCACCAACTTCTGGATACAGCTTCCTGCTTTTCAGATGGTTACCCTCTTTCTGATGGCAGTTCTGGACAGGGCGATGCATTAACCTGTGAACAAGAAGTAATCCCTTTAATTAAAATGCACAAAGTCAGTAATGAAGTACAACCTGATCTTTCTGCCAGTCATATTAATTCGTGGTACGCCATTGGTGGTTTTCCAAATCTTGTAGAGAGCAAACCGTTCCAGTTTCAAAACAATCAATTGACCATTCAAGACTTGCTGCAACAAGCAAATACTCTGATTTGTCATCAGCAATGGGAAATTCTCAGCGATCAATTTCCAGACAATGAATACATTGAATCCTATTGCCTCTTTCCCGCTTTTTATTATGCTTTGATGGTAGAAGGCTATGGTTTAACAGTAAATCAACCGGTGAGCTATATTCCTGCAGAACAAAATATAGACTGGACTTTAGGAGTGGTACTACATCATTGATCCTAAAGGGATTTCATGCAGTTGCGACTGGTACATCAAAGTAATTTCTGGATACCGTGCATAAAGCGCGGTACGTAGGAAAGAGTGCCATGCGAACTTCCAATCACAGTAATGCAGCCAAGGTTGAACGCAGAGGAACCTGTGTTTAATTATTCGTGTATGTTCCGATTCCCCCAAAGTTTCCTACGTACCACGCCTTATGCGCGGTACTCAGAGATCGTACTAATAAACAACTCAGAAGTTCATAAAACCTATAATTCTTCAAAAGAAAAATCCTCGATCCTTAAAAGAGTTGGTTTGCCATAAAAAGAACATAAAGCCTCACGAAATTTTTGGGCACGTTGTGATAATCCATGGTTACAATAATGTACTACCTGCTTATATACCGCCTGTTTAAAAGCAAGGGTGTCTGATTCCATACCATTTAAGTTGTCGATACTAATATAAAATTTATGTCCAGCAGCCTTTGAAAGGATCCATTCTATTGCTTGTGGTTTTACTTCAACTTGTTGAAACAAAGACTGTTGTTCTACGGTGCGTCCATCAGGCATATACCAATACCCAAAATCGACTTGCTTTCTACGCTCTTCCCCAGCAATGAGCCAATGGGAACATTCATGTAGCGCGCTGCTAAAAAAGCCGTGGGCAAAATATAAAGCGTTGTAAGGATGCTGTTCACCAGCAGGTATGTAGATAGGCTCATTATCGCCCTTAACCAGTCTGGTATTAAATTCTTCACCGAAGCAATTATAAAAAAGCGTTATTAAATCCTGATATTGATGCACAAATAGCTTTTCACTCATTAATTTACACATACTGATTAATTTATACTAATATATTTAAAGAGTCATTATTTTTATGAGTTCCTGGAATTTGGAGTTCCGACGATAAAAATGCAAAAAAAAGCACTGTCGTATCGATTAGGAAGATTTATAAATAAGCTTCGTTGGCCAATTATAGGCTTATGGTTGCTTGCTATATTACTCTGCATCCCTTTTCTACCCCACATTATTGATCCCTTTAAAACAACTGGATTTATTGATGAAAGTTCATCAAGTGCCCAGGCTGAAAATTATATGAATAAAAAATTGGGATATAACGATAAAAATAAATTTCTTATTATGTATCATAGCAATAAGCTTTTAGCGACCCAGGATCAATTTAAGAAAAAAATTAAAAAATCATTATCCGATTTAAAAGATTTTCCAATTAAACACGACATTATTTACCCTGACGACAAACATCAAATTTCCAAAGATAAACATACCGCTTATGTAGTGGTGATCATCAAAACCAATAAACAGCTTAGTGATGACTTATTAAAACAACTTAAAGAATCAATAAAAAAACCTTCGCGCATGACAATGAAAATTGGCGGAGAGCCACTTTTTGTACAAAATGTGAACAAACAGACACAAACCGACCTTTTTAAAGCGGATATGATTGCAGCCCCAGTAGCGATTATCACTTTAATTCTTGTATTTGGATCGGTAATTGCAGCCACACTCCCCATTATTTTAGGGGGAGGATGCGCCATAATTATCCTAACTACCCTCTATTTTTTAGGCCATCTGTTTACTCTTTCTATTTTCACCATCAACATTGCCTTATTACTCGGCCTGTGCCTTTGCCTGGATTATTCATTATTTTTTATTAGTCGATTTAGGGATGAATTAAAGAATGGATTAAATATTGAAGAAGCGATTGCAACAACTCAAGAAACCGCAGGTAAAGCAATTTTCTTTAGTGGTTTAGCAGTTTTTGTGAGCCTCAGCGCATTATTTTTATTTCCGGTTAATATTCTTTTCTCAGTAGCAGTGGGTGGTTTAGCTGCTGTTTTTTTCGCGGTACTAGTATCAACTATATTTTTACCAGCAATTCTTGCCGTCCTGAAATCAAAAATTAATTTGCTCTCAGTACGCCTGTTTAGGAACAAAAATCACTCCAGTTGGTGGCGCTGGCTAGCAGAGCGAGTAGTTCGTCACCCCGCTCTCTTTTTCTTTCCCATTCTTATTTTTTTAATAGTGCTGGGATACCCTTTGTTAGTATCAAAGTTTGGTATCTCAGATTATCGTATTTTTCCAGAAAAATCAGAGAATCGAGCATTCTATGATACATATGCAAAGAAATTTCAGATTGAACAATTAAATCCTATAATACTGGTTATCGAATCCCAGTCTTCATCAATTTTGTCGCGTAAAAATCTTTCTAAAATATATAATTTGGTCCAAAAACTAAAGCGCAATCCGGTAGTCAAAGAAGTCAATGGCATCATCAGCAGTGAGTCGGATCTAAAAAAGAGACAATATTACACTCTTTATCATTTAGATAAAAAACTTCTCGACCCAAGTGTGAAACAATTGCTTAAAACAACGACCACCAAGCGTATGGCTGTCATTAATGTGATTAGCAAATATCCAGTAGATTCCGAAGAGACCAAGAAACTTGTTAATGAGTTACAGAAAATAAAATTAGACTCGGGATTAAAAGTACAAGTTACTGGAGTAGCTGCGAGTAATATTGATGTGCTTCATAGCATTTATCATTATTTACCCTATGCCATCCTATGGATAATGGTATTTTCTTATCTGATACTCCTCCTCCTATTGAGATCTCTATTTTTGCCATTAAAAGCAATTGTAATGACTTTATTAAGCCTATGCGCCGCATATGGAGCTCTAGTTTTTATATTTCAAGAAGGATATTTCTCTGAAGTTCTTAATTTCCAGCCACAAGGAATGCTCGATATTAGTTTATTAGTCATCATATTTTGTGCTCTTTTTGGTTTTTCAATGGACTATGAGGTATTTTTATTGACTCGAATTAAAGAGGCACATCAGTTAACCAAAGATAATAACAAGAGTATTATTTTTGGTATTGAAAAAAGCAGTCGTATTATTACGAGTGCCGCATTGATTGTCATTGTGATTTGCTGTGCTTTTTTGATCGCTGATGTATTAATGGTCAAAGCATTTGGCCTTGGCATTGCAGTTGCTATTTTCGTAGATGCCTTTTTAATACGAAGCTTTTTAGTACCCGCCACAATGGCTCTCTTTAAATCTTGGGTCTGGTATCTCCCCAAATGGTTGGATCGACTCCTACCTAAGCTTTAATCCTTAAGTTTGAATATCCCTAGAGTATCCACCCTATTGAATTTAAAGGATTTTAAGTTATTTTAAGGCAGATAAAGAAATTTTAAATAACTTCGGACTAACTAAAAACCTTTACTTTCAGGATAAGAATTGTGGAGAACTCTTTTCCTATAGTCTCCGTAACTCAAAACAGCCAATTGATAATTAAGGATTGTTTACTCATAATTAAAATCACATATTCATGCCAATGCCTTTTGCAGCAAGATTAATTTTCTGATAGAGTAACCTGGATAAAATTTCGGGTCTAAATAGAATAGAGGATGTTAAAAATGATACGAGGATTTTTTACAGGTTTAATGTGTTTACTTAGTTTCTCTGTTTTTTCATATGGTAACCCTTGTGGGAATGCTGTTCCTACTAATGATTTAAATTTTTGTGCCTCATTTAAGGTAGTTGCAACGTGCTATTGTACTTCTTCTGGTTTACCTGCTGGTATGTGCCAAGATATGAATATGCTTTATGCACGTATGGTAAGTGTATATGGTTCATTGGATAAAGCATGCGCGGCTCAACCTTACACTACAAAACAAGATTGTCTTGATAATTGGAATTGTTACCGTCTTGGAGGGATGGATTCTCGCGGCAGAATATGTAGTTCCACTCAGAAATCCTGTCAATAAGTTTATTAAAGTATTAAAATCAAAAAAATTTGATTAAGTTGGGCTTCGGCCCAACAGAAATTCTAATGATTAAAGCAATCTTGGTAGAGTATTATTGTGCATAATAAAAAATCAAAATTATTTTTACTCTCATTCTTATTTCTTTCTACATCGTGTTGTTTGGCAGATAGTAATCTACCACAGCACCCTTTTTATATAGGTGCAATTGGTGGTTTCGGCTCAACTACCTGGAAGGGTTTAGTTCCCACTAAAGAAAATCAGAATGTTGCTCTGATGCTTTCAACACCAATAAAGGTTCAAGAAGGTGGAAGTGTATGGGGTGTTTTGGCAGGATATGAATTTACTCATTTCTTTGCAATTGAAATGAATTACACACACTTCCCTGAAGCAAATGTGAATTTCGATTCTATAAGTTTATTCAGTTTCGATCATGATGGCTTAGAGACTTTAACATCTCAAACTGAAGTCCTAACTTTGATGGGAAAACTCATGGTTCCTATTCCTCATTCCCAAATGAAAATTTTTTCCGGCGCGGGAGTGGCAGGTGTGCATCGTAAAGATATCGTTGTGGATAATTGGCGTCCAGGACCTACTTTTAATGTAGGAGTAAATTATAATTTTACAGAGCAAATAATGGGCGAAATTGCTGGAGCTTTTACTGCCGGGTATGGAGAATCGCAGCTTAATCCAGCAGACGCATATTATCCTTTTCTCTACTCAGTCGCTGCCCATCTGATTTTTCGTTTTTAATGGTTTTTAAAAACCAGCCTAACTCTAATCCGCGGCCACCCACCCCAACGACTTGTTCACGGGGTAAGTCCGCGGGATTCAGAAAATCTACCGTAAAAAACCCTGGACCTCGCGGACGTTCCACGGTACGCAGAGATATGATCAAGAGAGAGTTGCAAGCACCCCCAAAACTTATCTATTTTGATATACCCTGAAGATAAAAAACTACCTGTGCTTGCCCATAGAATATTCAGCATAGCATTTTTCCAAATTCAGTTTTAGACTCGTATTTTCAATTCCTAATTGCTCTACTAAGGTCAAAGTGTGCCGTATATGGGCTGCTTTCGCTTGGGTAACTTTGAAAGGCATTACAAAATTAGCCTTCTGGGAATCGGAGCTTTCTTCGAGCAGTATTTTTTTTGTAAGCGTCGCATCAACATGCTTGCATTTCTTTTCTGGATCCGGCAGAAAGTGTTTTTCTTTTACAAGACATCGCATTACATGATAATAGGTATGTATTTGTTGATACGTTAAATCAATAGGTACCGCATTATCATCATTATAAATATCCATAGTTGGATTTCGAGAAAGTAAAGGATTATGCATTTGTGCAAGGTCTTCTGTTTCTGCACGTTCATCCTGGACAGAAGAAGTTTGTGACCTTTTTTTATCGGAAAACCAGTAAGAGAATACAAGAGCACTGGCAAATAAACCCCCACCAATGCTCAGAAAAGCAATTGCCGGTAAGATACCAACAAATGCAATACATGCACCAACAAAAATTTCCAATATGGGTACAGAAATCATCCAATTTTTTATAAGAAAATACATGCAAGGCCGGACTGCGTAGGTATACGGCAGTAAAAAAAGGTTATAAATTAAGCTCCTACCCAAGGTATAGAGCCAAAAATTACGTGCTTTTCGTTTGGCATTATCCAGTTCAGCCTCAATGTAAGTAAAGATCGTTTCTGCAAAACCAGCATAATTTAAAAAATGATCACAAAAACTATTAGGTCCTTGTTTTTCTTTAGGTGGGGTTACTTGAATAATATACCAATCATCCTTCCAAATCCCAAAAGCCGACACGGGGTCATTCCCTTGTTTTTGCACCACAACTTCTGGTTTCTCAGTCAATTCATCCCAATGATCATGTTTTCTTTTAAACCAAGCATCATGAAGTCCAGCAGGATTTAATGCATCCACACGTGAAAGTTTATACCTCCCTTTATCCATAGCGAGTAATAAGCTTAACGATCCGCCCAGGCTTACTCCGCATACATGTATTTTATTCTTCTGTGTGCTTAACCATTCATGAATTCTTTTTCGTCCCATTAAATAAAGAGACTCGCCTACTGTTGCAAACCCCTTAGAATCAGTATTAATTTGCGGTAAAAAACCTTGTCCAGCAGGATAGGTTGTCCCCATAAAAATTAAATGTGACTCTGCTTTCTTATTAAAAATTGGCTCAAGTCCATAAGCAAAAACACGATCTTTATCATGGATAAAATAGCGCTTCCATCCTGATCTTTCTGTTAATTCAATAGGCTTCACCTGATATTCGACCTGTTCCCAATGTCCATCGATGCATTGAGGGATTTTGATGGATTCATAAGGAGTTAAATCACTGTAAGGAAGTAACGTCAAACAGTTACTCAAGTAAAGATTAACTTGTTCTTGTTGCGGATCGGTTAATTTTTTCTCTTTCAATTGTTCAAAAAGATCTAAAAAACCTTGTTGAAAAGCGAAACGTAATTCTCTTAATAATTCATGATCACGTTGTACAAAGATTGCATTGGCTACTTTAGCAGTTAAAAACTCAGTCCATTGTTCAGTCCATCCCATCATTAAAAGCCGTACTGCATTGCGAGCAATAATGGGGGCCTGCTTCTCCGGATCTACGCCCTCAATTGATTCAAATTCACGTTGTGGAGAAAAATTAAGATCTATTCCACCTTGAAAAGTTGCTTTTATAGGCATAATTTGCCTCCCAAATAATTACAGTTGTAATTACCTCATCCCGGAGCAAAAAATTCTGGGAACGCTCGAATTTAAAATGCATGTGTATGTATTAAATACGAACGTTTTTAATAAAGGAAATAAGTGCTTATTATAATTTTTCTTGCTGCAACGATGTCACAATAGCCGGACGCTCTGCAGCAAGATTCATAAATTGTTCTAAATGTTTATAGGCTGAAAGATCCATTTTAAAATAATAGGTCCATCTTAATATGACAAACAAATACGCATCGGGCAGACTAAAGTCCTTACCCATCAAATAGGGTCTATTCGCAAGATGCTCATTAACATAATTCAATCGAGCACTAATTACCGATATAAAAATGCTTTTTGTTTCCTCATTAAGATTAGGATTGAAAAACATGCTTACTGTTTTATGTAATTCAGTGGCAACGTAATTGAGCCATTCCAGAGTATGGTACCTTCTTAACTCACCTACTGGCGGCAAAAGCTTTTGACCTGGCGTGATATCTGCTAAATATTGCAAAATAACCTGATTTTCGGTCAGGACATCCCCATTATCAAGCTGAAGCGCTGGGACTGCCCCTTTAGGATTAATCGATAAATAATTTTCGTCTGAACGGGTTTTTTTTGCTTTCAAATCGACTTCTTCATCTTGAAAATCAAGCCCTAACTCATTAAGAACAATACGTACAGCTAATGAACACGCTGATTTGGTGTAATAAAGCTTCATATTCACTCCCTAGATTCATAGTTAAGGTATATTTAGAAAAACTCAGAAAACTACTTATAATATGCTTTTTGTACACACTTGAACACTACTAAAATTAGCTTATCTAGCTTAGTTTTCTATTCGTGATTTCCGTCGCAAGATCATCTTCCACTTCTGCAAGTAAACTCATAGTAGCCGATTGTCTTTTAATGAAAGAGAGCGAGTCCCAGAAATATTCTTTTCTTAAAACGTTTAATACTTTCTTATTATCCTTATCCTCTTTCCAGGTGTGGATGCTTCTTAGTAATTCATCGAGAGTTAAATCCTTCTCTGGCCCAACAATATTCAAATACAATTCTTTCAATTTCAAAAATTTATTCTGAGTATCCTGAGAATTAGGCTGAAGAAGTAGCATATTTTCCATTCGCGAATATAACTTGATAATTATCTTTTCTTTCAACTTATCCGATTCATGAAAAGCTGCTGGTGGAGGTGGAAGCACATAAAACGGAATGCTCTCACTCGGGCTGCCATATTCCAATACCGTTTCATACGGTAGATTCACCAAAAAAGAAGAAGAAACCGAAGAAGGGACAGGAGCATGCTGAATTGCTTCAACAAGTTCTATTGCTGAATGTCTGCACGTATTACTAATATTCAATTCACTTAGATGTGCTTTTATCTTATCCGCATTAACTGATGGTAATTTTTTTCTATTGCTAAGTATGAATCTGACCTCATCAATGTTCGTTAAATCAGGATCTTTTTTGATACAAGGCTTATAACATGTAAATGTATTATCCGATTCTTGCAATGATTCTAATATCCCCACAAATTCCAAATATTGCTCATAAGTAATATCATAGGCTTGATAAGTGATAGAACGTTCATCTTTATTATCACGACTAATCCTCTCATCTTCTAGATAGGCACCATTAACAAAAAACAGAGAATTACAAACGAACTTCAAGTTGAAAAGAAAGTTGGGATTTTCAACACCCTCGCCAAACTTGCCTACACGGCACAACAAATTTCGAACTTTATTTTGGTCGTAAATTCCAAGCATTAGAAAAGAATGTGGCCCTTGCTTATTAATTGAAATAAAAAAATGATCCGTTTTTTTATTAATTATCAGATATTTTGGAGGGGGAGTACTTGGCATATATAAACTTTTAAAAATACCGGATGACGAATCATAGCATTTAAGTATTCATGCCACAATCTGATTGAATTTAGCACATTCAGGGCATTTTAAAGTTTCACTTGGTTCCCCCATACGAAATGGGAGAAGAGCAAAGGGTAAAACTCACGAGATACACTGTAACTCAGGATAATTTTTCAAAATGACTTTGTATAAATTTCGGTTTGCTTCCATGATCTCATCGCCTAATTTAGAATTCGGATTTCCTTCCCCTCCTTTGCTATTTAAAGCAACCACTGTAGTAACATTATTGCAAGGTTGCCAAAAATACATCACACGGAAGCCTAAGGTGCTTCCTTTGTATACCCAAAAACTTTGTTTAAGATCGTTATCATAAAGATACCCTACACCCAATCCAAATCCATAAGGATCATCTTCAGTCACTTTAGGAATCGGCTGCCCTGTTTTCATAGATACAACAGATTCTAATTCAGCTAAAATTTGCTCCCTAAAAATGGGTTTAATTAAAGTTCCGCGATAGAGCAATTGCACCCAATGTACTACATCTTCGGGTGTAGCTACAATTGCACCAGCAGCAGCGCCCCAGGATAAGTCATTGGTGAGTGTATCAATTAATTTATTTTTTTTCTCATCATATAAATATCCATGTACCCTGCGATTTTCGATCGCTTTTCCTACTGATTGACCATCGGGTCCGGCAAGATAAAATGAATTATTCAATCCATTTTTTGAATTAATTATTCGCAATTTTAATTGATTTGCAAAAGTATCATTGGTCACTTTTTCTATTACCAAAGCAGCAAGAATATAATTGGAATTAGAGTATTCAAAAAGATTCCCTTTTTTCTTTTTGAGTGGCTTTTCAGGGTGAGCGTATTTAAGCAGCTCCTCATCAGTCCAAACTTTATCTAAATTTGACTCCATTTCTTTGGAAAACTCATCATCTTCAGAATAATTCGGTATACCACTTGTCATATTTAATAATTGTCTTAAAGTAATATTTTTCCAATTGGGATATTGTGGCAACCATTTACCCAAACGATCATCTAGTGTCAATTTATCTTCGGTCTGTAATTGCAAAAGAATTAATGCAGTAAAAGATTTGGTAATACTGCCAATGTCAAACAAATTATTAGAGGTAATAAGTTGGGATAAAGGAGGATAACCCATAGTGCCGTGCACAACCGTTTTGATTTCTTTTTTATAATTTCCTTGATTCTGAGGAATCAAGACAGAAGCAGCAATCGCAGTAAATTTTTCTTTTTTACTGTACTTTTTATAATAGGAATCAATCTCTTTTTGCAATTGATTCGTGAGTTCGGAAGAAGTATCAAAACCGGCATAAAGTATGGGTGACGCCAAAAAAGCACTTAAGGCAAATCCCAAGAATCGTGATTTTAATTTCATAATGTATCATCCTTCATTTCATAAAAATTTTTGTCGGTCCAACAGTACATGATACATTTCGGACTTATAGAGTCTGCAGGCGACACATGCATCACCTACAGTCTTGAGGGTATTCATCAATTACTTGCTTGGGCTCTGATTTTTAATTGTTCCAAGGCATTTTGAAGGCGAGTTAACACCCTTTCCCTTCCCAATAAAGTCAATGTCATATCGATAGACGGCGACATCCCAAAACCTGTTACTGCAACTCGTAACGGTTGTGCTATTTTTCCCATATTAATATCAAATTGCGCACTGATATCATTAATGCATTCTTGTAAATGATCTTTTTCCCAGGATTTTACCGTTTGCAAACGTTCATAAAGCGCGGTCAATGGCTCTAAAATAACGGGACGCAAATGTTTTTTTACCGCAGCTTCATCGTACTCAATCGAATCAGTAAAAAAGTACAGACTCATTTGACACATTTCAGTCAAAGTTTTACATCGCTCCGCTTGAATGGCAACTAAATCAGTTAACTTAGGTCCTTTGGAGAGATCAATGCCAGCTTCTTCAAAGTGCCAACGCAAGGCTTCAGCCACCGCCTCGACTGGATCATTTTTTTGATAATGTTGATTTAACCAATACAATTTCTCATAGTTAAAACTCGAAACTCCCCGACTTACATTCCTTAAATCAAAGTATTCAATCATCTCATTGATGCTAAAGATCTCTTGATCGCCATAAGACCAGCCTAAGCGTACCAAATAGTTCAACAAAGCGTGCGGTAGAACGCCCAACTCTTTAAATTGCAACACACTCACTGCACCGTGTCTTTTTGACAAACGCTTACCATCTTCTCCTAAGATCATAGGTAGATGAGCAAATACGGGAATGGAAGCCTTAAGTGCCTGAAACAGATTAATTTGTCTTGGTGTATTATTAATGTGATCATCACCGCGAATTACATGCGTGATTTTCATATCTATATCATCGATAACCACAGCAAAATTATAGGTTGGATGACCATCGGAGCGTACTAGAATCAAATCATCCAGCTCGCTATTTGCCACATGAATTTCTCCATATACTTCATCGTGAAATGTTACAGTTCCTTGTTCAGGATTCTTAAAACGAATTACAAAAGGTTTATCGGATAAAGGCAGATTTTTATCTCGGCAGTAACCGTCATACCGAGGTTTTTCTTTAGCAGCTAATTGTTCTGCGCGCAAAGACTCCAGACGTTCTTTACTGCATTCACACCGATAAGCCTTACCCTCATCTAAAAATTGCTGTGCCACTTGCTTGTATCGCTCGTAACGCTCGGTTTGATAAAATGGACCTTCGTCATAATCCATGCCTAGCCACGCCATGCCATCCAGAATAGCTCGTACCGATTCTTTGGTGGAACGTTCCTGATCAGTGTCCTCTATGCGTAATATAAATTCGCCATGATGGCGTTTTGCATAAAGCCATGAAAATAAAGCAGTTCTCACTCCACCCACATGTAAAAAACCAGTTGGGCTTGGTGCAAATCGGGTTCTAACTGTCATAATCTCTTCCACATTGTAAGGAATAAAATAATCGGGCTATAATAACTGACTTTGCAGCCAGGGTGAAGCAAGACATTTGAATATTTAGACTTCTTCAGATACTCGCTACAGAAAGCGAAGTGCGAGGAGGTCCGGAGCGTAGAACCAGAGAGAATGCCCAGGGATATGAGGATTCAAGTACTGGAGCGACGAAGCAATTCTCGACTGGAATAGAGTTTCCGGAGATGTGTATTGTACAAATCATACCAGGTTACACAGCGCTGCACACAGGCTAAAATAAAAGTATTACCCGAACTACTTGGTGAGTTATTTTGAAAAGCATTGGTATTAAGTATCAACTGAGAATTACTACCCTAATCCCAGCCTTTTTAGTCGCCCTGCTTCTCGCTATTTTTTATAATGGACTATTTGGTAATGACTTAAAACAACATATGTCGCGTTTGGGAGAAGCTTATATCCGTCAATTGCTTCCTGCCGCTCAATACGCCATGCTCCGACGCGATGATCGTACTTTGCAAGGTTTAATTAATGCTTCTACAATTAACCCGGAAGTAATAGCTCTAGCCTTTTACAGTAGTGATGGGCAATTGCTAGCCTATCGTGGTGGGAAACACTCGCTGAATAAGCCATTTAATCCACCTAAATTTACAGGGGATTACATTGAAAGTAAGCAAATTAATCCTTTCACTATTAATTTCATCGCACCAGTTACTATTCCTAAATTTAATCTTTACTCCAATTCATCCTTCCAGAACCTACTGAGTCCTATGGCTACTCGTGCAGATGATATTTTAGGTTGGTTATCCATTGATATTGATACGCGCTCGATGATTATAAAGCGCTATCAAATGCTCATAGTAACGATTTTTATTACCCTATTTGGCTTGCTTATGGGATTAACCATTCACTATTTTCTGTCCAAGAAGATTTATTTACCTATTTCTCGTTTACGTAGAAGTATGAAACAAATTTTGCGAAATGAATTCGAAACGGAAATAAAAACAACCAGTCCCGGTGAACTAGGTACTATTGAGCAAGGTTGTGCCCATTTACAAAAAAAATACCTCGAGACAGTTCGTGATTTAAATCAACATATTGAAGTAGCCACCGAAGATTTGCAGCAAAGTCTTGAGCTGTTAGAAGAAAAAAATATCGAACTATCACTCGAGAAGAAAAAAATAGAAGAAAAAAGTCGGCAAAAATCAGAATTTATTGCCAATATGAGTCATGAAATCCGCACACCAATGAACGGAGTAATTGGTTTCACTAATGTTTTACTGGAAAGCAAACTTGATCCATTGCAATTGGATTATGTAAAAACGATAAAAACTTCTGCACAAGATTTATTAGGAATAATTAACGACATTCTCGATTTTTCCAAAATCGATGCTGGAAAACTTCATCTGGATTGCATCCCATTAAATATTCGTCATTGCATTGATGAAGTCCTTACACTCGCGGCACCGAATGCACATAAAAAAGGAATTGATTTAATCCCCATAACCGACATTAATGTACCCAAAATTATTTTGGGAGATCCCTTCAGAATAAAACAATTTATCACCAACTTGGTAACCAACGCCGTTAAATTTACAGATCATGGTTATGTGTTGGTTCGCACCAAAGTAGAACAGGAAACAGATAGAGATTATACTTTATGCATCACAATTACAGATACCGGTCTGGGTATTTCTCCCGAAGATCAAAGTAAATTGTTTACGGCATTTAACCAAGCGGATACAAGCATTACGCGACGTTATGGCGGTTCAGGCCTTGGTTTAGTTATTTGCAAAAAACTCTGTGAAGAAATGCATGGTCGGATTACATTTACAAGTGAACTCAATAAAGGCTCTAGCTTTACTGCCCATGTCAAAGTCGAAAAGCTGGTTGCTTATGAAATAGAAAAAAACCAAATACACCCCTTTGCCCATTACAAAATGCTGTGCTTTGACGATAATTCCCTGCACTTGGAAGCTCTGTGTAATGGCTTAGGCTATTGGGGAATACAATGCGTCCCTGTAAATTCGTTGAACCACCTTGAAAAAGCCCTGGAGAATAATAAAGACTGTAAAATTGCTTTTCTCAATATTAATAAAGGCTACGAGCAAAAAATCGCTAAAATTATCTCAGAGCATAATTACTTTCCTTATGTATTGATTTCCAAATGGCTTATTAATGATTACACCGCGCTTGGTGGTCAAGGCTTTTTATATAAACCAATTAGTATTCAGAAACTCCAAGACGTTATTGAATCACTTACTAGCCTAGAAAATATTGAAAAGCCAGTCAATCATGAATTGGATAGCTTAAGGGAACAATTACGTTTTATGCATCCAGATTTGCTTATTGCCGAAGACAACCCCGTTAATAAAATGCTTTTGAACTCTTTATTAGGCACCCACGCAAACATGACTTCAGTTGATGATGGTGAGATGGCTGTATCTGCATGCAATGACAAAAAATATGACTTGATTTTACTTGACTTACAAATGCCGAAAATAAATGGTTTAGAAGCAGCTCGACTCATTCGTCAAAAATCGCAACTTAACCGTCATACCCCTATAGTTTTGATTAGCGCGAATGGCAGTGATGTAAATAGTATTGATCTGAAAAAAGCAGGTGTTGACTATTGCTTACAAAAGCCTATAGATGAAAAACAATTACTTACACAAATTCTTCGTATTGCAGATAAATCAAAACATGCGGCAATCGACTGGCAATTATGTGTACAAAAAGTATCAGGAAATCAAGTGCTTGCGGAAGAATTCCTTGCACGATTTGTTGAAGAGCTCCATAAAAATCGTGAAGAATTCATCCAGTTAATGCATGATAAAAACATTAAAAAATTAGGAGAAGCAGCACATAAACTTCACGGGGCATGCTGTTTTTCCGGAGTACCCACGTTACAGAAAAAAGTAGTTCATGTAGAAAAACTGGCGGTACATGCTGCTTCAATTGAAGAATTAGCCACCCCTTTTGCAGAGTTAATTCAAAGTATTGATGCAGTAATTAATGAGTACGAAAATCAGAAAATCAGAGTTAACTAGGACTGTTTGCATTTCGTTAGCTTGAGCCAAAATGGCCTGATTTTCCAGTACCAAAGCGCAGCATCCTTGCAGTATGTGAGCATCGGAATGCAAGAAATCAGGACAGTTTATCCAAGGTAGAAATAGACAGTCCCTATTCCTATTCTTGCAACTTCCACAAAAATGATAAAGATGAGCAGTAACCTAACTAGGAGAAAGAATGACTATAAAAAATGCAATATATGCTCAATCAGGCGGCGTAACGGCTGTAATTAATGCTTCAGCGTGTGCTGTGATTCAAACCGCTAAGTTATATCCGCAATATATTGGCAAAGTATATGCAGCCAAAAATGGAATTATCGGCGCTTTAAATGAAGAACTTATTGATACATCGCTTGAAAGTGATGCAGATATTGCCAAATTACTACAAACCCCTTCTGGTGCCTTTGGTTCATGCCGCTACAAACTCAAAAATGATGGTGATGAATATGAGCGTCTGATTGAGGTGTTTAAAGCACATAATATAGGTTATTTTTTCTATAATGGCGGTGGGGATTCTCAGGATACAGCACATAAAATATCGCAATTAGGGGCTAAAATGGGTTACCCAATTACGTGTATTGGAATACCCAAGACAGTCGATAATGATCTGCCTTTTACAGATGCCTGCCCAGGATTCGGTTCCGTGGCTAAATATATAGCTATTTCCACCAAAGAAGCAGGTTTTGATGTTGCTTCTATGGCTGCATCATCGACAAAAGTCTTTATCCTTGAGGTAATGGGACGTCATGCAGGGTGGATTGCAGCAGCAAGCGGCTTAGCCAGTCAACAAGCGGATGAGCCACCACATATTATTTTATTACCCGAAGTTCCTTTTCAACAAACAAAGTTTCTGAGTAAAGTTGATGAATGTGTTAAAACTTATGGTTATTGTGTTGTCGTAGTTTCAGAGGGTATTCGCACTACAGAAGGTAAATTTTTAAGTGAAGCAGGGATTCGTGATGCATTTGGCCATGCCCAATTAGGTGGTGTTGCGCCAATTATTGCACAGTTAATCAAAACGGAACTGAATTATAAATACCATTGGGCAGTCGCAGATTATTTACAACGCGCCGCTCGTCATATCGCCTCAAGAGTAGATTTGGATCAAGCTTATGCTTTGGGTAAGGCTGCCGTAGAATATGCGATGAAAGGTCATAATGCCATCATGCCTATTATCATTCGCGAACAAGATGAACCTTATCAATGGTCTATTGGACATGTCCCATTAGCCGATGTTGCCAATCAGGAAAAAGCCATGCCTAAGGAATACATTGCTGCGGATGGAATGGGCATTACTGCTGCCTGTAAGCAGTATTTATTACCCTTGATTCAAGGCGAAGCTTACCCTGACTATGTGAATGGATTGCCTGATTATGTTCGTTTAAAAAATCAACTTGTTCCTAAAGTACTATCACAACTGTAACTTAGGTGCAGCGCAGCAGAACCCAGGATTAAGAGGTTTTTATCATATCCAGAATCCCCGGTTCCGCTGCGCTACACCCAGTTACAGCATCGGGAATTTCTTCAAACAGTTCCATTGTGATAAAAGAAATCAGACCTTTTGAAAAGAATAAAAAATTGTCTGATTAAATATTCAAGTTAGTCCGCCTTACACGTTAGGCAACCCGTCTATTCATCTGCTACAATAATATAAGGGAAAGAAAATGGACTTCAGGACCTTTTCTTACCATGGCAGGTTGTATCGTTGTTCTAGCCTAATTTGAGTTGTAACTTTTTGATAAATGACATTCTATTTGTCTATTTATTGTTGTACCAATTATTAGGAGCAGATAATGAAAGAAAAAGGTTTTACTTTAATTGAATTAATGATAGTGGTAGCAATAGTTGGTATTCTTGCCGCAATTGCTATCCCGGCATATCAGGATTACGTCGTCAGAGCTCGCGTTACAGAAGGGTTAAGTGTTGCTTCTTCAGCAAAAACAACTGTCTCTGAAAATGCAACAACAGGTAACGCTGACTTAAGTCAGGGCTGGAGTTTTGCAAACCCTACACCTAATGTGCAAAGTGTTGTTGTTACTGCTGCTACGGGTGTAATCACAATTACTTATACAGCGCTTGCACAAAACGTAGTTCTTACTTTAACGCCACAAGCTAACGGAGCCGCCCTTGTTGCTGGAACTCCACCAACTGACCCAATTACCTGGGTTTGTGCCGTAAATAATGCTGCGAACAACCGATACGTCCCTGCAAACTGCAGAATATAATTATATCTTTCTTAAAAGCCGCTTCAAGGGCGGCTTTTTTATTATGAATTTTAAATGAATAAGAGTTTAATATGTCACGTAAAAATCGTATTGAAGAAGTGATAAATCAGGAATTAGTTCCTACATTTTTAAATGTCGAAGATGAATCATCTAATCATCATGTCCCTGAAGGTGCGCAAACACATTTCAAAATCACTGTGGTCTCGTCACGATTTATTGATTTATCGCGAGTTGCGCGACATCGATTGTTAAATCAATTGCTCAAAGAAGAATTTGAACTTGGATTACATGCCTTAAGCATGCATTTATTTACTCCAGACGAGTGGGAAGATAAGAGCAAAACTGTTTTGCAATCTCCTGTTTGTAAAGGGGGTTTTAATAAAGAAAAAAAAGAGACATAACTTTGTATCAGCTAGGTAAATCTGATTATCAATTAAGAATAGAAATTTTTCTCAAATTCGATATTGTATTAAAGTTCGTAAAAAAGATTTTCTACCTCAATCATAGGAGAAAAAAAGAAAATTTTTCTTTACGAATCCGAAACAAATAAAACAATCTGATTTACATGACAAATAGCTCTGGAATTAATCCAAAGCCCCCCAAAATCGTTCACTAATAATGCGGGAAAAAATAGGTTACCGTGTGTAAGCTGAATATATATTCGTGTTTCCTAGTAATTTTTTTACATAAACGTAACAAAGTTGACACTATGTGATAAAATAAACAGTAACGTCCATCGCCAACTTCCTATATAATGCCTGGCATTTTTAATAAGTCTATTTAATTAATGAACAATTGGTCTTCTGAAAAAATATCCGTACTCGCCTTAGTTTTATTAATTACAGGTGCAATTGACAGCATTAGGAATTTACCGGGAACCGCTCTATTCGGCTCTTCATTAATTTTTTTCTTTATCTTTTCCGCAATTGTTTTTTTAATTCCTGTAGCTTTAGTATCAGCAGAATTATCGTCGACCTGGTCTGACGAGGAAGGTGGAATTTATAGTTGGGTCAAACATGCATATGGTGAAAATTTAGCCTTTTTTACTATTTGGCTGCAATGGATCAATACCTTGGTCTGGTATCCAACTATTTTATCCTTTATTGCTGGAGTGTTAGCTTATTTAATCAACCCCGAACTCGCTCAAAATAAGTACTATTTAATTACAGTAATTCTGGTTATATTCTGGTCCTTAACCCTAGTCGCTTTATCGGGTTTACGTGCCTCGGCACATTTTGCAGGTCTTTGCGCCATATTGGGAATGATACTTCCTATGGGATTTATCATTATTCTTGCACTGATTTGGGTCATTAAAGGAAACCCTATAGCAATTAATTTAAGCCTGTCACATTTACTGCCACACTGGAAAGACAGCCAATCCTGGGTATCACTCACCGCAATAATGACTTCGTTCCTAGGGATGGAGCTCGCAGCAGTACATGTTCGGAATGTACATAACCCCCAAGTCAATTTTCCTCGTGCGATGTTTTTTTCTGTGCTGCTTATTTTAACCACAATGATTTTTGGTTCTTTGGCTATTGCTTTTGTTCTGCCAAAAGAGAAAATCAGTCTAATTGACGGCGTACTTCAAGCTTTTAATAACTTTTTCCAAGCATATAACCTGGAATGGCTCTTGCCTTTTCTTATTGCATTACTCCTGTTAGGAAGTTTAGGCAGCATGATTAATTGGATTATCTCACCTGCAAAAGGCTTGCTCATGGCTGCTAACCATAACTTCCTACCAAAATCCATGTGCCAGTTGAACAAACATGGAGTGGCTTCGCGAATTTTAATCACCCAAGCAATTTTGGTTACTTTTTTGTGTAGTGGTTTTCTCTTGTTTCCCAGTGTTAATGCCATATACTGGTTATTTACTGCTTTAAGTACAGAACTCTACATCATGATGTATGTTTTGATGTTTATTGCAGCCTGGAAATTAAAAGGAAAATATGCGCATCTTAAGAGACCTTTTGCTATACCAGGGAAAAAAACCGGCTACTATATGACCTGTATTTTGGGCTTATTCGGATGTACTATGACTTTAATTGTAGGCTTCATCCCACCTGTTGAGTTTATGAATTTTGGCAGCGCCGCGCACTTCCGTCTGGTTTTCTCTATAGGAATTGCAATCATGATGATCCCTGCATTTTTACTGTATTGGCGTAAAAAATACATTACAAGATCATAATCTGTTACTTGGGTAAAGGTATAGCGATGCGGTAATTCCTGAGTTTCGCTGCTTTTACCCAGGCTGCAATACGATTGTTACAGCTTATCCTTTTCCTCTAATGAAATCACTCGAGCCTCATGTTCCAACATCACAGGAATATCATCCTGAATAGGAAATGCCAATCGGTCAAATTTACAAATAAGTTCTTGTTTTTTTATCAATAACTTCCCTTTACATAAAGGGCATACTAATATTTCCAATAGTTTTTTATCCACAAAATTCTCCTATAATCCTAAGTCACTTTATTTCGTACATATACAGGTTGTGCTTGGGCAGCTACGATAGGCTTTTGCGCAGAAAACCGAGCAAACTGAATCATAGCTGCTGCAGAAGGATATACTGTTAATTTATCACTTATTTGTGATTTAACTTCTGGAGTAACATCATCCCAATATGAGTCTATCCCTACTCCTGCAAGAATTACTGATTGCTTTTCAGGAAGGCTGAGTTTATGTACTGGAGTGACGTATTCCTCTGCTGTCCATTGATGCTCAGCAAAATAGGCCCAATACATCTCATGCATTCGCGCATCCAATACAGCTAATACAGGCAGGTTATTCTTCTGCATCTGCTGGCGGACTGACCAAGCAACAGCAACAAGGCCGCTCACCGGAATTAAAGACAAGTCATTGGCATAGGCAAGACCTTTTGCAATACTGCACGCAATTCGCAAACCGGTAAAACTACCTGGTCCGCGACCAAATACTATGGCATCCAGTTGACTCATTTGTAAACCAGCATTTACCATCAGCTTATCGATCATAGGTAAAATAAATTGAGCATGTGTTTTTTGATTACTTTGTTCCTCACAAAGTAACTCTTCTCCAGTAAGCAAAGCCAAACTGGCTATTTCTGTAGATGTATCAATCGCTAACAGTTTCATAATCCAGCTCTAATTCTCTGATAAATTGAAGCACTCTGTGTTCATCACGAGTTTTCGGTAACTGAGGCAAGCTTGCCAGGATACGTCCACCATAATCTCGACTGGTTAGACGGGGATCGGCAATCATTAAAACCCCTTTATCCGTATTATCCCGAATTAAACGCCCTACTCCTTGCTTCAAAGAGATCACTGCCCCAGGTAAAGATAACTCATCAAAACCCGATAAACCTTTTTCTTTTAAATAAGCCATTCTACCGCGAATTACAGGGTCAACTGGGCTGGAAAAAGGCAATTTATCAATAATAACACAAGAAAGAGCCTCCCCTTTAACATCCACCCCCTCCCAAAATGTTGCGGTCCCCAATAAAACAGCATTGCCTAGTTGCCTAAAACGCTCAAGCAAAATGGGTTTGGCCTCAGTTCCCTGAATCAATAATGGATAGTTTAAAATACTGCCCATCATTTGAGCAACTTGTTTTAACGCTTTATGGCTAGTAAATAGGAAAAAGCAACGCCCCCCTAAAGCTTCAATTAAAGGAATAGCTCGAGATACTAATAATTCATAATAAGTAGAATCTTTGGGATCGGGTAAACCTCTAGGCAGATACAGCAAGGCTTGTTGTCGATAATCAAAAGGACTGGGCAATAATAAAGTTTTTGCCTCATGCAATCCTAATGGCTTACAGAAACAGTCAAAAGAATCTGCAATGGTTAAGGTTGCAGAAGTAAAAATATAAGTACACTGCTGGCGCTTGAGTAAACTACTGAACGTTTCAGCAACATCATACGGAGTAACATGAAAAACTAAAGTATGTTTAAAGCGCTCTAGCCAACGTATTTTTTGATTATTTTCTTGAGTAAAAAACAATAAAACTCTGGCAAACTCCATTAATCGTTCTTTGCAGCGCGCAAGTCCAGGAAATTCAGCGAGCGATAATTCGCTGAAGCACCCCATGACTTCGTCTTTTAATGTCAACCAATCAACCCAAACACGCATAAAGGATTTGTTATGCTTTATTTCCTCCCAACTAAATCGGTCATCAACTTCCGCTAAACTACTTACTAGCTCATCCATCAACGTGTCTGCCTTATGGCTTAAAGCTTTTAAAGGTTGATTAGCAAGGTCTACAGCGGGCCATTCTTTAATAAGATCATCCAATAAATCACGAAACTGACGTGTTCCAATTCGTTCACCATTAAAATGGGTTGCTGTTTCAGCAAGTTGATGAGCCTCATCAAAAATAACCACCTCAACACCAGGTAATAACTCACCAAACCCTTCTTCTTTCAAGCGTGAATCAGCAAAAAATAGATGATGGTTAATGACGACTACATCAGCATCTAAAGCACGTTTGCGTGCCTTGAGTAGAAAGCATGTTTCATGATCAGGACATTCAATACCTAAGCAATTATCTACTGTTGAGGTTACATAATGCCAAACTGGAGAGTCTTCACTCAGTTCAGGCAACTCCGATCGATCACCGTTTTTCATTTGTGACAATTTACTGCGTACGTGAGCTACTTCATGAGCACATTGCGGGCTTTGGAATTGCCCTTCTTCAGAATGTAATGCAACACGATATTGACAAATATAATTGGATCTTCCTTTAAGATTTTGTATACGAGCAGATAATCCCAAAGCCCTGACTAAAGTAGGTAAGTCTTTTTGATAAAGCTGATCTTGTAATGTTTTGGTTGCTGTAGAAATCAGCGCTTTTTTTCCACTTAACAAACAAGGAAGTAAATAAGCAAAAGTCTTCCCTGTCCCTGTACCTGCTTCGGCAATTAAAATTGATTTTTCTTCGATTGCTGCAGCAATAGCCTCGGCCAAATCGGACTGTGGCTTACGTGCCATAAATCCGGGGATAGCAGTAGAAAGCCGCCCTTTCTCAGCAAAAATTCGCTGACAGGTTTCAGCGAGCGAAGTAATTTCTACCACTCTTCTTGCAAATATTGAAGTTTATCCTTAACCTCTTCCCAATCTTTGGCATCAGGCGGAGCATCTTTTTTTGCAGTTATATTAGGCCATTTTTTAGCAAGCTCAGCATTTAATTCTTTAAATTGTTGCTGCTCAGAAGTTAAATCATCTTCAGAAACAATTGCATTAACAGGACATTCCGGCTCGCACAATGCACAATCGATGCATTCCTCTGGGTGAATCACCAGAAAATTCGGGCCTTCATAAAAACAATCAACAGGGCATACTTCAACACAATCAGTGTACTTACACTTAATACAACTTTCTGTTACTACAAAAGTCATGATAAACCTTTCTTACGCTGGAAATAGTAAATATTAAATCATAAAATAGACCACTTAAGATAGTAGTTTTCTTAGTAATTACTTCATCCAAAACTGTCTTCCCAAATGAAAACGAGTTCATGATCTTTGCTAAAAAAAATAAAACGATTTGAACGCTGCAATTATTCACTTTTTATTCAAATGCACTTCTTGAAAGACAAATGGGTCTATGTTGTAATTTTACTCAATCTTTAAAATTACTGATGGGAGTGGTGTTTAAAATCTCACTAATGTTATGCTTCCCCTGCTTATCAAAGGAAATGAAATCTCAGGGGTGGGAATAATTGACAACTTTTTAATTATATCGATGCCTATTGTTTGACGTTGGAGTAGTACCCATGGTATTAACAGTAACACCTATTAACGCAAAGCACCGGAGGCTAATACGCCAAATACATGAATTTAATAAAATACCTGAGGAAGATGTAGTCCAGCGTTTATTCTACTTACAGAAAATCAATTATTTTATTAATTCAATACCCATATCTGAGGGAGAATTTAAATGGCTTGCGGCAAGCGGCCCAAAAAGTTGGAGAGCTCATCTAGAGTCTCATGGAATTAATCCTCATGGGTCATTCTTTTTTAAAGGGATTCAGTTTGCAAAAGCTGTTGCAGCACAAGCTCCAGCATTATTAATACCCTCTGGATTAGAAGATGAGATAAAAGGAAAAAATATCTATCAATTAATGCAAGAGCGGGATGTATTATTAAGAAGTGCCAATTTTAATGAAATAAAAGAACGATTTTTAGCCATCAGCGCCCGGCTTAGTGTGTTGGCAGAAAAAGATAGTATTCTAAAAAAGAATCTGGATGATCATGCCCAAATTCTACGTTTGGCCAAGTCAATTTGCCAATCAGGGAAGTTTATTAGATATTGCAAAAGGACTAAAAGGTCAGCCCCAACAAAAAATGCAGACGTAACAGAATATTACTTCAATTAGATTAATGATTTTTGCCTCAACCTCAAAGAAGCAAATGCCTATCATCCTGATATTAAATTAAGTAATTTCTTGGTGCATAACCATAAATTGCTGGTAAGTGACCGAAAAACATTCGTACGCTCCCCAAAATCACTTGCCAGTACACTACGAAGTAGTCCACGCTATGCCCCACCACAATATCTTGCTTGTCTTAATGAAGAGTGTGAGGATTACATACCTATAGCATATACTACTCAAATCGACGTAGAGCAACTGATGTCCTATCAGATGGGCAAAGCGCTCAAAGAATTCCTCATCGTAACTCAACTGGGTGAAATGCCCCAAGAATCCAATGAGAAAAATAGAACTGTTCTCGCTCATTTTGAAAAACCAAATCGTGCCATTACCAACTTGTCCATACTTATTGACGAGCTAACGCGTTACAAGGAAGGAAAAAGGCTTACCATAGAACAATTCAAGAGATTACTCCCTTCTTTGAATCATAATATTGATGATTTCTATAAACAACTTGAAAAAGAATTACCGGCAAAACATTTAGGCATTGAACGCGAATTAAATGAAATTGATCAACTCTTACATAACAATGAACGCAAAGGAATAAACTTTCTGGAACAAGCGAACATAATTTGTTGCCATTTCAGAACGAGATCCTAAAGAACCTCGCCTCAATCGCATGGCTGAAAAGTTAGCAATAAAAAGTTATCAAGAATATTCAGAAAGTTATTTTTCCCAAATTTCCCAGGATATTGAAGCCTCGCTTTTAGCAAAAGATTGGGATTCTGCAAGTTGGTGGAGACAAATAATCCATGCCCTATCTTTTGGTTTCTTCAGAGTAAAAAGAGTAACTACCGTGGATAATATAGACATTTCATTAAATTTTAATGATCAAGAATTCCGAACTCATTTTATTCAACTGGAGTTTTTGCCTGCAACAATTCTGGATAGCCTAGGTGCCACAGAAGCAAATAATTTTAATGATTATTTTCAAACACATTTGGATGAGATAAGAGCTCTAAACGATCCGGCCTCAAACAGCGAAGAGGAAGAGATTGATGTATCAGAAAAAAAGAAGGACCCTACAGAAGAGGAAACCAGCGCCCCTCTTCCCCAAAAAGGTGCTGACAAAAAGGATGAAGAGTCCCTTTCAACTGAGACAATGGTAATTAAAAATAACAGTACTAAAAAATCAGGAGACGCAAAATCCCCCCCTAAAACACCTGCTGAAGCAGAACCACCTACTGATGAGGAATCACCCGGTAAGCAGCAAAAACTGCTTCTCCAACCGATAAAAAACCTCAGCATAAGAAAAAAACGTCTGTTGACCTTGCAGAAAACTATAGATTTTTCGCAAAACTTGCCAAGGGCACCAAAGATGACGATCCTCAGGTTAAGAAAAGATCGATACGTCGAGTCGGCACTGCGCTCTTTAGAGGGGAGAAGAGAGGGCATTACCCTAATGCTCAGGATATTTTTAGGCAAACACCAGAAGAAGATGTAAATCATCAGGAAAATTTAACCACTGGATAAAAATAATGGACTCAAGGAAGAGTTCTCACTACTTAAAAATAAGAAAACGCGATCAGGAACTTTAAGGGATTATTTTATATCCTCTGGATTTCTAAAACCGCTACATTTATGTAGTGCGCGTCGAAGAGTATTTATTTTTATATTAATGAATAAAATTTGTAAATTTTCCGCAAAAAATTGCAATACAGCCAATTAATTAACACTTCAGTATTTTCTATGGTCTACAAATATTAATAGTAACGTAAAAAAGAGATTAAAATGAGTAGATTAAAAGTTTTCACTAATTTAGCTAATCGAATGTACAAAAAAGTAGTAGGCGAAAAGGAAAAAACAACTCAAGCCACCCCTGAAGGAACCAAAGATGCAGATGGTTCATACGGTAAAATGGAATCAGTTTTTCATACTGGGAGTGAAAAAGGAACAGTCAAGTCTCAAAAATCTGTTCTATTAGATGACATAGAAAGAATTAGGACCGATTTTCAACTTTATAATGGTGCTAAAAATCGCATAAGGTTACATGACGGCGGTATAAAAGACTCTGGGTCTGGGTATAAAGGTAATGAAAAAGAAATCATGAAAACTCTTGCAGAGAAAATAACCGCTCAACTAGAACAAAAAGGGTGGACGACATATTTTGAAGCAACAACATATCATCAGATTGAGAGTTTGACTCAGAAAGACAAAAGTATGCCAAAAGACGTACGTAACAAATTAATAGAACTTTGCAAAGAGTACGGCTCTGATTTCCAATACTTCAAAAAAGAACTTCAAAAAGAAGAATTTAAGCTAGAAGAAGAGCCTTCTACTATTCCCTCTTTTCAATAAATTAAAGGGTTATCTGAACCTTAAGAACAAATTTTTATGCTCTTTTTAATGAAAGGATTGTCATTTTATATAGTTTTCATCTGTATGCGCATTGATTATTATACGGAAATCCCTAATGTACTTTTTGACCAAAAGCATAAAAATTGTCTATATTTATAAACAGGTCAAATTGGTTTTATAAGGACATAACCAATGGAGTTGGAGCAAAAAAACAGGATTATTAAACGTTTTTTAAAAGAACAAAGTGAAAATCCTGTTGTAGTGGAACTAAAGGATGAAAATCTGGCGATTTATTCTGATCTTGATAAGTTATTAGATCACCTTGATCTCCATAAAAAGGGTTTATTCGACCTGAAGACTCTGGAAACGGATCCAGACCAGTGGCGAGAATTTTGTGGGATCATTAAATACGCTTCTACTTTTGAAAAAGGAGGCTCTCCTCCTCTGCTAAAGAGTGTTGATCTTAAAAAAGTAGAAGAAGGTATACGATATACTTTGAATGCACATGAAATTATTCGATTACCCAAAGATGATTATTATGAACGCTCGACTCATATACCCCAAGATATAGATGCTCAGTTAGATGATTTAATCGTTAACAGCAGGACAAAATTGTATGCTCTGACACAAACCTTTCCAGAAGCCATACCTTTTGATGCCTCCAATTCACTTCAAGTCACCTCGCAGATTCAACGCCTACAAGAAGAAATGGCACGATCATTTAATAGTGATACAGAAAGGGAAAGCATAGAAAAGAGATTAAATATCTTATTGGATCTCAATAAAATCAATGAATTAAAACGAATTAATATTCCACAAGACAATGGTTCAACCCTCGTCTATTGCATCTTACAAGAAAGCGTAGGTGGGGTGACAGAAAAAATCTCATTAATTAGCCTGGAGAGTGTAAAAAAACAATTGAATTGTTTATGTGGGCGTGCAGAAGGTCTAAGTATTGAGAATTACCATACTGAAAGAGAATGCTATAAACTCAGCACGCAAGCCATTATTAAATTGCCCAAACATGGCAATATTAAAGAAGTTCAACATGAAGCCATGGCACTCAATCTTTCCCGATTAATGGGATTAGATACGGCTGCTTCAACTACAATTTCTCATAATGGGCATCCAGGATTATTCATACCTTTTGAAGAAATACGTTTACTGAGTGAATTCTCTTTGGGGAAAACATTTTATGCGTGGCTTACAGGAAAAACCTATACCCATTATTCAACGATTAAAACTCTTGGGGAAGGGATACAAGCGGATTACTTTATCGAAGATTTTGGCAAGATACTTGGTTTACTTTATCTCTGTAGTGATACCGATGCAATTGGCGGCAATTGCCAAAACAAGGCATTAAGAAATGCAAAATCACTTTTTATCTTTGACCAATCACTCATGGATACTGATCGATTTATTCTTGATTCAAGATTGTGTCTTATACCTGGTGATTTTCTTAGAAAGCACTCTCGTCATGGCTTAGGACGCAATCGCACGCTTATTGAAGATTCATCCATGAATTCTAAATTTGAAAGCATCATGCAATTGCGCTCTATTGGCGATAAAATTATTCAATATATCAATCATATTGCATGGCAACATCACCAACAAACATCCCGAATTAAACGACAATTTAAAAAACCACTAAGTATAGAAAAACAAAGTCAATTAACTTCTGAGTTAAGTGATCTTCTGGTTCTTGAAAAAGATGCAGAAACCCTGCAGGCACGAGTATTAGAGCGTCTTGAAGCAATTGATAATATACTTCCCCAAACGGCAGGTGATATAGACTCTTTCGGAATCAAACAAGCCTTAATTTTTGAAAAACTCCTGCATAATCCAATATTATTTAGTGATGATGGCCGCGCCTTTAAATATCCTTGGACTCACAGACAGCAAAATAAAGTTAGAAAAGTAGAAGAACTTGGAAATGGCTTGATACAGCTGACGTTTAGTGACAAAGTTTCTTCAGCCATACTGGATTTTATTAAACGACGCAGTGGAGCTGATTCAATCACCAATACCTCACCCAAAATTATAACCTTAAGTAGAGTACACTTTGCAGCATTAAGGGAAGACACACTTCATCCTGAATATCAATTAGTTCTGGACCCCACTACGAACTACCTGGATCCCGCTGATTTGGGAGTAATCAAGGATGCTTACACTATGGGAAATAGAACCTATATTATGAATACGATTACAAGTTATTGTAAAAAAATGAAGTGCGATAAGGCCTCTACTGATGAAAAATTGAAATGCATCGTTGAAACTGAGGAACGACTTAGAGCACTTATTATCACAGCCCATGATAGAGGCTTTGGCATGCACGTTATTAAAAAATTCTTTTTTGACGCACAACAACAATTACAACAAATGATTTCTCCTTTGAAATTCCCAATGAGGTTAAATGATGCGTTTACCGCTGCTTTAAAGCTAGATAGAGTATCTGAATTTAACGCTGTAGTATCGGAAGCAATAAAACACGATAAAATCACCGATAAGCAATTCATCAGCTTTTTGGAGGAGTGTATACTCAAAGCCAGTGCTGCAACAAATTACCTGCAAGCACGAGAAAAAAGCCAGGAATTATCCAGTATTGCAAAAACGGTAATACATCAATTAGGAACGCTTTCCACGTCTTGGAGTCAATTTTTAGCTGCAAATGTGCGGCAAAAAGGATTGAATAAGACCGAACCAATAGTTATCACTAAAACAATACAAGAGAAAGAAGAAGATGAGTGGGTAATAAAATCATCCCCAAATTCATCGATATTGGACATGATACATGAGGAGCAAATTGGAATATCATGTAAATAATAAGTCTAAGGACTTGTTCACTAAATGCAGTTAATGGAGCTATTATGCCTATACATGAGAGACGTCAACATTTTCGGGTGGAAGATCATATCTATTTTAACTACCGAATTATGGAACCTGGGGAGCTGTGTCCTGATCGCGCAGTTGTGGATCAACTTTTAGGCAAAAATGGACAACGATATCTTGAGGCAGCACATTATTTTCAAGAAATTGATTATGAATTGGCAGAACTCACCCAAGTTATTGCTCTTAAAGAACCCACAATAGCCCATTACCTTAACCTTTTAAATGCAAAAATAGATTATTTATCACGACAAATGCTGATGACGAACACAATTCAGTTACGTAAGGTTAATCTTAGTCTGGGTGGAATGGCATTTAAAACGCCCGACCTTATTAGAGAAAAAACCCTGATAAAGTTGGTAATCTATACTAAACCCAAAATGATCCCCATAATTGTAGAAGGGACCGTAGTCTACAGCCAATATCAAAATGAGCATAATTACCGCACGGCAGTACAGTTTAACGGATTAACAAATGAACAGGAGCAAATTCTTTCCCAACATATTTTGTTAGCTCAGGCAAAACATCGTTCAGATTAAAAATAAAAGTCATTTTAACTACACAATTGCCGAATAACACGTAAACTATACTGTGTTTATGATGTTGGAAACAAGAGGCAAAAACATGACCAGAATAGTACATTGCTGTAAATTAGAACAGGATGCCGAAGGCTTATTAAAACCACCCTTCCCCGGCGCATTAGGAGAACGGATTTATAATGAAGTATCAAAACAAGCCTGGACCATGTGGCTAAGTCATCAAACCATGCTCATCAATGAATACCGCCTGAACTTAATGGAAGCGAAAGCTCGCGAGTTTTTAAAAGAAGAGATGCAAAAATATTTTTTTGGTGAAGGCTCAGAAAAGCCAACAGGCTATACTCCGAAGTAAATCAACATACTTTGCAAAGATTAAAAATAGCATGCAATAACCAGCTTATAAAACTCTGCAGGAAGGTCATAAAATTTAAGGGTTCTATTGTTAAAATATTGAATTTTTTGGCCTACTCCCTAGCGAGTTTGATGCAGGTATTTTCATAATCCACTTCGTACATCGCTTTATGCCCGAATGACTCAAGCACTTACAAACCAGGCTTCCTGCCACACCTACAAACTGCACTTCCTAGCCCGCCTACATACCGCCCTATATGCGCGGTATCCAGAACCTGATAAGCATACTTCTAAGCTCTGTACATCAAAGACCCAGGGAGAACGTATAAAAAATTTCCTATTCTTTCTCTCTCTTCTCAATTCCTGAAAAAAAACAATACAGTAGAAAAATAATATTCCATTTTGAATTAAATGGAGTCAAAAAGAGATTATTACATACTAAATTATGATAAAAATTAATAACTTATTCAGAAAAAGCACTATGATTTTAAAAAACACATACAATAAGTATTCAGGAAATAATTCACATTGAAATGAAAAACAATTTTTTTTAAAAAAAAATGCATTCAACACTTGACTCAAAACGCATCTCGGAGTCTAATAGCAACCCTCGGGGCCAGATAGCTCAGTCGGTAGAGCAGAGGACTGAAAATCCTCGTGTCGGCAGTTCGATTCTGCCTCTGGCCACCATGAGAACTCTTATATAATCAATAAGTTATAATTGATTTGTTAAACCCTTAAAAAGTGAGTATCACCCCACTTTTCTGGGCTCTTTCCCAATTATGGGGGCACTCACATTTAACAGCACAGCACCCTAGTAATTTGGCTCTTTCCCAATTACGGGAGCAGCTTTAATCATCCGCAGAGCACCCTAACACGTACTCTATAATTTTCAAAATTTCTAAAACCATAAGCTTCGCTGAATGAGTTTCATTTTGCGATGGAGCCCTTCTGTTATTCCATTAGATTTACTAAACCGCCACATTCTGGCGACCTCATCTTTCCGACTCTTATTGTTAGCGTAGTAACTGGTAAGCTTGATTGCGGCTCCATGCACTGGAAAGTCTTTTTTAGTTGATATAGTGAGGTGCAGAAACCAAGCCCCTTTAAACTAAATAAACTAGTCCAAACGCATCCCCACTTTAATAGGAGCCATTATTTTTTCCATAGATTCATTTTTAGATAAAGAGTCTCGAATCACCCTGAAATTTATATGGCTCGGTTGACTAAATACATCAATAATTTCCAGAGTATTATTACTATGATTCCTTTCATCTGATTTGTTTATCCTATCCTTGATTTGAATAATAGCCGAGGCAATTTTTTTATCATCTAAATAATCAATATCCTCCATTATATTGCGTATTTCTTGAATAATAGTAGGAATATTGCCATCTTGTCCTTTCATTAAATCATCATTATTTAATACCGCGTTAACAGCGAAAATGTTTTCCTCTCTCTCATTAGTAGGGATTCTAATAATATTACTCCTAGCTTTTAATTTATCCGGAAGAGTAGCAGTTGGAGATAAAGTGGAAGTCTCTGTAGTTTCCATACTTAATGCAGTCGGGGTTGTAACATTATAAATAGGTTTTTCAGTCTCTTGAGATATAGACAAGTCGTTTTTGGCTTCACTCGCTATAATTTTTTCTAAGTTTTTAATTTCTAACTCAATTTCTTCTAAATCTTTGGGAAGGTTTTGTAAAGCAATTAATGCTTCTTCGCTCAATTCCTCCGTCAAATTATCTGGTCCGGACTGATACTTCTCTGATCTGTCGAATTTAGGTTGCTCCATTTCTTTACAAACTTTGGCAATATCTAAAAACTTAGAATATACTTTTTGTGTATCGATTCTCAAAAGTTTATCCTCTGGCTTTCTAATTTCATCATTAAATTCTCTAAATTCTTTAATAATTTGATCTATGACTAAAGGATTTTGATTAATATATTGCCTAAATTCAGGGATAGCTATTAGTGTTGTTGTTAATAGGAACGTTCTTTCAATTTTATCTGCAACAAGTTGTTTTCTTAATTCCTCCGAACTAACAGTTGCTTTTGCTATTTCCATGTAATTAAGGTCATCAATAAGAATGCGTTTCAGAAAACTATAGTATTTTTGTGAAATAAAATGTTCATTATGAACTAGTTCATCAACATCTAATAATTTTTTTGGATATTCATGGACAAAGATTGCAGGGCCTGCGTCTTTTAATCTTGGGAAGTTAACTATATCATTAGCAGTAATAATAAATGGACTTTTAGCAGGAACGTCCCTTTGCTGGGATACAACCGGATATGTACTTTCACCGTGATCTATTTTAACCGAAATTACTTCACCTTCCTTATTGCGTCCAAACCCAAAATTTTCTGCGTTTAAATCATTTTCTTCCTCGCAGTAAGCTGCAACTAAAATTTGCGGAAACTTGAGTTTAATAAAATCTTCTGTGCTTACTCCCCTCTTGTTATTCTGTTTATAATAGCTGTAAAAAGATAAATAGTCAGGAATAAGTTTTGAAACAATAGCAATGGTAGCATTTGAATCATCATGAACTCCCCTCACTTTTGCAGCATGTTCTCCAAGTAGCATGCGATAACATAAGCCATTAAAAGCTTCTATTTCACCAAAGTTAGAATTGAGGGCTTCTTTGTATACATAAGAACTCTGAGAATGTTTTTTTCCCTCTTTTCTCTTAACAATAGATATTTCAGAAGTAGACTTTGCTATCTCATTAGATTCCTGTTGTTTTGTGAATAAGCCTCCACTCTTACTTTTATAAGGCTTCTTTCTATGTTTCATTTTATGCGCATTAAGTAGCGTATCCTTATATAATTATATTAGGTAATGTCCAAATTTCCATGTTATGTCCCAAGAAGACAAAAGACCCTCCTCTACCTTAGTAGACTTAATTCAAGTTGCAATGAAATACATCCTAATTGCAGAGAAATCGATGTAATGCAAAATACAGAGCCCAACAAAATCATCAAAAATTGACTGTGGGAAATTTGCGTATTTGAGTACGACACTGTGATACATCGTAGGATATTTGCAATGGTTTCCTTTGATATAAATTATAATAAAATCAATGGATTATTTTTAAACCAGAGGACTGAAAATCCTCGTGTCCGCAGTTCGATTCTGCCTCTGGCCACCCATGAGAGCCAACGACTTACCCGAGATTTCAAAATTTCCATGTAGACGCAATCTAGACACTTTAAACAGCACATTCACTTTTACTCATTATTATAAAAATAAGAGTTAGAACGTTTTAAGACTCAATTAACTGTTCATGGCTAAGTACCAGACTCCGCTCACCCCAAAGCCATATTTAATGCATCGTGATTCAAAAAATGTTCACCTCTGATGTATGACTGCACTTTTTTTGGATCACGATCAATTAACATGCATCCAAATATTACTCTTTACTTAAATAATCAAAAATATGGTCAATACTCACAATATTTGAATATATATCGAAAATAAAGTATATTTCTTCGCCAAATTAACCGATGCCGAGAAAAATTCATATGTTTAGTAAAGAAACGTTGAGCAAAGATGCGAAGGGTATATTAAAACAATTAAGCGCCAAGAGTGATTTTACTATAGGTTTTGTTACTTCGGAGTTTGGATTATTACCCTCGGTAGTTCCTGCATCAGCTTTGCCTGCAAAATTTTCGATATTGGACAATGCTGCAAAAAATTTAAAAACCTGGGTTAAAGAAAAAAATATTGAAGCATTCAAACAGTTAAATGACGAATTAAATACTTCATTATTGATTGCAGAGATTGGCAACTTGACTGATAGTGAATTAGCAAGAGCAAAATTAATAGTAGGGAAGCTTGGGCATGCCTATGGTTATATTTTAAATGCCCTTGGAAAAACTTCGCCACATTTTAATATTGAATGTTCTAATTTGTTTATACTTTGGCAAAAATTGGCTGAAAGAATGAATCATTCACCAAAGTTTCCAATTCTTACAAGTAGCGATACCACCTATTGCAATTGGCGCTATAAAAATCCTGAAGAACAACATAGTCTGGAAAATTTAAAAGATTTAGAAAAACTCGAACAGTTAGTGCCGCTTTTTGACAATAGAGAAGAAATAGTAACTAATCTTGGGGTGGTAGTATTTGAAGCGCATATTGCCCCTGCGATTTCTGCGATAGACAATGCAGTCAAAGCTATGGAAATGAATGACATGTCTTTGTTATCCAAACAATTAGACATTATTTTAAATTCCGTCCAAGGTTTTGCTAAGACATTTTTAGAGTTTTACAATTTTCATCACGGTTCTGGCAAAAGTTATATCGATCTTAAGACATGGGGCGACACGGTTATGAAAGCTGTTAGACCATGTTATCCGGAAGAAGTTGCTCAATTAGGCTCAGATGTTAGTCTTTTTAATGTACTGGATGCATTTATAGGTAGGAATATACATGAGTCTCGTTTAGGTAAAGCAATGCAGGCATCAGAAACCTTATTGCCAGAAAATCATAGACGTTTTATACACTTTATAAGAGATGCGAACTTTAAAGAGTTTATTCAACAATGTTCGGATACATCCTTAAAAATAAAGTTCCAACAAATAACAGAAGCATATGCTGGACAACATGGTTTTTTGGGAATACATAAAGAAGTTGCTATGAGTGGCATCGTTGTAACTTCTGAATCTAATGTTAACCAAAGCGGTAGGAAATTAGATGCGAAGCTCGGCGAGGAAATAGAAGAGGCAAGGAATGAAAGAAAAAATGCAGAATTTGAAAACGTTATTCGTTTTCAAATTGCCCGTCAAGAAAAAATATCCTCCGAAGGAAGCAAAGAAAGCGGAAGTTTTAGTGTTGAGCTTAAACTTTGTGATGGTAAACAGGGCGATGCCAGAGGTATTATTGCGCGTGTTCAGCCTGGAGCTTGCATTTACATTCCTATTAAAAATTCTATAAAACATTTAACTGAATTCGGAATCTTATTAAACACCTTGAATCTAAGCATAGATCTTAATGCAGCAGTTGATATTCACAGTAATCAAATATGGAGAGACGCGCTTAGCAAATGGCCAGAAACCGCAGGAAAAAGTAACTTTACATTAAAAGAATTACTTTTGTACGTAGACTTACATCATCTTGTTCGTTCACTCAAAAAAGGCGCTCAAATAAGTTTAGAGAGAAATTTTTTACCAGCACCAGACAGAGTCTATTCTGTTAACTCTGTGGATGCAGAACAAGGCACTGTTAACTTATTGGTGAAAAGACAAGTTTATGAAAGTGGAGAAATCGGATCAGGGTCTTATTTTTTAACTAATGAAGAAAATTTGGGTCAAGAGGTGAGTTGTCACATTTTGCCTCCATTAAGTTTTACCTTGCCCAAGGACAAAAATAAACCAATTTTGTTATTTGCTGGTGGTAATGGAATTGCGCCTTTTACTCACTTCTTGTCTGAGTTGGATAAAAGTGGATTTACTAATCAAGTATGCCTGGTTTATTTAACGCGCTCAGAAAAAGAAGATTGGCTGGAAACACAATTAAAGCAAAACACTCAACACCTACCCAATTTCCAGTGTTGTGTTATTTATACTGGAAAAAACAAACGGACTGAGTGGTTGACAAAAAATAAAATTGATAGTGGCGACTCTCCTCAAGACAAACTTAAAGCCATTGGTACTGTTATTGATAGTTTTAAACAACAAGAATTTCGCGCTTATGTCTGCGGAAGCATACCCTTTACTCAAGGACTCTTGGGAACTTTTAAGAAGGCATTAGGCGAAGAGAGATTTTCAAAAATGATTGGGAACGCTCAATTAGTATATGAAGCGTTTAGCTTCTCTGAAACTGACAATGGCAGAAGTGCTGAAGCTTCTGTTTCGAAGAGAGAATTCACTCTGGAAGAAATTAATAAACACAATACAAAAGAAAGTTGCTGGGTAACCGTTGATGGGAATGTTTATGACATCACTGGATTTCTGGATATCCATAAAGCAGGAGGCGGCATCTTTCTTTCCAAAGCACTTGTCGATAGAGATATGTCGGAGATGTATCGAATTGTGCATAAGGGACATTCTCCTACTGCAGATGGATGGCTCCAAAGTTATCGCATTGGATCTGTTAAGGTCAAATTGGATGATTCAGATCTGGTTGTTGTCGCTCCTAAGGTAAATAAGCTTGTTAATGAATCAATTACTCCACCTGTCCGAGCTTCTGATGCGCCCAAGCATTCCAAATTAGATTACTCAGTCACTTGTCCTTATCTTAGCAAAAAAAGCACAGCGGATTCTTTACAAAAAGAAAAGCCTGTTGAAAGTAATCCTGTTGTTCCAACGAGCAACAGTTGGTGCGGGTTCTTCGGGAAACGAGTGGTGCCAGTAATAGCAACAGTTGGTGTAATTGCAACTGCGTATTACGCGAGTTTATAATCCCCCTAGAAAGCTCGTGGCGAAGACCCATAGGCATCTATAGAAATGCTTCTCCCAATATTTGAGAAGCATTTTTATTTCGCTAGCAGAAACTTCTAATGATCCAGAAGTGCTGTAAAAATCTATTGATGTAGGTTTTCTGTGGCCCTTTGATATTTACTAATCTCAGGGAGGCGTTGATTAAAATAACGCACCCAATTATACAATATACTTTTAAAAACTAAATATGCCTCTCTTTTGAAATCACTTTCTTATTACAATAAATACCGCGTGACACTTCTCTCAATACAGGTGCATAACCTCTTATTTTTTTAGAAAAACTAGATATCTTTCCCAGGATGCTTCTATTTAAATTTTTATTATTAAATTCAACATATTAGAATATATCGCTTGATTTAAAACATTCAACTAAATGACCATAAAATACAAAAAATATGCAAGTTTTTCTTGCTTTTGAGGGCGTCGTTGCGTATCATTCCGGAGCTCAATAATAACCCAAACAGTTTCATTTATAAGATATTTGTTATTAAGTTAGATAATAAGTAAATTTAAAACGCGAATCGGAGTGGTAAATGCAACAGAAACATATTAAATCTTGGTCTGAAATTGATGTTAAATCCTCAAAATACTACAATAAAATCATTGACTTATGCAAAAGAAATCTAAAAATTGATGGTAATGTTACTTTCTTAGTAGTGGATCATTGTCTGCAAACTTTTGAATCGCATGTGGATTCTATAGCTAAACTTGGCAAAATAGCGGGTGTAATTTTGAAAAGTTCTACTCATGTTAAAGAAGCTGAGGAATTTGCCAAAAAACACTGCAAAATATTAGATGTTACAAAAGAGGACCTTAAAAAACCTGGTGTAGCGATTGATCTCGTTTTAAAAAACACAGAAGCTAATGAAAAATTGGTTATATTGGACCATGGTGGTTATTTTTCTTATGCTATTAAAGAGATGATGTCTGATCCGGAAGTGAGCAAAAGATTAATTGGTATTGCAGAGGTCACTGAAAATGGTCACTACAAACTGAATAATGCTTTAAAGGAAACGGCGATGCCTAATCTTTCTGTTGCTCGTAGTAACATTAAAGAGTTGGAAGATGCTCAAACGGGTGTTGCTATTTGCGATGCGAGCAATACAATCCTTTATGGTGTGCATTCGGCTTTAAATTCTTTACAACATGCTTGTGTTATCGGTTATGGAAAAATCGGCCGGAGTATTGCAAATAGTTGTAGAAAAAGAGGAATTCCAGAAGTCACAGTGATTGAAATTGACCCACTGCGCGCGCAATTAGCCATGATTGACGGACATCAGGTTGTAATGGGGACCGATAAAAAAGCTAAAGCACTTGCTTTACAAAAAGCACAGATTTTATTTAGTGCAACTGGATCAAAAGTATTGTGCAGCAAAGATATTGCTGACCTTCGAAAAATTGACCGTTCTTCTGAGGTGGACACGCAACCTGTGTTGTTTATTGCATCATGTACTTCGCCAGATGATGAGTTCAGCGATGACTTTTTTCAAGAACTAGCAGCTCAAAGCACAAATTCAAAAGAAGATCGTTGCAATTGTGAAGAAAACTTACACTTGTCACCTTATAAGTTGTTTGATGGTCGTACAATCTATGTTTTAAATGGTGGAAAGTCAGTCAATTTTGCAATTGGAGGCACTCCAGGATTTGAAATTTGCCAGGTATGGGCAGGAGTTTTATACACTGCAGCGAAGTTAGCGGCACACGATGTAAAACCGTCTAATACGGTACAAGAATTGACTCGCGAAGAAGAAAGATCAATTGGTCTTGTGACACAAACGGTATTCTTTGGTAAAGACTGTTGTGATACTCCCAGCAAGCCGAAAGAAACTGAAGCGGCCAATCCTCCTAAAGCATCTAAGCTTCACCGCTCCCATAGTTTTTCAGAAGTGTCTGGATTGTTTGCTTCCTCAAAACCAACAAAGAAAGAGGCACAACACGCTCCCTATGATACAAAATCTCAGTCACTTGGGTAATGATATAGACTTGACTAGATGTATGTGTCTAGTCAAGTCTATCCAAATAGCATAACGTGTAACTCTTCACTAATGAATAGGTAGTCAAATGGTCTATCTTGGATTCTTGACTTCGAAGGAGTTTAGTGAAAAAATTTATCATCTTATTTAAACTGTGCACAATAAAAGAGGAATTCACCGTAACCCGAATACTCCGTTTGTTTTATTTTGTTCACAAAAATCCAAACTGTATAACAATCAATGATAGGTAATAACATGTCGTCAGAGAGAGTGGGACAAACTCTTGGTAGTTTCTTGTCTACAACTACAGCCCAAGAGACCGATCAGAAAAAAACGGAACAGAAACAGCAAAAAAGGAAAGTGATTCTGAATCAAATAATTTATCCTATCAGTGCATTAGTTGCATTACCTACTAGCATATTATCTGGATTTGCAGCACTTGAAAGTGAGCATGGAAACCTTAAATCACTTGATTCTTTAAATGCAATTGGTCACTTACTAATGAATCAATCCATTGGTCAACTCCTCTATGGACTCATCTGTTTGCTGGCCACTGCTATTGTCTTGACGGGTCTTAATAAGAAATATCTTTTGGGTTCTACACAAACAGTTTTAGAACTCATTAAAAGTAACCTTATTTATTTAAAAAACAAATTTTCAAAAAAATTGGATGGAAACAGAGTTTCATTACTTGAAAATGGACTTTTCATATGGTGCTTCATAACCAGTCTGATTTTTGCAGAGCTTGGCAAAGAGACGATGGCTTTTTTAGGAGTACCTGGTGAGCTCATTGGTTTTTATCTCAATTTAATCGTGTACTTTGCTACTCGATATGCAGGAGCACGTCGTTTTTTTCGAACTATTCTCGAACAGAAGAATACTCAATCCTCGTTTGATGCTAAATCTTCGTCAAAAGATCATATGGTTAGAAGAATATCACTCGTTGCGGGATATATGTTGGCTTTTGTTAGTGCAATTTCGATTATCATTAATTTTATTCCCGAATGTGTTAAAGGATTACAAATGCTGTTACATAGCAATTTGAATGCTGATCCCAAATATCAAAACATGACGGCTCTCATTGTAGGTTTTATCGCGACCTTACCTACAGTATTTTTCTATAGTGTGAGCATTAAAGATTTGCCCAAACATTTAGCTAAATCTGGTTCATTATTTCATAAGACAATAAAGTTTCATCATTATAAACACGCATTATTATTATTGTTACTAACAGTGCTTGCATTTGCAGCAAGTTATTTCGCGGGCATTGGTTTTCGTTTAGTGGGCACCAGCAATATCGAACAAGGCTATTTATCTTATTTGAATCCAGTAATCGCAAATTGGATGCCAAATATGCTTTTTATAGCATGTGTCCTGATGTTTTGGTCGCATTTACAGCATTTAATCAATGATCGCGTAACATATCAATAAAGGCGAACAACAGTAGTGCTCTAAAATCCACCTTAGATTTATTGCCTAATGAAAAATATTTGTATATAGTCATCAATTAATGATCATGATACTTTATAAGTATTCAAGATATATCTTTTCATTGATGAAGAAGGAGGACATTTGTGCCTAAAAGTTATAAGGAAATACACGCTCGAATAACAAAGAAATATAAATCCCATTATTTAAACAACCCTACCTCCAAATCTTTAGCGAAAAATATTAAAAATCTCACCCTTGATGACATTATTAATTTATTAAAAGAAATTAGAGACACGCCTAAGCTAACCCAAATGTCTATTTCCCTATCTCGAAGAAGCAATCTATTTGATAAGTTAGTTCTTATGATAGGCGATGAGCCCCATGAATGGGCTTTAAGATTACATACTTATAACATGGTGAAACAATCCGATGAACCCGGATATGTAGTAAGTAATTTAAAGAGAAAAATTAGGGACGATGAAAACCATATACATGAACATAGTTGGCAATTGGCCTCTAGAATTTTAATTGGGGGATTTAAAAATCATCAATATGCTAAAACTGATGTAGCACCCCTTTTTAATCGTTATACTTTAGTTCCCACCATTAAAGACGGTGTTTCTGAAGACACATCATATAGAAGAGCTATTTTAGAAGGACAAACAGGTATAATAGAAATTACTGAAGATTTATATCAACAAGGTGATTTAGTCCATTACCCTATAGAAATTCCTCATAAAATCGACACGCTTGCCTCTTCTTACTTAGGCATGACAATAACCTTGGCACATACCTCTGAGCGTCACAACGAGAACTCTATTTTTTATGAGAAAATGCAAAGTGATCCAATTAATGAGGGAAATAAAGAATTGGCAATTGAAGCCCATAAATACACTGAAAAAACCTTTTTTAAAGCTATAAATATCGCGATTACTCATTTAGAACTTATAAAATTATGTGATCTACTGGCGAAAAAGGGATTTAAACGGTTTAATCGCTTTGTCGATCCAATTACCCAACAATTTTCTCCAAATAATGTATTGGAAACAGAATTATTACCTACAATAGCAATGCTCATGTTACAGAGCAATGAAACGTTTATAGAATACCCAATGACCGCAGAATTACAGGAAAAATCACCCAATGAAATTCTAAACCTAAAGGAAAAATATGCGAATAGGAGTAGTGAATTAAAAAATCTTATTGAAGAAGCGATCGAAGGAATGCATAGGCCTTCTTTGCTGCAGCTTATTAGAACTTCCCAAGAAAATTTAATTGCTAAACTCTACACAGCGTCTCAAAACAGTTTAGCTGCGGATGTTCTGCCCATATTTAAAAAAAGAGAGATGAATACACCAGAACATGTCCTAAGGAGCGTAAGCTTTTTTTCTAAAGAGCAGACAGTAACGAGAGAAGTGCGTAAGTTAACAAAAGAGAACTGTAATTCGCTACCTCAAATGGTTTCATCGAAATAATAATAATCCGGGGGGAGCTAGGAACTCAGCACATGAAATTTATATTTTTTTAAAAAGCATATCGATAATATCATCTATCCCCAAGGAGACTTGAAGGCCTGACTCGTCAAATTCCTGTGGGTGCCAATTTAACCTATTTCGATGCCCATAATCGGCTAGCGGCTCACATGCATCCTTTAATTGTCGTGAAATAAGTTTATTCCCATCCGAGGTATAGCAAATCCTTCACTTGTGTTAATTGATTTAGGAGTCGGTGCGGTAAACAATGAATAGCGCATTATTTGTCTCATATAATACTGATACCCTGCCGATTCCTCTATATTTTTTTGGAACTTTTTTAAATTAATTAGTTTTAATTGGCAGCCCTCTTCCAGCATATGCTTAAATTGAACATCATCCATACTGCAATAAAGATCTCCCAATTCTTCCCATAATTTTAAAGTAACTTCTTTTTTTATTGCCTGCCAGATGAGTAACACGTCTTTTTCAAGATGCAAAAATAACTCCATTAATTCTTTATATTCTTTAACTGTCTGGGGATTAGTTAAAGGCTCAAGATAGTTCATCGCTACCTGTTCAATAATTTTATCCCGACGCATAGAAACGGCAAAAGCTAATGCTTTTTCTAATGGATAGAATTCTTGATGGTGAGGCTCATAAACAAATACTTCACCCGTTTCAAACTCATAGAACCAGCCATGGATCGCAAGTTCTTTCCGAGCTAATTTTTCGGCAATTAATGGATATGATTTTAAATGTTCTATCTGTTCCAAAATATTTAACTTAGTGGCTTGAAGTAACTTTAAATTAAAATCATGAGTATCCAGTTCCTTGGAATCATTCATCTGTTTTAAGACAGAATGAGAATGGGTTAGCCATGAAGCAACTTCAGGCAGACGTTCCTTGAGGTTAGGCGTTAATAAACCCTTCATTGCCCCGCAATGTGAATGGCCACAGATAATAATGTCTTTTATGCTAGGAAGTTCGTTTAGAGCAAACATAAGCCCTGCTGCTTCACTTGAGGGAACGTTATAGGGTGGAATAATATTTCCTACATTACGAATGATGAATAGATCCCCTGGTTTTGTTTGTGTTAAAAGACTTGGTAATAAACGCGAATCAGAACAAGTTATAAATAGAATGTCTGGGGTCTGCGCCGTACTCAATTTTTTGAAAATGCTCTCCATTTGTTTAAATGATTCATCCTGAAACTTACGTATCCCAAGTATCAATTTAATTAACATGTTTTCTCCTTAAGTGAAAATGTTGTTATGACCATCTAAGAACAGACACCAATACTCAAGGTAATTAATTATTTCATAATCGTCAATTTATATAACAAAATTGTAAATATCTTTCAGTACATTCGATTATTTTTTCATTAGCACGTGTATCACATAACAGCCAGGATAGATCAGCCAAATCTTATTAGTTGATAGTTGTGAGCAAATAGCTCCTTATTTAAATGGCAGAACCTGTTTGATGCCGTGCAATTTAATGAGTATTTGAATGAGCTGGCTGAGCCAAGTGCACAAGGTCGCACAGATTACCCCATGGATGTAGGTAAAATTTGGTATTGGATAGGCTACAGTCCTTCTGTATTAGCAAAAGCGAAGTTATAGAATTTAAGTTGCAAATAAGAATAAATATATTATTATATTAGAATATACTAATATTGGAATTTACCATGCCCGCTAGAAAATTAATTTCCGAGAAAATGGCAGAATTTTTAAGTGCGATAGCCCACCAGCACCGTATTCGAATCATAGAGGAACTGCATACAGGTGAACAAAACGTTAACGGTCTTCAAGCAATTTTAGGAACGAGTCACTCAGTGGTATCACAGCATCTGTCTATCTTAAGAGCCAACAAGGTAGTCAAACAACGCAAAGAAGGGAATCAGGTTTATTATCAACTGGCTCAACCAGAATTAGCGAATTGGCTACTTCAAGGGTTAGCTTATCTTGAAGGCGGTTTGCAATCTGATGAAGTCATCCGCTCGGCAGTTAATGAAGTAAAGACTATATGGAGCCATACTCCAGATAATCCCTTTAAGAATGGTGGATCAAATGCATAACCCCCATTCTCCAGACTTAATAGACTTCAGTGTCTTAACAATTAGTAAGCAATATGTGCTCTATAGAGGGGAAATATAACATGTTCAAAGAATTCAAAAGCGACCTTATAGCAAGTATTGTAGTATTCTTTGTAGCACTGCCATTATGCCTTGGTATTGCTTTAGCTTCCGGTGCCCCCTTGTTCGCAGGCATTATAGCAGGGATAGTAGGCGGCATAGTAGTCGGTACAGCCAGCGGCTCACACCTGGGCGTTAGCGGACCTGCTGCGGGGCTAGCTGTTATTGTATTTTCTGCCATCAACATATTAGGCTCTTGGAATGCATTCTTATTAGCGGTTATTATAGCTGGTGTTATACAAATTATTATGGGCTATGCAAAAGCCGGATTTATTGCTTATTTTTTCCCCTCTTCAGTCATCAAAGGGATGCTTGCAGGTATAGGGATATTGATTATTTTAAAACAGATTCCCCACGCCTTAGGTTATGATAATGATTCAGTAGGCGACCTTTCTTATTTTCAAACGAGTGGTGAAACCACGTTTACATCCATTAGTAGTGCATTCAATGCATTTACACCGGGTGCAATTTTAATTTCCACCTTATCATTAGTAGTGCTGATTTTTTGGGAAACCGTTTTAACAAAAAAGCATAAGATTTTTCAATTAATACAAGGCCCCATTGTCGTTGTATTAATGGGAATTGCAATGAACCTGCTGTATCAATCGAATATCTTAAATTTTAGTTTGGCTCCAGACCATTTAGTGAAGATTCCTGTTGCGAATAATTGGATCGAATTTTTCAAACAATTCACTTTTCCAGACTTTTCTGCAATAAGCCATTTCCAAGTCTGGAAAACTGCTATTGTTTTAGCCATTGTCGCAAGTCTAGAAACACTGCTTTGTGTGGAAGCCACCGACAAGTTAGATCCCTTTAAAAGGGTGACGCCAACCAATAGAGAACTAAAAGCACAGGGACTTGGTAATATAGTGTCCGGACTGTGTGGTGGATTACCTATTACCCAGGTCATTGTTCGTAGCTCTGCAAACATTGCATTTGGTGGGAAAACCAAGCTTTCTACAATACTGCATGGTATTTTCTTACTAATTAGTGCTGCTACTATAGCTAAATTTCTAAATTTGATTCCCCTTGCGAGCCTTGCGGCTATATTAATTATGGTAGGCTATAAGCTAGCCAAACCAGCGTTGTTTCAACATTTATATCGATTAGGATCCGAGCAATTTGTTCCTTTTGTTGCTACCATTGTGGGCATTTTGGCAACTGATTTGCTTAAAGGAATTTGTATTGGTCTTGCGTTTGGTATTTTTTATACCTTACGCCACAGTTATCGGAATGCCTATTATATGAAAGATACAATAACCAAGGAAAATGAACATGCGGTTCATCATCTCGTATTGGCAGAAGAGGTCTCTTTCTTTAATAAAGCCAGCATAATTCAAGCTCTCGATACCCTTCCACCTTACTCAAAAGTTATTATTGATTGTTCAAACTCAAAGTCTATTGCCTACGATGTAGTTGAATACATCCGTGATTATAGAATAAACGCAAAACAGAAAAATATTACTGTTGAAACCATCGATTTTATTGAGCCTGTTTAATACCCAGGCCTATGTAGGAGTATAAAAAATGAAAACATTAACTAAAGAAATGCAAGAAGCTATTACACCTGCAATTGCATTGCACTTATTGCAAGAAGGAAATAAACGCTTTGTAAATAATTTAAAAGTTAATCGAAACTTGTTGCAGCAAGCGAATGAAACCTCTGATGGACAACATCCATTTGCAATCATCTTAAGCTGTATCGACTCCCGTACCTCGGTCGAGTTGATATTTGACCAGGGTTTAGGCGATGTATTTAGTGTGCGCATTGCGGGAACCATTATTAATGAAGATATATTAGGAAGTATGGAGTTTGCTTGCAAAGTAGCAGGGGCGAAGATCATAGTGGTTTTGGGGCATACAAAATGTGGCGCAATAAGAGGCGCATGTGATCATGTAGAAATGGGTAATTTGACTGCCTTGCTAAGTAAAATACAACCTGCTGTCAGGGCTGAGAAAACTATAGTCGAAAACCGTACATCAAGTAACGAGGAATTTGTGGAAAAGGTTACTACTATTAATATACATAGAACCGTACGTGCAGTTATGGATCGCAGCCCCATTTTGAAAGAACTTATTGAAACGGGCGAGTGCGGAATTATTGGGGGAAATCATGATATCGCAACAGGTGAAGTGAGTTTTTACGAGGATACGAAATATGGCTTTTTTACGACTGAACCCCTTTTAAAGCTTTTATAACTCATTATACCCCATAAGAGACAATCTTGAGGATCGGAATATAACTCGTGAGAAGCAGAATATCTTTCTCATTTTAGTGATGGTAAGCTAACAAGATGGATGCTTTGTCTCATAATCTAGAAGCTTGTTGTGCTAATGGTTATCCAATGGCAGAAGATATCGGATTGAAGGAATAAGTTTAATAAAAGATAATTTACCGCAAGAAGTACAAGATGGCCCAAATCTTCTCTCCCCCGAATGTTAGCCTCTACTATGGGTGCAATAACTTTCCAGCATGGTTTGGGCACTATGCATTCATTAGGGCATCCCCTAGGAGTAAATTAATTTTCTATATCACTAAAGAGCCAGAATGAGAGCTAGATTATTTAAATTACTGAAATCACTAACTAAACTTCTCTGCTTATGTCTTGTAGTTTTGCTCGGGTTAAGGATATTTGATTCGCAACGTGGCCCAGCCTTGGAGCTATGGCATACTTATGTCCCAAAAGAAAAACATGCCAAAGAACTTGATAAACTTAATTGGGCACAATACATAGGAGTAGAAAATGCCCTTTTTGACGCTGTACTAACCGAAGTAACTGAAAAATTAAATAGTAAAGAGCGTATTCCGATTAATCGATATTTCTCTGGAAGCCCAGTTTATCCCGAAAAGTTTTCCACTGATTGGAATCGCTCGTATATACTTGAACCCCAAGGTCCTGCTGTTGGAGCTGTTGTATTCTTACATGGACTGACTGATTCTCCTTATAGCCTGCGCCATATTGCCAGACGATATGTCGCCCATGGTTATGTTGCCATAGCGATTAGATTACCTGCTCATGGCACAGTCCCTGCCGCGTTAACGGATGTCAAATGGGAAGATTGGCTAGCGGCAGCTAAGCTGGCTGTACGTGAAGCACGAAGACGCGTAGGACCGTCACAACCCCTTCATCTCGTAGGTTTTTCTAATGGCGGAGCACTGGCATTAAAATATGCACTTGATTCTCTTGAAAATAAACAATTAACACGACCCGATAAGATTATCTTAATTTCACCAATGATAGGAATCACCCGCTTCGCTCGCTTTGCCGGATTTGCTGCCCTGCCGGCTATCTTACCACCATTTGCAAAAGCAGCTTGGCTTAGCATACTTCCTGAATTCAATCCATTTAAATACAATTCTTTTCCTATTAATGGAGCAAGGCAATCTCATCGTTTAACTGCAGCATTACAACAACAAATAGTACGCCTTGCCAATGAAGATCGGCTAATTGAACTTCCAACTGTATTGACGTTCCAGTCTGTAATGGATTTTACAGTGAGTACGCGTGCAATAATTACTGCTTTTTATGCCCATCTTCCTGCAAATGGTAGTGAATTAGTATTATTTGATTTGAATAGAGCCGCTAAATTAGGTCTTTTATTACGCCCTTCCGCAGATACGGCGGTGACCCAGCTTTTAAATGAACCTCCGCGAAAATTTCGCACCGTAATCATCACCAATGCGAATGTTGACAGTATTGATGTTGTCGAACGTATTACTGAAGCTGGAACTTTAAATGAAATTGTTTCCCCTCTGGGTTTAACTTATCCACGTGATGTTTACTCTCTGTCCCATGTTGCCATTCCCTTTCCTGTAAACGATAGCCTATATGGCCTTTTTCCAGATTCGAAAAAATATGGCATTCAGTTAGGAACCACCGCTTCGCGTGGTGAACGACAGGTCCTCATCATGAGTTTGGATTCAATCCTTCGCCTGTCATCCAATCCGTTTTTTCCCTACATGATGAAACGAATAGAAGAGCATCTTCCCCCAACTAGCCAATAGGTTCCTAGATAAAAGCTACGATAAACCATTTAACTATTGGATATTTTTCACGATATCATCTATGGCCCTGCGTTTGAACAATTGATGGAGCAAATCGAGTTCAACATGATGCCTAGAAAAACTATCGCTAGCGAGGGTGGATTGAGGGTCTTTAGACACCCAACATAAAATCAAAATTTACAGTTAAATTGTTCGGTCAAAATGATTTGAGGGATCGTCAGTTTTCATTTTAAATTTCTCTACGTACTGCATAAATTTCTCTACGTACCGCGCTTTATGCGCGGTATCCAGAACGATATTTTAAGATGCCGCTGAGCATTTCTATAGCAAGATCCTGGATACCGCACATAAAGCGCGGTACGTAGGCGAAAAAATTAGTGGAGGTTTCTCATCAAAAAACTGACGATCCCTCAGGTCAAAATGACCCAACCTTACAAACACACCATCAAATTAAATCATGCAAAAAACGCCCAAATGACTGCAATAGCAGCCATTTGGGCGGTTGAGCTATTTAGAGAACAAATTAGTTTGACAGTTTGCTGGAGTAGGATTGTTAAAGGGGTCATAGCTTCCATAATTAGGACCATGAAATCCTATGTACCCTGGAACAGTTTTGGAAACCCAATCTGGTTTTATGTTAATCAGCAAATTATCTTTATCGAGCACTTGGATATTGCTAAAAACACCCGGTGCTATGATGATTTTAGTGAGATCGATTCCTGTAGCACTAAAATTCAACACGAAGGGAGCTTTATCGGTATAAACATCATAGCCAAGCCAATAAGTGCTTGAACCCTCCATGCGGATTGCCGTACACGTTTGCCCAGGGTTATTACCCGATATTACATGGATATACCCGTTCGTAATGCTGCTTGTTACAGGTACGTAGATTCGATTTTCCAAAGGAGATCGAACAGGTTCTACTGTTTTGTTATCGGCAGCAAGTACTCCAATCTTAGCTGAGAAATTATTACCTGCATTTGTAGCTTGCGCTAATGTGTAAGCCCAATTTTCAGGTTTCGCAGTATTTTCATCCAATATAATTGGAGCAGTAGGTATGAAATAATCTTTTCCTGCATTATCAATTAATCGTAACTGAACCCCATCTCCAGGCTTTAATGTTGTAGCAACAGTGGCCTTTCCAACTAATTGCCAGCTTGAACTGATAGCGGGTAAGTGAGTGAACTCGATACTTGAGTGGTCAACCGCATCGCCTTGTTTAATTGTTAAATTCACAGTGACAGGTTGTTGCGCATTAATATTAGCAATAGTTAAATGTGCTTTGGCATTTTGGCTATCGGTTAATTGATAAGCTGCTAAATTATCTGCATCAATAGACCAGCTGTAACTTAAATTGGTACCCACTGAATTACTACCGTCCAACTCCAGTTCTGCAGAACCTGATATTTGCGTAGGTAATGGATTGATCACTGCCTTAATACTGGGTGTATTATCCGTTGAAAACACAACATCCATACATGAATGAAAGCGTTCATAAGTTGATTTATTTCTCCCCCACTCGCCATAAATCACCGCTCGATTTTGCCGCACCGGTACATTACATAAAGTGGTAAATCGATTGTTCACTTTATCTGGTATCACATTGGGATTAGCATTTGGAGATTGATCATTATAGTTAAGTTTACAAAATGGAGTGGATTCAAAATCGTCCCAAGTTAATTCCTTGTTGGGATCAAATTGAAAATCGGACTTGGTTATCCAGTAAACAAACTCCTCTGTATCACCAAAGTGATTACCCCAAGAAATGTTCCATATAAATTTTTGTTCCCCACTACCAATCAGAGTAGTAGGCCAATCAATTGCATTATCCCAAGGCGTTTTTCCACCGCCCCACATTTCAGAATTAAAACCACAAACATGAGTAGGCAATTGGTCCATAGGCTTATTGGAACGGCCAATGGTATGTGTAAGTACAGCCATAAAGTTGTATACACTATTATCTAAAGATCCATCTTCTTTCGTCATAATGGGACGGCATTTCTCATGCGTCATTTTATCTTTATAAATTTCATCAGGTTTACTTTCTACCCCACAAAATTGCTCGCGAGATGGAGGGCTTTCTATCACACCATGAGCAAAACCTGAAAGATTAAATACAAATAACAAAATACATCCAATGATAAAGGGATTCCTTTTATTCATACTTTAATTTCCTTCAAAAAATAAGATATTAATATATAAATAATTTTTCCTTTAAAATCAAATATGTATTAGTTTAAGCTAGGGTGTTAATCAGGGGTCCATTCAAAATATTATAAAGGTTGTTTGAACCAAAAGAGTCTACTTTGTTCAAGGTTAACTGAACCCATTATTATAAATTTAAAAGGCGGAGAGGTATTTCTTGGAATGCGCCATTGTTGAGTCAGAAAGAATCCACTTTAAAATATGACAATTATACTGAATGCCCGCTTTGCAACAGAAAAAAACAGGGGCATTAACACAGTGCGAGTATTTATGAAATACATTTTTTTATATTGATTTAATTTATGGGCGCGTTATGTTGTACAAGGCTCCTTGTGTTCTTTTCCCGCCAACAAAGTAAAGTTAGGTTCAGCAATGCAGCTTGTTGCTTCATAATGTACTGTTTTGCTGCTTAGGTTTGCCTGGCGTAATTGATTTATAAGCGTTTCATTGTGACGAAAACTGTCCAACCATTTTTTGATCCTTTTTAGACGCCATATATGTTTATAAATTTTTTTATTCTTTATCTCTTTTATAACAATGAGCTTAGGCAACTTAAAAGGAAGCAATTCTTCATTGAGAAGAAGTATTGCCATTAGCCAGCGTAGTGAAAGGAATGAAGGGTGAAAGTCGCCACTGCGGTGGCTGATATTTTTTAAAACAGCCCCTGCTTTATCTTTAAATTTTATATTTCCTGCCGTCAAGCAGCATGCAGTCTCTAAAGGATCACCAGTCATTTGGAAATGTTTCGGTGCTTTATTATGAGGGCGAGTTTCAAAAGCGAACCACAACTTACCTGCTGTATCTACTAAAAAGCGAAAAATGGTTTCTTCTTCTCGCGCCAGTAGTTGGTTAAAAGTAGATAAAGAGTTCACAGAAAAAGAATCCGCTTCACAATTAACGGCTGTTTTTCCTGCATAAAAAATATGTGCTGGATCTGGCGGAGACGAGAAAAATTCTTTATCTAATTGGGTTGAAAATCTAATCATATTTTTTTTATTAGAAAAATTGGCGCACTAATAACAAGAATCATAACATAAATAGGCGCCGTCAAGTTAATAAAATCCAGGGTAAAAAATATCAATATCTTGAATTTTGAGTCCGCAAAGAAGCCGAGAAGCGAAACCAACTTATAAACCAATAACTTCGAACTGACGTTTTAGAGATAAAAGGATTGCAAATTTTATTTAACTCGATAACATAATCTACAAAAAAATAACAAAGGAATGTCATGAAACTTGCATTACTTACTACTGCGTTATTAGCCGCAGGAAGCGCTGCCTCATCCACAGTTAATGGCTGGTATGCCACCGGCTTTGGCGGCTACACTTATTCACCTTCTAATGTAGAAAGGCTTTATTATGATTTCTTCTTCCTCTCCGATGTGCATTATCGTTGGGGCTATAATGCTGGTGGCGGCCTTGGATACCAAAGTAATCCTATTCGTTATGAATTTCAATATACTTACTTATATGTGGATACAAATCAGTATAGTGTAAATCACAGACCAGCACTGGATATCGATGGAGGTACTAAAGCAAATATCCTTATGGCCAATCTTTATTATGATTTTCCTGAAAAGTTGGCTAAAATTTCTCCCTTTCTTGGAGTAGGTATCGGCTATGCCTTTATGCACGCTACTTTAAACAGTACAAGCCGCTTCAAACGCCCTCATTTTAATGTAGACCAAAATTCCTTTACTTATCAAGGAACTGCAGGGTTGACTTATAATTTTCGAGAAAATTTTGCAATTAATGCTGCATATCGCTATTTAGCAACGACCGATAATAGTAATTGGGGCAAAAACCTCCAGGCACACATGGCTAATATTGGAGTAGTATATCGTTTTGATTTAGGCACGATAGGTAGTTATAAATAGGAGTTCTTCATATTTGAAACCCCAAATTTAGTACTCCCTTTAGGAGCAAATGGTCGGGACTTGGCCCGACCTTGCTTACGGGAATTCAAAAGTTCTGGCACTTCCTACCTTGCTCATCTTACTTTTTGGGAAACGTAATAATTAAGTCAAAGTTCTTCAAATGGTAACCCGAAGCGCCTGCAGGCAAATCACCTATGCTTTTTGCTTGAACCGGGGACAAAGCAATGGGAGTTTTTGCTCCCTTGCTGGCGTGTACAAGTGCTGATGGAATATCAAGCCAATCCATATCACCATAGATAGAAACCATCTCATTAGGATACATTTTATGGAGCAGATAGCCCGCTGAAAACTCGTCTGGTTTACCAAGGATTTTAAGATGAGTGGAACCTACCCAAAAAACTATTTTCGCATTAGCATTTTGTTTCAATATATTCGCTATCTTATCTACCATTTGTTGATTTCGAGATACTGGTGAATCAGGATCTCCATTATCCACGGTGATTATTTGTAACCCCGAGTTTCTGACTAATTGAAGAAGACCAATGTAATTGTTATCTTGAAGTAATTCAGGGAGTGCCTTTGGATTGAGTACTCCCGTTTTATTAAATGAGTCTACTCCCCTGTCATCCGGTGCTTCAATGGCTAAATGCGTAGCCCCTGCTTTTGCAAGCTGTGGCATGACTTCAATACCAAAGTCTCTAAAAGGGCTCCCCGAATCCCCTGCGTGTACTTCACCCATACCCACCACTTTATTATTTTTTATCGCTCAGTTAAGTTTCATGATTTTTTACACTCGATTAAAAAAAGCGTATAATGAGCATATTATTAACAACAGAAACTAATTGCTATGAGAACTAAGGTTTACGCTTTAAAAAATGCACACCCCTTTGAGTTGGAAATAAAAGAGGAAGGAAATTTTTATGGTGGTCAATATAAATTAAGACTTCACAGTCATCGACTTGAAACACTTGAAGGTTTTGCTGAAGCTCATCAACTTCAATATAGTCTGCCTAATAAAAATGGATTGTTACACAGTGGCGATTTGTATGATCGTTATGGCCTGGATTTTAATTCAGACAAAGAAGCTTTAGACGCAGTCTTAGCCCTATTAGAGTCAGATGAATATACTTTTGATGCTAAAGGTTTTCTTGCACTTGCACGCTTTGCTCAAACACGATTAGGTGACTCTCAGGATACTCTGCGCTTAAATAAGATTGTTAAAAAGCGTTTTGATTCTTCCTTACAAAATAATCAATTATTGATAAATACGCACCAAAGTCTTAAAGAGATTGTTATTAAAAATAGACCATCTGTTGAAATAGCGGAATTTAAACCTTTTAAAGCAGATGAAACTACAATCGAAACACTTGCTGAACTGATGCAGCAAAACCAACAACTTTATACAAATATTCGAAAATTGTACAATCAAGGGGTAACAATTTCTAATTATGCTGCTACTGATATTCAAATTACCGAATCATGGATAACCCAGCTTATCAATAAATTTAAAAAACTTCTTGAATCATCTAAAGAGCCCGATAACGAAGTCTTAGAAGGACAAGAAAAAATCTCGGCACGCCAAAGTAATACAGGTGTTATCTTAGATAAAATGGGCACATCAGAGCTTGACTGTCATCTCCTGGAAGATAGCGAAATGATAAATGAAATCGGAAGAAAGGCTTCCGTTCTTGTCGATGCATGTCATAAAAATATTAACTCCAAACACGATTCGATGGATTGGTTCAGTTGGTTTATAAGCAAATTCAATGAATTATTTGTCTCAGTGCAAAAAGAAGCAACTGACCAGGCTAACAGTGATATTACTAGCATGATACAAACGGGCGCTTTAGCAAGAGAAGAGCAATATATAGCCTTTGAAGTGAAGCAAGGAACCTATTTAGATGGAAAATATGACCTTAGTAGCAGAGAACAACGAGCTAAAAACCCCCTTATTACGGTTCTTGATGCCCAAAACATGTCGAACACATTAAAGCTTAACGTGCTCCGTTGTTTAATCGAAGAACATGGTTGTGATGTCAATGAGGTCCAATCTTATTTTGATCAAACGGTTTTGGAATACCTCTTATCCTCCCCTAACTCGAGTTTATATTTAGAAAAACAAGGGGGCGAGGAAGTTTATGATATTGCCAAACTTCTCATTGAAAAAGGAGCAAGTCTTAAACCTAAGAATAAAGAGGGTGCTCTCTCTCCGCTTCATTACGCTGCCCAATCTACACTAGCAAAAGCCCCTGAAATTATGGCGCTTATGATAGAAAAAGGTGCCGACGTCAACTATCAAGCCAAAAAAGGAAAAGCTACTGTTCATTATAATGGAGGTTATGATAATGAATTAACCTTATCTGAGCCAACTCCATTGGCGGTTGCGGCAATTACAACCAATCGTAGAAAAGCCGAAATGATTGAAGTATTGATAAAAAATGGAGCAGATAAGACCGTGACAACAGAAGTAAAAATTGCACAAAAACGTACAGAAACGCAAGATTTAACTACGTTATATCAAACTGCTTTAAGAAGACAAAAAGATGACCATTATTCTTTTCATTCTTCATATTATCCTTCATCTAGCGAGAGCTCTAAAATCACCGCAATGCTTTCATCAGGAAATACAATTGAAAATACTCTCTAATGACAAGGTATCTCTTAAGTGAAATGGCTGTTTTCATCAGCCATTTCTCTAAATCGAGCAAAATAGTAATTGTATTGTTCATTGCATCTTGTAAATTTCAACCCTATTCTTAAGCCACGCTTACTGTAATGAATTGGATTGAAAGAATAGGAACTTCTAATTAAAGTTTACTTTAAAATAGAAGATGTAAAAAAATAAATCCCTCAGAAATTGCCCATGAATTTTTAGTAGAACACCAGACTTATTCAAGGTAAATTAAGGTTAGCCAGATACCTGTTTAAATTTTTGTTGGCTCGTGTCTGATTTCGTTGAGGGAATATCGTAACCATTTCTTTAACTGATATGCAGCAACAGATATACTTTGATATAGCTCAAACTGTATTTTTTCTTACCTATTTACCTCCTTTGGCTAGCGTTTTTTGAGGTTCATAAAATTGAAATGCTTAACAAAATTGGTTAAGTTTCTACATATATAATTTGCTAGCGCCCTCTTCCCTTACAGGAAACCTATGCATCAAACTGAATTAATCTACTCAACCAGCCTTATTCGTAAAGCAATTTTTAGTTTTTGGTATAAAACCGTTGGACCTTTAATGATCCTGACTTGGTTAGCATTAATGGGATATTTTATATTCCTAATGGCTAATGAAGATTATTCTTGGATTACTGGTGCACTTGGGGCGATACTCTTTTTTTCTGTTGCTATAGCGATTACGCTGTATCTCGTTCATTATCGAAATTCTATAAACAAATTCAAGAAAATGGGACATCCTGATGCTCTATTCTTGGCTTCCGAAGATAATTTCACCTTTTCATCAGGTAGAGGCTCAGTTACTCTTCCTTGGTCATCAATTGAATCAGTTTGGCGATTTTCTGACTATTATTTATTGTTTTACTCAAAATCTCAATTTTCGATCTTTCCTCTTGCAGGTGTTAATGAAGAAATTCAACACTATATGATAAGGCATATACAAGATGCGGGTGGAAAAATAATAAATTGAGCTTTAGAGTGATGCAAGCGTGGCTGGCTATTAAGCATTTAACAGGTTAACACTTCCAATTTTATTGGTGCATTATTGAAGGTGAACTATCCCGTTCATTAGATAATTCTGTATTAAAATAGTGTGGCAATTCCAGTGAGTTTTTCTTGCAATAAGAGATAATATCCCCCTTACTCCCCATTTTGTAATGGCCTTTACCATCAGAAAAAGCATAATTATCGCTATTTTCTTGTTTAAATAAAAATACATGACCGTCATTTGCCTGCTGACGAAAAAAAGCGTCTGCTTTTGAATTATCGGGGAACTGGAGGCAATCATCATGAATATTTTCCTTGCCAAATTGCAATTCAAAATTTGCAAATATCTGAGCAATCGCTTCCTTATTTGCGTATTGGACTTCAAATGATTGGCTAGGTTTCATATACATTTTTTGCAATAGATCTACTGAAGGAAGTTCATTCATTCCTTCTTCATCGGTTAGTCTTATTCGCAGCTTTTCAAACGCCTGTTGCTCCATAAAGCTTAATTGTTGCCGTTGCGCTCTAATGAGTAATGCTGCCTCTTGTTCATTGATGAGTTTTTTTAATTCTTCAAGAGTTTTAGCCATAAAATCATATCCACTCAACTTAGTTCATTAAATAATATATTAAATAAAAAAATAAAAGCGAGCTTATTGGGTAATTTGCACAATTTTTACAAATTGACTTAATTTTTATTTCATGGGTGAACATCTATTTTTACCCTATAAGTTCATTTCACCTCGCATTGCATGATTCTGGAAAATACGATACATTTTTAAGAATTAGGAGTTCACAATACAAGGAAATGTCTGTGATAATGCAAACCCTAACTTCCTCATTCCTTGAGCATAATCACAATAATCCTTTTGCGTAAGTCGAGTTGTTTTGCAAACAGGGGTGCTAACTATCATCAAGCCTGGTTGAAACAGCCAGGCTTGTTGCTGGACACTTCTTTGCTGAATACGTTTAAATAATGTTCCAAATTTTCCTCTCAAGCTTGAATCTTCCTTTAGCATTGATACTATTTGTAAGTATCTCGTTTAAAGTATTAGGCTGTAACAAGCAGGTAACGTATTCTTCAAGTTCAAATTGAAATTAGGGAAAATTGGCTGTGATATTGAAATTAATTATTCATACATTGATTACGTTATTCATTATGGCGTTATTTCTTTTTCTACCTGTAGGCACTATTAATTGGCCAAGCGCATGGATCTTTCTTCTTCTTCAGGGAGGCTTTGAACTATTCATTGGTTTTTGGCTGGCGAAACATGATCCGGAGTTATTAAATGAAAGGCGATCCTTCGTTATTCAACGAGGCCAAAAAAAATGGGACAAAGTAATTATGGTACTATTCTCAATCCTGCAAATAACTTGGCTACCCTTAATTGCCTTTGATGTGGCTTATTCCCAGGGAAATTTTGTTCCTGTTTTTGTCAAAGTTGTGGGAGCAATTCTAATGATAATAGGATTCTATATTTTTTATTTGGTATTTAAAGAGAACTCTTATGCCTCCCCTGTAGTAAAAATTCAAAAAGAGAGGGAACATAAAATCGTGACTACAGGTCCATATCACTATGTGCGTCATCCCATGTATTCTGGCTCTATACTCTATTTTATCGGCATACCTTTATTACTTGGTTCCTGGTATGGTTTGTTGTTTACGTTGTGTTTAACCATCCTGCTGATCATACGCTCCATGCTAGAAGAGAAAGCACTCACAAAAGAGTTTTCAAACCATTACATTAAATATACCAAACGTGTTCACTATCGTTTTATTCCTTTCATTTATTGACCGGTATTGATGGAGATAATAATGTTAATTAAAAATTTTTTGGCATGTATTCTAATTTTATAGGGATTTATAATGAAGATTCTATTAACTGGCTCAACAGGTAGGCTTGGCAGAGAAATATCCAAATTATTAAATACTTCCGATAACAAAATAGCGCTCCATGGTAGAAATCAAAATCGTTTGGATGAGTTAGCCAAGTCATTGGATAAAAGTGACGTTATCACTGTTGCTCATGACCTCTCTTTTCCTGAGGCAGCTGAGTCGATCATTCAAGGAGTAATTAATCATTTTAAAGGCTTAGACGTCCTTATTAATAACGCAGCGTGTTTTAATTTTGAAGATTTTATTAATACACCCCTTCCGGTTATAAAAGATACGATTCAAACAAATCTAGTCTCGTTAATCATGATTACTCGATTAGCCTTACCTTACTTAATCGCGAGTAAACACGGTATAATTATTAATATTGCATCCATTGCAGGGCGGGAATATATCCCTGGAGCTTCCACTTATTGTGCCACAAAACATGGAATTTTCGGCTTTTCCGGAGCATTATTTGAAGAAGTTAGAGAGCAAGGAGTTAAAGTGTGTACCATTGCTCCAGGGCAGCTCACAATTTCTGAGGCAAATGAAAAAAATACCATTCCACCCAAGGAGCTCGCACACCTTGTAAATTATGTCCTTAACTACCCGGGCACAAAAAGTTTCCCCCGAGAAATAATAGTTGGAGCTACTTAGTCAATTCATTTATATGGGTATTTTTCTATGAACAGGTAACTCACCTATTCAGAAGGCAGTATTATTTAGTCCTTAATAAATTCCGCAAGAGACGCTTTCACGTATTCACTATGGTCCTCAAGCGCCAAAGCCAAAACAGATTTATCCGGATAATTTGCCAAGATTGCTTTCCACGCGATTGCCCTCATTTGTTCATTGGAATGTGTCATCGCAATTTTGCGAATGAGAACCAAACTATTTTTATCCCCTAACTTAATTGCTGTATCAATTAAAGTGCGCATTTGAGTCAAGCGATCAAGGTTACCCAAAATTATTTTGGCTTTCCCATTTTTTTCTAGTAATTCGAATTCGTATTGGCGGCGTTTGGCTGGATACGTTTTGGGCAGAATGAGATTTAGTGAAACCGTTATGGATTCCGGAGGATACTGGATATGAGCATCAGAACTACCATAATAATACATAACCTTATCCTGGGTTAAATAACATTCCTCTATAAACGGTAAGTTGATCTCTTCTCCCGGTATTCCTTTTACTAGATCATAGTCATACTGATAAATTCGTGTCTTATATCCAGGCCCAAAGTAGTTTACCGTAAAAAAATCAAAGTTATGATCATGTGGTTCGAAATATGAAAAAACTTTAGCTTGATTACGATCAGATAGAGGCATCCAAATTACTGCTCTTATCACGTAATTAGTACTTCTATGAATTATAATCGTTGATGGTTTGAATTGATTACCGGTTTGAAACGTTTCAAAATTTTTTAATTCGCTACCTAGTTTTTTTACTAAAAAAGTTTTATTAAGCGCGAGTTGTGCCAATTTCTGAGCAATTGTTTCTAAATATCCCGGTTTGTACTCCGAGGACTTCAGTGCTTCTATTATGGGATTATTTTCAATAAACTTAATAAATGTCTCTAATGAAATGGGTTTTTTTACATTAGGGTAAAATGTTTCCGCCATGCTCATTCCCCCATTAATGCTAATGTTTTTTGGGACGCTCTCTTTATTTCAGGATCTTTATCCTGGCTTGCAATCTGTCGCAATAAAGGTAATGCACCCCTACCATTAATTTTATAGTAGTATTTCATCGCTTCCCAGCGAACGTTCGCATCATAATCGGACAAAATCAGTTTTTTTAAAAGAGGTTTGATTCCCTTAACAACCTGCATGGCCTGAAATAATTCTAAAATTAATCGAATTCTTGAGGCACGTACATCAGTACTAATCCGTCGAATGGGATCTAAAGTCTCCTGATTAAAAACCCAAGTGGTTCTTGCTTTTTTATCTGAATGCACAATAAGTAAAGGTGCATTATGTGACGCATTGTAAAAATCAGCAATTGAGGAGAATGCCGGTAAACAAACTGGTTTGTATGAAGGGAGAATCAAGTCTTCTTCTCGCTTAAGAGAATTGGGTTTCTCATATAAGCGCTCCCGCTGTAAATTACAATGATACAACGGTATATTTAATTCCACTTCTGATAAATTCATCACAATAGCATCAACCTCACTTGCAGATAAGGTATTGGAGGATGATTTGTGGTGAGTAAAACGCATTAATAAATGCAAGCCAGGCTGCTGATAAAAGTATATTTTATTTTCATCAGTAATTTTATCATTAGCAGTTATTTCTATTAAAAAACTATTAATCAGAGAAATGATATCTGTTCTGGTTAAATTGCTGAAAATCGGAGCTAAATCAAAAAAATTCGTACCTGGTCTATTTATTGTTTCATATAAAATTGTACCCAGTTGAAAAAATGTGAGGGAACTCAAATGGAAATCCTCCTTTAACTTTATTTGAATATAGCTAAAAAAAGTAGAGATATCCATTCATATGATAATAATAGAGTTTCCAATTATATTAAATTTTATATGAGCTATTGCTGCAGCAATTTTCGTAAATTATACTAAAATAAAAAGGGAAAAGCTTATCTAAGCTTTATGGGTAAAATGCAATTAAGGAGTTAATATGAAAGACGAAATACGCGATGAACTTCAAAACACCACAGAAATTGAATTTGTTGAATTAGATGAGGTTTCAATTGCTGGTGCAGATTCAACTCAAATAACTGCACAAGAAGAAGGTCGAGTTCTTGGTTTTGGGTGTCTCGATAGTTAATCCATAATTTTTACAGGTTAGAGAGTAAATAAAAATTTTTTTCTATTATGAAAAAACTTTAAAATTTGACTCTCTTACTGTAAATATTAGTTCTAAACATAAGTTCTCCTGTACAAAACCTATTTTAAATTCGATTTGTTTAAGAGGATAAGATGTTTAGTTCAATATCTCTTATTAATTCCTGAATGGAGTTATCTTCTTTTTCTAATTGAGTAAGAAGGGATTTATCTTCCCCTCCAGATAAAGTTTTTTTGACTGCAACCATGAATTTTTCCCTGATTAATAATGAATTAGAGACCTTAGTCGATTCGTCTTCATCCCACCAAAAATTCAAATTAATATTGATGTCGCCAAGATGTTTAAAGCTGTGCAACCAATAGGCAGGAATAAATAAAATCTCTCCTTCATCTAATCTACCCTCTAAATAAACAGCATTACGGTATAGAGGAAACCGAATGTAATCCGGATTTAAAATATTTACTTGGCTGAAGTTTGCTATTCCATTTCTACTGTATAAATTCAGATAATAGTTTTGTACCTTAAAAGGAGGAAATAAAAAAATGTCTTTGGCACCTTTAATTTGAGCATTCAAATTATGACAACCATTTTGATCATAATGCAACCACGATACAATGTTTTTAGGAGAAATCCATAGTCCACCACTATGAAGTTTATTTCTATCAATTAATAATGGAATTTCAAAATCTTGCTCTAAAATATTAAGTTTTTGATTGTATTTTTTTTTATCGAAAAGCGATAATTCGTCTCCTGCAAGAAATACATTCTTTGCTTTTTTTAGCAGAGCAATAAAATGCACCAGCGTTCCTTCGCTAAAAAATGCTTTTTGATCCAGCCTATCTTCCTCGATAAAGCTGAGATCAGGATACAAGTTAGATTGAGAAATATAATAACGAACTTTAATTTCACCAATTGTTTTTGCAAAATAATCGAGAGACCATAATTTGTATGCTCGCCAGAAAGCAACAGCATCTTGGATAATCACTGGATTATTCTGTAAAACATACTGGGAGTGAAATTTTTTGGGAGTGAGAGAGCCCACACGTTCAATAACACCAATTTTTTTCATACCAATGCCTAAGTTGAAAAGATTAATTGACGAGTAAAACTCTCTCTTAACGATTTAACGTACCAACATCATTTCTTCTTTATTTTTCTATTTTCTCTTTAAAAGAAAACAAACAGGTTCTATCTTCAGGTTTTCCTTGGGCGTCAACCCAGTTGACTACCATCATAAGACCGCTTGCTGCTTCATCTTTATTGGTTTTGTTTTTTGTAAATCCAACAATGACATCTGCTGTTTCTTGACCATTAAACTGGACTTTATGCCGAATTAAGGCTTGATCATGGTCTGCATAATTTTTCATAATGCGTTCTTTGTGACTAACAGAATGACCTCCTGGGAGGAGGGTCTGTTCTCCTTTTTTCCAAGTAAAGCTTTTTTCTTTTAGAACTTGGCCAAAGAATTTCTCGCAATCGGGAGAAGAGCCTTCGCTGATGAGTTCAAAATCGGTGATATGTGTGTGAACATCTGCTTTAGATGCTTGATGGCCAGAACTATTATTAGCTGCATCATTACTACTGATAGTTGCCTCATTACTACCATATGCAAGATTCATCAGTAAAATTGAGGCTAGCATAGGAATCATCTTCTTCTTCATTTTTTTTCTCCTTGATTAGTATACACTTCTAAGTCCGATAATTGCGTGTCATATACGACTAAAAGCTAAAACAGCCGCCCAAAAGAATCCGGGTGGTCATGCATTTTACTCGTTCAGAAAAATGTAGGCACTTATCGTTTTCTCTTAGGTCATCAATGTAATTTATTGATGAGGTTACCAATTAAAATTTAGCACCTACTTGGCTTCAACGCAATTTAACTTAGTTATTAATCTCATGGTTTTATTAATAATTAAGATAATTGAGTTTTTGAAATGAACTATAAGTGCGATTAAAAGAGATTTAGCATCCATGATAAGGACACTCAGCAGTGTTCTATAATTAAAAAAATGGATTTGATTTTGACGTCGATCATATGCTCACTTTAAAAAATACTCTGTTAATGTCTGTGCTGACAATGGTTTTATTGGTCAATAACAATTTATTTGCCTGCCAGTGTTTTAATTCATTTTTTTTGAATTCAATTTTTTCTAATAGCCAGGTAATGAGGTGCGCCCTGTCCACAGATTATGGCAGAGTCGTGAGAGTTAGTCTTTCTGACGGAAGAAATAGTGCCGTTTCATCGATTTATGGCTGTTCGTTAAATTCTCTCAGTAGTAACATTCACAGAGATTTTTTTGATTTTTATGATAATGAGTTGTGTGTTGACGAAATCTTAAATGCGTGTCGAATGCTTAACATTGAAATTCACTCTGATAATGTAGTGCATATTATTACCACTGAAGAATAAATAGAATATAAAATACCCCGTCTACTTCAGGAAATCTCCAGATGATATGAAGATGTTCGAGTACAACGCTTGCTCCCTAAACTTCAAATCCTATTGATCAATGTATGTCAGTTGACATACAATCTGATCATTTTTAATCCTCGAGATATTAATTGAACTTTTCCATTCTTAAATCCAAAACCCTAACACTATTAAATTATATTTTTATTGTTAGTATTCTAACTGTCTGTTTATTGCCCAGTAACTCTATAGCCTCAAATATTGAGCAATATGACTTTGGGAATATTTCTCAGAAAGTCACCAAAATATGGGATCCTGAAGTTGCTCTTTATGTCGCGAAACATTTTGCCGCCGCAAATGGTTTTAATGAACAGAATGTGTCGGTCACACAATTAAAAGCAGGTGCTGCAAATAACTTTATCTATCTCGTTTATATAGATAATCAAATGAAATTTGTTATAAAAGGGCTTTCTTCGAAAAAAGAAGCAGAGTCTTTGTTTGCATTACAAAACTATTCAAAACTGGAAGCGATTCAAAATAATCCTGAAGCGGCTACCATTTGTTTAAGTAAGTTAATCCAATATTACAAGGTAAAAAATGATAATAATATTTATTATTTTGCTATTCTTGAGGCGGCTCAAGGAAAAGAACTGTTCAAAATAATGAGTTATGAACTGCTTCAAAATAAAGATATAAACAAACTTAAAGATACTTTTTATACTATTGGTCGTCAAACCAGTGAATTACATAAAAGTATTATTGGAGCGGAGCAATTTATATCCCCAAGAAATTTGCGATCGGTAATTCATGATGATTTTCATCCAGAAAATACTTTTTATAATATTGAAACAAATATTTTCTCTTTAATTGATAATGACAGTATGGGTGAGAGTATTTCTAATCCGTTGCCTATTGTTAGGGAAATTTATGGAATATATGAAGTTCCAATAATTAGATGGCCATCAGAAAAAATTAAGATTGATCTTTTAAAAGACGCAGATCCTCATGACATAGCAAGTATCTATTTTGAATTAATCATGGGAATGGCTTCGGTGTATCAAAACCATCAAGATGCGAAAAACGTGTTTATTCATAGCATTATTGGCTTAAATAATATGGCAATTGCATTTCTAAAAGATAAATATTCCGAATCATGGATGTTATATCCTACTGATAAAAATGAGGATCATATTGTGTGGGGCAAATTTTCTAAAGTTGTAAATGATCCCGCGCTTGCTGAAATCTATATATCTAGATTAACAATAATCAATAACGATTTAAGATCAATGGGAGGCTCGCAACCTTAGACTGGTTACGAGCAACCTGTCTCTTGCTTTACATCTCTGCATACGCCCCATATCTTGACTGCGGGGTACAGTGTTTTAGTGCAGATCTTCTGGATCCCGCGGACAAGCCCTGAGATATGGTCACAAAAAGTGACCATATCTCAGGCATAAAGCGCAGTACGTAGAGAAACTTAAGTGGTACATGATAAATTCAAAAAACTGACGATCGTTCAGGGTCTGTTTACCTGCGGTATCGTCAGTTTTGAGAAACCTCCACTAAATTTTTCGCCTACGTACCGCGCTTAATTTCTTAGTCTACGTACCGCGCTTTATGCGCGGTATCCAGGGGATCTTGCTATAGAAATGCTCAGCGGCATCTTAAAATATCGTTCTGGATACCGCGCATAAAGCGCGGTACGTAGGAAAGCAGTACGTAGAGAAACTTAAGTGGTACATGATAAATTTAAAAAACTGACGATCGTTCAGGGACAAGCCGCGGGAGTGGGAATAAAGCTGGTCTGGTTTTTCAGAGATGTGTAGAAGATACAGTTGCATCTTTAATCTGCAAGTGAAAAAGGCTTTAAGATTACATTATAAATGCAGTCTTGTGAGGAAAAATGAAATTTTTATTCGCAAAATGTCCAACCTCGATGTTTTCAATTGAGGTATAACGGCTTTTATTTTTTATATAATAGATAGGGGGATGTGAATTAACCTCCGTTTGCTCCCAGTGTTCCTGCAACATTCTGTTGCGGTGGGGTTAATGGCTGCAATTTTTCTGTTTCCAGATACTGTGCCACAGCGGGTTGCCCCTCAGCCCATGTAAGGTATTCTTGAAGCGGAATAAAACTGCTAGGTATCCGAGTTCCTTCTGAGTAAGGCAAAGGACGTAAGAAATCAGCAACTGAGGTACAATTATTGACTACTCCTTTCTCATGAAGAAAACGAATTAATTGATAAAAATGTAATGTATCCGGTTTATAATGCCCACTGCTGTTACTAATCATCGCCACCATCCCATCTTTAACCAGCCACATTCCAGCACAACGCACTTTACGCCCCTGAAACAGTGAAGAGTGGTGAAAAACTCCTGCTTTATGAGGATGAACATGGAATAGGTTATCATTAAATTTATCCCATACAAAAGCTGATCCGCCATAGGGCATGCCCATTTTAAAAAAGAGGTTTTTCAAACGTGCTGTATTTAGGAGAGGGGTTTCTGCTAAAGAATCTTTGGAAATAATTTTCAACTTTTTATCGTCGATTTTAACTTGAACTTTATCTCGTAATTCATAATCGACTGAAGTGACCTTCGTTTTATAAGCGTCTGTCCAATTGTCACTCACACCTTCTAAGGCGGTTGTCAGTGGATGCTCTTCTAACCATAAAAAAAAGGGAGGCGGGTCAATTTCTCTAACCCACTCATAGAATGCAGTATTCATGGGGTAACAGGCACGGTTGAAACCTTTTTCAATATCACTGTATTTAAATTCAATTGTGCGATGAGCAGGATCTAAACGTTCGATTAAAGTTGCGCCAGAAAGACGTAATAAAGGGTTATTACAATGGGTTTCTTCTCGCTCTTTAAGTGTTCGCAGCAATTCATTCTTTAACACGTGTCGGGGCTTAGCTTTTTTATAATAATCCTTTAATTTTTCTAGATAAATTGCCTTGTTTTCAGCGAGTTTTTGGATAATCACTAATGGTTCCACCACTTTGGGTTCTGTTCCCATTAAATGAGTGCACATATTATTTATCTGAGAAAGTAATTTCATTCTTTTATCGAGTAATTCTAATTGTGTTTTTGGAATTGAATGATACTTTTGCAAGGCTTGGGTAACCGGTGCTAGAAGAGTATTAACCTCACTTGCAGTTAATCCACACTTTTCACATAATTTTTCCCAATCTTTGAGATTTGGAACATCACGCCACATAAGACCGAGCTTCAAATAGTATAATTAATATAATATTAGGACGATATTTGCGCACATGACAAATTTATTGCGAATAAATAAACAAAACTGACGTCTAAAAATGTATGCAAGGAATAAATTAAGGAAACAATTACAAATCACGGCCACAAGCTACCAGGATTTCTTATAGTAAGATCCAGATAGTAGAAAGAAGCTAATCGTACTCATTTTATTTCTAGTATGACCAATTATTAATAATGATGTTTAAAAAATGCTTTTCTCTTTATATGCCATACTATATCTATATTAATTGATGGAGTCTAATCAGAATATGGAAATTCATACTCCTCAGAAGCCATTACGCATTTATCTCGTTCATCAAGATCCCAATATAATTAAGTTAATTACAAACGAACTGAAAGCATCAGGACATATCACGTTCTCTACAGATAATACGGAGGATATACTCGTTGAAGTGAATAAAATCAAACCCGACTATGTATTAGCTGATCAAAATACCCCCACTGAAAAGATCAAAAAACTTTGTAAATCAAATATATATAAGGTCGTCATTCTCTCTTTAGATCCTAGCAATAAAAACATTAACCCATATAAATTAGGTGCACATGGTTGTATTTATCAAATTAACCGCATTGAATTATTTACTGATCAACTTAATCGTATTATTGAAGACAAGATTGATATTGAATTCTGGGGGATAACGGGTGCATTTCCTGCACCAGGAAAAGATTTTATCAAATATGGTGGGCACACTTCATGCCTCACATTAAATTTTGTAAATGAACGCGCGATCATATTAGACGCAGGTTCTGGAATAATCCCATTAGGTAATGAGCTAATCATCAGAAACCAAAACCCTATAGAGGCGGATATTTTTATCTCACACGAGCATTGGGATCACATACATGGATTAACATTTTTTAAACCATTATATCATCCTGGAAATCGATTCAATTTTTATGGCCCACCACAAGGAGTAAAAAGCGTTCATGAGTTACTAGCAGGACTCATGGATGGCTTATATTTTCCAGTTAAAATTGATAATTTACCCTCTACCATTTCATATCATGATTTAATGGCGGATCAAAATTTTAAAATTGATACTATCAAAATAGCAACTATCGCGCTTCAGCATCCATGTGCAACATATGGTTATAAAATTCAATATAATAATAAAATCATAAGCTATATAACTGATAATGAACTCTATGATAAATCATACCACTTATATAATGCTGATTTTGTACGTAATCTTATTAAGTTTACAATGGATTCAGATATTTTAATTGTAGATTGCTCATTTACAGACGAAGAATACGATGCGGGACGGGTGTCATGGGGGCATTCCTGCCCCAGGCAAATAAGTGAATTTGCACACTTGGCCAATGCAAAGCAACTTATATTACATCATAATGACCATCATGAAACAGATAAGATTGTTGACGCCAAATTGATTGCGACACAAAAGATGTTAAAGAAATTCGGTTCAGAGGTGAAATGTATTGCCCCTGTATACAGACAGATATTGCGTGTCTAGTAATATATAGGTAAGCTTTGGCCATTTTTGCTCTCACCAACCAATCCTGGTTTTTCTAATCCTTTGGGGCAGAATACCCTGAGGTATCGTCTTTTTTTGATGAGAAACCTCCACTAATTTTTTCGTCTACGTACCGCGATTAATTTCTTCGCTTACCTACCGCGCTTTATGCGCGGTATCCAGGGGTTCTTGCTATAGAAATGCTCAGCGGCATCTTAAAAAAACATTCTGGTTACCGCGCATAAAGCGCGGTACGTAGAGAAATTTATGCGGTACGTAGAGAAATTTAAGCAATACGTAGAGAAATTTAAAATGAAAACTATCCCTCAGGGCAGAACCTACTTTCTAAACAACTCCCTGGCGTTATCAGCTAAAATTTTTTGGACTAGATCCTCTGTAAGATTCGCTTGTTTAATATAATCAACAGCCCTGACGTATTTATCTTGATTTGCATAAGGGTAATCTGTACCTAACAGCAAATGATCCGAGGGATAAACATCAACAGCATTACGCAAGGCTGGAATATGGCCATGAGCAACTGTGTCCACCCAAAATTTCTTTATAAAATCACTGGGCTTGCCGTTTATCTCACCCTCTCCCCAATCTGTATATAAATTATCAATACGTTGCATAATCATCGGCAAATATCCGCCGAGGTGGGTGCTAATAAACCGGATATCCGGGAAACGTGAAGTGACACCAGATAAAATCAAATGCAGCACGCCATAAGTGTCCTCAAATGGAGCACCAATCATCCACGTTAGACCAAAAACCTTGGTCTGCTCTCCGGTGCAACAACCGGCAGGATGCAAAAAGACAATCGCTTTTCTGCGATTTAGCTCAGCAAAAATGGCCTCAAAACGGTTTGCTTCGACAATAGATTGCTGCAAGACAGTGGTCGTCAGGGTAACTCCCCACATCCCCAACTCATCAAAGCAACGTTTAATTTCATCTAATGACTCCTGGATATGCGGCAGAGGAAAAATCCCAAATGCCTGGAAACGTTTTGGATATTTAGTAATAAGCTGCGCGTAAAGATTATTGGCCATTTTTGCACTGTTCACGGCATCCTCTTTATTTGCAAAATAAGGAACTTGAGGCACCATTGAAAGCACTTGTAAATCCACGCCAGCGGTTTCCATTACGGCAAAGCGCGCCGCTAATTCTTGCTCATCGGTTCCAGCTTTCATATAGCGAGCCACATTAACCAAATCCGCTCCTTTTTTTTCAATATCATCAAGATATTCTTTGGGAAAGCAATGTGCATGAACGTCAATAATCATAGTAAATTACCTCTAACGAAATATGAATTAACTTTAAGTATAGCTAGGTTAACTGAGAAGCAATAAACATCTCAGTACGTGTCTTGTTGTGACTTAACGACCTATCATTAGTTGACAGCAAAAAACCTGTACTCTTATGAAGTTTCTTCTGTGGTATGAAATTTGAACTCTTCTCAGCTATAATTTTATTTAAATCGATCAATTTGTTTAATTATGAGACTCCCAAAGGCTATTGTCCCTTATTCAAATAAGGATGCCGCTCATCTTGCTAATAAATACGCCAGAGAATTCATAATAGAAGGCGCAACTCAACTTATTAATAATACTTATCATATTGATAAGAGAAAAAGTCTAAGTGAAGCAGTAAAAGCTATAAGGGAAAAATCTCAGGAGTCTGCAAGCTCATGGTTGGAGTTTGACTATTATATTTATGAGTTTTACCAATCCATTGAATGCAGTAAAAAATATTCAATTGGGAATTGTAATGAGCTTTCTGAACTGGCTTTAGATTATATTGCTCATTATGTTCCTCACGTGAATGCAGAAGTTTTTCAATTAGCAGGTGGCAATCACGTCGTACTTGTAGTGGGGAGACAAAAAGGTAGTGATCCCAAGAAACCAGAGACTTGGGGTAAGGATGCTTATATTTGTGATCCTTGGTCTGATGATGTATATCCTGCTTCAGAATACCGTTCTCGAACTAAAAATTACTATCAGGAATATGACGAAGCTTCAGATGTTTATACGAATCATGTAGAAGATTTTAATCCTTCCAAACATACTTTTAACCCAATTAGAAATTATAATACCGATTACCTCAGAAAATATAATACTCAAGAACATATTGTTGCTGTTTATGAACTTTTTCAAAAAAAACAGGGAGTAATTATTGCAGCAGCAGTAAATTTGGAGAACGCTCTTATAGAAATTAGCAATAGGTTAGAAAAAAAATATGGTGTAAATAATGAAAAATACCAAATTATCCAACGAAAAATAAATGAGGTACGGAGTGCTACCGAACAACTCACTAGAGACTTTGCTAAGCCTATTGATGAATCAAATAATTATTATGAAGTTATATCTCAATTAGATAAGACGCTGCGACAATCAATTAAGACCTATATTAAAGCAGCAGAAATAACAGACGAAGAAGCAACCGCTTTAGCCAAACCTGTTGAAAGGACGAGCCGACATTCCCCCAAATTTTTTCATTCGAATTATGATGTAGTATCAAAAATTAATGATGCTTTAGAAGCGTCTAGCGATATGTTAAAAAATGTTATCGTAAAAAAATAACCCAATTATCCTTAATCACACACTGAAATAGAACTCATCGATTTAGCGAGCGTTTGGCAAATACCCTCTTATCCATTACCTTTCTCCATAATGGGGGGCAAAGAGCCAGAATTATCATTCCCAAATAACCTGAAGGAAGCTGGGGACTTGAGTCAATATGCCTTAATAATTGATAAGGGCGTGCTCCATGAACATGATGATCGGAATGCCTTTGCAGTTGGAAAAGGAGCATATTACTAAGCCAATGACTCGCATTCCATGAATGTTGCTCTGAAACTTTCTCATAGGATCCATTAGCTAGTTTCTTGCGTTCCAAACCATAATGTTCAATATAGTTAATGACTTCCAACAAAATAATGGCGGTCAAAGATTGAAGAATGAAGAAAAAAAGAGCACTCCATCCACCATAATAAAAAAGAGCCATTGCTAAAATAATAGGCATGCTAATTATCCACCAGAACTGATTTTTCAAATGGAACCATGAATATCCCAGACGATTTAAACGCTTGTACTCTATGTTCACAGCAGAACGAAAAGAACCAATGATTGTTCTAGGTAAAAACTGGTATAAACCTTCCCCTAACCGAGATGTTGCAGGATCTTTGGGTGTAGCCACATGAACATGATGTCCACGGACATGTTCAATAAAAAAATGGCCATAGCATACACTGACCAATAACAGTTTACTTAGGGTTTGATCAGTGATGGAGTTTTTATGCATGAGTTCATGAGCAAGAGTAATTCCAATCCCCCCTGTCAGAAGTCCAATTGATAAACTAAACCCAATAAACTCTGTTGCTGTTAAAGGGAAATGTATGAGCAGATAAGTCGCAAGTATCAAAAAACAATATTGCAAAGGGACATACATCCAGGTAAGAAGTTTGAAATATCTGTCCTTTAATAGTATATGTTCTTGAGTACTCTCTGGATTGTCTGGATCAACGAACCAAGTATCAATCAGCGGAATCAATGTGAATAATATAAAAAAAGGGAGAAAAGTATAAAAATCACCGAAATAAAAACCAATAAAAGGCAGTATCACCAACAAATAAGCCAGCATAAAACACAGTTTTTTACTTCGTTTCATTATGAATATCCTTTCATTTCCTCTTTATAAATATAGACGGATCATTAATATTATAAAAGCCGCACAACCTCTTGAAAAGATGCAAAACTCCAACCCACAAGGAAATTTAATATAACCTATCTTTTTCAGATTTCTCCACGTAAAAAATCAAGATCAGCTAATTTGCTCTTGCAACGCTTAAATTAGCATTTAATTGTTGAAAATTGTAATATCTTTTATCAGAACTTAATATTATTTTAAAAGAATAACTTAATAAAATATGAAATACCATCAAGCTGGATCAGGCTCTTATAGAAGAGAGTCAGCCCCTAACTTTAAGGTTGGGTCAAAATGACCTGAGGGATCGTCAGTTTTTCATTTAAAATTTCTCTATGAACTTGTAAATTTCTCTATGAACTTGTAAATTTCTCTATGAACTTGTAAATTTCTCTACGAACTTGTAAATTTCTCTACGAACTTGTAAATTTCTCTACGAACTTGTAAATTTCTCTACGTACCGCGCTTTATGCGCGGTATCCAGGGGATCTTGCTTTAGAGAAACCCAGCAGTATCTTAAAAGATCATCTGGATACCGCGCATAAAGCGCGGTACGTAGGCGAAAAAATTATTGGCGGCTCTTATAAAAAAGTGACGATACTTCATGGTCAAAATGACCCAACCTATTAATATGTTTATGCTTTTGCTTTATAATCACTCAATTGTTCTATAATTGCTTGGTTAAACTCGGGGATATCATCAGGCTTTCTGCTGGTAATTAAATTTCCATCCTTAACCACAGCCTGATCGACCCATACTCCTCCTGCATTAATTAAATCAGTTTTCACCGAAGGCCAAGAAGTCAGCCGTTTATCTTTAACGGCCATAGCATTAATAAGAAGCCAGGGGCCATGACAAATAGCGGCTATGGTTTTTTGTTGTTCATTAACTTTTTTTGTGAACGCTACAGCTTCAGGTAAAGTCCTTAATGTATCTGGATTCATTACTCCTCCAGGTAGGAGTAATGCATCAAACTCGTTTGGATTTGCATTTTCCAAGAGTACATCCACATCAAAAGAATCTGCTTTATCTGCATGATTCCATCCCTGAACTGTTGATTTATTTGAAATAAGAAAAGTTTGCGCTCCTTGATCTTGCAAGGCGCTTCTAGGCTTTACCATTTCTACTTGCTCAAAACCATCTGTCAATAAAATAGCTATTTTAAGTCCCTTAAGTGAATTCATAGTTATCATCCTGAGATAGAGTGGATTGATAAAGAATAGCCTGTTGTACGATTTTTACAATTTAAGGAAAACATTACACTTTTGAGAATGAATGTCTATTTTTTCAATAAGCTTACTTGTTTATTTTTATATTCAATAGTGTCTATAATGAATCATTGTGTCACACTATGGGGCATCTACTATGGACGGTAAAATTGAAAAACAGCCATTCACACTCACAATGCTAGGAACACTCACTGACTTTACCCCCGAATTAAAACAAACTGCTAAACCTTCTCCTTATACTAAGGGAGCAAAAGTAAAAGATTATCCTAAAGGAGAAACATTGAGTGTAGTTTCTTCTTTAATTAAAACAAATCTCCTTCCTAAAGCGGCAAAAGTAGATGCAAAAAATCCATATCCTTTTCAAACTGATGAAATTACTGTAATTAATGGACCTACAACAGATGGTTCTAATGTAGGAGAGAAAATTGCCCTGGGCTTGGTGGCAATATTAAAGGCCGTAGCCCGTGGACAAACTCGAATCAACATTCTTGCTCATAGTAGAGGCGCAGTTGAATCGATTTTAATAGCCCATGAATTGCAAGCAATACAAACAATTATTTCTGGATGTACTACCTTTGAAGAAGTATTGAAGCAGTTGGCTGAACAGCAAACCAAACGATACAAGGGTACACCAAAAAATAATACGCCAGATATTATAGAGCCTATAAAATCCCAAATAAATTTAATACCCAAAGAAGAGCAAGAGCAATGGTTTAATAACCTAAAAACACATCTGCCACCTAGCTCAATAAACTTTTTTGGTATAGATCCTGTCCCCGGAGATTGTTTTCCGATTACTTGGTATGACGACCGATTTTTTATATTGCCGGAAATTATAAAAAATACTGAATTAATCTACTATGCAAACGAACGTTCTGATTGGGGATTCACTCCGATTTATCCTGAAGTAATCTCTAAAGAAAAACAAAATCTCATTTGTTACTCCATGCCCGGGCATCATGGGACTGGCTCAAATGGAAACGATGGTTCCCAACAAGGAATCATTGTTTCCCCCGATGGGTATAAGACCACCCATGTCCAAAAATTAATGATATATAAGGTACTTAATTTCTTATGCAAGCAGCAAGTTGAATTTAATGATGCCATTCAAATCTTTCATCAATATACTGCTTTAGGCCGAAAATATTCGGGAATGGATGCTGGAGTCAAGTCAATTAATGTAACGACTCTTGATTTTCCCACCATTTTACGGACACTTTATGCGGCGATCTCCAAAAATCAAATTGCCTATGAGGCATATAATTCAACCCATTATTCCTACATGGGCCTGATAAAGCAACGCAGAATTTTGCATAAAGGACGTGTCTATGGTCTTTTCAATGATGTATTTACTACTTACTCTGGCTATGTTAATGAAGAACATGCTTTATTAATGCAAGCACATTTTTTTAAAATTTTTGGTCTTGATACTAAAAGAAAAAATCTTGCCGAGCTGATCAATACTGCAAGCAAAGTCCTAGAAGAAAGCATAAAGAAAGTCGCCAATAAAGAAACATCAATCCTGGATTCTGAAGTGACTCGCAAAAATGTGTTGGAAACATTTGGTATCGTGATTCGTCAGGTGAGCCACCAATATTTAAATGAAGATTGGTCTCCTATTGAGAAACAAGAAGAAAAAGAGACACTATATCAATCCATTATTGATATATTTACTAAATTTGAAGAACTCTCTGCACTAGATAATTCAATGATTAAGCAGTTTATTACCTCACTGCTTGAATTAAGTTTCACCAGCATAAATCATACCTTGGTTGTTCGAGCTCATGCATTGAAAAAAGATTTTAGTTACTTCCAAGAATCTATAGACAATCGCTTCACCCACTTTTTTAGTGCATTATTAATGCAATTAAATCACATCGAAAATAGCTCTCCTGTTATTCTGAATGAAATTATAAACTCTGAAGAATACAAAAAATTACCCAACCACCCTACAGCCATTAAAATAACTCATATCTATAAAAAGCTGACTGGAAAAGGTGTTGAAAAATATACCATCGAGGAACTTATTAAGAGCTATGAAGAGCAATTTGCTGATACTATTGAAGATTTTGCAAAACTTTATCAACAAATTCAGATTTTTATCTATGACTTGGCGGCTTTGCGTGGGATGGTCCCTAGCAAAAAAATTGAAGTAGATGAACTGTGCTTGCTAAAACAAGCTAATGAATTAGTCGCAATCGCTGCAGAACGCTTTTATAAAGAGAGGCCAGAGAAGCTTCCCCCCATTGCTGAGCCTGGTTCTTTCATGAAATTGACAGAACAACATGCTATTGAGCATTTTGGTATCGTGGATCGCAGCAAAGAAAAAAATAAAGAACCAGAAAAAGCCAATGTGGAGACAGGCGGCTACCTCTCAGGAGCGTTCTCTTTCTTCTCAAGAATGATATACGGCACCCCAGTTACTGTTCCCCCTAACGGAGAAGCTAACCCAAAAGACAGCGTCACACCAACTCCTATATAGGGATAACTTCAATATGATCAAGCATATCCTCCGATGGATCTGGCTCCAACACGAAACGCGGCGGAATGTAGGCATTTTGAGGGTTATTTCATGCTATTCCAGGTATTTACTGCCAATTCACAAAGTTTTAAGAGTGTTAATATTCAATTAATATTAAAGTGGTATTATACAAAATGTAGCGATATTAAACTCCTAGGTTATAAATCACTCATTTTATCGCTACATTAAACTTTTTCATTTTGCCGCATGGGCAATTCTTGCTGACTCATTAAATCATCAATAGAAACTTAAAATAAATCCCTTCCCGCTGTCCATGACGATAAAGCATAGGATTTTTTATGAAACAAGCGGCAAAAATTAGCAAAAAAATGCTTCGCTATTGCCATTGACTGGGGTAAATGCAGTTTGGTCTCTGCATGAATCGCATGAACATCTTCGGGTTGTAGATAGCGACGTAAATGCTCTAAATAGTCTGGGTGTTCGAGCCACCTTTGAATCAAATGGGCATCGACCTCCAAATGAAACTGGAGCCCCACACTTTTATGATGACAAAAGGCTTGCACACACTGGCTGTTTTCTAAAAGTACATCAATACCTGGTGCTGTCTGATTTGCAAATTGATGCCATTGAAAAACATGGAGTGGAGGATCGAACAGTCGAAATAAATCATGTTCACCACATTTGTCTACTCGTGTCCATCCAAACTCAGGTTTGTCTAAAACATAACAGCTCCCACCCAAAGCTATATTCAGTAGTTGAGAGCCTAAGCAAATGCCTAATATTGGCACTTCTTTAGCAATTGCTACCCGCAATAATTCTATTTCGTGAATTAGATGAGGGTACACATCAAGCTCATTAGGATGCATGGCACCGCCAAGAACGACAATGCCATGATAACGATTCACATCCACTCGCTGATGAGGATCTCTGGCAAAATTGACGTAGCGAATACGCAGCTTCATCTTTCTTAAAGTATGAATAATGATACCCAATGGTTCATAAGGAGAATGTTGTAAAACCAGAATTCGTGCCATTATTATGTTATTTTAATTAGTTATTTTAAGTATAGCCTGATGATATCGGTAATTTAAATCCTGGAATAATAGGAACAGCTTTTTCCTCATAGCAGGTGCCGAATTCTTGCAACTGCAGATCTTCTGGATCCCGCGAACGAGTCGTGGGATGGGACGTCGGAGTAGAGATGGACTGGGTTTTCAGTGAGTTGTGACGAGAAAATTCAGTTGCAATCACCTGAATTTTCTCCATTATATGTTGAAGACAACCAAATGACGGTCGTCCGGGCTTTTGAGACATTGTTGGATCGCTTCAATGCGTAATACTTTAATTTTTCTATTAATTTCATGGCCGATGTAGTTCGAAGCGAGTTCTTTGGTGTTAATGGATTTGGCTGCTTGAAAGACATTTCGTACTTGTTCTATAGACGAAGGGTCTTGCGTACACAGCTCAAAAATACGTAAGCAATTGTCAAAACGTTCTTTATTATGGAACGCACCGATGTTTGTCAATAAATCCAATAATTCACCTGCATTCAGTTCAGGAACACGTCGAAATTGCGCCAAATGTTTACTCGTTAATAACGCTAAATCACGGTATTGATTAGGTATGTTAAATTGTTTGCAAAATGCACTTATTTCATTTTGGGACTGGTTATGCATCAAAACAGCGAAACGAACATACGCCGAATCTTTATGATTAGCGGCTCGTTGCAGCGCTTTAATGCTGGAGTCTGATATATCCATATCGGGGATTAAAATACTGTCTGCACCACATTGTTTGAGCACATCGAAGAAATTTTCCGGATATGCTCCCATAAGTGCACGTTCCAGTTCCTTCCAGATTTGCTCAGAGCTCAATTCACAGACTTTCTTTTCAGCAACCATCTGTTTCATAAGCACCATCGTTTCCGGAGCTACTTGAAAGCCTAAGCACGCGGCAAAACGTGCAACACGTACTAATCGAAGAGGGTCTTCAATAAATGTTGGTGATACATGCCTTAATATATGATGCTCCAAATCAGCTTTTCCATTATAAGGATCAATCAATTCACCCAGTTTTTCTTCTGCAAATGGTAAAGCCATAGCATTTATTGTCAAATCTCGACGACTTAAATCATCCATTAAAGTAATTGTAGGAGAAATGTCAAACGCAAAACCAGCATGACCACTGCCTGTTCGCTTTTCGCATCGCGCAAGGGCATATTCTTCTTTAGTTTCGGGATGTAAAAATACAGGAATATCTTTTGCTTCTTGGCCACTATGTACTGGTTTATATCCCAGTTTTAACATAGCGTCCCAGGTTGCACCCACAACAACCCAATCATTATCTTTGGGGAGAACGCCACGTAATTTGTCACGTACTGCGCCTCCTACTAAAAAAATTTTCATAAGTTTTAAAAATTTGCTGACAAATTGATTATTTTATATTCATATAGGGGAAAAATCAATGTATTTGGTTATTTTTTAACGATTATTGAGTTACTGTCGTTTTGAGAATGCATCCAATTCTATTAAAAAATAATATGATTTACGCCCCTACTTGAAATCTTGGTCAAATGGAGCGAGGATAATAAAAAATATTTTTTATACTTAAAAAAATGAATTTATTTACTGCTGCAGTTCAAGTTAATCCCATAGAAGAAAATATTGTGCAGACCACCCCTGGATATTTTACGCCCGTATTTTTATACGCGCAAATTTTAAGCATACTAATTGGTGTTGTCTTTCTTTTCATAGCGTTTTATATACTTCGACCAAGAGAAAAAGAGCAAAGACGCATCCAAGATCAATTTTTATTTTATTTGATCTTGGGGATTTTTTTTATTTGTTGCCCTTTTTTACTTGAATATTTTGGATAATTGATAGGGTACATCAATTTTTAATCGTGAATATTCTCAAGAAAACCCTCCAGATTTTCTATAATAGATAACAGATTATCATTTAACTGCTTTACCTCTTTGCCAGGTAAATTTCCAGTAGACAGGCTTTGCATCAACATTCCCTGCTTTTCTAATTCACGACACGCTTTTTTTGCCTTTTCAGTAAGAAAAAAATGATAATAACGCTTATCCCGTTCATTGCGAATTCGTAGTACAAGCTGGTCTCGTTCCATCTTATTAAGAATACCGACAACCGTAGGCTGTTTAAGCCCTGCACTTTTTGTGAGTTCCATTTGAGTTTGACCGTCTCGTTCCCATAAACGAACCAGGAAAATGGTCTGACTATAGGTTACACCAAGCTTCTCAAGATTAAGATTTGAAACACGCTCAAACAAACGGGCTGCTTTTTTAATTAATACACCCGTATGTTCATTCAAATTAAATGTCATGGACTTCTCCTTTTTGAATAATATATAGGCGCCTATATATATTGACAAGATTCTATTCAACCAATATCATGGCCACACTTTTTTTATTTATAAAGGGATTTAATTATGCTCAAAAAAAGCTGGATGCTATCCATTTTCCTGGGTATTTTCAATGATGTCACCTATTCCCTTCCCCTCAACTCAACTTTAGCTGTTGTTGAAGAAAATGCAGACCGTATCAGTTTCTATAATCCCGATACAGGCACAAGACAGGGCAGCCTGAAACTTGCTTTTCTCCCCCATGAAATCGCTGTTGCACAAGATGGAAAAACAGCATATGTCAGCAATTTTGGCATTAGAGACTACGATAGTGGATCTGGCGTACCCGGCGTATCAATCTCTGTCATCGACTTGCCAAATCAGGTAGAGAAATATCGGCTATTTACTTTTGAATCATTAGAAAACAAAGCGTACTCAGGCATTGATAGTGCGCCCCATGGCGTTAAATTACGCCCTCCCTTCGAGAAACAACTTTATGTTAATGTAGAAAAAGGGGGCAAAATTATTGTTTTTGATGTGGATACCAAAACCATTGTCAAAAAAATTGAAGTGAGTCCCCATACACATAACTTGATTTTCTCCAAAGATGGAAAAACCTTATGGCTAATGGCCGGGAAAGACGGCGTCATTCGAATCGATCCTGATTCAGGAGTGATTACAGGAAGTTTAACATTACCCTCAGCGGTACGGGGTCTAAAATATACTCCAGATAATCGTTCTCTTATGGTGTCGGCTGTGAATCAGATCGTCTTTATTGATCCAGAGACACTCGCCATTAAAAAACAATGGAACAATTTAAATCTGGGTCCAATTCTTTACTCGGATATTACGCCAGACCAAAAATATGTATTAGCGCCAGCCCCCTTTGATCATCAAGTTGCAGTGATTGATGTTGGTTCGGGTCACGTTATAAAGCGATTAGTCACTGGCTTGAATCCCATTAATGTTCTGGTTAACCCAGATGGGCAATATGCTTATGTATCCAATGCAACAGACAAGCATCTGTCTAAAATAGATTTGCATACGTTTGAATTCACTTCTATTCCAACCCATGCTGGCCCTAATGGTTTAGCGTTTATTCCTGAATTTACTTCAAGCATACATAAAAAACTGCGCATGGGCGTCGCTTTACCATTGACTGGAAAAGAGGGTTCCAAAGGTCGTGAAATGCTTAGAGGCTATGAATATTGGAAAAGTACCGTCATCAAAGGCGGCGGTCTTTTGATTGGCAATCAAGTTTATGATCCCGACATTGTTTATCTGGACACTGAATCCAATCAGGATAAACTCAAAAGGTTGACGCATGAATTACTTACACAATATCGAGTGCAAGTACTGCTATCCACTTATGGCATGGATACTTACAACCTTGAAAAGGAAATTGCAGATGCCCAACATATCATTCTCACCCCCTCTCCCGGCGAGGAAATGGTTTGGAATCCTGATCATACCGCACGAGGTTATGATTATTTTGTGACCACAAACCTTTATGAAAAAGGCTATGTCTCCCAGTACAACTTCAAACCGTCTTCCTTGTCCGCTCTGGCTTCTGCCATTGGATTGAAATTCCAAAACGCGTGCCAAATAGCGAATACTTTGGATTATCAAACAATAACAACGTTGTTAAACGAGGGAGATTTTCACTTATTTTATCCCTAAATTTATAAATTGAACCGCTTAAATCAAGGAATTAAAAATTATGTTTTGTTACCCCAAAATACTCTTTATGTTATTGGCTTTATTCATAGTATGTACCAACGTACTGGCACAAGATACAGATTATGTCTTTAATCCCAATGATCCGCATCACAGTCTTTATATTCCTGATGCACCCACCAAATCTCCTGCTATTTTATTGTTACATGCCAGCACAGGTATTGAACAAGTTAATTACGATTGGGCTACTCGATTAAAAGAACATGGGTATGTGGTATTTATAATTGATAGCTTTAAACCCCGGGGTTGGGAAGATCGTCGTTCCGTAGGCTGGGAAAAAGCCACACAAGCACAACTTGATGATATCGTTCCAGCCTATGAATATCTTAGCCACCTTCAATTTGTTGATTCTGGACGCATAGGAATTTTAGGATTTTCCATGGGAGGTTTCGATGTACTGAAAGTCATGGAGTCAGTGCAACACGATCCCAAGCCTTATCAACAAATTCCCTTTAAGGCAGCAGCTTCTTTTTACGGTGTATGTCATAGGCTCGCGGAAGGAGCGCAACTCAGAGCGAACACAAAAATATTTATTGGCGACAATGATGATCGATCTACAACGCAAGATTGCATTCATTTAGTCAATCGAAGCACTGATAACAATCAAAATGTTTCCATCCAAATTTATTCAGACGCCTTGCATGGATTTGATAACTTTGAGTTTCCTGCTTCAAAAGAAGTGATTGATGAAAAAGGAGAACATTATCATATTGGTTTTAATGAGACAGCAAGAGTACAAGCATTAGAAGACTTACCGGAGTTTTTTGACCGCTATCTCAAGCCACATGCCTAAATGGATAAACTCCCAAATCGCAACGTTCATCTAAATCTCCTACTTCGGATACTGAAGTAGGAATAACCAACAAAGACCTATAAAAAAGCGATGGAGTAGATAACTTCATCAATCCAAACTCCTCCTTAAACTTTGCATGTTAGAGAACTTGGCTGATATGACTACTGGACAGCTCATCATTTTCGATAACCTCTCCTATTACGTTATCCACCTCATCATTTTCCACTTGCATAACTTTTTTAGGCATTGTCTTCAGTGTTGCCTCATATGCTAAAAGTTCATCAAAACTTTCAAAACGTCGCATCATAATGCTACTTTTGCCTTTTTCTTCAAGAATCATTTTATCCAAATAATCGATTTGTGGATTGAGCAATTCAATGGCTTGTGCCAGCCCTTCTCGATGTTCGCTTAATTGATCACGCAAGGAAGTGATTTCCACAATTAATTGTTCTTTAAATGTCGATCTAGCCTGCTCATCCAATCGATCTATTTCTGTCTGCTGTAGTAGACCTAAATTTACTTTATATCGAGCAGCCTCCAACTCTTTCGCATTTTGTTTAATTTTAACCTTGACTTTTTCGGGGTCATCACTAGCCAAAGTGGAAAGAAAATTTATAATCCCCCCCTTTTCTTTTTTTCCTTTCGCTGTTTCAGCTTCTTCAAGTTGTATCCGTAATGCTGCTTCCGCCTGTTCTAACTTCTTTACTGCTTTTGTATTCTCATTGAAATTTTTGAAATATTCTGCAAAAACCCGCTTGGTTGTTTCGTCAGTACAGTTTTGTAAAGCTCCAGGGTAATTGTGTGCGGTCAAACCACTAACCAATGTACGATTACTAATATGTCTTCTTGCTTCAGCAGAAAACGATTCATCATCATTTAAAACACCCTCGCTATTTAATAAATTGATATGGGTATTAATTTTTGTTACGGTCTCATTAAATTGCACTGGCAATCCTTCCCCAACTGGAAGTACAGGTTGTTCCCCAGTAATGGGCCTCGAAATTTTTGTTTCAATGTAGTTGTGGAGTTGGGTATGTTTTTCTCGCAGGAGACGTGCTTCTTCTGTTTTGCTTTGATGCTGCGCTATAAAATTACCTAACTGAGTATTATAGTGAGTAAAACCTGTAAATACCGCTTCCTTACCCGCCCCCTCTACGACTAAGTCGAAGTATTCACTAAAGCCAGTATGTCCATGCTTAATTGAAACCTGTTTTACACTGTCAACATCTTGGAGTCCGGTTAAAGTTTTTTGCACTTGTTCCGCTTTATTTGATAGATAGCGACTGTTATCCATTAACTCAGGATATTGCTCACTCACCTCTTCTGATTTGGGAAGTAGCTTATAAATTAATTCTTGTAAGAATTTAAGAAGGGGTGAGCCATTATGTTGTAATATCCTTTTATGGCGAGCAAGACACTGATCGATCTCGGAAAATGCATACAAACTTTTATTATTCTGACGAATATCTTCTATTTCTACTTTAATTGCATTCCATTCCGCTCTCGCTTCTTTAGCTGTTTCCGTTTGGTCTTTTTCAGGATATTTCTGCTGTATTTTTTTGTCCGTTTCAGCAATAAGCGATGAATACTTCTCAAAATGTACGTCAAATAAAGCTTGTTCACGGCATTCAGCTCTAAACGTTGGAGGTAAATCCGCAACACGTGCCAAGTCATCAAAAGTCCTTAAGGTATTTTTAATGAGATCACGTGTATTTTTATGGCCGAAAGAAGGAATCCACAAATCCTCCAATTTGGCTTGGTGCTTTTGTAATAATCGATAGAGTTCTTTTATTCTTTCCTGTTTTTCCTCTGAGCCGGCATTAGTAAGTGCATTAGTAGCCTCCAGGACTTCTGCCACTGCTTTTTTAACAGCAGTCCGTTCTATAAAGTAGAAGAATCCTGTCTTCTCTTTCGCCCAAGAAAACATGTGATCCAAATCATTCGCAAGTTGATTCGCCACAGTATCAATATAATCAGTTTGCAATTGGTTCATTATTCTAGGTAGTGATTGTTCCTCAGCATCCTCTCTAGGTCCATCCACTTCATGATCCACTTCATGAGAAAAAAGACCCTTAACCTGATTATAAACAGCAAGAAACTCGACCACTACCGGCTGCATGCGATTTCGTTCACTTAAGGACCCTTGTGCTTTAAGATCCTGAAAAGCTGTAGCAAATTGAGTAAATATCTCTTCTAAGCGCTCATTACTTTCGGCTTTCTCCCCTTCCAATAAAGGAAGTCTGATTGTATCCTTTAAAGAGGTTCGTTCAGCCACATCATTGAAATTACTTGCAATTAACTTTAACTGCGTCCAAGCTGAACGTTGTTTCATCTCCTCGGGCACACCATCGGTTCCACCAAAGCGCAATACAGCAGCATCCGGATCCAAACCGGACTCTATACGTCTTAAGGCAAGTTCCTGTTCTTTGGCAGTGGCTTTTCTTTCCTCACGTGCATTAAATTTACTTAACTTTAATTGCTCAGAAAAATCAATCTGAAGCATATATTCTGCACGCAATTGTTCAACAGGTACATTGAGCTTATTCTCCGTTTTTCCGCTTAATTTAACTCGAGTCTCAGCCCAAATCCTTGCCGCATCCACTTCAAAACTTTTTAATGCTGCATTAAGATCTTGAGTGATCAATTTTCCTTTAGGATCTCGACGAATATAAGGATTAGGATATTCTTTCTTTGGATCAGACTCTTCAAGTCTCAACCTCCATTGTTCAGTGAGCTCTGTGATCAATCCCTCACGCATCAATAAGAGTGATTTTTTAAGCTCTTTACGCTCTGGTTCACTATGTAAATGATTCAGAAATCCTTGCCACTCATCAAATTGCTTCATGGCAACCTGTTGAATCATAGCAACTTCCTGGATAAAGTGTCGTTCAACAGCCGCTTCTTGATTCATTATTTTTTGAATTTTTTTCAGCGTTTTTGCCCGTTCAGCAGAAGACATTTTCATCAGCGAACCAAATTGTTGCCTATGGGGTATATCATTTTCATCATAGATAGCAACATATTGACCCACTTTTCCATTACGTGCTGCTCGACCAATGATTTGGCGCGTATTACGCTCTGTATCAAGATAAGCCTGGATAACAAATAAGCCATCGTCATGTTTTGGATCGATATCCGTCCCTCTACCAAGTAACGACGTGGAAATCGTAAAGACATTAGGTTGACCTGCTTTTTCAATCATCCGTTGACGTTCTTCTTCAGATTCCTCACCAGTAATTATTTGCAGTTCTTTTCCCTCAATTTGCCCTGCAGGAGAACCTAATTTGTTATATAAGTCACGAGCCTGGTTAATGTCTTTACAAATCATTAATACAGGTTGTGTTTGTTCACTATTTGTTTTTATAAGCGAATTATAGTGTTTCTTAATTTCATCTACTTGAGCCGTTCTTGATTTGGTGACACGGGTTTTTAATTCTTCGCGAAGATTTTTTTCATGAGGAGGAATACTGATCGCCTTTAAGCCATATTTAACCTGTTGCTCCATTAATTCATGAGGCACACCTACAGTACCTGAAATACCTATAATCCTGCCTCGCTCACGATGAGCATCAATGAAATCCTTGGCTGATTCACTAGCAACAAATAACATTTCTGGATCAATCGGGAATAGACGCCCTTTTGTATCTTCTTTTTGTAAACGAGCCTGGAGGAATTGTTGTTCACTATTAGAAAAAATAGCGCCAATCTGTGGTACTGTATTAATTAAGGGAACAACGGTATATACCTTTTTTTCTTCTCCATTTATATTTCGTTTTTCCTCTTGAATAATATAATGGGTACCAGGGATTCGGCGCTTAGCGACACAGGCTGCACTCAACCAGTTATCAAATTTTTTATCTTCTAAACTGGCTAATAACTTTTTGTTTTCCACAGTTCCTGCACGTTCATCCAAAAAGGTTTTAAGCTCTTTAATATCACGTAGCCTCGTCCATACATCTCCTTTATCTGGATTAAGATTTTGGAATTTTTCCTGATCGATAAATTCATTAATTAATGGATACACCCAGGCAAAAGGATTATCTTCTGTGTCACCACCACCCTCTACTCCCATTGCCAAATTAAAGAGTGTCTTATCTTCCAACGTGACATAATCTGACTCATCAAGAATTAAATGAGTTGCAATTTCGCGGCCATCAACCGTTGCAGTGAGTGATTCACCCTCCAGTTTGGCTCGTGAACGATATAAAGATAGATTAGCAACGTTCGAATAGTTAATACCGCCAACTTTATAAGTTCCAGCAGGTGAGTCAGAACGCACAATAGCCGAAGGAATCCCCATACAATCGAAAAAGTTTACCGCACCTTTTTGAGTGTAGTCTTGGTCAACCAAGCCCATATTGGCGGTACATACATTAACTGTATCACCTTTTGCTTTTGCCCATTGTAAGGCAGCAAGTAATGCTGTAGTGATGCTCTTTCCTTCACCGGTATTGATTTCCATTAATAAATTATCAGGATTATCCAGGGAGAGCAGCAAAGTAATCATTTGCGTTGTTCGCGGAAATTTTCCAGTACTGCGGAAATGCATTTCACGCATAACTGCCAGCAATTTTAAATTTATTGCGCGTTCTTCTTCTGGAGTATGGCCTGGAGTCCTTAATTGTTTGATTAACTCATCTGAAAGTTCACGCAGTTGTTCACGGCTTGCCTCGATTAATTTGGGGTAAGTTTTCTCCCCAACCTTAAGTTGGAAATCTTTTCCTATGGCGTTGATGTAAACAATTTGTTGAGTCAAATCATATTGTTGTTGCGGGGAGAGATTTTTATTTTCGAGAATACCTTTAATCCCCGTTATTACTGATTGAATACGGTTTGTCTCGAATTGATCATGAATGATTTCCTCAGTGGTTTTAACTTTACCTGTTTTTGGATCTACGGTAGGAGCACGGCCAGATTTCGGATCTTTATCAAAATTTGTTATAAATTGATCAAGTGCCTGTTCATTATCTGCTAGTGCAGTCAATAATTTATCTAATTTTGGGTAAGGTTGATAAGAAAATAAATTGGCAATTTTATCTAAAGAGAAAGTATGTTTTACTAAACCTGCTTGGAGTGACTTAATCTGCTCGAGTGTTATATCGTTTGCAGTAGCTGAACGAGTAATAATTTTAATCCATTTCGCTTGTGCTTGCGGATCTTCGGGTAAACTGTCAAGCAATTCTATATAGGTTTGCAATTCCAACTCATTGCAATGAGTACATTTTTTTAATAAAAGTGTGGTCAAAGGGACTATGGTCGGCGTGCTTACTACCTTACTCTCAATCGCCTTCGTTGTCGCGCTTATAAATTGGCTAATAACCACATCTGGCACTTGTGGAGGAATGCGTTCGATGACACTCACAAGGCGGTTAAATAATTCCTCGGATTGCTCTTCATCAATATTAGGAATGGACTTGAGCGCTATCATTTGTCGGAGTGGAAAAAGTTCTGGTTTCGTTAAATTGTGATTTAAAGAAGCTTTTAACAACGCTTTATAAGCTTCCACACCCAGTGATTCACTTGACTTCACTAGAAGTTTGACTTGTTCCAAAGATTTTTTAATTGTTTCTATGCTGGGTTTATGTGTCTCTAAAGCATTTAAAATAATATTGAGTTGCGATTCGATAGACACATTAGGTTGTTCCAACAAATAACTCATGATTTGAGTCATTTGTAACATCTTAGGTATTTGGAAATGAGGCAGATTAGCAGGAGAGTTAATTAATGCCAGTACTCTTCGATAGTCCGCTTCATTACGATTTCTAATCCGAATGAGTACATTGGTAAATCCATTAACTATGTCAAAACGATCACTGTATTCTTTTAATGCATTATCAATTGGTTTTCTATCATCGATCCCACCTAAGGCATCTGTTAGAAACTTATTAAATGGTTCATTAGCGGTTTGCAATACTTTGATTGAGCTATTTAGATTTTGCTTAAAACGCGCTTCAAGATTTTCTTTGAGTAAAACCATTAACGTTTTTCTCTCAAAGAACGCAGCCAGTTTATCTTGATGCTCTTCCCCAGCCAGGTTTAGAATTTTTCCTCGTACAAAAGGTAAGACTGGAATTTTGGCAAACTTATAATTAACAAGTTTCGCTGTTTCGTCGTCCAAATTTTTTAATTTTTGTAATGCCACTCCAAGGTCAACTGGTTCTATTGCTAAAGAATCTTTAAATTGATCGACTGCAGAACGAAATGCTTCAGTATCCTTTCTTAAGGTCTTTGTTGCTCTTTCTTGAAGTAACCCTGGAAGATTTGGTACTATATCTTCAACAATAGCCTTCTCAATAAGCTCATTGAAGTTCATGCCTTTAAAGAAATCTTGAAAAACACCAACTAATCCAACCAATGATTCATTAATTGGCTCTTTACCAATTTTGGTATCAGGAAGAACTTCTTGAACTAACTTTAAAATAGCCTCTCGATTATTATACTCTTGGGGATACTCTTTTATTGCGAGCAGGATCTCCGACAAATTATCACGAGAAGGTAAAGAAGTAGATCTGGAAATGTCTATATCATCTATTACAGAGAAGAATAGATCGCGTTGGCTTCTTGGTAAAAACCGTACCATTCCTGCTAAACCAAGTGCTTCAGTACTAAAATCTCCATCTGTAAGGTCATCACTAAGCAATGAAAGCATCGCTACAAAGCGTTGCATATCTTCTATGCCTTCAGGATTTGAATCAAATATACCTTTTATTTGCCTGGAATCATTCCCTATAAGTTTCTCTTCGAACTGTGGATGGGCTATAACATTGACCAAACGATGAAAAGACATGTGTGTTATCTGATTATTGCCTTGTACCTCCATGCTCTTTCGTTGCTTGATATTATCAAATATAAGATAAACTTTATCTCCATAAGTTTTTAGTAGGCTTAATGTTCCATTTAGCCTACTATTAAAATCAACTTCTAAATCCTCTCCGGATAAGAAATCTATAATTTTTTCTAATTCAGCGGGGGTTGGAGTAAATTTAGGATCAGAATTTTTTAAGCTGCCTAAATAACCCACCAACTGAACACGAGCACGAGGAGTACCTTTCAAACTTTCTTGATAACGTGCGATCCGATTAATAAGAGAATTTACTTCAGCAACAGGATCATTTATTTTCTTTAATGCATTAGGTCCCGTCGTCATAAATGCAATAAGGCTCAGCAATATCGCTTTATTTCCTTCTGGTGATTCTGATTCTTGAAAAAACTCCGTGTTCTCATTAACAAGTTGTACCATTTCTTTGTAAGTATCTAATGAAAATGCCCAATCTTGCTGACCAATAAAGCGATAAAAAAATTCTTCCGATATTTTATAATCAAATTCTTCATTATTATGAGTAAAATTTATTTTTGAAAAAAAATCTGCACGAGATCTAAATGAATAGCTTAACGGAGCACGTTCACTCTCTATTTTAATTCCCATTTCCTTGGAAACCAATTTGTAGCCATCATATTGGCTAGCATGATACGCACCATAAGGGCTATAATCCAAGCCTTCCAAGCAAGCTAATTGTTCCTCTCTGTCACTTGCATTACGAAGAATAGTTAATGCTCTATCTAACGCTGGTTTCATATGCCCAAAGTTCTTGATAGGACACGCAAGTGGGAGTTGTTTCAGTCCTAATTTCCCCATCTCCTCGAGAAAAAAACTGTATGCTTCGAACAATTCATTAAAATCGGTAGGAGCTCCTCCTTTTTGATGTTCGGTTACAAGGGATTCCCACCATGTCAATTGTGGTCCAGTGAGTTTGGCCATATTTTCCAGATTTTTCAGGCCACGCTCAGTCAGTAAGGTGTCATAATTAAAGTTGTTTTGCAGAAAAACTTTATCAAAAGTTGTAAATAACTCTTTATCTTGGAGAACAGACATTTGCTCGAAAAACTTTAATATCCCTCGATCACCATTATTTATTAGTACCCTGGCAAGTCCCTGGTACTGTTTATCGCTAAAGTTAAATGAACTCAGACGGCTTTTAATCATTTCCAAGCGTTGCGGATCATTGCCTACTAACTCAGCTAAGAAAAAGTTGAATGCCCCCTTTATTTTTGATGGAGTATTGCCAGTTAATTCTGCGAAACGTTTTTTGTAATCCTTCGCATTTGGGTATGCCTTATTAAACTCTTGATTTTTGCCATTTAATGCAGAATTTATGTACTCTGGTGAACGATCTTTTCCAGCAAGAAGTTGCAGAATGAACTGCTGATGTGAACCAATTGATTCAACAGGTTCAGCCAGTTTCAGCGTGAGGGGATTAGTAACATTTTGATATTGAGGTGCTGGGCTGTATCTTAATATTGTATTTTCGTCCTCTTTTTCTAGATAAAAGCCTGAAGGTAAATTGTCAAAGACCAACCCATATCTAAACTCATTATAATTGCGAATAATCGCTTCCATCGCTTCTTTTTCGACAGCTGCAATACGTTGTTTTTTATCAACTTTATAAGCATCTTTCCCTACTAGGTTATGCCATATTTCTCCCAAATCGATATTTTTACCGGGATGAATCTGATTAGCAAAATCTCTTAATTGCGCCTCAATGTTAAGTTCTGTTATCAATTCACCATGAGGATTTTCTTCACTTTGAGCTTTAACAACAAGCTCGAGATTCACGCGTTCTCTTTTTTCCCGCGCCTTCCGATTCGTAGTTTGTTGAACTGTTTGTTGTTGCTGTTGCTGCTGCTGTTGCTGTTGTTGTTGAATTTGTATGCCGCTCTCTTTTACCCCCCTGACTAAATCTATCTTGGCTTTACGAAGGCTTTTTTCAGCAGGCTCTTTCCCTTTTACTTGATCTTTTGGATCGGGGTGTTTTTGGCTGAATATCTTTCTTTTGGCAACTATATAGGCATCGGTAAGAAGTTTGTTTTGCTCAATCATTTGCGGAGTCAAAGCCTCATGCTCTTCTTTTTGCACGTTTATTTGAAAAGCAACTTTTTGTTTTTTAATAATAAATGCCAGTAACTGGGCAAATTCATCTTCTTTTAGCGCTTCAGTACAACGAACAGTTAAAGAGAGTAAGGGTTCTGATTCATCTTTATTTTCATACTCGTCTAAATACTCAAATACAGAATTTAAATTTTCAAATGAAGCATCATTTACAAAAATTGTCATACTTTCTACTCCATCATTCATTGATACTGGATAATATGGAAAATAATTGCCATTTGGTTTTTTATTTGCCCTATTGGCTATAATTATAGCAATCAATATATTAAGGAAAGCTGAACAAACTCAAAAAAGAAAATTTTGGGAAGAGAATCATAGACTTGGAAAAATGAAGTACAGATAATTCTGCATCTCGAATTTAAAGAGTAAAGTAATCTATACTTAAAGATGTAATCAACCGACATTGAGATGGATAACATGAAGCAAACAGGGATGGTGCTGCAAGGAGGCGGTGCGCTAGGAGCTTACGAGTTCGGCGCCTTAAAACGTCTTTATGAAAATCCTCAATTTTCACTCGATATTGTTTCAGGAGTTTCTATAGGGGCTATTAATGCTGTAGCCCTTGTCGGATCTAAAGATGATCCCATCGCGACTCTTGAAGCAATGTGGGAAGAGTTTACGATTTTTTCATCTCCTTTTCTAAATGATAAATTGAGTTCTTATTTGGCTTTATTTGGTAATCCATCCTTTTTTTATCCACGGACTGACTATTGGAATTTAACAGATTGGACTAGTTTTTATTTCACTAAACCGTTACAACAGTTATTAGAAAAGTATATTGACTTTAAAAAAGTAAATAATACCTCTACGCGTTTAATTCTTACTGCAACAGATATTGCAACGGGTAAGGTAAAAACGTTTACAAATCAAGGTAATAATCGAACAGAAATTACTCCTTTGCATGTTTTGGCAAGCGGCAGTTTGCCTCCTGGTTTTCCTATGACCCTGATAAAAAAAACCTATTATTGGGATGGAGGGTTATTTGAAAATACACCACTCTCCCCTGTTTTAGAATGTCTGGATCCTGATCCGGCGGTAGAAAAGCAAATTATTGTCATCAATCTTTTCCCCAGCCAAGGTAAAATCCCTGCTAATATGGCTGACGTTTTTGACAGAGTTTTTGAAATTCAGTTTTCCAATAAGATCCGATTTAATAAAGAATTAACGGAAAAAATTAATGAATACATCGAAGTAATCAATGAAATTGACAAAATTATACCTTCTAATAGCCCTATCAAACAGCTACCAGGATATCAACGGCTAATCAATTACAAATACATAGAAAATATCCTTTATATTGAAAGCAAGGATCCAGAAAATGTAAGCGCACCCTTTGATTTTTCCTCTAATACAATCAAAAAAAGAATCGCTGCGGGTTATCGAGACGCAAAGAAAATTTTAATAGCCCTTAATTCGTAAACAAGTTAGTTCGAAGCACCAGCCAAAGATTGCTGCTGAATCCTGAAAACAAATAACTAAAAAGATCAGACTTAGCCATTTCAAGTTAATTCAGCCTTTTCTCTAGTTGGTTATAGAAAATACAGTCAGTAAACCTGTATAATAATCAATCTATGACTATTTAAGTTTGTTTTTTGCGCCATAACACAAGTTCTGGAGCACTAAGCCCTTTTAGAAAAATTAAATTGTTCACCTTAGTGAGGTTTATGTAATGAAAATTTCCAAATTGAGCAGGTCAAGTGTTTTACTACTCGGGTTTACTGCTTTGTTCACTATGAGTGAGTCTGCTTTCTCACAGAATCAATGTCAGGGTGGCGGAATGTCGGTCAGCTTTGACCTATCAAAAACAAACAACACACATATTGAAAATAGAAACACATACATTGTAGTGTTAGGTATTGATCCAGCCACCAAAAAACATGCTTATGTAAAGTTTAATAATGGAAACCGTGTTGGTACCCTTGTTGATATTACTAATATAAATATGAATGGAAAAGACTATGGCATTTCATTGTCCGAGTTAATTCCTAATTCAGGAGGAATGGCACAAGCCTGCATACCTCATCTTACTTCTGGCAGAATTTATATTTCTTTTGGAAATACCCTGGATATGCCTACAGACAAGGATTCCCTAACCCCAAAACAACCCGATGTAAACAACCCTCAGACAACCACAAATGGAACACTTTTTGATAAGGTCGAGTTTAATTACAGTACCAGTGGCGAAACCGTTATTAACCCGACAGGAGTAGATTTTATTGCCATCCCTTATACAATCAAACAAGCAGGCCAGGAGTATGGGCATTTTGGCGGACTTGATGGTGTCATTAAAAATATGAAAACAATCATTTGCCGTGCCGCGGGTGAAACAATAGATTCTCCTGAATGTACTCAGCGGTGGAAGCATTCGGAATGGTCCAGTCTAGTTGTTTACAATTCAGCAAATGCCTTAATGCGAGTCGATGCCCCAGGCAGATTTGGCAATCGATTTAGTGGATATTTTACCAACTATATCAATGAACTGAGTAGGTACTATTCTTCTTCTGTAAATCGTTCCATTAAAATTGATTTAAATGAATTAAATAAAGGTATTTGGTCAGGAGCTTTTGAGCCCAACAGCCAAACATTAGTTTTTTCACGTGATGGCGAGCCAGGTTCTGCAACCTTTTCTTATAATCTGGGTTTACCACAAGCCAGTAATTCAATTTTAATGGGAGCACAAGTACCATTTAATAATAAAAATGCAGTGGATGCGACTATTGCACGAGATCTGACTTCTGCCATTGTTTCAGGTATGTTAATGCGTAAAGAATCAGCTTTTATTGGTAAAGATTTCTTTGATTCACAAGGTAATCCAGTTTTCAGAAATAAACAGCAAATGCAAGAGCTGTTAAAATACTACTTCAACAATGTTGACTATTCTGTAGACTATGTTGTAAATCAATGCGGCACTACTAGAGATGCCCCCTGTGTGAATGTTTACTCCGAGGCCATGCATGCATTGAGTTTTGATAAAAATATAGATCATCCACAAAACAGCTATTTAAATTCATACGCTTTTTCCTATGATGATTTTCTAGGTATGGATGGTACAAATACACAGACAGATGCACAACCTGCAACGGTAGTGATCGGCGATATGAAAAATCGAAAAATTCCACACGTAGATCCCTAAAAGTTAGTTAATTTTAATTTCATAGAAAGCAGCCCAAAGGAAGTAGCTGAAGGTTTCTAACAGGAACCCTTTGGGTAGTAGCAAAATGGCATGAGTCATTAGATACCCACTCCTTGTAATACGCCTCTAATACCCAAGCGGAATATTGAGGCGTAAATTCCAATTTACCGAAATTGAGCAGATCAAAATCAAGGTGGGCTGCAAATATTGCGACACTCATATACAATATAGTTTCATAATCTTAATAAAATCATAGTTAAATTTACCATATTGTTTTATTTTTGTTTGATGGAAGATGCAGAAATGGTTTTCCCGAGTGCAGCCAAGCCTGATAGCCAAAAACTAGCATTCTGAAGTTCCACAGATATAATGAATAACAAATATCGTATCTATAAAAAGAACGACTACTTTAATTAAGGGAGATGCTTGAATGGCAGATAAGGACAACAAACAAAAGTTCACAACAACAGATGCTGGGATACCAATACCAAGTGATGAGTACTCTCTAACTATTGGACCAAACGGACCTATACTTCTCCATGATCATTACTTGATCGAGCAAATGGCAAACTTCAATCGTGAAAAAATCCCAGAGCGCCAACCCCATGCAAAAGGTGGTGGGGCATTCGGACATTTTGAAGTAACCGAAGATGTAAGCAAATACACCAAAGCGGCTGTTTTTCAGCCAGGAACAAAAACTGATTTAGTTCTCCGCTTCTCAACTGTTGCAGGCGAGCGAGGAAGTCCTGATACCTGGCGCGATCCCCGTGGATTCGCTGTAAAATTCTATACCAGTGAAGGTAATTTCGATATGGTTGGGAACAACACTCCTGTTTTCTTTGTGCGTGATCCAATGAAATTCCAGCATTTTATACGCTCTCAAAAACGCCGTGCCAATAACAACCTGCGTGACCATGACATGCAGTGGGATTTTTGGACTCTTTCACCTGAATCTGCCCATCAAGTGACATGGCTGATGGGTGATCGCGGGATCCCAAAAAGCTGGCGCCACATGGACGGCTTTTCAAGCCATACTTACATGTGGGTAAATACCCAGGGTGACAAGTTCTGGGTAAAGTATCACTTCAAGACCGATCAGGGAATTGAATTTCTGACTCAGCAGGAAGCTGATCGCTTGGCAGGTACAGATGGCGATTACCATACCCGAGATCTGTATGAAGCTATAGAACGAGGTGAGTTTCCGAGTTGGACACTTCACATGCAGATTATGCCGTTCAAAGAAGCTGAAACCTATCGTTTTAACCCGTTTGATCTCACAAAGGTATGGCCACACGCAGACTATCCTCTTATCAAGGTCGGCAAATTGACCCTCAACCGCAACCCCATTGATTACCACACGGAAATCGAGCAAGCTGCCTTTGAGCCTAACAATATGGTGGCAGGAACAGGGATCAGCCCGGATAAAATGCTTCTTGCAAGGGTATTCTCCTATGCTGATGCGCACCGAGCAAGATTGGGCGTGAACTACAAGCAGATACCTGTTAATAAACCCCAGTGCCCTATTCACTCCTACAGCAAAGATGGTGCAATGCGTATTGAGAATGTCTTGGATCCTGTTTATGCACCAAACTCCAAAGGAGGCCCAAAGGCAGATAGCTCGAAAAATCCTGAGGTAGCGACATGGGAAGCACATGGAGAATTCGTACACGCAGCATATACCCTCCGCAAAGATGACAATAACTTCGGCCAGGCAAATACTCTCGTACGTAAAGTAATGGATGATGAAGCACGTAACAGGCTGGTGAGCAACGTCGTTGGTCACCTCAAAAATGGTGTCACTGAACCTGTGTTAAAAAGAGCATTTGAATACTGGAAAAACATCGATCAACAAATTGGTGAACGCATTGAACAAGGTGTGAGGAAAACTGAAAATTAACAAATAACCAAAATCAGGTGCTGCCCCTCGTGTAGTACCTGGTCCATTTGAAAAGATCGCGTTAATATGCTTACACTTAACTAGCTTCAAGAAACAATCAGTGTTACATTAAAAAGCAAAATCTTTACCTATTTAGCTATGCAAAAAATCCCTGGAATCCTCGCATTTTTGAATCCCTATTTGCGACAAAATAAACGCTACCTCTGGGTTTTTTTCATTACAGTGGTTGTTGCTGGATTTGAAAGCAGCTTTCAGGCTTATTTGATGAAGTGGGTAATCGATGTGGTCAGCTATACACCCAAAGAAACGCTTTTACCTCATATCCTCCTTCCCGCATGTCTTTATGTCAGTATGGATCTATACCATAATCTTACCATGCGTGCCTATTTATACGCCGCGATGAAAATGTATCCTGCTGTTAAAGCAAAAATCGTTGATGATCTCTTCCATTACATCAGCAAACACAGCATCCATTTTTTCCAAAGTAATTTGGCTGGTGATATTGCCAGTAAAATACAGGATGTAAGTAGTGGTACGGAGCCCTTAATTCGTAATTTTTTTGAAGGATTTATAGCAAGACTGGCGACACCAGTCATTGTAACCTTTTTCTTAGCCACTATATCTTGGAGCTTTTCCCTAATCTTTATTTTTTGGACGGTGTTATTTGTTTTTATTACATTAAGGCTCTCTCAATCCGTGGGAAAATCGGCTGAACTTTTCGCTCGCAATAAAAATCAGATGAGCGGAAGATTGATTGATGTGATTAGCAATATCATTACTGCAAAAATCTTTGGCCAAACCCAGTTTGAAAAAGAACACTTGGGCCTAAGCTTGGATTCATTACAAATTTCGGAACAACACGTTCAATGGGCTTTACTCAAACTTCATTTTTTCCAAGGGCTGATGACATTCACTTTACTGACAAGTTTTATGAGCCTTCTGATTTATGGACGTATTTATGCTGATGTCACACCAGGGGATTTTGCTTTTGTTCTTACTTTACTTATCACAAGCCTAAGTCATATTTATGTACTGGGACAAACCATTGGCGACAGCATTAAAGGTATTGGCGAATTTCGGCAAGCAATGAATGTATTGATGTTGCCCCATGATGTGGTCGATCTTCCTGATGCCAAACCCTTGGCACTCACAAGAGGGGTAATCGAGATGCAGCATATAGATTTTGGATACAATCCCGAAATTCTTTTGTTTAAGGATTTTAACCTACGTATTGAATCAGAAGAAAAAGTCGGGATTGTGGGAAGTTCAGGGGCTGGGAAGTCCACCTTAATTCATTTGCTCTTGCGTCTTTTCGAACCTTTTCGGGGTGAAATAACCATCGATGGACAAAACATAGAAACGATCACCATCCACAGTTTGCGACGTGCTATTACATTAGTCCCCCAACAAGTTGACTTATTTCACCGCTCCATATTGGATAATATCCGTTACGGCTATCTGGAAGCATCTGAAGAAGAGATCTATCATGCAGCACAATTGGCTGAATGCAATGCATTTATCCAACAACTACCCCAAGGGTACCACACTCTGGTGGGTGAGCGAGGAATGAAACTCTCTGGCGGCCAAAAACAGCGCATCGCTATTGCACGAGCTTATTTAAAACCAGCCAAAATTCTGATCATGGATGAGGCTACCTCAGCGCTTGATTCGATCACCGAAAGCTATATTCAAAGCGCCTTGACGCACATCATGCAAGGTAAAACCACGATCATTGTAGCTCATCGACTTGCCACATTAAAACAAATGGATAGAATCCTGGTATTGGAGAAAGGACAACTTGTAGAACAAGGTCAATTCCAAGATTTAATCCAAAGAGATGGGCCATTTAGTTGTATGTGGAAACAACAGGCATTTATATGATTGTAAACCCAACCATAAAATCAAATTGTTCTTTACTTAGCCTAAAAATATAATTTGTTTTCTAAGAATATTATAAAGGATTTAATATTTTTTCGTTTGTTAAATCAATGAGCTAGTTTATACTAATTTGAATTAAAGTCCCCCTGGCGTAGTCCAATATAAAAATAATTATCTTTAACTAAATTGGTTTTTAACAATGAAGCATTTTTTACTTAAGTTCGGGTTATTTGGTTCAGGAATAGGTGGTTCCGTGGGATTAGGTTTGGGGGCCTATTACGGTGGTGTTCTAGGTGCTACAGCAGGTGCTGCATGTGGTCTTGCTCTTGGCCCTGCCGCTTTATTGATCACATCTATGGCAATTGGTTTAGCTTGTTTAACTGCCGCAGCTGTCGTAGCAGTACCTTGCTTTCTTGGTTATCTATTAATGAGGGAAATTCTTTTGACATGCGCTGTGGGTACCCGAGAAACCCTAAGTTGCTGTCTTGGTTAAACAAATCTGAACTGTGCGAAATGATTAAGCTTTTTTTTCTTGATAATCTCCTAAAATGACACAGATCAACCCTATAGTTAGCATGGCAAGAGAGAGCAAAACACTGGGGGTTGGTTTTTCTCCAAGTAATAGTAACGAACAAACGACACCAATAATTGGCACACCAGTTAAAGATAAAGATGTGGTAACCGCAGGAAAACGTTTGCTCATTTCAACAGCCCCCCAAAAAGCCAAACCCGTAGCAATCGTTCCAATATAAAGATTCAATAATATCGAGAACGCAGTCCAGTGGATCACTGGATGTGGTTCAAAAATAAGAGCACTTATTGCAAGGATTATTGTACCCACTAATAAGTGCCACGGCATAAGTTGCAATATGGTCGATTGTGAGGGAACAAAGCGAACATGAAGAATAGCAATCGCCCATAAAAGCGCTGATAAGAATAATGCGGCGCTGCCGATTAGCGCATCGTGATTAGACCAATTAAAGTCAAATGGATTAAAAAGTACTATGATTCCTAAAATACCAACCACTAAACCAATAGCTTTGAGTAAATTCAAACACTCGTTGAAAAATATAATCGCTATGGGAGCCACCCAAAGTGGAGTGGAATAGACTAAAATAACCGCATGCCCTACCCCATTGTAAAAAAGACCAAAATTAACCAATACGGTGAAAAGACCAACTTGCAATACACCGACAGAAAACAAATGAGGAATATCCCCGCGTTTTGGAAACGTATATTTTTTCTGGATGATAACCAATAAAAAAAGAAATAGACTGCCTATGAGCATTCGTGTAAAACCAAACCATTGGGGAGGTATAAAGTTCATCGCCAATTTCATCAAGGGCCAATTCATCCCCCAAACTAATAAAACAAAAGCTAATAATAAAATATTCATAGTTATGCTCTACGCCCCAATTCTCCTTTGAACTATCCATCTTCTTGACATAAAAGATAGAGGTCCTGGCCTATGGAGTTGATACGTTAAAAAATATTGGTTTTTGATCTCTGCATTATGAATAAATGAGTATAACTCACTTACAATCTAATTAGATGAGAAAAATGTACTTCTGAAGAGATAAAATTTATTAAATCTTTTCAAATAAATTATTTTACTCAACTATTTCCATGCTTCTTTTGTTATAATTGACCATTTATTTTGTATGCAGGAGCATTTTATGCCTTCGAATAATGAAAAAGCCCATCAGTTAATCAAGGAAATGCGTAAAGCGCACCAGATACCAGAAAGCTCAATTGACGAACCACAAGATTTTACTGATGTAAGGAATCATGTTTCTAAAACTATTCTAGAATACTTAAAGACATTAGAAGAAAACTTAGACCAAGATGATGAAGAAACCCTTTCTCAGAAATTAGGATCACTCAGAGTTTTAAGCCTGACTATCGCTGGTTATGAACTTCTCAATGGTGGATTGAAATTGATGCATAAGATCAATGAATTCTTTACTGGGAATGACAGGGCAGATTATAAATTGTTGGCAGATTTAGGTAAGGATGTAATAGAAACAGCAAAAAACTTTAATGCACTTCTAGATAATTCATCAAAAAATTTAGGGGAGAAGGTTTGGCTCACGATGAAAGCTTATGGAAAAGCGGTACTAAGTGGCGTTTTAGGATTGCTCGAGGGTATACCCCACGGATTTAATAAAGGAGAAGGACTAATCGATACGGTAAGCAGCATGGGCCAAACTTCAGTAGCCGAAGGTTGGGCTGGTTTTTATAAACGATTTTCAGAAGAGTTAGCTAAGGCAAGCACGAATTCAATGAAAGAATCTGTGAGTACTCTGAGAAATTCCTCATCCATGAAAACTTCAATCTCTGATGAACTGGTCACAAAGCAAGAACCTTTATTTCAATAACTCTATCTGCGGTAAATTAAGTATTTACTGCTGGGTGAAATAATATTGCCTTATCTCCAGCAGCTTTTAGACATCCAACTTACTTCATCCCATTTAAGGTATAAAATTAAAACTATACCTTTAAAGGGATAAAATTGAAATTATCCACTTTAGGGTATATAATTAGAAATATCCCCAATAAGGTATCAATTTTATTCAGGAACATTTATGCTGATTCACTCTTCTCTGGAGCTGGCGTTGTTGATAAAAAATCAACGAAAAAAACTGAAATTAAGCCAGGCAGAAGTTGCTGCTTTGGTAGGTTTAAAACAAAAAACCATTTCCGCAATCGAAAATAATCCAGAAAACATGAGATTAAGCACTTTATTTCGTATATTATCCGCGCTTGGTTTGGATTTAAAAATATCAGCAAAAAGTCAGTCTAATACAGCAACTAATCAATGGAACGATGAATGGTAAAGAAAAATCAAATTCTTTATGTCCTAATGAATGGAATTTTGGTGGGAATGCTTGAGAAAACATCTCAGGGAGGATTGAGGTTTACTTATCATCAAGACTGGTTAAATCAAACAGGAGCCCGCCCCATTTCCTTATCATTACCGCTCGTTGAACAAACCTATGCTGGCGATGTAGTATATAATTTTTTTGATAATCTGCTCCCTGATAATCAACAAATCCGCGCACGAATACAAGCACGATTTCAAATAGCAACCAGCCAACCTTTTGATCTGCTGGCGGGTATCGGCAGGGATTGTGTAGGAGCCATTCAGCTCATTACAGGTCCATTGGCTGAATTTGAGAAAAAAATTAAATATAAGCCATTAACAGAGCAAAAAATCGCTTCAATTTTACGAAATTATCAAATAAATCCCCTAGGGATGAGTCTAGAAGAAAAGGACTTCCGAATTTCTATTGCGGGGGCTCAAGAAAAAACTGCTTTTTTATATCATGAAAACCAATGGTGCGAGCCGCTTCAAGAAACGCCAACCACACATATTTTTAAATTACCCATTGGCATTATCGCTCACCAACAGATGGATTTACGAGACAGTTGTGAGAACGAATGGCTGTGCTCTCTTCTTGCAAAAAGCTATGGATTACCGGCAGCCGACTGTGAGATTCTGCATTTTGAAGAGATAAAGGTTTTATCAGTAAAACGCTTTGATCGCAGGTTATCTCGGGATAAAAGTTGGATCATGCGTTTACCTCAAGAGGACCTATGTCAAGCATTAGGCGTTTCTTACAACATCAAATATCAATCGGATGGTGGCCCTGGTATTAAAGAAATTATGCAAGTATTGCTCGGTTCAGCACACCCGCTTTTAGACCGCGATATGTTTTATCGTGCTCAGGTTTTTTTCTGGCTCATTGCTGGGATTGATGGCCATGCTAAAAATTTCAGTCTTTTTATTGAGCCTGAAGGAAAGTACAGACTAACACCTCTATACGACATCATGTCTGCATATCCGCTGATAAAGAAAAGGCAACTACAAATTCAGAAAATTAAAATGGCAATGGCCTTAAAAGGTAAAAACAATCATTATCACTGGCATACCCTCCAACGACGGCATTTTATAGACACCGCAAAAGAAACAAGTTACTCTCCAGAAAGAGCTGAAATCATCCTTAATGAAATGCTGGAACAAACAGATTCTGTTATCCAGGAAGTCTCAAAAAAACTCCCTTCCTCCTTCCCTAACAGTATTTCTGAACCTATATTCGAAGGATTACGAAAAACAAAACAAAAATTAGAACAATAACAGTTTTCAATCCTATGTATTTCGAATAAAAAATCAATCAGTCTATCATTAAAAATATTCATAATAAATAAGAAATTATAAAAAAATTATACTTTTTTGAAAAATGTCTACTATAGTTATTTTTAAATAATAAAAATAAATTAGGGGATATCATGTTACTTCGATGGGCCGGTGTAACGTTTTTGTTTTGTCTACTTAATTCTCCATGTTTTGCTGAAGAAAAAGAAATTGCGATTACCATTGATGATTTACCCTTTGTTGGTTCTGGTTCCAGCACACCCGCAAGCCTGAAAAGAACTCAAGCTCGATTTATGGCCATAGTTAATGCTCTTGTTAATAATCAAGTCCCAGCTACTGGATTCGTCATTGGTGAAGCTGTTGCGAAAAATGAATGGGATCTTTTAGAAACATTCCGTAATCAAGGCTTTGCTCTAGGTAATCACACTTATACTCATAAAAGCTTGAATAACATGAGTGCCGATAAGTACATCGCGGACATCGATCGTGCTGATACTGCCTTAGCGCCTGTACTGACAGAACCTAAATATTTTCGTTATCCCTACCTGGCCGAAGGTACTGGTCAAAAAAAACAAAAAGTGTATGACTACCTGGCCGCACATCAATACACTATTGCCCCAGTAACGATCGACAGTAAAGATTATGAGTTTAACGCACGTTTCTACAGGATACCTTATAGAAAAAGAGCTCAAAATCTACCCGCATTTAAAAAACGTTATTTGGCTTATATTTGGCAACAAACATTAAGAGCTGAGAAAAATGCTAAAGGAAAAAATGTCAAACAAATTCTATTAATCCATGCAAATCTTCTTAACAGTTTATGTTTAGAAGACATCATTGAAATGTATCGAAAAAATGGATATAGATTTATTAGCTTAGCCGATGCTTTGAAAGACAATACAGCTCAATCATTGAATAATAATACAGAAGCATTAAATAGTGTGATTCCACCACTAAAAGAGTCAGGGCAAAAGCCCTATGTAAGTAAAACAAATGCTCATCAAATTTAATTAGACAGTCTTTCCCTATATCTCACTCGCTTGCGTGCTGTGCGCGGGATCCAGAAAATCACATAAAATCAATGGATCCCCCGCGAGTAAATTATCCAGAAATCAATTTATTTTTCTCAAGGCGAGATATTGCATGTTTAGGCAGAAGAATCCAGTAATGCCCCTGATTCTTCATATGACCTGCAATTAACGTGGCTCTTTCACCACCGCCCCAAAAAACATCTCCACGAACTTTGCCACGTATTGCACCACCAGTATCTTGAGCAATCATCAAACGCTGCATAGGTTTATTTTTATCAGGATTCTTGCTATCAGGACGCGTAGTACTGAGCCAAAGAGGAGCGCCCATAGGCACCCATTGCTTATCAATAGCCAGCGAATAACCAGGTGTTAAAGCAACACCTTGTGAACCTAAGGCGACTCCATCCGACATTTTACGGAAGAAAACAAAAGATTTATTTTGATTGATCACTTTATCCATCTGTTTGGGATGTGCTTCCAAATAACGTTTTATTGCCTGCATGGACGCATTATCTTTAGTCATAACCCCTTTTTTGATCAATACCCCTGCAATCGCAGTATAAGGTTTGCCATTTTGGGCATCATAACCAACATAAAGGTTATTACCATCTTCAAGTTCAATTACTCCTGAACCTTGAATTTCCAAAAACAAACGATCTATAGGACTATTAATCCATACTAAAACGCGAGCCTTACCCTTAAGTGCACCATGATTAATTTGTTCACGAGTGTAATAAGGGACGAATTTTTTTCCTTCTACCCGACCTACAATGCCACGACTTTTAAAATCATTAAAAAACATACCTAAATCAGCAGTTATAAGATCATCTGGAGTTTCATAAAGAGGAACATGGAACTCTTTGGATTTAGTATAGCTTCCTTTAATTGAAGGCACATAATAACCTGTAAATAAGCCAGGTTTTGCACCGGTGTCAGTAAACTCTACCGGAATAAACCATTTTTCAAAAAACTGTTTTGCTTCATTTTCAGCTTCGGGAGAAATTTTTAAAGCCGCTTTACACGCCGGTTGCCAATCTTTTACTTGTAAATTAATCTGATCCGTCCCGACAATCTGATCCGGGTTTTGCTTGATAAAAGCACGGCAGGAAGTCTGAAAAGTCAGTAAAGACTTTTTTAGATCCGCTGATTTCCAACCAGGTAACCGGTCAAAATCAGCTTGCCTGAACATGGTTGATGGTTGCTTTACTGGCCAAAACCACCACACGAAACTACTCAAGGCAATTAAGGCTAAAAAAATTGTAATAGAGATTATTTTCGTTTTCATAGGCGGACAATTTTTACACGTTATGGAATGTTTTGCAACAAACAAAGGCAAATTTAAACATTAATCTCTTGTCAAAAACTATTAATGTGTAAAAGCTGCATTTAATAATAATCTGATTTTAATGAATTTTTTTGGAACGTACAAATAAAAGAACTGCAACAAGATGCCCTACAAAAAAAATTTAGTGAATGTGTAAAACCAATTGATTTAAAGCGTTTAGATAGGCTAAAAATCCTCTTAAATCGTCATCGGAAATTTGGAAAAATATTATTTTTTTATCCATTTCTGATAACAAATCTTGTAACTGATGGCTTAATTTCAGTCCATGTGCCGCATCGTGTTCTTCAAAAGCATTCCAAATCGCTTTTTCATAAGAAGATAATTCATATCCTAATAATTGGGCTGTTTTTTCAACTTTTTCTCGATCAATAGCTAATAAAATGTGGCTTATAGTTGCTTGTATTATTACTAAAGATTCAAAACGTTTTGTCAGCTCTGTTAGCAGATTCTGTTTTTTGGTGCTTAGCGGCTCATCAGCAAGCGACTCAAGCAATCCCCGGGAAGACCAAAACAAATTTGCCAAATCATGCAGTTTTATTTGGTTTGCTGAGGATAGGAGAATTTGCTTTAAATTTTGCCCCATATAAATATAGAGTTTATTAAGGTAACGATTTAGCATAGTCCAAACATCGGAGCGCCAAATAAGATTTGCCACAATAAAACTCGCAACAATTCCAATGATTATTCCACCCAAGCGCTGTAATGGAGGCGTTAAATAAACAGGAGGTCCTCCTTCTTGGGCAAGAGAAATAATCAAAGCGATATTGGCCTGTAACCCAACATAAGAATATTGGGGTAACTTGAACATAAAATAAGAAAATCCCCAAATTGAAAAAAAGAATATTAAAATGAAATCATAGAGTGTCATTTTAATGAGAAACAAAGAAAATAAAGCGATCCCTCCCCCCCAAATACAACCAAGTAAACGATGAATGCTCACACTTTTCATTTCAAAAAGATGTTTACGAATAGAAAGCACAAGACTACTGATAATTCCATTTAAACCACCAGACCAATTACTTACCATCCAAAAACCTAAAGCCAAAATAACCGAGAGCCCTGCTTTAATGCTGCGTTTAATTACATCGATATCCGTACGAATCCGTTCCTGTGTTTTTAAGACATGATGTTTTGCTGTCATGCCATGAGGAATGCGGCTCAATAAAGACTGCATCAAAAGAAGACTTTGATTCACTTGATGTAGGAAATGGATCAATGCATAGACAAAATTACTTTTAAAAATGAATTGTTGCCTTTCAATGCCACTATGTGCATCTGGAGTCAAAAAAGAGTACATATCCCCATTCCCTTGTTTCTGTTTCACATATTTTTCCAGGTCTGCAATTGCAGGTCCCGTTTTTAATTCTTTTGGAGCATCTAAGTGATTAGAAAAAGCCATCTGTAGTTGGGTCAAATCTGATTGAATCGCATTCAATACAGGCTTCATAGATAATGATTGTACAAAGGTTAAATCATGATGCCGTGGAGAAATAAGAATCAGGTACTGTAACTGTCGTGATAAATCATAAAAAGTATCCAATAAAGCACGCACCTGATCAACTCTGGCTTTAGTCACGCCCAACTCATGAATCATTGCCCCAATAAGCTCTACAGCTTTACGTACTTTTCTTTTTATCTTTAGGGTGCTTTGTGATAACAAGTCAAAATCGGGCTTACCCTCAACCAGCATAGTAAGTAATTGATCCAATTCGATTGAAAAATCAGTAAAAATACAATGAAGTTGTACGGTAATATTATCCTTTAAATGATTGGGAAAAATAAAATAGGCGCTGATGGCTGCTACCAAAACGCCAATCCCAATCTCAACAGGTCTCCAAATAGCCACGAAAAACGCATTTTGTGGATTCATCGCAATTTGCGAAACAATTATAAAAGCACAAAGCGCCCCTAATAAATAAGCATAACCATTAGCACTGAAGCTGTAATAATATGAACCCATGCACACGATTAAAAAGCAAGAAAGCAAATAGAGTAAAAAACTGTTGGCGACCAATCCTGCAATATAGAACCCCAAAAACGCTCCCGCAAGAGTACCAATAATACGCATTGAGGCTTTATCAATGATGTTGCCAGTATATAAATTGGAAACGATAACAACACTCATAGCTGACCAAAATGGTGTTTCCAGATGAAATTTAAATGAAATCAAAACGGCAATTAATGCAGCAAGTGCTGTTCTTATGGCAGCTCTGTTTTCAACAGTTTGAGGCCAGAAAAACACTGCTCACCTGTATGTAATGGTAGTTGCACTAGCACCGATACGCAGAGGATATTCATCAGATAAATCATCGATAGAAATTCGCACTGGAAAACGTTGCGCAATACGAATCCAATCTTCGGTTGCTGGTGAATAAATCAGCGTTGAAGGAACAACATTACCTCTTTGCACCCGATTAATCCCCCACCCAATGCTGTCTACGTGTCCATGGAAAACTTTTCCTGGATACATATCAATCATAATTTTTGCCTTATCCCCAGGCTGAATCAAACGAAGTGCTGTTTCTCTATAACGAGTAACGACCCACCACTGTTTGGTTTCGATAAGTGCAAATAGTCCTTCCCCTTTTTTAATATACTGACCTATGCGTAAATTAAAATTGGTGATGTACCCATCCTCAGGTGCTACAAGGATAGTATGATTTAGAAGATAATTTGCGTTATCTAATTCGAAATGGGCTCGCGCGATCGTAAGTTGTGCTTTAGCAACATCTGCCTTGTCCTTATCAAAATTCAATTGAGCACTATTTAACTTGGACTTAGCTTGTTGTACTGCATAAACATATGGAAGAGAATCAATTTCAATAAGTTTATCTCCTTTTTTCACCCTCTGGTTGTCCTTAACATAGATTCTCGTTACCGAGCCAGAAACCAAAGCGGCCATGTTGACTAAATGAGCTGAAACATAGGCATCATTAGAGCGCGTGTCATAATAGGCCAAATAACGGTAAGCAACATATCCTGCCAACAAAAAAGCAAGCACAGCCATTTGTGGCCAATACTTAAATTTAGAAATATTTTGTAGACGCACCGAAAAGCCTCTCTATTTATCATAGCTATTACAATACAACTAGGTTTGATACAGCTCAAGATAATATTAGAGTCTGTCTACATTTCTACTATCCTGGGTCCAAACTGACCTGATTTTCTGCGATTCGATGTATATACCTCTTGTATGCTGCACCTCGATACTCGGAACTCCAGTTATTTTGGCTCAAACTCACGAAATGTAAACAGACTCTCTATTTAATAAAATTTATTTATACAGAAGGCAAATATCGCCAGCTGCTCACTCCAAGAGGAGCAGCATGTTCCGTAGCAAGACAAGGGATCGCCCTTCCCGCGCTAATAAGCCTTATTTGCAGTAGAGATGCAGGAGACCCATCTTCAAAAGAAGCAACAGTCACACGTTGATGATGCGACGCTGATTTTCGCCCTTTATAACGAACAACCAAACACGGAAACTCCCCTAAATCCTCAATATAATATTTGTATTGAGCTAAACCACTTTTTAAGGAGCATCCTTTGTATTCAAGTAAATTATGTATCACTTGATTTGCAGAGTCTGAACGCATCAGACACTCTGAATTCAATACGGGTTGTTGTTGCAGCAATCGCAATGCCACACCCTCAAGTTGATAAAAATTCTGGTGCAATACTTCTTGTTTATTTATTGTCTTGTAGTACAGTAAAACATGCTGCATCGAAGTCAAAATAAGCAAACTAATCACACTGATAATAAGTAAAGTCACTAATAAAATAAATCCTTGATTTTTTCTAATGGATCTCTTCGGCAACCCGCTCCAGAGTGGGAAGTGCGAGGAGCCACGGAGCGCAGAACCGGAGTGTACACGCCAGTACATGAGGATTCGAGCACCGTAGCGACGAAGCAATTCTCCTCTGGAGTAGAGTTTCTTACTTGCTCTCTTCGGAAACTCGCTCCAGGGAGAGAAGTGCAAGGAGCCACGGCGCGCAGAACCGGAGTGTACACGCCAGTACATGAGGATTCGAGCACCGTAGCGACGAAGCAATTCTCCTCCGGAGTAGAGTTTCTTACTTGCTCTCTTCGGAAACTCGCTCCAGGGAGAGAAGTGCAAGGAGCCACGGCGCGCAGAACCGGAGTGTACACGCCAGTACATGAGGATTCGAGCACCGTAGCGACGAAGCAATTCTCCTCTGGAGTAGAGGCGCAGAACCGGAGTGTACACGCCAGTACATGAGGATTCGAGCACCGTAGCGACGAAGCAATTCTCCTCCGGAGTAGAGTTTCTTACTTGCTCTCTTCGGAAACTCGCTCCAGGGAGAGAAGTGCAAGGAGCCACGGCGCGCAGAACCGGAGTGTACACGCCAGTACATGAGGATTCGAGCACCGTAGCGACGAAGCAATTCTCCTCTGGAGTAGAGTTTCCGAAGAGAGCTACTCATGAGCCACGCACCAGAACCCTTAGCTCATACATTTTGTTCTCATCCAACCCCATGATAATTTCAAGAAATTGCTTCTCTTTTATGTGTCGATTTCGAGTATGCATGAAATGAATTAAAGGCGTTAGTTCTTCCGTCTGTACCAACTGATAATGTAACGTATCCACATAATTTATGTTTTTCTTAATAAACCATTTTTCCTCAAGATACTCACCAATATATGCTGAGGGGCCATAAGAAAAAAATAGGGGTTTGTTCAAAGTAACAAGCGAATTTTTACTTTGTTGTTCCAAGTCAAATAGTTCGTGTATTTCAGCATGTTCGCAATCAGAGATGAGTATGGGACGCTTTTTATGGAGTATCACTGGATCCTGAGTCAGTATTTTTGTTGCACCTTGAATTTTGATTATTTTTGCAAAATGTTCACTCATACGATTTACTTGAATGAATTGATTCGGTTGATTTCCAGCTTGCAGTGCATGAATTCTGTTTTGATGATTTCTGCGATCAATTACTTGCAAGTGATCAATGCCCAAACACGGAGTAAAACCTGCACGTCGAATGCTATCGCTCAGTAAATCGCTCACCCATTGTAAATCAAAACCTGTTTCTAAAATTTTTTCTGTTTCAAGGTATTGACGCTTACTACCTAAATAAAGTTGGATTAATGGAGTCATAATCGCACTTGCCAGAAAAAGACTGATTAACACTTCTGTCAGACTGATTCCTCTTTGTTTTTTCATTCACCACTTCCGATAAGATTATGTTGACGGGTTATAGAGCCTACTTGTTCAAACCATACAAGATGGAGAAGTAATTGTTGATTCTTTAACTGTATATCCAAATGATACGGAGAGGGTGTTGGTGGAAGTTTTGAAGCTTTGGCCACAAGCGTTTCTTCGATTTGATCAAGAAATTGAGAACCTTGTACCCTAAAAATTAATTGATTTAACAATTGATTACTCTGCCCTTGTTGTTGTAGTAAAGCCAGAGTCAAGGTTGTTATCAATGATAAAGATACCAATACTTCAATAAGGGAAAATCCCTTTTGCCCATTCATATTCCATTTTCCTGTGGTTGGTTTGCCACGCAAAGATTAGCGCCATGGAAATAAAAATTCAAGACCTACACGACTGGACACAAACACGAATAGATCAATTAAAACCCATGGTGAACTATAAACAACCCATTGAATTGTTATTAAACTTTAATGCGTTTAAAATTGCCCAAACAATAGAAACACCCACAAATAATTAGAAACTAAAGGGGAAAAAATGATGTATGCCTATTTCACTAAAGGTATGACTGTGGGTCATGTATTAACCCGTCTTGTTTTAAGAGAAATTACAAGTATTCCCGGGGTAATCCTAGACCTTATTTTAGCTATTTTTTGGATCCCCGATTACACCTCTTACTGGAATGAAAATAGCGCTTCCATAGAATATGCAGATGGCACGCGCCACACTGGAGTAATGCGCGGTGTTTTTGGTTGGATAGGAGAAGTTTTAGGTTTTGTGATTGGTGCCCCAATTGGAGCCATTATTGGCACTGCTTTATTTTTCCCTGATTTATTGCTTCGAGGCTTTATTTTTCTTAAAAAGAAATTATATGACTCTCTTGATGAATTTGCTGTTTTTATTGGCAATACAACTTTTTTCGAATCGCTTTTCTATGAAGCCCCAAGCAGTTATTCCCAAAAGGCATGGAATCTAGGAGCTGCTACTGTAGGCATCATACTCGCTGCCATCCCCTATATTGCTGCAAAAGCGCTTGAATTTTTCTTACCTTTTTTACCCTTATCAAAACTTATTGCTGAGGTTTGTTTAACAATAGGTGGACTGGCTGGCTGGACCCTTGGGGTACTTATCTATCCGCCCCTCTATATTCTGAACAAATGCACCGATTTCATTGAATTATGTAGGAATGCAGTACTTAATGGTATTGCGCTTGTTTATGCAAAATCAGGACAGGTTCCTGTTAGCTCTGCTCAGAACCAGGAGTGTTGTGTACCTCCTAATGCGGTTCACTCAGAGGAATTTCATAAACAAGTAGCTTATTATAGCCGGACTTCATGGGCGCAACTTATCTTTGGTCCATTGAAAGGACAAGCTTCAGATAGGGCCTCGGCATTAGATAAGAATCATCTCATAGACCCGATTACATTAGAGCCTTTAGGAGTCAATGGCACACCTACTCTCATTGATTCTCACGGCCATACATTTAATGATGATAAAGGAACTGCTGCGAAAGGAATTCGATTTTGGGTACAAACACAACATACATGTCCTATTGACTATCAATATTTAACAGAAGCAGATTTGATTCCCAATCGAGCTTTTAATGACTTAGTTGCAACAACTTTAAAAAAATAATCGCATACCGGGTGTTTTTGCTCTCACCCGGTAACAAATCAAATGATTTTTAATTCAAGGAGCTCGTGACAGAAAGCTAAAGCTTGGATAATATGAGAAAAAATTTTTAGTTAGGGAAAATTTATGGCAGTGAACTTTCAACAATTACCTCATCCAGGCATACAATCATTAGTCCCTTATAAACCAGGAAAATCTATAGAAGAACTAGCGCGTGAGAAAGGGATTACCGCCAATGACATTATTAAAATGGCGAGCAATGAAAATCCTTTAGGTTGCAGCCCTTTAGCCCAGGCCGCAATAAAAGAAATATCACCCCACGTCTTAGCTACTTATCCCTCACCAATGAATCATCCTTTAATGCCAAAACTTGCGAAAAAACTCGCAATCGATATGGATCAGCTTTTTTTAAGCAATGGTTCGGATTATATATATACTATTCTACTCAATTGCTTTGCATTGCATAATGACAAACACATCATCACGCACGAGTATGCATTTAGCACCTATGCGATTCAAGCCAATACCTTGAATATTCCTGTCCGCTCCATTGAAGTCAATCCAGATTGGCATGTTAATGTGGATAAATTGATTCAAGCATGCAATTCAAAAACTGGTATTATTTTTTTAGCGAATCCGAATAATCCTACTGGTATTCTGATTAGTCAAAAAGAAATAAAACGTCTGTTAGAAAATATTCCTGAAAGCACTCTATTGGTCGTCGATGAAGCTTATTATGAATATGCAGCATCCCAATTAAGTTGTAATAGTATTGAATGGTTAGCTCACCATCCTAATTTGGTGATTACGCGAACTTTTTCAAAAATATACGGGTTAGCAGGTGTTCGTTTAGGTTATGCAATAGCTCATCCCTCAATAGTTGATCTCATGCGACGTATCCAGTTACCGTTTACAGTAAATCAAGTCGCACTGACCGCTGCTCATGCAGCCCTGGATGATAATCAATTTATTCAATTAAGCCTGCAAACCAATGCAGAAGGAATGGTGCAAATGAAAGATGGATTTAATCAATTAAATATCGATTACTTACCTTCAGCATGCAATTTCCTTACCTTTGATTGTAAAGAGGACGGTGGGTTGCTCTATAACTATTTATTAGATAAAGGGATTATTGTGCGGCCTCTGCATCCATATAAGATGAACAATTACATACGAGTAACTGTAGGAACCAAAGAACAGAATGATCGATTTCTTAATCTGCTGGGTAATTACTAAGGTCTGTTGACAATTCGCAAGATTGAGCCAAAATGGTGTGATTCTAGAGCTTCGAAAAGCTCATAAAAGCGCAGTAGACTTTTCAACAGATCCTAAAGTAAGGAAATAAAATGACCAGTGATTTAAGCAGCAAACATTGTGAATCATGTGAAGGCATAGGTGCTGCATTAAATGCAGAACAAATAAAAAATTTAATGCCCCAGTTAAATAAAAAATGGGAGGTAAGCGCGGATAACCGAATCATTAAATGCAGTTTATCTTTTAAAAATTTTTATGAAACAATGGCTTTTGTTAATGCACTTGCCTGGATTGCAAATACTGAAAATCATCACCCGGATTTAGAAATAGGTTATAACTATTGCCACGTAAGCTTTATGACCCATGCCCTCAATGGATTAAGTCATAATGATTTTATTTGTGCAGCAAAAATGGATAAATTGCTAGCGGTTTAAAAATTTAAAATGTAGCCTGAGTGAAGGCGCAAGCCGTAAACCCGGAGTTTCTTCTTCGCTTCACCCAGGCTATTAATACTTCATAACAACTTGTTCATCCCCCAAAAGATTCATCAAGAGCCCAAGTAGTTCATCACTTGGAATTACTTGCCATTGCTGCGCCAAACTCAACTGTGCCCTGGCATACTCATTACTGTATGAAAGTTGCACGGAACAACGCCCAACATGAGCTTTTAATAATGCTTGTATAGAACTTAAAATCCCCTGATTCCCAGAGTGCAACCGTAGTTCCAGGCATCGAGCAAATTTAGTACGCGCTGTGGGTACATCATAGAGATGGTTCGCGGTCATTTTTACACCGCCATTATAATCATCATGAGCCACTTCACCTTCGATAATCAGCATGTCACCAGTTGCCAAACCAGAAGCAGAAGATTCAAAAAGCTCACCAAATACAACAACATCAAGCCGCGACGTAGAATCATCCATGCCAAGAATCACAAGTTTCTTACCACGCTTCGTCACAATCTTGCGAATCCCTACTATTTGTGCACAAATAATGGCTTTTTTATGCATGGATGGATTTAATTGACTGATTGAAACGATAAAGTCACCAAACTCTCGACGATATTGATCTGCAGGATGCCCGGTTAGATAAAAGCCTAATACTTCTCGCTCACCTTCTAGACGTTGCGCCTCGGACCAGGGTTTGCATTGCACATAGTCTTGCTGGTTCGTATCGTCTTCGAGTAATGAAAATAAATCAAATTGACCACTGGATTGATTTTGATGCTCTTTTTCTGCCACCTTTAGCGCTTTTTCCAAAGATGCAGTTAATATTGCCCGTTCCACATTCCAATCATCAAAAGCGCCACTTTTAATTAGCGCTTCTAATACGCGTCGGTTTACCTTGCGCAAATCCAGTCGTTGACAGAAACTAAATAAGTCGGTGTATTTTCCGCCTGCTTCACGCTCCTCAGTAATGCAATCAATAGCAGACTCTCCCACCCCTTTTATTGCACCAAGCCCATAAATAATAGTGGCATCATCAACTACCGTAAACGGATACATCGAGTGGTTGATTGATGAAGGTAAAATCTTCAATTTCATATGAGCACATTCATCAATAAAAGTAACCACTTTATCCGTATTATCCATATCTGAGGACATAACTGCGGCCATGAATGCCGCCGGATAGTGTGCTTTAAGCCAGGCAGTTTGATAAGCTACTAATGCATATGCAGCTGAATGCGATTTATTAAAACCATAACCCGCAAATTTTTCCATCAAGTCAAAAATATGAGTTGCAACCTTTTCATCAACTCCTCGAGCAGTCGCACCCTGGGTAAAAATTTCTCGCTGTTTTGCCATTTCCTCGGGCTTTTTCTTTCCCATCGCACGACGTAACAAATCAGCAGCACCCAAAGTATAGTTTGCTAAAACCTGCGCAATTTGCATGACTTGCTCTTGGTATAAGATAACACCGTAAGTGGGTTTTAAAATTGGCTCCAAATCCGGATGGGGGTAATCAACTACTGCACGCCCATGCTTACGATCAATAAAATCATCTACCATTCCAGATTGCAAAGGACCTGGTCTGAATAAAGCCACTAAAGCGATGATGTCCTCAAAACAATCAGGCTGTAAACGGCTAATTAACTCCTTCATACCACGGGATTCCAGCTGAAATACCGCCGTTGTTTTACATGCCTTTAACAAATCAAAAGTCGCAGCATCATCTGTTGGAATCTGACTAATATCAATTACAGCCAAACCCTCAGCAGCTCGTTTTTTATTTATCGTAGCCAATGCCCAATCGATAATTGTCAGGGTACGTAATCCCAAAAAGTCAAACTTGACCAAACCCGCCGCTTCAACATCATCTTTATCAAACTGACTCACAATTTGTGTCGATCCCTCTTCACAATAAATCGCAGTAAAATCTGTTAGCTGGGATGGCGCAATCACTACTCCCCCAGCATGTTTTCCTGCATTGCGGGTAATCCCTTCCAGTTTTAATGCCAGATCAATGAGTTCTTTTACTTCCTCTTCCTCTTCATAACGACGCCTTAGTTCTTCTTCCTGTTCCAAAGCCTTACTTAATGTAATACCTATCTCAAAAGGGATTAATTTTGCTAACTTATCAACAAAGCCATATGGATGACCTAATACACGTCCCACATCGCGTACAACTGCTTTTGCAGCCATAGTACCAAAGGTAATAATTTGTGAAACGCTTTGCCTGCCATATTTTTCGGCTACATAATCAATAACCCGATCACGACCTTCCATACAAAAATCGATATCAAAATCAGGCATGGAAACCCGTTCTGGGTTCAAGAAACGCTCGAAAAGTAATTCATACTCTAAAGGATCCAAGTCGGTAATTTTTAATGCATAAGCAACCAAAGATCCAGCTCCTGAACCTCGTCCTGGACCAACTGGCACACCATTTTTTTTTGCCCACTGAATGAAGTCAGCCACAATTAGGAAATAACCGGCAAAACCCATGCTATTAATCACATTGAGTTCCACCTGCAAACGTTTGTCGTACTCTTCTCGAGATGCTTGCAATTCTTCAGGCGATTTGTTTTTAAATATTTGCAGTAAGCGCTCTTCTAAACCAACTTGTGATAAGTGAGATAAATATTTTTCAACAGTAGACCCATCAGGTATAGGAAAATTAGGTAAATAATTATTACCTAAATCCAGTTTTACCGTGCATCGTTTACTGATTTCAACAGTATTTTCTATTGCAGATGGCAAATCAGAAAATAAAGCAATCATTTCATCAGCCGATCGCAAGTACTGTTCTGCGCTGTATTTTTGCACTCGTCTCGGATCAGCCAATGTATACCCTTCATGAATGCAAACCCGCGCTTCATGTGCCTCAAAATCTTCTTGATCAAGAAAACGCACATCATTGGTTGCAACTAACGGCAATTGCAGTTCATCGGCTAAAGCAATCAACTTTTCATTATAGCGGGTTTCATCAGGTCGTCCTGTCCGTTGAATTTCTAAATAAAAGCGATTGGGGAAAAGTGTTTGCCAATACATCGCTCGACTTTTAGCTAAAGCATCGTCATTGGCTAATAAAGCTCGCCCAATATCACCGAATTTTCCACCAGATAATGCGATTAGTCCTGCTGAGTACTCTTCAATCCATTGGTTTTGTACTCTTGGTTGCCCTTGATATTGCCCTTCTTGATACGCTTTGGAAATAAGACAGGTTAAATTTTTATACCCTTGAGAATTAAGGCATAAAAGAACCATAGAAGAAACGCGCTCAGGCTGCTCAGGGTCATGACAAGGTAAATCACTTCCAATAATAGGCTTGATTCCCATATCAACAGCACTTTTATAATGCTTCACAGCCGCAAACAAATTGCAATAATCAGTCACTGCAACTGCACACATCCCTCGCGACGGTAAAACCTTCATTAAAGGCTTAACACGAGTCAAGCCATCAACCAAAGAAAACTCGGTGTGAACACGTAAATGAACAAAACGTTGTTGCATAAGGAAATTAACTCATTAAGCTTAATTGATGAACTTTAACCTAAATCAAGGATTTTGCCTACCAGCATTATCGCGATAAGCCAAGAACCTGAATCACATTTTTGTATAGCGCCACCCACTAATTCTATACATCGTTGCCAGCTCGTTCGGCTCAGTCATGTACTTGTGTACACTCCTTCACTTCACCTCACTTTACTTGCGCCTTGTCTAGAACTTAGTGGATGCGCTATATTTTAATTTCTATATCAAACTTGCGATTGATGGGGATCAAAAGCATCCCGGACCGCATCTGCAAATAAGTTAATCGCTAAAACCAGTAAAAACATAAAAATAAATGCAGCCAATATAGGCCACCAAATAACAGGATTACGTGCCAACTCAAAACGTGCACTATTAATCATATTTCCCCAACTAATGGTCATGGGTGAAACCCCTACTCCCACATAAGAAAGCAATGCCTCAGCCATAACCAGAAAACTAAAGTCCAAAACCAGAGTGATCACCACAATATGCATCACATTGGGCAATAAATGTTTGCGAATAATAGTAAACCAATTGGATCCTAAAGCACGCGCCGCTTGAACATAATCTACTTCACGTAGCTTCAAAGTTTCAGCACGCAAAAGCCGACATAAGCTAGTCCAACTCGTTACGCCAAGGATGAAACAAAGTGCCAATAAACGTGCATCTGCACTTTGAGCTAAAGTAGTAAATTGTTCAGGATGATTGGCTATGTAAACTTGCAAAGACAAAACTGAGGCAGTAATTAATAAAACACCAGGTATAGAGCTTAAAGTGGTATACGTATACTGAATCAAGTCATCTGCCAAACCTCCAAAATATCCTGCCACGACTCCCAAAAACAAAGCTAAGGGCAGCATAAATAAAGTAGTTAGAAGACCAATGACTAAGCCTGTACGTATGCTCTTAATTGTAAAGTAAAAAATGTCTTGGCCAATTTGTCCCGTACCAAACACATGAAACGTTCTTGAAAGCTCATAACCAAGCACAACAAAAAATGTAAGAACGCTTAGGGTAATTAAGGTGCTTAAACTCGTCGCACTTAAAGCAAAAAAAGGTCTTGAGTTTCGGCACAAACGAATAAAAATCAGAACTATTCCGATACAAAATGCCACGGACAAACCCCATTTGAATGCATGCCAAAAGGTACTTTTTATGATTTCGTTTCGTTCTACTTCTGTTTTTATCCATTTACCAGGATAAATCAGTAATGGATAAGATTGTTCAACAACACCATTCACAAAGGTAGTTTCACTAACAAATTGCCTTAAAGCCAATGGCGCTGAATAAGTTTTTTCTAAAATTTGATCTATAGGAGCCAAAATCTTATCCAACACAGTAGTTGCAGTTTCTGTTTCCTTATTTACCGATGTAATATGAATCGAATCCAAAATACCAACAATAAGAAAAAACAACAGGATGATGCCCGCACTCACAGCGATGGGTCTGTGCAAAATTATGGAAAAAGAGCGTCTTATATGATACTTGCGTAAACTCAGTAAAATAACCACTCCACTAAAGGCTAATAAGGTAAGAAAGCATTTATCAGTCCATAGAAAGTCTACCGTCATTTTATTCTTCTCAATTTAATCTCATCGTTCATTCTTATCCCCTACGTCCCGCGGCTTGTCCGCGGGATCCAAAAATATTTCACCCACACTGGATCCCGCGGACAAGCCGCGGGACGTAGGCAAAAAGTGTTATTCCTTAACTTAAAGGCCGTACAAAATACCTTAGATGCGAAGCAAAACCCGAATTTTTAGAGAGCATTGAATTCCTAACGTTTATATTTAATATTTCTAAGATAACCTCACTCGGGGATCGACCAGCATATAAGAAATATCTGTTAATACCAATCCTACAATATAGAGAATCGAACCCAAGAACACCATAGCCCTCACAATAGCAAAATCCTGTTGTTGAATTGCATCAATCGTATAGCTACCTAAGCCGGGCACTCCGAAAAAAGATTCCAATATCAAACTACCCATAAATAAGGAAGGAATAATCACTACAATTCCGGTTAATATAGGAAGCATTGCATTTTTCAATACATGTTTAAACATCACTCTTCGTTCTGACAGTCCTTTTGCTCTGGCAGTTTTAACATAATCTTTATGCATTTCTTCCAAGAATAAAGTGCGATACCAACGGCTTCCCGCCCCCAAACCGCTAAGTACTGCTACAGTAATCGGCAGAATAACGAACTTTAACGCATCAAAGCCGCTGTCATAACCTGAAATAGGTACGAGACGTAATAATTTACCAAAAAGATATTGGCCACCAATAATATAAAATAAGCTTGAAATCGACATTAAAATAATACAAAGCACCACACCAGTTAAATCAAGATAAGTCCCCCGAAAAAAAGCCATTGCCATAGCTACAATAATGTTAGCAATAACATCCAATAATAACACGGGTAATGCGATTGAAAGACTTGGCCACATTCTGTAGGTAATGTCTTCACTAATATCTCGTCCAGAATCAGACACACCGAAATTAAAAGTAAAGAGCTTCATTGATTTTTGAAAAAACAAAGTCGACTGTATTTTTTCTATTCCAGTTTTTTGTTCATTATAAAATAAGGGTAAATTATAACCATGTGCCTCTTTCCAATCATCAATCACTTGTTGTTCCACATGTTTCTGCCCTAAATGCATGCGTGCAATATCATCCGGTGTATTAACCATAAAAAATAAAATAAAGGTAATCAGATTAATTCCAAAAAGAATGGGTATCGAATACGTGACTCGACGCAGTAAATACTTGATCATGGGATAAACGTCCTTTCTGCCGGTTTTCTTTCTTTTTTGTGATAAGCAATAACCAAAGGAAGAATTAGGATGAGAATAAGCAAAAACAATAAACCTAATGGCCAAAAAACGGGTTGATTCCAAGCAAATCTCAATTTGTTTCGTTCGGGTACATCGATTGCGAGGTACTTTAGAGTTGCAGAAAACATTGTATTTGGCTTAACCCGAGAAACCCAACTCTGGGATAAAATAAACTCTTCAGGATGTATCCCCCAAATCCATGGGGCATCACTACGAACTATAGAGATCATCTCGTCAATAATCTGCTGTCTTTGTGTATCATTTTGTCGATTTTTCATTAAATTGAAAAGACGATCAAATTCAGGATTTTGATAATTGGCAGCATTTTCACCGCTAAACTTTACTTTGCCATTGGCACCATACAACTGAAACAAAAAGTTTTCAGGATCCGGATAATCTGCCACCCAGCCCCAACTAAATATTTGCGTATCACCCGTACGCATTTTTTCTTGAAAACGATTATACAAGGTTGCCCGAACATTCAAATCGATGCCTATCTGGGCAAATTGTTTACGCATCCAATCAAATAAGGATTTGTCCTGAGGACCACCAGTTGTAGTGACATCATAACTCAAAATTAAGTGATTTCCAGTAGCCGGATCAATTCCATCAGGGTATCCTGCCTCAGCCATAAGCTTCTTGGCATCACTAATGGGACGGCGCACTGCCTCATCATTTTTCCATTCATATACATAAGGATTAATTCCCTCTTTACCTTCTTTATAACCAAAAATACCAGGTGGAATCGGTCCTTGAGCTGCGATACCTCGACCATTATGAAAAATGGCTATATTTTCATCATAGTTTACTGCAATTGAAATCGCCCTTCTTAACTTGCGCGCGCGTTCACTCGTTCCCCCCACTACTTTATCAAGCATATTAAATCCCATGTAGTAAGTAGTAGGTTGTAATTCCACAGTGAGATACATATGTTTTTTTTGCATCTCTGGCGTTAGCTCAGCTTTGCCATGGCGATTCGTATGGATTGCCTGATCAAAACTGTCCGCCCCAATCACTGAGCTATCATAATAACCTTGCAAAAATTTATTCCAACGAGGAATAGATTCTTTTTCAAGAGTAAAAATTGCCTTTTCAATAAAAGGTATTCGTTTACCTGCATTATTCAAATAGCCCAATTTTTTATCTTCATCAGAACCGATACTTGGATAATATTCTTCGCGAAAATTAGGATTTTTTTGGAGTACCATATTTCGATTGGGATTATTTTTAACCAACATAAAAGGACCTGTTCCTACTGGGAACCAACTCAAAGTGATGTTATTGTCCAACATGCCTGGTTGAGAGTAAAAGAAATCAGCTTCCCAAGGAACTGGCGAAAAAAAGCTCATAGCCAACCAAAATAAAAACTGGGTGTATTTTCCTTTTAAAGTGATTTCAAAGGAGTAATCATCCAGTTTTTTTAGCCCTTTTAAAGGATAATGACGCAGATCAATGTATTGATTACCTTTAGGAAGTGTTTTTCCATATTCTGCAAAACCGACGATATAGTCACTCATTAAACCATAAATCGGTGAACTCAATGCAGGATTAGCCAATCGTTTTATTTGATAAATATAATCATCAACAATCAATTCCCGCGTACCTATATGCTTAAAATCAGATAATTGGTTAATGTCTTCTTCGTCTAAATATCCCGATGTAACATGATGATAAAAATAGGAGCCTTTTTTATCCTTAGAAAAAGCAGGGTGAGGCTGATAATAAATTCCTTTTTTAATGTTTATAGTATACACACTATAAGCGGGTGTTTCCTGGCTGTTTTCAGGGAGTAAATTACCTTGGGCATCCAGGTATCTTAATTGCGGCATTTGTGATGCGATTAATGGAACTAATTGATACGGCCTTTTCAAATAATCATACTGCAGCAAAGGCTCATATATTTGAGCAATAAAAAGAGACTCATTCGACGAATAAGAAAGTGCTGGATCCAGAGTTTTAGGTTGTTCAGCAAATGATGAGTAATAAATATTTTTGTTTGCTTGTGCGTGGGGATGTGGATTATTTAAAATCCAAGGCCATGCATAAGCAAAGCAGCTAACACTTTTAAAAAACAAAGCCACCAGAACGATTCGCTGTATACGATTCAAAAAAAATCCTTATCTAAATAAATTAGGTCTGTTTCCATTTCGCTAGCTTGAGCTAAAATGGCCTGATTTTCGAGCACCGAAGCGCAGTAAATCAGGACAGTTTAGCCAAGACAGTAAATGGAACTAAATCCTATAATATTTTAAAAAACTGTTCCTCATCCAAAACCGCAACACCCAGATCATTGGCTTTATCCAGTTTGGATCCTGCTTCACTTCCAGCAATAACATAATCTGTTTTTGCTGAGACGCTACCAGTCACTTTAGCCCCCACAGCCAATAATTTTGCTTTGGCCTCTTCACGTCCCATAGTACTTAAGGTTCCCGTTAGAACCACTGTTTTTCCGAATAAAGAATGCGCTTTATTGACTTTCTTTTTCTCAACTTTTGGCCAATGAATACCAAGGGTTAATAAACGTTCAATCACTTGACGATTATGTTCTTGTGCAAAAAAATGTACTACATTAAAAGCACCTACAGGCCCCATATCTGGCAAGCTCATTAACTCTTCTTCTGTTGCTTTGGAAATCGCGTCGATATCTCCGAAATGTTCTGCCAACATTCGGGCGCTGGATTCGCCAATTTCACGAATTCCCAGCGCATAAAGGAACCGAGTAAATGTTGTATTTTTACTTTGTTCTAAAGCGTTCAATAAATTTTTTGCCGACTTCTCCCCCATGCGTGGAAGATTTGCTAAAGTAGTAACATCAAGCGTATAAAGATCGGGTAAATGGCGCACTATTCCTTCATCGACTAGCTGCTCAATAAGCACAGATCCCAACCCCTCAATATACATCGCTTTACGTGAAGCAAAATGCCACATCATTCTTTTTAGTTGCGCTTTGCAAAATAAACCACCCACACAACGCGCAACCGCCTCCCCTTCTTCACGCACTACATCAGAACCGCAAACAGGACATTTATCAGGTAAATGAATCTCTTTGGTATTTGCGGGGCGTCGTTCAAGAACGACAGAAACTACTTCTGGAATAACATCGCCCGCACGACGAATAATAACCATATCACCGATACGAATATCTTTTCTGACAATTTCATCCATATTATGCAAAGTCGCATTACTTACAGTAACTCCTGCAACACTGACCGGAGCCAAACGAGCTACTGGAGTTAAAGCACCCGTTCTTCCTACCTGAAAATCAACGGCTAACAGTTCGGTCATCTCTTCAGTAGCAGGAAATTTATGGGCACAGGCAAATCGGGGAGCTCGCGAAATAAATCCAAGTTGTCGTTGTAAAGGGATGCTATCTACTTTATAAACAACCCCATCAATTTCAAAAGGAAGTTGATTACGCTTGGCTAACATATCGTGGTAATAACTCAGGCAACCTTTGATACCTACTTCCTGTTTGGTGTCTAAAGATACCCTAAAACCAAATTCTTTAAGTAATTGCAATTGCTCCCAATGGCTATCTGGTAAACTATATCCTTCGCAAGCTCCTATACCATAGCAATAAATGGCCAAAGGCCTATTTGCTGTCACTGCAGGATTTAATTGCCGTAAGCTTCCTGCAGCAGCATTACGGGGATTGGCAAAAACTTTTTCCCCAGATTCTTTGGCCTTTTTGTTGTACTCTTCAAAACCAGTTTTTGGCATGTATACCTCTCCACGAATTTCGATAAACCGTGGTGGTTTTGTTACTCTTAAAATTAAAGGAATTGCAGGGATTGTTTTAATGTTGGCAGTAATGTTTTCACCTGTACTTCCATCACCACGCGTTGCTGCAGAAATCAATGTTCCATTTTCGTAGCTAAGATTTACTGCAAGCCCATCCAGCTTAGGTTCACAGGTAAAAACCAATTGCTGAACTGGTTCATCCAGTTTTTCGGTGACACGCTTAATAAATGCTTGTAACTCTTCCTCAGTAAATACGTTTGATAGGGACAGCATGGGTTGCCTGTGAGATACTGGCATAAAGGCATCTGCGGGAGTACCGCCCACACGTTGGGTAGGCGAATCGGCTGTCACTAATTCAGGATATTTAGCTTCCAAATCCAGTAATGCACGAAAACACCGATCGTATTCAACATCAGGAACAAGTGGTTCATCCAGAACATAATAGTGATAATCATACTGCCTTATTTTATCTTTTAATTCAGCAACTTGTCCCTTTATTTCATCAATACTCATTCATTTTCCATCCATAATTCAAAACCTAAGGAGTCATTGCCATACATGAAGCCTGACATTCTACGTGCCACGCTTTATGCGCGGCATCCAGTAATCTTACTTTAAAAAAGACTTCAGCAATACCTCAGAATATCAATCTGGATACCGCGCATAAAGCGCGGTACGTAGGGAAACTACCACCTCTCAAATTTCGCTTCGTTTCACCCAAGCTACGAAAAAATTCGTACCCTTTATGATCCTAAAAACATTAGTTTATCATTAAAAAATATGCTATAGATACATATCGATTCAACAAGAACCGAGGCGTGATAAAAATGGATTTTAAACGTATCTTAATAACAGGGTTTTTACTTGTATCTTCCACATTAATGTATGCTCTTCCACAGTCGGATGGATATAGAAATTTAGGCATCGCATTTGTTCATGGAACAAATGATCACCGAGATGATGCGGAAGGAGGCTATTGGAAAACTGATTTTATTCAAGATATTGCTCAAGGGCTTCCGAATCCTGAAAACTACTATGTAGTTCATTGTGATTACAGTAAATACATGTGGGATGAAGAAGCTGCAGGATGTACTGCAAATCAGCTATTAGATTTTATAGATCGTAACAAAATTGACTCTCTAGTTCTTTATACCCATTCCAATGGCGCAAATGTAATGCGCTGGATCCTTTCGAATCCAACTTATGATAATCGATATATGCGATTAAAAAGCAAAATCAAAAACGTCGTTGCTTTAGCTCCTTCAAGTGGAGGTACACCCCTTGCTGATATGCTTTTCAATGGAGGTGTTTTCGAAGCCAGCCTGAGCTGGTTGTTAGGTTATACGGGAGATGCGGTGAAACAGCAACGTGTTGGTGACATGTATATTTACAACGAAGAGCTCTTATTCGGCACTAATAATCGCCCCTCCTTGCCCGTACCTTTTAATGCAGTCATAGGAACTGATGTTATTGCCTCCCCCCTCTCTTCAGCCAGTTACTGTAATGGTTATCTACTCAATAGCGGCTTAAGAATTGCCAAAATCTATCTGGATTATTGTGCCGATGGTTTTTTAAATTGTACGTCCCAAGCCGCTGCAGGTACGATTTGGTTTTATGACAAGGAACAAACGGATGATGAAACAACGCTTAGCCATAACCAAAGTCGACATTCATGTTTTGGACTGGATAAGAAACTGATTTCTATCCTAGATTCAGAAGGAACTGTAAAATGAGAACTCTACTTACTTTATTGCCTTTATTTTTTTGTTGCGCGCAAGTCAGCGCATTCACCCTGCCACAAAATCCAGTCAAATCTTATGATTGTGATATTTGCAGCACTTTACCTCATGAAAGCATGCAGGATCGCTGGAAAATTGGAGAATTTCCTTTAAATAAAAAAGAAAGCAACATCCAAAAAAGTTACAGTTATAATCAACAAGTGACTGCTGCCGAATTACAACAAGGCATTAACTTAGCGATTCACACACCAGAAGCAGTAATACGCATTCTCCCTTTGCAAAAAAATAAATCTATTCCTGCATTGGAGCTTAAAAGTGCTAAGTCCAGCAAATTCATAAGCTTAAAAGAAGCTTCCTCTTTGTACAGTCAGGATGAAGCAATTGATGAATCACTCAGGATAGGTTCACATCAGATCATGCTGCAAATCAAACCTGAATTGGGTATGAGTCATTTCATACTCAAAAGCAAATCCACAGATTCCTCAAATGCCGATTCCTATCTAATTCATGTGTTTGAAAAATACTCTTTAATTTATTTACAAATTGAACCTTCGGCATTGCAATATCAATACGGTGATCAATTTAATGCCCTTATTACGCTTAAAGATAATATAACCTCTTATCCTGTAGAGGATGTGAATGCCACATTGGTAGGTCCTGATAATCAAACAATCCCTCTCAAAATAAAAGAAATTAAACGCAACCAATTCCAAGCCAGCGCACTTTTATCTTCTGATGACAACACTCATGGGGGCAACTGGTATATCGAGGTCGATGTATTATGCACACTTGGTGAGAATAGTCCCTTACATCGTAGTGGACGGGCTGCTTTCTCCTATTCAATCCCTTCCGCAAGCCTAATGAGCATCAAAAAGATCTCCTCTAACCCTCTAACATTTGCCGCTACTGTAGAAGTTGCTACTGCAAGTCGGTATGCATTACAAAGTGTTTTATACACAAAAAATTCCAAAGGTGCGGATCTTCCCGTTGAAACAGCGCAAAGCGCACAATGGCTCGAACCCGGAAAACAAATAATTAAATTTAGTTTTGACAATTCAGCTCGTTTGGCAGAGGATCAGCTTTCCGTGGGTTATTTGCACCTTACTGATTACGGGCAATTAAAAACGATATATCAATATGACCCACCGATTAAACTCAGTCAACTTTTGGACTAATGAATGCAATTTTTATCTTCAATCACGTTACTTGAGGGCATCGCATATGCTTTAGCCCTCCAATTTATATTCCTAATTTGGCTTTTGATAAAACAAAGCCAGCAAAAAAAATTGAGCAGGCAGTTTAATGAAAAAGTTCTAGAGGCATTTACCTCCCAATTACATCAGGTACGCCTGGATGTAAGTGAGAAAATTGCCCAAGGACAATTGATGACCCAACAACTCATACATGATACCGTCCAAAAACAAATGACCGATGTTAGGGAGCAAATGAGTCATAGTTTCAAGCAACATGCAAGTTCACTGACCTCTCATTTGCAGTTGCTTACTGAAGAAATCCGCAATCATCTCCACAGCTTAACTCAACAAGTCAATCATAAATTAACCGAAGGTTTTGAAAAAACGTCCTCAACTTTTATTGACGTAGTAAAGCGGTTAACAATCATTGATGAAGCACAAAAGAAAATTACTGAACTATCCAATCATGTGGTTAGCTTGCAAGATGTATTAGTTGATAAAAAAGCGCGTGGAGCTTTTGGTGAAGTACAATTGGCGACACTCATCAGCAATATGATTCCACCTAATCATTTTGCAATGCAATATACACTAAGTAATCAAAAGCGCGCTGATTGTATTTTGTTCTTGCCCGAACCAACGGGTAATGTAGTTATTGATGCGAAGTTCCCTCTCGAAACCTATCAGCGACTTATCAGCACTGATACAGGTTCGGTTGAGAAAAAATCGTTACAACAACAATTTCGTCAAGACATTCAAAAGCATATTAAAGACATTGCAGAAAAATACATTATACCCAATGAAACCACCGATGGTGCTATGATGTTCATTCCTGCCGAATCCATCTTTGCAGAAATTCATGCAAATTATCCTGATTTAATTTCTCTTTCTCAAAGATTAAAAGTATGGCTTGTTTCTCCCAGTACTTTAATGGCCGTACTTACTACTGCTAAAGCGGTGCTTAAAGATGATGCCACTCGCAAACAAGTTCACATTATTCAAAAACATCTACAAGCTCTTGCTGATGATTTCCAACGTTTTGAAAAAAGAATGGATAAACTGTCTAAGCACATCAATTTGGCTCATCAAGATGTCAGTGAAGTGAATACATCCGCAAAAAAAATTACGTCGCGTTTTCAAAAAATTGAGTCCGTAGATGTTGAATTAGATGAGCTTGAACTCATTGAAACCGATACATCATTAAATGAAACCTAAGTTGTAGCACCTAATGTGTAGCCTGGGCGAAGGCAAGCCGTAATCCGGGATTAAACAATTATACTCTTGTTTAGAAACCCGGATTCCGCTACGCTTCGCCTGTTTCTACCCCCGCGGCTTGTCCGCGGGGTCCAGTGTTTTAGGGAGATCACCTGGATCCCGCGGACAAGCCGCGGAAAGTCGGAATAGGCCTGGTTACTCAGCGATGTGTAGAAGATTCAGACCCTTCACCCAGGCTACAAAGTGATTTCAAATTAGAGAAAAAGTATATGACACACCCCTTTAATGATCATACTTACCTTAATCAAACATTCACGCAATTAACTATTGAAAAAACACGAATCGAGCAAATCAATTTTGAAAGTTGCCGATTCAAACAATGTAAATTTATTGACGTTATTTTCAGGAATACACAATTCACTGATTGCGATTTTGAAGGCTGCGATCTAGCTCTTGCAAAATTTCCAAATTGTAAATTTTCAGAAATCTCATTTAAAAATTCAAAAATTATAGGTGTAAATTGGACCGAATTAAGTTGGCCCTTGGTCAAGCTTACAAGCCCCCTCTATTTTTACAGCAGCAACCTAAGCCACTCCAGTTTTTATGGATTGGAGCTTTCTGGTTTGATCATTGAGGAATGTAAAGCTCATGATATTGATTTCAGAGAAGCCAATTTAAGTCATGCCAGTTTTGTGGATTCCGACTTACTGAATAGCCTATTTCTCCATACAAATTTAAATTCTGCTGATTTCACAAATGCTATCAATTACACCATTGATCCAAATGAGAATAGAATAAAACAAGCACGTTTTTCCGTCCCGGAAGTCATCGCTTTATTAAATCATTTCGATATTAAAATTAATGATTGGCCCGAGAGTGCCTGATCTGTAGCTGTCAGTGCAGCACATTTTAAAAATTTAGTTTGAATTGTTCTGTTCGAAATAACAACCAATAAATTTTGAGTTCTGAATTTCCGTAATTAATATCGATTCGACCTATAAATTTAGATAGAGTATAATCGCTAATTTTTAAATCCGCTTGCCTAAGCTATGTCCATTAAAACCTTACTCTATAAGAAGCCAATACAATCTAAACAAATATGGGGACAACTCCACGGAAGCAGCTTAGCACTTGCATTGGCTGAATATTGTCAACAAACACCCGGAATCAAGCTATTGATTGCACAGGACAATCTCAGTGCGAATCAATTACAAGCGGAATTGAATTTCTTTCTCAATCCAGACTCACCCCAAGAGTTATTGTTTTTTCCTGATTGGGAAACACTCCCTTATGACCAATTTTCACCCCATCAAGACATCATCTCCGAGCGCTTATATACATTAAGTCGAATCCAACAAGTGACAAATGCGATTGTCATTACCGCAGCAAGCACATTAATGCATCGGCTGTGTCCACCTGAATTCTTGAATCAATATGCATTGATGCTTAAAGAAGGACAAAAGTTGGATTTAACAGCCTTTCGGAACCAGCTGCAACAATCCGGTTACCATTGTGTTAATAAAGTACTTGAGCATGGAGAGTTTGCTTTACGCGGTTCAATTATTGATGTCTATCCTATGGGTTCGGGTTTGCCATTTCGCATTGAACTTTTTGATGATGAAATTGAAAGCTTGAGAGAGTTTGATACTGAAACCCAACGTACAATAGAAAAAATTAAAGAAATCAATGTATTACCTGCTCGAGAATTTCCTTTAAACGAACAAAGTCAACTTCTATTTCGCCGTACATTTAGAGAACAATTTCCCGGAAATCCAAGCCAATGTCCTATTTATGAAGCGATCAGTGAGGGTCAATTCCCTTCAGGAATTGAATATTATCTGCCATTGTTTTTTGAAAAAACAGTTACATTTTTTGATTATTTACCCGAAAACGCCAAGGTTTGCTTAGTTGAAAACATTCAAAATAATGCGGAACAATTTTGGCAAGAGTTAAATGAACGCTTTGAACAAAGACGATACGATATCAGTAAGCCCATTCTATCACCCCCAGCATGTTTTATTAATCCAACTGAATTATTAACTAAGGCCAATACTTATGAACAACTTCGCTTGTTCCAAAATCCTTCTGATAGAAAAGGTGCCGTAGTTAATTTTGACATCGAACCAGGCCCACAACTACCTATAGATAGAAAAACTCAGGAACCTTTAAGCCAACTTCGTCACTATTGTGCGGATTCCTCACGCCGCTATTTAATTGTGGTCGAAAGTGCCGGACGTCGTGAAGTGTTACTTGATCTGCTTAAACCGAGTGGTATTTCCCCCAAAGTTCATTCTTCATGGCACGACTTTATTAATGATACTACTCGGATCAACATCAGCACTGGGGCTCTTATTTATGGATGTGAATTAAAACAAAGTCATATTGTAATCATCGTGGAGTCTCAACTATTTGGAGAGCAAAGTACCCCTCAAAGGCGAGGAGTACAAAAAGCGGTTGACCCTGATTTAATTATTCGTGATATGGCTGAACTCCGCGTGGGCGCTCCTGTAGTTCATTTGCAGTTTGGCGTAGGACGTTATCAAGGATTACAACATATAGAATCTAATGGGTTTGCTAGTGAGTTTTTAGTTCTTACTTATGCAGGCGAGGATAAAATTTATGTCCCTGTCACCTCACTCCACCTCATTAGTCGATATACAGGGGTTGATAGTGAACATGCCCCTTTGCATAAACTGGGTTCTGATCAATGGCAAAAAGAAAAGAAAAAAGCTGCCGAAAAAATTCATGATGTAGCAATTGAACTGCTGGATCTTTATGCAAAAAGAGAAGCACAACCTGGATACCAGTATAAAGTAGAGCACGATGAGTATGTTAAATTTGCCAGTGCTTTTCCTTTTACAGAAACTCCGGATCAATTACAAGCCATTGAACAAATAATAAAAGATATGGAATCCCCAAGACCTATGGATCGTTTAATTTGCGGGGATGTAGGGTTTGGAAAAACTGAAGTAGCCATGCGTGCCGCTTTTGTTGCAGTACAAAGCAACAAGCAAGTCTGTATCCTGGTACCAACAACCCTCCTCGCTGGGCAACATTTTGAATCATTCCGGGACCGATTTGCCGATTTTCCCATCAACATTGAATTGCTTTCACGTTTTCGTTCAGGCAAAGAAACTGAAGCGGTGCTCACTGCTTTGAAATCAGGAACTGTTGATATCGTCATAGGAACCCATAAATTATTCCAAAGTAACATTGCCTTTAAAAATTTAGGACTTCTCATTATTGATGAAGAGCATCGTTTTGGAGTGAAACAAAAAGAACACATCAAAGGCTTACGGACTCATGTTGATATTTTATCGATGACAGCTACTCCAATTCCTAGAACACTGAATATGGCTATGGCGGGTATAAGGGATATTTCTCTAATGACTACACCCCCAGCCAAACGTCTCGCGATTAAAACATTCTGGCAAGAGAAAAAAGATGCCACTGTGCGTGAAGCCATACTGAGGGAGATTCTTAGAGGGGGGCAAGTTTTTTTCTTGCATAATAATGTAGAAACAATTGAACAAGTGTGCCAAGATTTGCAAACCCTGGTTCCAGAGGCGAAAATACGCAGTGCGCACGGACAAATGCGTGAGCGCGAGTTGGAACGGGTAATGTCTGACTTTTACCATCACCGCTTCAATGTACTGGTCTGCACCACGATCATTGAAACCGGTATTGATATTCCCACAGCCAATACAATTATTATTGATCGTGCGGATAAATTTGGTTTAGCACAACTGCATCAGTTACGTGGGCGTGTGGGCCGTTCTCATCATCAAGCATATGCTTACTTGCTGACCCCTAATGAAAAATTATTAACTGCTGATGCCGTCAAACGGCTGGAAGCAATTGTTTCATTAGAGGATCTCGGTGCAGGATTCACTCTGGCAACACATGATCTGGAAATTCGCGGAGCAGGTGAACTACTAGGTGCTGAACAAAGTGGAAACATGCAGGCAGTCGGATTCAATTTATTTATGGAAATGCTTGATAAAGCGGTACATGATTTAAAAGCAGGAAGAACACCCGAGTTATCTGCTCCTATGCATCAAGGACCTGAGATAGATTTACGGATCAGTGCCATTATTCCTGAAGAATACATCCCTGATATTCATAATCGACTGATCATGTACAAACGAATCGCCAATGCAAAAAGTAAAGAACAATTACATGATTTACAAATTGAGTTGATTGACCGGTTTGGTTTGCTTCCACAACAAGTGAAGCACTTATTCTTGATTACTGAATTAAAATTAAAAGCAGAAAAAATGGGCATTCAAAAAATCAGTGCCGGTGCACAACAAGGCAAACTGGAATTCAATGAAAATCCTTCGATTGATCCAGGAGTGTTGATTCATTTAATTCAAGTACATGCCAAAAGATACCAAATGGACGGCCCCCAACGCTTACGTTTTACCCTAGATAATACTGCATCAGAAGAGCGCATTTTTGAAATCAGCTCTTTGCTTAACCGATTAAATGACGAGAAAAGTGCGTAGAATAAATAGAGAGCAAAAGTAATCCAGGATTTATAGCGCATGATTATCCGAAACCGTGGAGAAGTTTGCTATTTAACTTTCATAGTAGTAGCATGCTTCGGCAAAATACCACTATGAAATGTATTGTTATTACCATAATTTAGTGCCATGGATTAGGCGTCCCCTGTATTATTTTAGACTGACTTATTCCAGTGTTCACTAATTTAAAAATTAGCTCACCAAATAATATTACAAGGAGACTAAGAGAATATGAGATTCAAGGCAATTGCTATAGCAGCACTGTGTATTGGATTTAATAGTTTAGCCATTGCTGGTGTGATGGGGAGTGTTGCTCCTTCTGCACCAAGATTTTATATTGGTGCTGAAGGCGGAGCTTCTATTTCTTTAAACACGCATTTTGCACCCGATCTCGGTGGTAGCGAGCCTCTTCGTGTCGTTGCACCAAGCAACTCCGATTGGAATAACGACTTCGGGATTGGCGGTTTTGGAGGTGCATTCATCGGCTATCAATATAACCCCAACTTTGCCATCCAGTTTACTTGGGATTACCGAAGTGGCTATGATTATTTTCTTCATGCGAGCTATGCAGTCATTCCTACTGATCCTAATTTTTATCTGGAAGATCATTTTGAGGCAGATGACATTGACGTCCAAACGTTCCTGTTTGATCTGATTTTAAAGCCCACTGTAAATTGGGGTGGCTTTGTACCTTATGTTAAAGGCGGGATTGGTTTTGCTTATAACCAAATGGGTAATCTAAGAAACGTACAGCATGTGTTCGGCGGTAATCCAGTAACTTATGATATTCGCATTCATGGAGATTCAGTGACTAGCTTTGCTTGGGATGCTGGTGTCGGTGCTGATTACTTTTTTAACGATAAAGTCAGCATTGGGCTTGGCTATCGTTTTGTTGATGCGGGTACTTTGCGCACTGAAAATTCATTCTTCGATGTCGTTACTGTTGCTACAGGGGTACTCACACCTTTCGAAACGAAGCATCTTTTCTTAAACGAATTTGTTGCCTCAGTTGCTTACCATTTTGATTTTGCGTAAATCATAGTGTTAACCACTAAGCTTTAGACAAGGTGCAAGTGAATGAGGGTGGAGGAGTGTATAAAATAATACATAACTGAAGCCGAGTAAGCTTGCACCACTAAAAATTTTCGTTGACAGTCTATTTTTATTCATTAACAATCTAATTCGCTTATATAATTAAATTTCTTTATTTCAATTAATATAGAAGGACCTATTATAATGAAAAATATTTTTTTAAGCTCATTATTGATGCTTTCCGGCTCCATTGTACTACCTGAAATGGCAATGGCAGACCCTATTGGATATGAAGTCAATGTTTTTTGTCCTATGACTCAAGGCGGTCCAAATGCTGTCACTAATTTTGGAAGCTATATTGGTGGCTATGGTATGGAAGATATATTGTCTCAAACACTCCAAGTATATTTTCGTTCGACTGGGTCAGTACAAGATGTTCCTGCTAACTTAATCAACTATTTTAATGATTCTGTTACGTATAACAGTGCGACTGGAAATATAATTTGTAGTTATCAAAGCAATAATCCGGCCGATCCAAGATTTACTGTAACTTATACTATTACTAATGGATTAGGAGGTACTGTACAAGCTCAATCTAACAATTCCATCAGCGTTAGAATTCCTGTTGGTTTAAAGGGTTAAATGCAGTAATCCAAAACATGAGTAAGAACATCAAATGTAGCCTCAGTAAAGCAAAGTAAAGCTCAGGCTACATTGTAATGTTTTATTCTTTAACTTGTCCCACCCACGGTTAAAGCATCTATTTTCAAAGTAGGCTGCCCTACTCCAACCGGAACTGATTGCCCCTCTTTTCCACAAACACCGATTCCTCGATCCAATCCCAGGTCATTTCCAATCATACTGATTTTTTTCATTACATCGGGCCCATTACCAATGAGTGTTGCTCCTTTGACTGGCGCAGTAATTTTTCCATTTTCAATAAGATAAGCTTCGCTGGCTGAGAATACAAATTGACCTGAAGTGATATCTACCTGTCCACCCCCAAAATTGACTGCATACAAACCGCGTTGTACTGAACGAATAATTTCTTCAGGATCATGTTGTCCAGACAACATGTATGTATTAGTCATCCTGGGCATAGGTACATGCGCATAAGATTCGCGGCGACAATTACCTGTAGATTGCATGCCCATCAATTTGGCATTCAGTTTATCTTGCATGTAATTCACCAAAACTCCGTTATCAATCAACGTAGTGCATTGTGAGGGTGTCCCTTCATCATCAATTGTTAAGGAACCACGCCTGTCTTTCAAAGTACCATCATCAACTACTGTAACCCCGGTTGCTGCAACTTGTTGGCCAATACGCCCAGAAAAAGCAGATAAACCCTTGCGATTAAAATCCCCTTCCAAACCATGCCCTACCGCTTCATGCAATAGAACACCGGGCCAGCCTGGTCCAAGAACAACAGGCATCGTCCCTGCTGGAGCAGGTTGGGCCTCCAGATTAATCAATGCTTCACGTACTGCTTCACGAGCATAACTTAAGGCATTTTCCTTTTCGTAAAAATAAGAATAAGGCACCCGGCCGCCGCCACCAGAACGAGCGGACTCCCTTCTTCCATTTTTATCTTCTACGATCACACTGACATTGATGCTCACCAAAGGTCTAACATCAGCAATCATCTGCCCATTCATCCCAGCTACCATTACAACCTCATAACAGCCACTTAAGGACGCATTAACTTGGGTCACTCGAGGATCAATACTGCGCGCTTCTTTATCAATTGCTTCTAATAAAGCAATTTTTTCTTGCTTACTCATCCCTTCAATAGGGTTTAAACTTTGATAACGACTTACCGCCGCACCTTTTACCTGGATAGATTGAATTGGCTTCGATCCAGTAAGTGCAATAGAACGAGCTGCGTCAGCTGCCCGTAACATTGAGGGCAGTAAAATATCATCACAATAGGCAAAACCTGTTTTATCGCCACTGACAGCTCGAATACCTACACCTCTATCTAAAGAATAGCTACCGCTTTTCACTACTGAATCTTCCAAATACCATGATTCATAACTGCAACTTTGAAAATAAAGATCTGCATCGTCAATATGGCGATTCATAATGGTTTTAAATAATTTTTCTATCCCCGTTTCGTCCAGCGCAGCAGGAGCTAATAAAATTTTTTTTGCTGTAGTAAGAACCTCTGTCATTTAATTACCTTTTAAATAAATAAAATAATATCTGTTAGTTTGATGTATTAAAAAAGTAGTATTCTACTTATAAGTTTAATACATGATGTTCCAAACAGGGGAAACTTCGGCGTAATTCTTGCTGACCTTGTAAATCAATTTCTGCTATTACCACTCCAGTACCCGTTTCTTTTTGTGTCAGTACTTTTCCCCAAGGGTCAACAATCATGCTATGACCAAAAGTAGTACGTCCATTTTCATGCTGCCCCCCCTGATTTGCCGCCAAAACATAACATAGATTTTCAATAGCTCTCGCTCGCAATAATACTTCCCAATGAGCTAAGCCTGTTACAGCCGTAAATGCTGAAGGGACGGTAAACAACTGAGCCCCTTGCAACATGAGTTGTTGATAAAGTTCTGAGAAACGTAAATCATAACAAACTGTTAATCCTACTTTTCCAACGGGGGTATCTACAAGAGCCAGATCATGCCCACACTCAATGGACATCGATTCTTGATATGCTTCTTTTGAGGAAACATACACATCAAACAAATGAATCTTATCATAACGCGCCGCACACTTACCTTGGGCATCATAAACCAGACAACTGGCGCGTACCTTGGAACCTGTGCTTTTAAGAGGAATAGTTCCGGCGATTACCCATAAGCCTAATTTTTTTGCCAATTGACTAATTTTTTGTTGTATTGGACCTACACCATATACTTCCCCAATCTGTAATTTATCTGTTTCCCTAAGTCCCATAAACGCAAAATTTTCAGGTAAAAGCACAAGATCTGCTTGCTCTTCACGGGCTTGGAGCATTAATTTTTCAACTTGATGTAAGTTATCAGCAACTTCTGCTGAAGAAACCATTTGTATCAAAGCTGCGCGTGCCATAATAAATCCTGCAATTTTATGACATCAAAAATGTCGAAATTTTTTGCGTTATCCTGAATGCCAGGTCACTACGGACTCTATTCTAGAATTATTTATATACTACTATAGTACTATAGAACCTCAAAACAAAAATAATTCCTTTTAAACTTGAAATATAGGAAACTAACCCATAGATATGCTAGACTGAGAATATAAACATAGAGGAGCTCTAAACAATGAACCGAAATGATGTCACTATACTTACGCGACGTAATGAGTCAGTGCTTGCCAGCAATAAGGTACTGCGTAATACCTATCTATTACTGAGCATGACATTTTTGTTCAGTGCATTTATGGCAGTTTTTTCTCTTACGAGCGGTGCGCGTCCCATGAACCCTCTTCTTATGATAGTTGGCGTTTATGGCTTAATGTTTTTGACTCAAGCACTCCGAAACAGTGTCTGGGGATTAGTAAGTGTTTTTGCCTTCACCGGATTCCTGGGTTATACCTTAGGTCCAGTGCTTAACTTCTACATCAGTCACTTTACTAACGGTCCGCAATTAATTGCAACTGCGTTAGGCGGTACTGGTATTATTTTCTTTGCATTATCCGGCTATGCGTTAACAACTAAAAAAGATTTCAGCTTCCTGGGTGGATTTCTTTTTGTCGGTATGATGGTTGCTTTATTAGCGATGATAGCAGGAATTTTTGTTCATATACCTGCACTGCAATTAGCTATTTCAGCTGCGTTTATTCTTATTTCTTCAGGACTAATTCTCATGCAGACAAGTGCAATTATCCATGAAGGTGAAACGAATTACATCTCGGCTACCGTAGGTCTATTTGTATCAATTTACAACTTGTTCGTCAGCTTGCTTAACATATTAAGTGCGTTTTCAGGGCGCGACTAGTATCATTCTCCTCTACCTAAATCCCGGTTCATTTTTGCCGGGATTTTTTTTTGATAAGCGCATCCTGTATCACCGGGAAAGTCAGCTTTTTCGTTCAAGATGAGCCAAATATGGCTTTCCATCAAAATTAGCAAAAATGGTCAAAACATTCTTCCATAAATTCGATAACATGATTTGTGTAAATAAGTTGATGACCTTAAATTGAGAAAAGCATGAATTATAAGTACCAATTAGAAAAAGTAATTGAGTTTATCGGCAAACATCTTGATGAAAAGCTTGATTTAACTCAATTAAGTCATATTGCCTGCTTTTCAAAATACCATTTCCATCGTTTATTTACCGCTTATACAGGGCTATCGTTACAACAATATATTCGTTGGCTTCGTTTAAAACGAGCAGCCCATCAATTAATTGTTGATAAAGATAAAACCATTATCGAAATTGCAATAAATGCGGGATTTGAATCTCATGAGGCCTTTACACGTGTATTTAAACAAGCTTGTGGTATGAATCCAAGTGAATTTAGAGTGCACTCAAATTGGAGTTTTTGGGAAAACTCACCGTATTATTTGCCAAAACAAGGTAACATCATCATGAATGTATTGATCAGAGAGATACCAGCCAGACGTTTGGCGGTACTAGAACATCGAGGCGCACCTGAAAAAGTGGGTGAAAGTGTCAATAAGTTAATTCATTGGGCAAAATCTCAATCGATGAACTTAAAACCTAAAGCAGGAGAAGCTTTTGGCTTTGCTTATGACGATCCAAAGACAACTGACCCCGCTGATTTTCGGTTTGACTTAGGGATTACCGTCCCAGAGCAAATAAAACTTGAAGGTAATATCATTGAAAAACACCTACCTGCAGGGCGTTATGCTGTAGCAGTTCATAAAGGCTCACGCGATACCATTGGGGACGCAGTCTATTGTTTATATCGTGATTGGTTGCCTAATTCAGGCGAACAGTTGGGTGATTTACCCTGTATTTTTTGCTATTACAACTTTGACCATGAAGTAGCTGAGACCGAACTGCTTACAGAGTGTTGGCTATTATTAAAATAACCTTGCATAATATTGGTTTAAAAAAGCTACATGTAGCCTGGGGGGAGGCGCAAGCCCTAACCCGGGACATCATCGGCAGCAGGGAAAACCTGGGTTACGCCTCGCTTCACCCCAGAGCTAAGAGCTTAACTTTGTTGCCAAGTAGCTTTTGCCCTGAATAGCTCAGGTAAGTCAGGTAGGGCCTTTTTTACCTCTTCAGGTAAAGCAAAAAAATCCCGAGTTTTTTGATAATAAACGCCCAAAGGAACTGGATATGCAGGAAAAGATAAAGCTGCAAGGCGTATCGCAGCAACAAAATCACTTGGGTTATGATGATAAATACCTTTTTCTTCTGCTGAAACACTGGTGAATTGCTCTTCTCTAAGGTGCAACGCGTTCTCTTTTTGTGTACCGAAGAGTAAAGGTTGGCCTTCTTCCAATATCACTGTATTCTCAGCGCGATTACTTTTAAGTGCAAACTCATCAAAGGCGCCGTGGTTAAAAATATTACAATCCTGATAAATTTCTACAAAAGAACAGCCTTGATGTTCTTGCGCTTTCTTTAATATAGTTGCCAAATGAACGGGATCTTTGTCTACAGCCCGAGCTACAAAACTAGCCCCTGCCGCTAAAGCTAATGTAAGTGGATTCACAGGTTCATTCGCTACTCCCTTAGGCGATGTTTTTGTTACTTGACCTTTTTGTGAGGTTGGTGAAAATTGTCCTTTAGTTAAACCATATACCTGATTATTAAATAGCAAAATATTAACATTCACATTACGACGCAAAATATGAATCAGATGATTACCGCCAATGCTTAAAGCATCGCCATCTCCAGTAATTATCCAAACACACAAATCCTCACGAAGCGCTTTTAAACCAGTGGCAACTGCAGTAGCTCGACCATGAATGGTATGAAAACCATAAGTATTCATATAATAAGGCAATCGTCCAGCACACCCTATTCCAGAAATAAAAACATGCTGTTCTGGGGGTAACCCTAAATCAGGCAACATTTTTTGTAGTGCCATCAAAATGGCATAATCACCACACCCAGGGCACCAGCGAACTTCATTAGTATTGGCAAAATCTTCGCGCTTATAATTGTTGTTCATAATTGGCTTCCGCTTTAATAGTATTCACCAGATGACTGACAGTAAAAGGCTGACCATTCGATTGGCCAATCACCTGTGCATCAACCAAATAGCTGGCACGAATAATTTGGCATAATTGCCCTGAATTTAATTCTGCAACCAATACTTTATCGTATTTTTTTAAAACAGTTCCTAAGTCATTTGGTAAAGGGTTTAAATGACGTAAATGCACATAAGCAAGTGCTAATCCTTGTCCCAAGCATTGCAAAACTGCTGATTTTAAGCAGCCATAAGTACTTCCCCAGCCAATTAAAATGATTGGCGCATTCGCATCGCCTTCAATGACTAAAGGTTCATATTCTCGTGCAATTCCATCAATTTTTTGCTGACGTAAGTGAACCATTTTTTGATGATTTTCAGCATCGTAACTTACACGACCGTCTTCGCCTTGCTTTTCTAAACCCCCTAATTGATGAATGTACCCTGGAGTACCTGGTGTGTTCCAACTTCGACTTAAAAGCGCGTCACGAGTAAATGGTTTTGGAAAACGGTTAAATTCAATTTGAGGTAATTTTAAAGCACTTACTTCGGGTATCTTCCAGGGTTCTGCTGCATTTGCGAGATAAGCATCCAGCAAAACAATTACTGGGGTCATATATTTAACAGCCAAATAAAATGCTTCTAAAACGGTATTAAAACAATCTGCAGCAGATTGTGCCGCTAATACAGGCAAGGGTGCTTCGCCATGACGCCCATACAGTGCCTGACGTAAATCACTTTGGCTTGTTTTTGTTGGTAATCCTGTGGAGGCCCCGGCGCGTTGAACATCAAGTAAAACTAAAGGTAATTCAGCGACTACTGCCAGACCAAGACTTTCACTTTTTAGATCCAGCCCAGGTCCTGAAGTTGTAGTTAAAGCCAATCTCCCTCCGTATGCAGCTCCAATACAGGCACAAATTGCCGCAATTTCATCTTCGGCCTGGAGTAATTGCACTCCAAAATCAGATAAGCGCGCACATTCATGAAGTATTGCTGAAGAAGGAGTAATCGGATAGCCCGAAACCAGCATAGGTATTTGTAGCGAAGTAGCCAACGTAGCAAGTGCTAAACCTACTGCCTCTACCCCTGTAATTTGTCGATACTCCCCTACATCACGATTAACCTCGCCTAACATATAGTCACGGCGTGATAATTCTAAAGTCATGGCATAATTGTAACCAGCTAATAATGCCAATTGATTGGCTTTGGCAACAACAGCATTCGCTTTGAATTTTTTAGCAATAAATCCTTCACAAGCTTCTGTTGGCAAGTCAAATAACCAGAGTACCAAACCCAAAACATAAAAGTTTTTGGTTTTAGTAGCTTGGGGTTTCGTCAATTCAAGTGACGATACTGCGTGCAAGGTTTGGGTAATTAAAGGAAATGAAACAATTTGGTAATGCTCGGCACAATTATCGAGAAAACTCTTATCCATTCCGGCCTTTTGCCAATCTTTCTCCTGATAACTGTCTTCATTAATAATTAATAAACCGCCTTGATTTAGATGTTGCAAGGAATGTTTCAATGCCGCTGGATTTAAAGCAACCAGCACATCCAGCGACTCACCTGCAGTAAAAATAGCATGTTCAGCCATCGCCAGTTGAAAACCAGAAACCCCAGCCACAGTGCCAGCTGGAGCTCTAATTTCCGCAGGAAAATCGGGTAAAGTACGTACATCACGACCAGTAAGCGCTGCACTAATGGTGAGTTGCTCGCCCACTAATTGAACACCGTCTCCCGAATCTCCAGTAATACGAATAACAATCACGTCAGATGTTGACATAAAGTCTTGCTTCCTGCATTAGTAGACGCATGTGTCTTACTGCCTCTTTCATACCACAAAATAAGGCTCGGGCAATAATCGCATGGCCTATGTTAAGTTCATGTAATTCTTTTATAGATGCTATAGATTGTACGTTATGATAATTAAGGCCATGGCCTGCATTGACAATTAAATTTAAACTCGCTGCGTATTCCGCGGCGTGCTTTATCCGGGCCAACTCATGTTGTTGCTGTTCCACATTGCTCGCATCAGCATAACACCCTGTATGCAATTCAATTACAGGAGCACCAATATCCGCTGCGGCTTTAATCTGTTCGGGATCTGGGTCAATAAATAAAGAAACTTCACTTCCCATAGCCTGCAAACGCTTTACCGCATACTCTACTGATTTCTGGTGTGTTATCACATCCAAGCCACCTTCTGTAGTTAATTCTTCGCGTTTTTCCGGGACTAAACACGTATGCTCGGGCGCTATTTCTTCTGCAAAATCCAGCATTGCATCAGTTACCGCCAACTCAAGATTCATTCGCGTTTGTAATACTTCTTTCATCAAACGTACATCACGAGCCTGGATATGTCGTAAATCTTCTCGCATATGCAAAGTAATACCGTCAGCACCGGCTTCTTCCGCATCCATTGCAGCCTGAACAGGATCAGGATAACGGGTGCCTCTTGCCTGGCGTACAGTAGCTATATGATCAATGTTGACACCCAATAGTATTGGTTTATTCATTTTACACCTTACAATAAAATAAAGAGTATAAAGTCCATCATGACCTAAACTCAAGTTGCTTGAAAACATATATATGCATTGTGCGTACCAAGTGCTGCAAAAAATCCAAGTTAGACCTCTTTAAATGGTTTAGTGTCTGTTAACAATCGGCTGGATTGAGCCAAAATGGTATGACTTTAGAATACCGAAACGCTGCATACATGAAGTAGAGAGTACAGTGGAATTGTCTTCATGCCCTATTTTATTTCTGCACAATATAAAGCCCTTGTCTTAATTTCACGCCCACCTAGAAGATGATCAATTGCTTGACGCATAATTATTTTTGCTGATTTAAGATAAGGCGCTTCATTTAAATTATCTTGTGCCAAAGCAAGAATATGTTCCCCAGGAATTCCCCTGCTATTTATAATAAAACCTTCACCAGCAACAAATTGATAACACAAGTCTGCACCAATCAGATGTGCAGTTCTTGCTTCGTGTGTTAATGAAAAAGAATAGCCGCATGCATGCAATAAAGTCCACTCAAAACGCCTTAATGAAGCTTCTAGCACTAATCGTTCTTTTGTTGATGCGAGATTGTTTAAAGTAAACAAATAAGCATCAAATAATGTCGCGTCGGGATAGTTGGGTCTTAGTGCATAATAAAGAATTTCATTGATATATAAACCCGCAAAAAGTGAGCCGCCTGTAAGTTGAAGCGTGGGCACAATACTTTCAACAGATTGTGTATAATATCGCTCATGACGTTCAACAAGATTTACCCATAAAGGAGTAAAAGGTTGTAAAAGAGCTTGCTTTTTAGGTGTGCGCCCGCCTTTGGAAAGACATTGAATCACGCCTAACTCACGCGTAAAAAAACTGACACGAGTACTCGTGTCTCCAGACCATTTCTTGTGTAAAACCCAAGCCTCTATTGTCCTAATGGTCATAACCTAATTGTTTTAATATACGCTCGTCATCAGACCAGCCGGATTTTACCTTACACCAGCATTGCAAGAATACTTTCTTGCCCAACAGTTTTTCCATGTCCATCCGTGCATTTGTTGCCATTTCTTTTAATTTTCGTCCTTTATCACCAATGATCATTCGTTTATGATTGTCTTTATCCACAAGAATCAATGCATGAATACGCACAAGCGTGCCTTCATCTTTAAATGACTCAATATCTACAGTAACAGAATAAGGTAATTCTTGCCCACAAAAGCGGAAAATTTTTTCACGTAATAATTCCGCGCATAAAAATTTTATAGGTCGATCAGTCAATTGATCATCTGGAAATAAATGGGGACCCTCAGGCAAATAATTTTGCAATTTTTCTTGCAACTCATCAACCTGTACTCCCGTTTTTGCCGATATAGGAATAATCGCAGTAAATTCATGTTTTTGACTTATTTGCTCTATCCAAGGTAACAGTTGAGTTTTATCGTCAATTTTATCCACTTTATTAATTACCAAAATACTAGGTACTTTGGCTTGTTTTACTAAATTTAAAACGTACTCATCTTCTTCTTGCCAATGAGTTCCATCAACCAAAAAAGCAATCACATCCACATCACGCAATACACTAATCGCAGTTTTATTCATCATGCGATTCATTGCCTTTTTATTTCCTTGGTGAATTCCGGGTGTATCCACATAAACAAATTGGTACTCACCTTCAGTACGTATCCCTAAAATACTGTGCCGGGTTGTTTGTGGCTTTTTGGAGGTTATGCTAACTTTTTGCTGCAAAATACAATTAAGGAGGGTTGATTTACCTACATTAGGTCTACCAACTAAAGCAATATAACCACAATAACTAGTCATTAAAATAGATTCCTGTTTATTTTTAAAACATTTTATCAGTGACGCTATAAAATTTCCAGGTTTTGTATCTGTTCCTACTTGATATTTCACTAAAAAACCAAGTATCCTGTACAGTATGTGAACAAAGGATGGTTCCTATGTCTTATTTTGTAACGAAGAACGGACACACACAAATTATCGTCCCCTTAACTATTACACCTTCTAGTCATCAAGCATTACCCACAATAACAGGAAGCCCATTCAGCTATGAAGCAGGAACAGTGCTGTATGGTCATTATGATATGGAATACCTTCTTCCAGGAGGCGACAGGCTGCGCTTAATCGCCAACCATAATAAAAAAACTGTGCAACTCATGTTATTTACTCATCAGGCAGATCTAATTCAACTCCTGCCAGGAGAACGACCTTCTTCATTGGTCGCGAATATTATTAGCAAAGTTCATCGCTATAGAATACGCTCAGCGAGTTACAGCCAGCCACTTACTTCGGTACAAGAGCAAAAACTGCAAGTGACTAATGAATGCATTAATTCATTAAAAAAGCTGTTAAAAAAAGAACGCCAATTAACCAATCAAGATCATGAAGGACATGAAGTACTAAGAAAAGAAGTGATTGAAATTATAGGGCGCTGCTCTGATCAGAATCGCTTATTAGCAACTTCTCCGCTTGTCTCTGAAGGTTCTCTGGGAAACATTCTTTATGAAGCCTATAAAATAGCACAACACTATGCTTTTAACCGTGTTTATTCTGTGTCACGACAAGATCAAATGGATTTTAGTCGCATCGTAAAAAACCAGGAGCCACTCCAATCCTGCCTCGTTTGGGATAGTGAGCTTCACATAGGACATAACAGCAAAGATTTGGATGATGCCTTAAGAGTTATTTGTAGCTATTACAAACTCCCCTCTGCAACGAATTTGAGCAATGTTCCTGCAAATCGATTTGCACAGCTTGCAGCTTTTTTTAATAAGCTATGGCGTGATGGCCATGATTGGATTAATTATCTGGCAATCGATAGCAAGCCAGAACATAAAACAGAAGTACTGCCACGTTTAGATGGGCTCACAATTACCCAAATAATACCCTATTACAGACTGCAAGGATTTCCACAAAAAGGCTATCCTGATTTAAAAACCCTAATCGCAAGCCTTATAAATAGCACCAAAGAACCAATATTTGAAAATAACAGAAAAAAAGCGAAAAAAAGAATCAGCCAACTACCAACCGGTAGCTGGGTAATTAACGCTAATGAGCAACTCATCCTGATAAGACAAGAAAACAAAATAGTACAATTGCGCTATTTTGTTCACAATGAACTCTTCTATCCTTTACCTGAAGGACAGGATTTATATACTTTAGGACAAATCAGCAAACGCCATCTCTACTTACCAGAGCGTGTTAGCCTTAGACTTAATGCGTTTATTTCACGTATCCCCAGATTTTTCTATAAATTCTACAAAAGCATGCAACACTTTATTATCCATAATGTGCATCATGATTTTTTCGACCATATTCATGACACACATTTTCCCAAACAGGACAATTTTGCGTTTAAAGAAAAACACAAGCAATACACTAAAGTAAGAAACTCACTGATATTGGCTTTGGAAAATAAAGGACTTTTAGGTAATGGGCAAACTCTAGAAGAATTCATTAAAGAACAAATTAGCAACAGTCCTTACGTCATTGCTCGCCCTAATCACCCCCCAAGCCCACCCGCTTACGACAATCCATTGCATCGTATCTTAGGAGTAATACGTCACATTGCTAGTTTTTTTATTGAAGTAAGTGAGCAAAATCCCTTGATCGGTACTTTAGCAATGGCAGCATATGCCTACGGTGGCGGTGCAGTACTTGCTCCAGAGTTCCTTAAATCCATTTTAACTAAATTACAATTACACGGATTAATTGCAGGCATTGAACCGACACAAAAATTAGCTCATTGGATGAGCCATGGAACAATCTCTGAAGCTATTTCTGCATCGATGACCTACTGGCAATGTGTTCAAGCAGGTGGAAATTTAGATAAGTTTTTTGTTGAAGCATTCAATGTCCTTAAAGAAGATCCCGCAGAAATTGCCATTATTGCTTCATTAGCGCTTGGTTTAGGGTACGGTTTAACTAAAGTAATCCCATCATTGGGACATGAAATGGGGGATTTCCCCTATACCAATTATGCCGCTTTAGGTGGGAAAGGGGGGGCTGCTATTTATGATACAATTATGCATCCGGGTGACGATTGGTTTCTCGGTACCTGTAAATGGCTGTGTAAAAGCTTTGTAACCCTGGGGAAGATGTGCATTGCTCCCTTTTTTGAAGGCTATTATTACGGATTTAACGATGGATTTATCAGGGGTTGGCAAAAAAGTCGGGTACTTGCCAAAAACATAAGCAAACAGATTTTTGCAGCCTGCGCTGATTTTATCTTAGCTCTACTTACCATGCCAATGATTGAAGTAAGCGCTCTTTTTGTCCATGTACCTTTTCGTGGTGTTACGAATTTACTCACTAAAACACTTGCTCTCCTTGGCCATGTCAGTGATATAGGTGAATTACTTCTTTTCTTTTCAACAAGACCTCCATCAGATAATTTAATAGCCAATTTCAGATTATCACCGCTTTATGGGTTTACCTGGCCATTCGGGCACTTTTCCAATCATCAATTACTTAATCTTTGTATTAATGGTGTTCGAGCTCTAGGCATTCCGCTATTACAATTAATTAAAAATCTCCTTGTTTTACCCATTCTTGATTTCATTTCTATCTCTACCCGCGTGGGACTTACTCTTTTAGACCCTATAAGTCGCATTCTTGCCTATGCTTTAGGCAGTGTGATATGTACTATTGGTGAAGTATGGGATAATTCTTTTGGCATCTTATTTGCAACCGGTGCAAAAGGAATTACCACAATCTGTAACTGTATCGATAACCAAGCCAGTAAGCTGAAGCACACTTTATTATCCTTTATAGAAAGTCAACGTGGCCATTTGTATTATTGGGCATTTGCAAAAGATGATCTTCAATCACATAGGTCTTTAGATGATACAGAATATTACGCTAAAGATCCTAGACGTTATGAGCTTATTCCACATTCAAGCAGCCACTGTTTGTTGCAAACCCTCCTAAATAATGACGCTGAATCGCATGCAATAGAAAAAAATCATGGCCCTATTTCTCATCACCAATCCCTATTTACAGTAAAAAGTTCGAAAAGTAATTTAAAAGTTCCTTTTCAAAAGGAACCAATAAGCTATAGTATTTAGCATGCTCATTCCAAGCCTCATGTTTCTGGTGATTTATTGAACAATGTTGTATATAATTATAATATGGTGTAAGAGGATACAGATCTATGTCGATTGCAAAACAAAACTTAACAGAACATCTTACCTCAGATGAATTAGCCCTTATAAATAAAAAACTTGATGCTGTCATACAATCAAAAGTAGACAGTGGTGAGCTTAGTTTTTCCTCACCTAAAGACGGTGGAGATCCTAACCCTTCTACAATCGATCTAAGCCAATTTGGCTTACATAACCCAGAAGATATAAAGATCTTCTTATTATCGCCTGCTGGGGAAACAGTGACCCATGAAATTGGGGCTGAGTTAGCCCTAGAGCGAGCCATTGAAGAAGAGCGGCAACTACAAATACAAGAAGAAATCACGATGGAGGAACGGAGAAGAGGTTTCCTGTTTCATTGGCTGCTCGCAGAAGAAGCTGAAGCGCAAAAAGCTCAAAATGAGTTAATTGAGATGCAACAGGAGAAAATTCTAAAACCTAACGAACAAACTCCTCAGAAAAAAGCTCCTGAGGAGAATAAAGCGCTTAAGGATACTTTAGAAGGTTATGATAGCTCCATTAAAAAGTTTCAAGAACAGCAAGCAAATCTTAAAGCAGAAGAGGAAGCACTTACCCAAGAGTTAGGTAAGCTTGAAGATGAAAGTATAGCCATAGATGAAAAGCATAAGACTTATAATAACGTTTTGAATGCTTATGATAAATCTGCTCCGACCTTCGAAAACAATCCGGAAATGTTAGATCGGGAGATTAGCTCACTTGAACGACAAATAGATAGGATGTCACAGCATGTGTTTGACGAATTAGATAAAGGCAATGAAAAAGAAGCGCGTAAGATATTAAATCAACAAAATGCTTTGAACCTGCAACTAGCAAGCTTAAAGGACATAAGATCAAAAGTGGGGAATGAGAAAGTATTTTTTGATGCTGACTTAAATTCTGAAGGCGTTACCTATGACAAAGCATTATTTGCTGTTCCTAAAGAACAAGCCCAAAGTCTTGTCAAGCACGATGGCAAGTATTATCTTCTTGCTGCAGGACAAAAATGGGACGATGTCAAAAATGACCCAGCAAAATTAGAAGAGGCCCAAGCCCGTTTTGAAAAAGTCAAACCTGAGATCATGAGTGTGAAAAATGTAGTTCAGCACGTGAAAAAACAAGAGGTTGAACTCAATGCAACACGAAAGGAAGAAACCCATTCAAAAATTGCGGTAAATAAAGCAGAACAATTAATGGTTAATAACCAAATTACTTCAATGCAAGCAGCGCGAGCCAACGCACAGCACGCTGTACTAAATACTCCTGCTTTGACGATGCATCCCCCGCAATCAACGATCACAACAGGCAATAGCTTTGGCCTAGGTTCAGTATCCATTCCAACACCGACGCTATCTAAAGGAACTTCACCCTCAATGCCTTCACCACAACAAATTTTAACTGCTGCATTCGTCCAAACTGTGAATAACGGACAAAAGCCCACTTGGGGTTCACTATTTACTGCGGTCAAAACAATAGAAGATCCAAAATTACGCGATCAAATGGATGATTATGTTACAGATAAAGCGAAGAAAACCTTAAATCGAAAAGAACAAGCTGAATTGGATAAAAACCCGGAGACATTTAAAGAAAAAATCAAGCGTATGTTAGAAATGGCGCCTGTTCCCCCAACAACGATGAATGATTTATTGAAAAATATGCCTAAATTTGGAGAAGATTCCTATAAAAATAATGTTACTTCCGAATTGAGTCCCGTGGAAAAACGGGAAGAACATGTGAGTACTCCAACCGCACCTAGATAACAAGCAGTTCACCCATATCCGAGCATCCATAGGATGCTCGGTGCACACTTTAATCACCATAATTTTTTTTTTCAAACTAATTAATATCCCTAATTTATTTCAAATAACAATCACTAATATACTTGCTAACATAAACCAACTCTTCTAACATTAAGTTTTGTGATTTAACCCATTTGAAACAAAGTTTACTAAAAAATATACATCACCATAGGACTCACTATGATCTTAGATAAGTTACTGGGCAATCAATCTGTAATTATATCCCTGGATGTAGACAATTTTTTGTTTGAGCGGTTAGAGCAAATAAAATCTGCCGGTTTTGATTTAGTTGAACTTAATTCAACCGATCAAAAACTGTTAAATCAGGCAATTACTCATTACCCTTCGCTTAAAATCGGTGCCGGTGGGGTGATTGATACACAACAACTTGAAAATTGCTATCAGGCAAATGTACATTTCGCCACCAGCCCCGGCTATTTACCAGCCATTGCCCAAACAGCAAATGTGTACTCGCTTAATTATTTACCCGGCGTTGCGACTCTTTCAGAAGCAATGGCTGTGATGAGCCTTGGTTACATGCATGTTCGCCCCTTTCCAGCGGATTTGGCTTTTTGTACTCTTTTGAATAAATGTCTTCCACATCTAAAATTGTTCCCAGCTGAAATTGAATGGGAAGAAGCAGAACATTTCCTCAATTTACCTGCTGTGGCAGCAGTAAGTATACATAATCCTGATACCAAACAACTCAGTGCGCTTACCACAAGCATTTTGGCGTAACATATATTTTATTTATAAAAAAACAGAACTCAAACTTAAGTGCTACCAAAAATGGTTAATATATCCTTAAGATTGAGAAATCTATAATATAATATAGTAATTTTAAACCCTATAATTATGCTTACTGATGCTCTATTAGATAGAACAGTAATTATTCTCTCCTCGTATAGTGGGCAAACTAAAAAAGATCCTTCCTTCGACCTGTATAAACTAGGCATAAAAAATGCGTTCATTGGATTTATTGAACAATGCAAATTATTGCCACTTGATCAACAACTTGAGCATATCGCCAAAGAAATGAAAGAAAAAACAGGAGGTATGGCAGCTAAAATTGACCAGGAGAGTAGCCAAAAACGAACTTGGACTCTAGTTTTTACTTTAGCAGCTTTAGCATTGGGACGTAAGCAGGATCTCCCTGCAAATCCTCCTGAAATGGTACCTATTGATAAACTAATATCTGGGTTAAGCAACGGGTGGGTTCATGGATTTGGTTCTATAGGATTTGGATTAAAACTTAATGAAGAAGCAATTAATAACCTTATAGAAGGAATGAAGGATTGGATACAAAATTTCGACATCAATCAAGGCATGCAAACACAACACGAAGTTTTATTGGCACTGTATGCTGTTGCATGTTCACTTGAGGAAAAACTATCAAGCTATCGCATAGTACCTAAAAAATTTAAAGATGAAATGGCAACAATAAAAATATTGGTAGCGAATAAATTTAATGAACTAAAAAACAAATTGGAAAGTGAAAGCAGCCCTGCACCTGCTGAGTTCTCTACCCAACACGCCTCTCGCTCAGAGCAAGTAAGTAACGCCTTACAAGTACTACTTCCAAAAGAAGTTACTTTACATCAGCAGTTCAAAGAACAATTAGAGTTTCTAAAAAAACAACAAGAAGAACGTCGTCAAAAAATAAATAGCTTCCCACAAGAAAAATTTAATAGACTCCTTAAATTACACCAATTGTTAAAAGAGCAACCTTCAGCAAACAAAGAAGACAAAATGAGTGAGTTCTGGAAAAAGTATAATACCCAAGAAAAATTCAATCAGCTTATGGACGATCTTGAGCTGTCAGAAAGTGAAAAACCTGGATGGCTAGAGTATTTTAGATATCAGCATGGATCATATGCAGAACAAGCCATCTCAACATTATGGATAGGAAGTTGGGGGCTCCCTGAATTTATGGGAGGAGTTCAAAGTGATATGATTTCTTTAGAAGTGCTCCTTAGCAAATGTGAGACCGCTCAAAAGCCTCTAAAAGCGATTCACGCTGAACAGCAAAAAATAATTCCTGATGAGGAAAACCCTTCTCAACTTATTGATAGCATAGAAAAAGATTTAAAAAACTTAGCCGGCCTTAAAAAGATTAAAATTGATTCATTCGATAAACAACTCCTAGACAGTATGAAGGGAGATACAACAATAAATACACTAGGAAAAATAAATAGCGATATAGAAGAACTTAAAGAAAACCTGGTAAAGCAAAAAATAATCATTGTATCTCTTAAAAATATTCATGAAAAAATAGAACTATTGAAGAAGCATGTAGATTGTACTGACATAGAAAAAACTTTTGCACTACTTTTAGATGAAGTAATTAATACAATGAGCTACATGGAACACCCTTTACCTCCTGACGTACCAACCGCAAAAAAAATTGCTGTCTTAAATTCGTCGATAGGTAGAGCGCTTGACAATGTAGCGGGTATCCAATTGAGCATTAATCATATAGTAAACACGTCGAGTAGCCACAAATTGAGTATGATTAAATTAGTGAATCAATTTGTCAGCTCTAAAGAAAATACATGGGGTCATACGCTTTTACTTATTTTTTCACCTTCTTATAAAAAAATGTTCAATGAGCTGAAGGAAGCTCTAACAGAGAAAGATACTGAAACAAGTTTGAATAAAATAAAAGCGGCACTCGACCTAACCAATGAACCTGCGAATAAAAAGGAAATTGCAAAACAATTTAAGGGATTAAAAGAAAGAGCAAAAGAAACTTTAGACGAAGAAAACTTGGGAAAAATGCCCGTTTTTGAAAAAAATAGATAAAAAAATATGGATAAAGGACATCGATTTTTTTATTTAAGTCCATAATAAATAACCCTCATTTTTAGCCCTTCATTTCGGTAATAATTAATTTGAACAATACGTAAATTTGAGCAATTTTTTATGCCATCAGATTGTCTTAATATAACCATGTTATAATAAATTTACACACCATGCTTCGTTGTGGAGCTATTATGTTTTCAAAAGAAACTTTAGATTTTACCGTACAAAAGCTTGGAAAAATAAAAGATAATAAATTAGAAAAATATGTAAGGTCTACACATGTTTTTAATGATTTTATTGAGCTGGTTAAACGGCAACCTCCCGAGAGGCAGTTAAAATTTATCCAAGACAATTTTGATGAACAAGTACCAAAAAAGATTAATCATTTTCTTTTTTGCGTCGCAGCAATAATTGCTCGACGTACGAAAAATCTACCCGATGATCATCCAGAAAAACAGTTTATTGATTTAATATTATCTTACTTGGGCGATGGAATTATTAAGGGTTTTACCACAGTAGGGCTTCCTAAACTTGGGCTGATAAATAAGATCCAAGTTAATCTAGAGGAATGGATTAAATCCTTGGAACTCCAGGCTGCTCAAAATACAAGCCATGAAACGTTGCTTGTGTCTTATTGCACTATTTGCTTTTTTGAATCCCTAGTACCTGATAGCTTTGCAGATAAAAAGAAAGCTTTAGCAAATATAAAACAAGAAATCGCAGAAAAATTTAATAAATTAGTACAAAATCACAATCATTTGTTAAAAACCGGTGGGTCATCACATAATGGAGCTTTACAACAATTGACACCTGAACTACGCGCAAAGGAACAATTTCAGACTAATTTGCTGGCTATAAAAGAACGTGAAGCTAAAATCCAACGGATGGTGCATTTGAAGGGAATCTTAAGTGGGTCTTCTAACAATGTAATGAAGGAATTTTGGGCGAATTACCAAACTCAAGAGCAGTTTAACCAGCTTATGGATGATCTTGAAATAGAAGCGGAGCAAAAACAAGATTGGCAATCATTTTTTGATGAAAAATATGCAGATGGTTTTGCAAAAATTAAAGGAGGATTCTTTGTAGTAATGCCTAAGTTTTTGGGTGGTACCTCCACTAATATTTTGCCATTAAAATTGATTGATGATAAAGCGGATGAAGCCTTAAAGAAATTAGGAGTTAATTTAAAAGAATACAAAGATCCTACTAAGCTTATTGCGGAGATTACAGCTGAATTTAACCAGCTCAAAGAGTTAGAAAAAAAAGATATCCAAACAATAAAAGAGCATCAGGCACAGATTAAATCAGCTAAAGGTATTACAGTAAGTACTGACAAGATCCTTGATGATATAGAAGAATTTCGCAAACATTTAATTGCGCAGGAAAAATATGTCCTTCAACTTCAAAAGATTCATACAAAAATATTAGCGTTAGATGAGCTAGGAATTAAAACCGATGGTTTAGTTGTACCCTTTGAGATAATGCTTGATCATGCAGTCAAAACAGTTACTCATGGGGATAAAAAAATAGATCCTTTAATGTCCCCTCAAGAAAAAATGGATGCTTTGCTTAATGGAATAAGTGATACTCAAAAAAAAGCTCAAGAAATCAAGAAAAATATCATAGAAGATGTACAAAAAATAGAGCTTCTTATAGATAGTAAACCAAAGAAAGATTCCCTTCTTCATGCTACCGAGTTATTTATTCAGAAATATGAAAAGAATTTTCTTCATAAGATATTATGTCTTTTCTCTAAAACATATAATGAAATGTTTAAGTCCTTGAGTGAAGCTGTAACGGAAAAAAACACAACCCGGATAGCAAGTATTTTAGTAGGCAAGGCTGAGGAATACCCTCAGACACATACCGTAGCAATGTGGTTTGATGAGGCACAAGAGTTGCAAACATTAAAAACACCCGCGAAAAGCTAATGAGCAATCTTCCATCAGAGATGGTTGTCAATTGGGTAGATTAGCAACCAAATTGACTCATATAAATACTGAGTCATTCTCTATTAACCAACAGATCCAGAAGAAAAAATCCAGCGCCAATGCAAATTGCACTGTCCGCTAGATTAAACGTAGCAAAATGATGGTGCTTATAATACACATCAATAAAATCAATGACATAACCATCAAGGGCTCTATCGATTAAATTACCAATTGCACCACCTAAAATAAGACTAATTCCTGCTAAAAGGCATCGAGCCTGGCTTTCGGTACGATACAACCAGACAGCAAGCATAATACTCACGATGAAACTAAAACCGGCAAAAAACCATCTGTGCCAATCTCCGGCACCGCTTAAAAAACTAAAAGCAGCACCAGAATTATAGGCCAAAGTAAGATTAAACATTGGAAAAATAGGTAATGGTTTATATGGAGTTAAAAAAACACTCGCCAAGTACTTACTTGCTTGATCACAAATAATCACTATAAGACTGAGCATAAACCATGGCCATTTTCTCATATAAATTGCCTCATTTCCTCTTGGCCGCTAATATTGCCAACACAACGTAAACAGAGCTCAGGATGCTGGGCATTTTGGCCAACATCCGGCCGTCTATGCCAACAGCGGGCACATTTTTCATGTGGGCTTGCCGAAACTGCAATAGAAACACCGTATGCTGTGGCCGCTAAACCTGCTGGAGCAGAATTCATAGGATGGACTGCGGCATCGGATGTGATTAACAAAAAGCGCAATTCTTCGCCCAAACGAGTCAGTTTAGGTAATACTTTGTTATCTGCATATAAAGTAACTTCTGCAGCCAAAGCAGAGCCAATTTCGCCTTTTTGACGTGTCTCTTCCAATGCCTTATTCACTTCATCACGAATTAAATGCAACTCATCCCAATCTTCCATAGTCACATTATCAATCTTTGGCCAAGCATCATACCAAAGTTCAGTAAAGACTGATTCCTGATTATAGCCAGGTATAAAGCGCCCTATCTCTTCCGCTGTGAAAGACAAAATAGGTGCCAACCAAAGAGTAAATGCCCTAATTATGTGATACATTGCAGTTTGGCAAGAACGTCTGGCTTTGCTTTCTTTTGCAGTGGTATATTGTCTGTCCTTAATCAAATCAAGATAAAAACTTCCCATGTCTACCGCACAGAAATTATGAAGTTTCTGATAAATAACATGAAATTGATAGCTTTCATAAGCTTCGATAATTTCTTTTTGTAAAAGCTGGCTGCGCTTTAATGCCCATTTATCCAACTCCAAAAGATCTTTGTCGTGTACGCTATCAACTGCTGGATCAAAATCAAATAGGTTTGCTAATAAAAAACGGGCTGTATTACGAATTCTTCGATAAGCGTCTGCATTTCTTTTGATAATTTCATCTGAAATGCTCACTTCATGTCGGTAATCCGTAGAAGCAACCCATAAACGTAAAATATCCGCACCGTGTTGGTTAACCAATTGATCCAAGGCAACATAATTTCCTTTGGATTTAGAAAGCTTTTTACCCTCAGCATCCACAGTATAGCCATGAGTCAATACTGTTTTATAAGGAGCATTACCATACATAGCTACGGAAGTGGTTAACGAGGAATTAAACCAACCGCGATGCTGGTCTGAACCTTCAAAATAAATATCCGCAGGGAAAGACAAGGCTTTATTTTGCTGTAACACACAGAAATGAGTTACACCCGAGTCAAACCACACGTCCATCGTGTCGTTAATTTTATCATATAATTCCGCATCATCTCCCAGAAGCGCTTTTGCATCCATCTCGAACCAGGCATCAATCCCGGATTTCTCGATAAGTAATGCAACTTTTTCAATAAGCTCCAGTGTATTGGGGTGCAATTCACGCGTCGTATTATGTACAAATAAGGGCATAGGAGTGCCCCAAGCTCTCTGTCTTGATATACACCAATCAGGTCTGTTTTCAACCATGTTACTGATGCGAGCTTTACCCCAGTCAGGCACCCAAGTCACTTTATCAATTTCGTTAACAATATGTTTTCTTAGCTGACCTTTATCCATCGAAATAAACCATTGAGGCGTTGCCAAAAAAATCATCGGTGATTTATGTCGCCAACAATGAGGATAACTGTGTCTAATATTCTCTTTCGCTAAAAGAACTCCTTTTTCAGCCAAAACACCCAAAATTGTGTCATTTGCCTTTAATACAGAAAGTCCAGCAAATAATTCAACATCGTCAGCAAAACAACCATTTCCTTTAACGGGATTAATTAAAGGCAAATTATACGCTTGGCCAACCAGATAATCATCTGGTCCATGTGCAGGAGCAGTATGTACGCTTCCAGTACCGGATTCAGTAGTTACATGCTCACCTAAAACCACTGGAACAACCCGATTATAAAAAGGATGTCTTAATTTCAAATGCTCAAAAACCTGTCCTTTTGCCGAACCCAAAATTGTATAGTGGCTCACTCCGTAACGAGCCATAGTAGATTCAACTAAATCGGTGGCAAGTATTAAATAAGAATCATCTGTATCAACTAAAGAATAATCAATCGCGGGATGCAAGCATACTGCTTCATTAGCAGGTAAAGTCCAAGGAGTCGTAGTCCAGATAGGAAGGCTAACTGGCTTTATTTCTGCGTTTAGTTGAAACAAATGAATAAATTCTTCGGGGTGTACTGCAAAAAAAGCAACATCAATGGAAGGTGAGGTTTTCTCATCATAATCCACCTCTGCTTCAGCTAAAGCAGATCCACAATCAATACACCAATGGACTGGTTTAAAACCTTGGTGCAAATGACCATTTTTGATCATCAATCCCAATGCGCGAACGATATTGGCTTCATAACGAAAATCCATGGTGACATAAGGGTTATACCAATCTCCAAAAACTCCAAGGCGTTGAAACTCATCACGCTGAATGTCGATTTGACTGGCAGCATACTCACGACATTTGGCACGAAACTCGCGTGCAGATACCTTATCACCGACTCGTCCTATCTTTTTCTCTACATTGAGTTCAATAGGCAGCCCATGACAATCCCAACCAGGAACAAATGGCGCGTCATACCCGCTGAGTGATTTGGATTTAATGATAATGTCTTTAAGAATCTTGTTTAACGCATGCCCGCAGTGCAAATGGCCATTAGCATAAGGAGGACCGTCGTGCAAAATAAAGCGCTTACTTCCGGCACGAGCTTTACGAATTTTTTCATAAACTTTTTTTGCTTGCCAAGCGGTCAAAACTTCGGGCTCTCGAGTAGCCAAGCTTGCCTTCATCGGAAATGAAGTATTAGGGAGATTTAATGTATCTTTGTATTCTGCCATAAGAGTTTACTCTGCGAAATCGTTAAATTGTTGGTGACTATTCACCCTGATTCGGGATGCCGACCCTATTCGGGGTAATGAAAAATAGTCTGAAAAAACCATACAGTATCATCCCTGTCCTATTTTCAAAATGTTGTTATTCAATCTTCACTCAAATCTACGCCCAACGTTGATAGAGAGGTCTTTCCATTACAATTACTTAGGAATCCTTTTGCCACCGCAATATCATCATAAATCTGCGCGATTAAAGCATCCACCGAAGTGAATTTAACCTCATCACGCAATTTGTGCAAGAAAAACACCTGCATTAATTCACCATATATGGACTGATCAAAATCAAATAAATGCACTTCCAAAATGTTCTTGCTGCCATCTACTGTAGGACGACGTCCAATATTCGCTACCCCATACACCATTTGCGAAGCGATTCGAACTCGAACTACAAATACTCCTTGTAAAGGCAAAGAATAGCGATGCAAAGCAAGATTTGCCGTGGGGATTCCCCACTGTCGTCCACGCCCGTCGCCATGTAATACACGACCACAAATACTATAAGGTCTACCTAGATATTTTGCTGCTGTATTTAGATCGCCATGCTGCAATGCTGTTCTAATTCGTGTTGAGCTGATTCTATTTTCGTTAATACAAAAATTTGAATAAATACTTACATCACAGGCATATTCTGAACCAAGTTTTTTCAGCAAAATCACGTCACCTTCTCTGTTTTTGCCAAAACGAAAATCTTCGCCTACCAGGAGATATTTCACATTGAGCGTAGAAAATAAATAAGTGTGTGCGAAATCAACTGCAGAAGTTTGCGCTAATGTATTATCAAATTTAAAACAGTATACGTAATCAATCTGGCATGAGCGTAATACATCTAATTTTTCTCTTAAACTGGAAAGTCGTGCTGGTGCTTTCTCCTGTTGGAAATACTCTCTAGGCTGAGGCTCAAATAAGATTAGGAGTAAAGGCAACTTTAAATCATTTGCTTTGTTCTCTAAAGTCCTAATAAGATTTTGATGCCCTAAATGCACGCCATCAAAATTACCAATAGTAGCGACCGCGCCTTTATCAAACGCAGAAAAATGTTGAATGCCGCGCAACAATTTCATAAGTAATTCAATCGTGTAACTCGAAACTCAGTAGTATACTTGTTTTCTGCCCCGTTGAGAAATAGTAAGCGAGTGGAAGCAAATTATTAGAAGCATTTATAGCCAAACGAAGTCAAGTGAAACCTGGGGAAACAGAATTAATATAAATCCGTGCAACGCCTTGCTGCTCTCCCAGGCTACACTTTTATACTCGATTCTTACACTTTAGGATGCTTCTCAGAAGGTATAGAACGGACTATTAAAACATCGCATTCGGCACCATGCAAAATGGAATTTGCTGTTGAACCTAATAATAAGGAAAGACCATGTTTTCCATGACTCCCTGTAACAATCAAATCGATATGCCGCTCTTGTGCAACCCTTAAAATTTCATTTTTGGTGGAGCCAAATTCAATAAATCGGTGTTTTGCATCTACCCCCAACTTTTCACCTAATTCATTGAGTTCTTTTTCAGCTTGCTCGCGAATAGATAATTCAACTTCAGCAAATCCGGCAAAACCAGGATAAGCATAAGCAGGAATGGGTTCTACGACATGAACTAATATCAGATCAGCGCCATTCTCATCAGCAATTTTTTTCGCTTTATGCGCTGCTATAACACCAACCTCGTCAAAGTCAGTAGCAAACAATACCCTCTTATACATCATTTTTCTCCTTATAATTCTGATGCCTATTTATAGACTAGCAGATTTAAAATTAAATGCATTACAAAAAGATATGTTTCACATCGTAATAGAACGGATTTAAAAACAAAAGGTCAAAATAAAAAGAATGATGTTCAAAAAGTGCATTTATCGTAAAAAAATCAGAAATGTCCTGTTCGCTTTTGAGAAATGGTTACCAATTTAAAGTAGTCGAATGTAATATAATACCTCCTCTACGTACCGCGCTTTATGCGCGGTATCTAGGAGATCTTGCCTTTGAGAAAAAGGCCAAAAGTACATCAAAGCATCGTTCTGGATACCGCGCATAAAGCGCGGTACGTAGGTAACAAAAATGTGTTGAGATCTCTCTGATTGCGCTTGCGGTTTTTGATTTCAATCCAGATTTTTATTTCTTAACTTCAGATGCTCTTCAGCCTTAGCAATTGCCTTCCGAATTGCTTTGGCTTCTTCTGATTGTTCTGGAGCCAGTTTTAATAAACGTTGCCAATAACTTATTGCATCTTCATAAGCATGGCTTACAAAAGCATCCATCGCGAGCATTGCCAATGCATCGGGCTGATTTGGATTATTTCTTAATAATCGGATAAATATTTCAGTGATCTGTTCGGTAAATTGCTGATTATTCAGGACCCACAAGCTATGCGCATAATTCACTGCATATTGTTCATCATCGGGATTAAATTGATATGCTTTTGCAAAAGCATTTACAGCATTTTGTTTTTCATTTTGGCTGCTGTACAAACGTCCCAAGAGATACCAACCTTTTGCACTTTTTGGGGTTTCATCTAATTTTGCGCGCAATTTTTCGATTAATTCTTGTGGAGTTTTAATCGATTCCAACATTTTTTTAGCTTGTTTCTGGGAATTAAGGTGTTGGAGATACTCTTGCCATCCTCCAAAGCCGCCCCAATAAAAATATCCTGTAAATGCGCCTAAAAAAATAACAGGAACCAGTAACAGACTTGCGGTAAAACGGCGTCTGAATGGGTAAACCATGAATATACAAGCTAAGCCAGTTAAACACGCTGATAATCCCAGTAACAACCATTCATTCATAAAAAGCTCGCTAAATTATGCATGTTCCTTCTTTCGGACTCCAAAACAAGTGCGCCAGAAAATAACAAATCCTAAGAGTAAAAATAAAATAGGTCCAAACCACAATAAAAAAGTCACTGCTTTAACCGGGGGATTAAACAGGATAAAATCGCCATAACGAGCAGTCAGATAATCACTGATTTCACTATCACTCTTACCCTCTTTCACCATTTGATAAACCTGGTTACGCAAATCTTTAGCTAATTCAGCATTAGAATCTGCCAAATCTTGATTTTGACATACCAGGCAACGCAAATCTTTGAGCAGATGATTAAATTGAGCTTCCTTTTGAGCCGAATCCAAAGGGTAAGTGCTGTTTGCCCATACTGAACCACATAAAAAAAGCAAAACCCCCCCCAAAATAAAATATAACAGGTCTATTTTCATGAAGCCTGCTCCAACTGTTTTATCAAAGGTGAAATCTCTTTTTGCCACATCTCCTGAGTCATAATTCCAGCATGTCGATAACGGATTATTCCTTTCTTATCAACCACAAAAGTCTCTGGAGCACCATAAACACCTAGATCGATAGCAACTTTTCCGTCCTTGTCCTGGATGACACGTTTATAGGGATTTCCCCATTGTTTCAACCAAAGGAGGGCATCAGTAGATTTGTCTTTGTAATTCAACCCATAAATTGGCACTCCTTCACGTGCCAATTGCAACATAAAGACTTGCTCCTCGACACATGCTGCACACCAACTAGCCCAAATATTTAATAAAACTACCTGTCCCTGCAATTGGCTGGAACTAAAAAAAGAATTCGGCGAATACAACTCAGGGAGACTAAAGTTAGGTAATGACTTTCCAAGCTGCACAGAAGGTAATTCATGCGGATCTAAGGATAAACCACGCCAAAGAAAGACACAAAGCAACAAAAAAAGAGTAATTGGAATCACTTTCCATCCTATTTTTTTCATGTCTTCAACTCCTGGGCGCCAATTATTGTTTGCTGTCTTTTTTGATAATAGCGTCTATCTGTCAGTGCAAAAAAACCACCTGCTAAAATCATAAACCCGCCAGCCCAAATCCAACGAATTAAAGGTTTGTAATAGAGTCTCACTGACCAGGAGTTATCTGCTAATGGCTCACCTAAAGCGACATAAATATCTCTAAACGGTGTTACATCAATTGCGGACTCAGTCATTGCCATTTGACCTACTGTATAAAGTCTTTTTTCAGGATAAATCACCTTGGTCTTGCCCTGATAATTTATTTTAAATTGGGCTTTCGTTCCTTTATAGTTTGGTCCGATTAACGGTTCCTGGCGTATAAACTCAATAGAATAACCAAGTAACGATACTTTTTTTCCGAGTTCCATTGGTACATCATCTTGCACACCATAGGCTGTAGACACTGCAATACCAATTACCGTAGTTGCTACTCCCAAATGCGCAAGAATCATTCCCCAAAAAGCTTGTCCTACTTGATATAAACCACGATCAAAAATCCGTCTATAAGCCGCTTGAAATGTACTTAAAATCACCCAGAAAGCAAGGATCAGCCCCATAAAAGCCGAACTATTAAATTCTTGAGCGGTGGTCATTAACAAAATCAAAGGAATTAAGAAGCTAAGAAAAACTGTTTTCCAAAGCTTTTTTAATACACTACGCCAATGATCTCTGTTCCATCTTAAATGAATACCAATTCCCATCAATAACAACAGGGGAATCATTAAAGGAACGAATACAGAATTAAAATAAGGGGCTCCTACAGACAGTTTGCCCAGGCCTAAACCTTCAACAAGTAAGGGATACACCGTTCCCATTAAAACAGTGAGCATAATTACTACTAAAAAAACATTATTTAATAATAAAGCACTTTCCCTAGAAAAAGGACTCGGATTGCTGCCTGAATGTAAGGTTTGTGCTCTAAAAAGGAACAACAATAGAGATCCACCAATAACAAATAATAAAAATCCTAAAATATATAATCCGCGCTGCGGATCTACGGCAAATGCATGAACTGAAGTCAAAACACCAGAGCGCACAAGAAAAGTACCGATTAAGCTTAAAGAAAAAGCAGCAATTGCAAGCAACATGGTCCATGCTTTAAATTGTTGGCGCTGTTCAGTTACTGCCAAAGAATGCAATAAAGCAGTTCCTATTAGCCACGGCATAAAAGAGGCGTTTTCGACTGGATCCCAAAACCACCATCCACCCCAACCTAACTCACGATAAGCCCACCAACTTCCCAAAGTGATCCCAGCCGTTAAACAACACCATGCGGCTAATGTCCAAGGTCTAGTCCATTTCGACCAACTGGCTTCTACCCTACCTGCCCAAAGCGCAGCAATAGCAAAGGCAAAGGCAACAGAAAAACCTACATATCCCATATACAACATGGGCGGATGAAATAAAAAACCCGGATCTTGTAATAAGGGATTCAAATCGCGACCCTGTGTATCTAAAACTTGAAATTGACGTAAAAAAGGGTTGGATGTAGTCAGCAAAAAAAGAATAAATCCAATACTTAGCCAACCGAGAACAACTAAAACACGCGTACGCATTTCCTTATCCAAGCCGGCACTGCAAAAAGCCACCAGTAACGTCCAAAAACTCAGAATGGAAACCCATAACAGCATGGAGCCTTCATGCCCACCCCAAACAGCACAGAATTTATAAAACCAAGGTAAGTTAATGCTGGAATTACTGAGTACGTAAATTACCGAAAAATCATCTTTTAAAAAACAAAGAGTGAGGAAAAGATAGGATAAGGCAATAAAGAAAAACTGGCAGGCTGCATAAGTACCTGCAGCATTTACCCAATTACTCCGTTTTAATTGCAACCCAATGAGTGGAATTAATGCAAGCATTATGGAAGAAAGCAAAGCCAAAACCAAAGAAAAAAGCCCTAATTCTGCAATCATGAATGTACCTTTTGGGATAAAGCTGCTTTCACTTCTGGCGGCATATAATTCGCATCATGTTTCGCCAATACCTGTGAGGCACGAAAATGTTGGTTATCAAGCAGCTGCCCTTCAGCAACTACTCCCTGCCCCTCTCTAAATAAGTCTGGAAGAATACCCGTATATTTTACGGTAATGGTCTGATTATAATCGGTTATTTTAAATTCTACATCCAAACCTTTTTTTGAGCGAATAATGGAATCTTTTTCAACCATTCCCCCCATACGAATATTATGCTGTTGTGGCGCTTCACCTGCTACAGCCTGGGTAGGAGTATAAAACAAACTTATATTTTGTCTCAGTGCATACAAAACCAGCGCTGCAGCAATGGATAAAATAGACAGGGTAAATATTAAAATCATTATCTTGCGTCGGCGTGCTGGAGTCATTTTTATCGCTTAAACCATTGTTGTAATTTTTGGCGTGTCTGTTTTCCTTTCCATTTCATACCTAATAAATTCATTACTAAAACCACACAGACCAAACCATAAGCCGGCCAGACATAAATGGAGTATCCCCCCATTGCCAGCCACTCTAAAAATTGATTCATTTAAATTCCCCTTCAAATTGAATCTTGACCCAAGCTTGCCTCTTTTCCCTAAGCAATAATTCTTGACGTGCTTTCTCTAAAATAATCCACAAACAGTATAAAAAAAATCCAGATATAGTCAACAATAAAGGATATAACATACTTCCATCAATCTTGGGCTTGGCAAAGACTGACAAAGTAGATCCTTGATGCAAAGTATTCCACCAATAGACTGAATAATGAATAATTGGTAAATCAATAATTCCCACCAAAGTTAAGATGGCAATAATTTTATCTCCATTTTCTTTATTTTTTATCGCATAGTGGGTTGCTAAAATTGCAGCATAAAGCAATAAAAGAATTAATTCTGAAGTCAAACGAGCATCCCAAACCCACCAAGTACCCCACATGGGTTTACCCCAAATACTTCCGGTTACCAGCGCAAGAAAAGCCATACTGAGGCCAACTTGAGCAACAATATTTATTAAAAGACCGGCTATTTTAATACGCCAAACCAAAAGCAATACAGCTAAAAAACCCATCCAGGCATAGAGCATCATGGACAAAAAGGCACTGGGCACATGTACGTAGATAATGCGGAATGCATCACCTTGTTGATAATCAGGAGGGGTAAATGCCAATCCCCAAATGATACCAACAACTAAAGTTACTAAAGTGCCCACTGCCAAACCAGGAGTAAAGCGTCCGGTAAAATTATAAAAAAGCTTAGGCGATGCCAGTTGGTATAATAATTTCCACATAGGAATAATTGAAATCAAAAAAAGCGGATTTTAACACGTATCCCCCTATTAGCAAAACCTGGAATCACTTAAAGTCTGTTGTCATTTCGTGAGCTTGAACCAAAATGACCTCATTTCCGAGTACCGAAACACATCATACCAGCAGTATGTGAGCCTCGGAACGCTGATGCATTAATTCAAACATACCGCTAGATAAAAACTCTCTTGGTTATTTTCTCTGGTAAGTTTTCTAGCAGCAATTTTCTTTGACACAGGCATAAATTCTTTCAAAGATGCTACGTTTGCTCTTTTTCACAACACACTTATGAGATAAGAGTCACTATTATTTATAGGGTGGCACAATAGACTCAATAAACATTGGACCGCTTTCTCCTGTGATTAATGTTCCTTTTGAGATACATTCAATTGTGGATTGAGAGCAAGGAACTTTATGATCAAAAAATGTAGCTGTTTTTCCACTAAATTTTGTACCTTTAACTGAAAAAATGGGCAAGGTTTCTTGAGTGTGGACTATCACATCATATTTTTTTAATCTTAAACGGGATTCATTGGTAGTGAAAGGAAGAACCAAATGACATTTTAAATTCATTAATCGATTATTTTGAATCAATGTTTTATTGTAATAATCCATGAAAAAATGAACGAAAAAATTTCCGGTGTAGCTTGCATCATCAATTGCAATAAGATGAAGTACATCCAGTCCAGGATTAAATGAAGTAAGCTCAGACATTGTAACAAAATCTTTGGGTGCAAAAGCAAGATACGGTTTTGCTAGTTTAGTAACCCATAGATTACTTTTATCTAGCCTGTCATCCAGAAGCAACACATAATTTCTGTTTGATTCTGGAAGGGAATAAAGATATTTATTTAATTTGTGGATGGCCTGTTTTAATGCAAACATAAAGTGACGATGAGAAATATGCTGTATCGAGTCTATTACTTCTCGTGCAACGACTCTATCCATTACATGGTGGTGTTCGACCCATGCCTCCATCCTCTCAACTTGAGGCGGATTAAAAAAAGGGAGTTTGACAGGTTTTTTCAATAATGGGTGCTCAAAGGGGGGAATAGTAACAGGGGCCTGTTTTTTTGAACTGAGTGAGCGCCACTGGCGTTGAATTATTGACGCGGCATGATACTCCTTATCATGCATCTGGATTAAATTATGAATAAATCTCACTTCATGTTCAGCCATTCGATCAAAAGGCATCTCCCCACGATGATTTTTTTTGAAAAAATCTCCTCCTGCTAAAAATAACTGAGTCGCTATTTTGGGATGAATAATATGCAGGCTCACATATTCATGTAAGAATGTATTCCCTTCCTCATCAACTTCTTTATTCACATTAGCCCCTAATTGCAACAGTACATGCAACAATTGAAATGGAGGATGTGTTTGCCCTTCACAGATTTTAAAAATTTTTTGCAAGGGGGTTAATCGAGATTTAAAGTGGTCGATGTATCTTTCGTTAATTCGAATGGGAATAGTTGATTCTTTAATCAGCATTTGGAGTGACTTCCCATCATCAGTACAGCAGTCAATAATTTCTTCTAAATTAAAGCCTACTAATAAATAAATTAAAGATTCAATGTCTCCTTCTTCTATAGCCATTAATATTTTTTTATAACCGTATAGATCAGCAATTTTCTTCTCTTTAATTTCTATCTTATCGTTCATACCGTTCGACACTGTTGTTATTAGTGGGCATACCAACAACACCCTAAAAATATTCACGCTGATGAATCGGAGCCTTTGCTCTCATTCACAAAAGATTAAGCTCCGAACTTTTTTATAGAATGATATATAATTTTTAAAGGCTTGGGTTATGACCTGCACAAGCTTTTTGCATCCTTGATGTATTAAATATAGTAATCCTTTTTATACCAAGATCAATCAAAAATAATTGCAAGTAAATTATATGTCTGAACATTGCAAAGGATTTTTTGGAGTAATTCGGGCATTGAGCTTCTGAGAAATCACATTAGAGCAGCATAGTAGAAATGGAAACAGATCCTATTCAACATGACTGATGCGCATTATCCCGGCAATTGCATAAGGTAAAAAACCTGTAGCAACTACAGACATTGCAAGTAATAAGGCTAAATAGGCACTAATCGGTAATCCTTGCATGGCTATATTTAAAGTGCCGCTTCCAAAGATCAGTAAAGGCAGGGTTAGCGGCAATAAAATCAAAGCCATTAAAAGCCCCTTCTGGTTGATTCCAACTCCAAATGCGGCAGCCAAAGCACAAAGAAACAGTAAAGCTGGGGTGCCGCAAATTATAGTAAGCGCAAGCACCTCTGTTTCCCAAACATTCAATGAAAATAATAAAGCAACCAATGGACATAAAATGAGTAAAGGCAACAAATTAAATAACCAATGAGCAATTACTTTTGCACCAACCAGCAAAGGCAAAGACTGACCGGAAACAACCCATTGTTCGATGACACCATGTTCATAATCTTGTTGAAATAAGCGCTCTGAAGAGAGCAAAAAAGACAAGAGGATAGCCATCCAGACTAAACCAGGAGCAATAGTTTTAAGCAATACGGCTTCTGGCTTTAGAGTCAGTGGAAACATAAAAAGGAAAATTAAGAAAAACAAACATGAATTCACTAAAAAGCGGATTTGACGTACCTGAATAAGCAATTCACGTTTACATTGTCTGGCAAATAAAGACAAGGAAGAAATCACAAACAATACTCCTCATAATCAGAGGGACTTAGCGGTAATTGCTGGTGAGAAGTTAATAAAACTGATCCGCCCTGCTTTCGATGGGCTGCTATTTTATCCATAATCAGGGTAATGGACTTATCATCTAATGCGATTAAAGGTTCGTCAAGAAGCCATAAATTAACGCTGGAGAACCACAAACGCAGCAATCCTACTTGCCTGCGCTGTCCGGCAGATAACAAGCCGCAAGGGACGTCCAGATGGTCTTCGAGTGTAAAAATTGAAGCGAGCTCTTCAAGGTTATTATACTCTTCTTTCTTTATACTGTACGATGAGGAAGCATAATGAAGATCAAAAAAGCAATTCTCTTTTAAAGTTAAATTAGGGTTAATCCCTGTTTTGTGACCTACAAAACACAGATGCCGTTGGTATGCAGAGTAGTCCTTAGCTATATTTTGTCCAAAAAATTGAATTTCACCTTGAAGGGGATGATATAAACCGGCGATTAATTTTAATAGCGTCGTCTTGCCTGCACCATTTCTACCACGTAAATGAAGTAATCCCCCTTTGGGTAAATGAAAACTTACTTTATTTAATAAAGGTTGATCCTGATAATCAAAATCAAGGTTAATTACATCAAGCATAGGCCAATGATACACTTTTTTAGGTTTGTATTTATGCAGCCAGGGTTCCACTGCGCTTCACCCAGACTACACTAAATAGTACTCGAACTAAAAAACAAAACAAGTTTTAATTCATTGCCAAACCCTTCTCAAATTCTAAATCACTTTTTCGCTCAGCAACCATTTCTTTAAATGCTTTATCGAAGAGGTATCACGATTAAAAAACCAAGTTGTAATTCCATAAATAATACTCCTATTTTTTACAACTAATTTACTTTCAACTTAATTGGGCTCTTGCGAACTGCCTTATTGATCGCCATAATTTGTTTTTATTTTTTTAAAGGTTGAGTAATGGAATTTTTAAGTCAATACGGTATGTTTCTTTTAAAATCAGTAACGGTAGTTATTGCTTGCTTAGTAGTCGTCGCAGGTTTTTTTTCTATGAGCCGTAAACCAAAGCCAAAACTGGAGATTTCATCTTTAAATAAGCATTATGAGCATATCACATCCATAATGAACAAAGAAGTTTTAGGTAAAAAATTACCTAAAAAGAAAAAGAATAAATCAGAACAGCCCACACTTTATGTAATTGATTTTCACGGTGATATTAGAGCATCCCAGGTAGAGCAACTTAGAGATGAAGTAACTGCAATTCTTTGCACTGCAAAGGCAGGGGATGAAGTTTTAGTACGTCTGGATAGTCCTGGAGGTATCGTTAATAGTTATGGGCTGGCTGCTTCGCAGCTCCAACGCATTCGTGATAAAAAAATTCCTTTGACTGTAAGTATCGATAAAATGGCTGCCAGTGGCGGTTACTTAATGGCCTGTGTTGCCAATCAAATCATTGCTGCTCCTTTTGCAATTATTGGTTCTATAGGGGTAGTAGCCCAAATACCCAATTTCCATCGTTGGCTTAAAAAACACGATATTGATGTAGAATTATTAACTGCAGGGGAATATAAACGCACTCTAACTCTTTTAGGTGAGAATACTGAAAAAGGCAGAAAAAAAGCTCAGGATGATCTGGAAAAGATACATGCTATTTTTAGAAATTATGTGGCCGAACATCGGGAGCAACTTAATATAGAGCAAGTTTCTACAGGAGAACATTGGTTAGCCAAAGATGCCTTTGATCTACATCTCGTAGATAAATTATGCACAAGCGATGACTATCTAATAGAAAAAATTGAACGCTATAATGCATTTAAACTCACTGTTCCAGCCAAAACTTCTCTAGCGAATAAATTGCTTAAGCCGGCGATGCGGTTTATGCACCCATGGGGTTAAGGAAAGAACACATCAAATTCAGCAATTGACTTATAAGGTAAATAACAAAAAGCCTTAATATTCAAAATACTGGATAAACGGATGAATTTTACATAATGGTGTATAATTAATTTATATTACAAAATGGAGTGAGCCATGAGTGACTTTAAATCAAAGCTACCTGATCTCAAAGAGTTAGCTTCAATGACAAGCAAGTTATTTACAGATATTAAAAAAAGTGTTGGTGAAATCGTTCACAACTATAAAGAAAATAGAGCACAAGCAGAAGAAGCAGAACAAACAAAGGTGGACCCAGTTCAAGAGGTCAAACCTCAAAAACCTGTTGAGGAAAGTAAAGCGGCTCCCGAACCGGTTAAGCCTGCTGAGCCTATTGAAACCATTGAGACTATTGAAACCGTTGAAACTATTGAAGTGGTTGAACCTAAAAAATCAAAAACTGACGACACCAAAAAATAAATATTTTAATTGGTTATTTTGCAGTCCGGGTGAAGTACAGCAAAACTCGGAGTTTAGGTAATCGTATTCTATTTAAATGTCTGAATTACACTTTTTACTCGAAGAATATAATTCTTCAGAGGGTATATTTGAATCTTGGTGGCAAGCCATATTAAGCGTGAATTTAAATATGGCTTCTCGGGTATAGAGTTGAACGCTTACCAAACAAAATTCCACAGTTGCTTTAGATGAGTTCAAACCCGCTCTGGGCGGGTAAGTCCGTATTTGCGCATTTTTTCAACTAAAGTAGTACGTCTCATATTCAAGTAGCTTGCAGCATGGGCCACTACCCAATCTGATTCATTTAATGCTTGACTAATCAGTGCTAACTCAGTTTTTACCAAGTGTTCTTTTAAGTCTATGCCTTCTGCAGTGGAAATTTGCTCCTGATCCATCACCTCTAATAAAGCTTCTCGTTCCGAGTTGGATGTATCAGATTCTGCATAAAGGGGCTTGTATTCGCCACGGACTTTTTGTGGTAAATCTTCTCTACTCAAAATTCCTTTGGGAAACAAAATAGTGAGTCGTTCTACCAAATTAGCTAATTCTCTGATGTTACCTGGCCAACTGTACTGACTTAATACAGCCATCGCATCCGGCATTAAACGTACGCTGGGCCTGTTTTCGCTCTCAATGCGTGCAATCAATTCGTTAAATAATAAAGGAATATCCTCTGCCCGTTCTCTCAAAGGAGGCATTTCTATAGGAAATACATTAAGCCTATAAAATAAATCCTCCCTAAATTTCCCTTCTTTAATTGCTTCTTCCAAATTTCTATGTGTCGCAGCAATAATTCTTACATTGACATCAATGCTTTTATTGGCTCCCACTCGCTCAAAACAGCGTTCTTGCAGTACCCTTAATAATTTTACCTGCATAGGTAAAGGCATATCCCCTATTTCATCAAGAAATAAAGTTCCTCCGTTCGCTAATTCAAACCGTCCTTGTCGGGAAGTAATTGCACCAGTGAATGCGCCCTTCTCATGGCCAAACAATTCACTTTCAAGTAATTCTCCCGGAATAGCACCACAGTTAATTGGAATAAAAGGTTTCATAGCTCTTGATGATAATGCGTGGATATTACGTGCAACGACCTCTTTACCTGTTCCGGATTCCCCTAGGATTAAAACGCTGGCTTCAGTATCAGAAACTTGCTCTATTAATCGGCGAACATTGCGAATACTGGGACTATTACCTACAAGACTACGTAATAAAGGATTTTTATGATCACTAATCATAATGGATTTTACCGCTTCTTTAGCAATTTGACATTGATGCAAGGATTCCATAATTTGAGCATAAGAAAATGGGAATGGTTGACACGCAACAACATTACGTAAGAGACATTGGGTATTATTTAATTTTTGACCCACTACAATGATTGGAACTTTTGCAAACTTATTTACCAAAGAATCCAGCTCATTTATCGTTTCCTGAATGGATTCACTCGCACTTAGAAGAATAACGTCGGGACTTATATCAGCAAAGTACCACTCGCTATATTTACTGACTTCAGTAGATTCACCGATAAAATCCAGTATTGTGCGTAACTTGCCACAACGACTTTCATTATTATCAATGATAAGAACCTTGTCATTAATACTCATAAACTTATCCTTAAGTTCTATATACTTGCCATCATTTTTTCTCTCCCTTAAAGCGAGGAAAGACTTCAATAATTAATTTATCGATAACACACGATCAATTTAAAAGCATTACACTGATTCCCAAAACACAATTCCTGACTGCCAATTGTTTTAGTAGCACTTACCTGGGTTTCTTTCACGAAATACTTGGCCTGCATAAATCCCATGCGATTGCAGAAAGAATTGGCTGCCCGTGCACCGCAACCTTGTTTTTGGTCATAACACCAATCCACGCGATAATCATTAAAACGAGGAACGGCAAAACGTTTTTCCCGATAGTGATAAGGTTTTGGAGGGGTATGAGATAAGCCAGTAGCGCAAACAATAGTCATAAATCCGTTGCAGCGCCATCCCTTGCAGCTTTGGCTGGTTGATAGGTAATGGGTTAATCCTATATTGTAGGCTATTTCATTATCGCTGGAATAATCATAACCTAACATTTGGCAATAATGATCTGCTACGATTTTGCCACATTCCTTACCATCTGCAGTACAATAATCCAAACGCTCCCCTAGATAAGTGGGATGCCAAAAGTTTCGAAAAGCATTATTGTGCTTTTCACTTGTATTTGTTTGGCCTGAAAAGGAACAAAATAAAAAAACTAAAAACATAAAGTAACGAAAATTGATCATTAAAAACAATCCTTTAGCGATTATCAAATCATGTTAGCTTATGACGCTTATAGGCACAAGAGTAACATAAGGTAAATCACTATTGATTTATTAAATGTAGCACATCTAATCCCACTCATTTTTAAATAATGGTTATTTTTGATGATTAATCTGGTAAAATAACGACCATGAAAGTTTTTTTTATTTTTTTTTCAATACTACTTGTATTGCTCCCATATACAATGAGTAATAAAAACGTTGTTTCTAATCCTGTCACAGCTACAGTTACAGGATCTGCACATCAATGTTTACAAAAAACTCCTATTACTGCCTCTATTCGCTGTAATTTTAGCCAAGCGTATGTCATACCCACGGAATTGAATTTATCAAAAACCCATTCACTAATGGGTTTATTCTCTTTTTTTCTCTATCTTTCATCTCTATGCTCAGGATTTAAAACACGAATCTATAAGCCACCACGCTCATTTTCTAATAATTAACCCCTATTTTTAAATGCTTATACCGATGATTTTCTTGATCATTAGTCGGTTAGATTATTGGAGAATTTTATGAAAAATTTATTTAAAATCATTTTATTAGTTATGGTAATTTCTTATTGGCCTCCATCTATATGGGCTTCAACGGATAACGAAAATCATATTGAAAAGAATTATTTTCAATTTGTTATTCCTGAATATCATACAAATAGACAATCAGGGCAAACAGTGAATATTTATGTGCGCTATGCCTACAAGAAAAAATTACCAAACAATCAATATCCAGACTATCGGGTGTTACGTACGGCTGTTTTAAAGTATATGGAACCTACTGTGGAATTTCCTGCAGAAGTATTTTGGGAAATTCTTGCTACTGCCATGGGGAGAGATTTAATGAAAAACTACCCACTGGATGGTGTAAGTATTCAACTGGACGTTCTGGATAACCAAAATCCAAACAGTTTTGAACCAGGTGATCATGGACCTACATTTACTGTAGGCGACATAGAGCCTTTAGATGTACATCACTAACTGGATTATTAATTAAATGTAGCAGGTAAAGCATAGCATCCGGCACATAAAATTACCCCCTTGTAAATTTGTTCAAGGGCCATGTTTGAATTTTTGGTGGAAGGTCAGATTTGAGCTTAGGTTGGATGAACAAATACGCTGAGAAAGCGCAGCTTATCAGCGTATTTGTCATTCAAGATGAGCCAAATATGGCGTTCCAGGGACCCTAAATAGGATTATCACTATCGATAAATAGATGTTCTAACTCAAATTGAGAAGCTAGATGCTTACCTAAAGCCTGAATGCCATAACGCTCTGTTGCATGATGGCCGCAAGAATAATAATGAACTCCTAATTCCTTTGCTTGATAATAAGTTCGTTCTGATATTTCTCCACTTATATAAGCATCTACCCCTAAACGAAATGCATCCTCGATAAAGTCCTGTGCTCCTCCACTGCACCAGGCAATATGCGTAATCGGCTTTTCACTGCCTGCGATAGATAAAGGGGAGCGGTTTAATTTCTTTGTTAAATACTCAGTAAATTCTGCATGTTTCATCGTTTGAGCTAACTTTCCTGACCAAAGCAGATTGTCAGTACCACCCGCTCTATGCGAATGCACCATATCTACTTCAAATAATTTGGCCAGGCAGGCATTATTTCCAAGATCAGGATGACAATCCAAAGGAAGATGGTAGGCAAATAAATTTAAATTATTGCATAATAACTTATAAATTCGTTGCCGTTTCATACCTATAATCACTGGTGTTTCACCGCGCCAAAAGTAACCATGATGAACCAGCAAAGCATCGGCGTTCCATGCAATAGCCTGAGTAATTACGTCTTCAGATGCAGTGACTGCACTACAAATTCGGCTAATCTGTTCTTTGCCTTCAACCTGCATCCCGTTAGGGGCATAATCATTGTATCGTTCACAACCCAACAACTGATGCAGATATAAGGATAGTTCTTCTTTAGTAATCACCGGTCAGAAACTCGCTTGATGTCAGCACCTAATAAAGATAATTTTTCTTCTATGCGTTCATATCCTCTATCTACATGATAGATACGCTCAACCGAGGTTTCACCTTCTGCCACTAATCCAGCTAAAATTAAACTCGCCGAAGCACGTAAATCCGTTGCCATAACGGGTGCGCCGGTTAATTTCTCAACGCCATTAATTATTGCTGTATTTCCATTGAGTTGAATCTGCGCCCCCATACGTTGTAACTCCTGCACATGCATAAAACGATTTTCAAATATCGTTTCAACAATAGTTGAAGAACCAAATGCTACTGAGTTCATCGCCATAAATTGAGCCTGCATATCTGTTGCAAAAGCTGGGTACGGTGCTGTAGAAATATTTACTGCCTGGGGTCGTTGATTGTGCATATTAAGGCTAACCCAATCTTCCCCTATGGTTAATTCTGCACCTGCTTCTTCAAACTTACATAACTGTGATAACAAAGTATCAGGTCGTACTCGTTTTACAGTTACATGTCCTCGTGTTAAAGCCCCGGCAGCAAGATAAGTTCCCGCCTCAATTCGGTCAGACATTACAGAATAAGTCCCACCTGAAAGTGATTCAACGCCTTCAACCTCAATTATTGAAGTTCCAGCACCAGAAATCTTTGCTCCCATTTGAATTAGAAAATTGGCCAAATCAACCACTTCTGGCTCACGGGCTGCATTTTTAATAATTGTTGTCCCTTCAGCAAGAGTGGCTGCCATGAGAACATTTTCAGTACCCGTCACAGTGACTGTATCAAACATTAAACGCTTTCCTTGCAAACGCCCACGTTTACAACGGGCATTGATATAACCATTTTTGACTGTGATGTCAGCGCCCATAGTTTTCAATGCTTTTAAATGCAAGTCGACAGGTCTTGTCCCAATAGCACAACCTCCGGGTAAAGATACGTCTGCCTTACCAAATCGAGCAAGCAAAGGTCCCAAAACTAAAATCGAAGCACGCATGGTTTTAACTAAATCATAAGGAGCAACAAACTCATTTACTTGATTCGCATCAACCTGGACATTCATTTTCTCGTCAACAATTAATTGGGCACCTAACTGACCGAGTAACTCCATCATAGTGGTTATGTCTTTGAGATGGGGGACATTGGAAATGGTGACATGATCTCGTGCAAGTAAACTTGCAGCCATAATAGGTAAAGCAGCATTTTTTGCTCCTGAAATGACTACTTCGCCATTAAGTGCTTTACCACCATTTATTAATAATTTATCCATTTTGCGTTCCCCATTCTTCTTTTGTCCACGTCTTCATGCTAATTGCGTGAAGCTTACCAGTGGTAATCAATTCTTTCAGCTGCGCATAGACCCACTGCTGTCTGGCTACCTTGGGTTTATTTAAAAAGACATCACTTACTACAGTTATCTGATATTGATAACCATCCCCCTCCACTTTGATGTAAAAAACATCATCAATGGTTTTAAACTTTTGTTCTATTTCTTCATTACTTATCATTAAAATTAGCTCACAATTTGAAATAAATACAACTTTTGGCAACAAATACATTTAGGGTGAAAGCACAAGCATTTCCTAGGGTTTCTGTTATCCAAATAAAAAAAGAAAACCCGGGCTATGGCGCTCACCTTCACCCAGGCTACAATTTATAATCCTAAAAAAAAGTAACCACTCTCCAAAAACAGGAAATTTCTCTCAGAAATTACAAAAAAATTATACGGTCTCCAAAATACGTTTCACGCCACAAAATTCTGCTAAAGACTGCGTTGCATCAGGTATGCCAATGATTTCAAAAAGTTTATTATTTTTTTTACAGAGCTTTCTAGCCTCGATAAGCAATGCTAAACCTGCACTATCACAATGTTTCACATCACTTAGATCCAGACTAAAGCGATCACTTTTATCTTCCATCAAAGCCTGATAGAGCTTTGCCCGTACAGCAACAACTGACTTAAATGTAAGGTCAATACCCGGTTTAAAACAAGTGTTACTCACCATTAGGAAGCCCTTTTAAGTTGCTTTTTTTCCATTAACTTGATGACATCGTCAATACTGGAGTTTTGTAAGGCTGCTGCAAACTGCGACCGGAAACTTTGCAACAAGCTCACTCCCTCAACGCTGATATCATAAATCTTCCACTGACCATTTTTGGCAACGAGGCTATAAGACAACGGAATATTTTGACCTTCGGCACGAACAATAATGCTGTTAACTCGCAAAAATCGAGAATTCAGAGAGCCTCTTAAAGGTAAAAATTGTATGCTTTCATTAGTGTATTGTGCCAAGGGACTAGAATAAGTACGAATCACCAAACGTGTAAACGCTTTGGAAAATTGCGCTCTTTGTGAATTGGTTGCTTTACTCCATGCCTGTCTTCCCAGAACAGAACGTGACATACCTGCTACATCAACAATCGGAAGCAAATTTGCTTCTACAGCCTGATAGATAATATTAGGATTACTTTTTAAATTGGCTTTATTTTCTTTTAGGGTAGCAATGATATTATTGGCAGTTTGCTCCAGCATAGGTATGGGAGAGTTTTGTGACGCATTCATCATTGGAGATAAAATCACACTGACAACTAATAAAATTGTTTTTATTATTCTCATGTTCTGACCTTATTTTTTAATGTTAAACAATAGTTGACCAATTAAGTTTTCAAGTATAATTGCTTCTTGAGTCTTTCCAATCACATCCCCATTTCGTAAATAAGGATGGTCTTTATTATCATCATCCTCCTCAAAACCCGGGACAATACTAATATAATTGGAACCAAGCAACCCTTCTGTCAAAATCCGCGCTGAAGCATCTTCATAAGGTATTTTCTTATCACTACGCAAGCGCATAGTTACCTTTGCATTAAGTTCTCCCGGCTGCAGATCAATATGAGTTACCTCTCCAATTCTAACCCCCGCCACAGTAACAGGCGCCCGCACTTTCAATCCACCAATATCGGTAAAATCAGCAGTTACCTCATAACTGTCATGAGACATAAGACCAGAAAAACTACTCACTTTCATTGTCATGACCAACAAAGCCAATATACCAAGCAACATAAATAGGCCGACACTAAAATCTACGTAACGTTGCTTACTCATTTACCAATCTCCAATCATCATTGCGGTCAACAAAAAATCCAGTCCTAATACAGCAAGCGATGAATAAACTACTGTTTTAGTCGTCGCCTGACTAATACCTTCTGCAGTAGGCACACATTCAAAACCCTGGAATACAGAAATCCAGGTTACAACAAAAGCAAAAACTAAACTTTTAATGATACCACTGAGTACATCAATACGGAAATCCACTGCTGCTTGCATATTGGACCAAAAACTTCCCGCATCCACGCCTAACCAGTGAACACCGATAAAATACCCCCCAAAAATAGCTACAGCAGAAAAAATTAATGCTAAAAAGGGTAAGGTAATAAAACCTGCTATAAAACGAGGATAAATAACCCTGCCTAAAGGGTCAACACCCATCATATCCATACTGGATAACTGTTCTGTTGCTTTCATTAAACCAATTTCAGCGGTTAAAGCTGAGCCTGCACGCCCAGCAAACAATAAGGCACTGATTACTGGTCCGAGCTCTCTTGAGATACTTAAGGCTAATAATTGACCTAATTGACTTGATGCACCAAATTTTTGCAAAGTATTATAACCCTGCAAACCAACAACCATACCAATAAATAAAGCAGAAACAACTATAATCAAACACGACAAAACACCAACAAAATGGATTTGATAGCGCAGCAAAGGCCAGAGCTTTGGAATGCCTGGTCGTCTAAACAACATGAAGAATAGAAATAACCCGGAATTCCCCAGGTTTTGCAAAACCCGTGAACTACGGCTACCGATACGCGTGATGAACTCAAGCATCTAATAGCTCCTCTATATACGATCTGGCTGGATAGTGAAAAGGAACAACTCCATCAGCCTCTCCATGCATAAACTGTTTGACCTGGGGTTCAGATGATTGAATTAGCTCCTTGGGAGTCCCTTGTCCTATGATGTTGCCGCCGGAAATAAGGTAAACATAATCTGCTATAGAACAGGTTTCTTCGACATCATGTGAGACAATAATTGTTGTTGTATGCAATAACTCATTTAACCTTTTGATTAAACGAACTAAAACACCTAGTGAAATCGGATCCTGTCCTGTAAATGGTTCATCGTACATCATAAGTTCTGGATCCAGTGCTATGGTACGCGCTAAAGCAACTCGTCTGGCCATTCCGCCTGACAACTGAGCAGGCATCAAAGAGGCAGCTCCCCGCAACCCAACTGCTTCAAGTTTCATCAATACGATGTCACGCAACATCGATTCATTTAATTGAGTATGTTCTCGCAAAGGGAAAGCCACATTATCAAACACAGAAAGATGAGTAAATAAAGCAGAACTTTGAAAAAGCAAGCCCATATTCCGCCTTGCTTCATACAATGCCCTGCGGGATAATAGATGCATGTTTTGACCATTGACATGGACAAAACCACTATCAGGTCTTAGTTGAGCACCAATTAGCTGCAATAAGGTAGTCTTTCCAGACCCACTAGGCCCCATAATTGCGGTAATCTTACCTCGCTTAACTACCATATCGATGCCATTAAAAATGCGCCGGCTTTCACGAGTAAAGACTAAATTTTTAATTTCAACCCAATTTTCAGGCATGCTTTCTTTTCCGGTTATAGCCAAAAGTAGAAGTATACCCAAGATACTTCAAAATGCTAGGTTTTAGACGACTTGATTTTTTCGTTCAGGAAGCTTTTTAAAGAGGAATAATAGCCTATTCTATTATGAATCTTTAAAAAGTTTCCTGCCGGAAAAAGCAATAGGGCTAAAAATAGCATTTTGAAGCATCTTGGGTATCCATCCTGGATCGAAAAAAATGAGGTGTTTAATCCTATTTATTCAAATGTTTTTTTGTTAGAATGAAAAATAAACAAAAAACATCCAATAGCCTATGAATTTCTGTACACTTGGACTTGCTGTTATTGAAACTGAAGCACAAGCTGTCTTTGAATTAACCCAGCGAATCGATAGCCGATTTGAAAAAGCCTGTGAATTGCTGCTTGCCTGTAAAGGAAGGATCGTCGTAACGGGCATGGGAAAATCAGGTCATATAGCGAACAAAATTGCCGCTACCTTATCAAGTACCGGCAGCCCCTCATTTTTTATGCATCCAGGTGAAGCAAGCCATGGGGATCTGGGAATGATTACCCGACAGGATACCGTAATTGCTATTTCTCACTCGGGCAACACATTAGAGTTAGTCACTTTACTTCCTTTATTAAAGCGACTGGAAGTTCCTCTGATTACCTTAACTGGAAACGCTGAGTCGACTTTAGCGAAAGCAGCAGATGTTAATTTAGATGTCAGTATCAAACAGGAAGCATGTCCACTTGGTCTTGCGCCAACAACCAGTACTACCGTTGCCTTGGTTATGGGTGATGCACTGGCGATTGCACTTTTGCAGGCTAGAGGATTTAGTGAGGAAGACTTCGCTTTGTCGCATCCTGGAGGATCTTTGGGTAAACGACTTTTACTGCGCATTGATGCCCTCTGTCATGAAGGAGCACAACTCCCTCTTGTACATGAAAATGCAACAGTGAGTGAAGCACTCATTGAAGTAACGGATAAAAAATTAGGTATGACCTGCGTTATCGATCATAAAGGGTATCTTGTTGGAGTCTATACAGATGGAGATATACGACGGACTCTGACACGCCAGTATGATATTAATACGACCCCGATAAAAGAAGTCATGACGCGTAATGCCCGTACAATTCCTAAGGGACTACTTGCTGCCGAAGCTTTAGCTATTATGCAAAAACACAGTATTACTTCATTAATTGTCATCGATGAAGAAAAACGTCCGGAAGCTGTTCTTCATCTCCATGACTTATTAAAAGCAGGTGTTTTTTAAATGAATCAATTAATTGAACGAGCCAAAAATATCAAATGCCTTATCTGTGATTTGGATGGGGTTCTTACTGATGGCCTCTTGTATATTGATAATCATTTTAATGAATTGAAAACATTCCATATTCACGATGGAGTAGGTTTAAAATTACTTATGACTGCTGGAATTGAAGTAGCCGTTATTACGGGGTCGCGCAACGCTGTAGTGGATCACAGGATGCACCAATTAGGGATTATCCATTATTATAAAGATCAATTGGATAAACAAGAGACATACAATCAGCTGAAAAATAAATTAAATCTTCAGGATGAGCATTTTGCTTATATTGGCGATGATATTCCTGATGCTCCAATTATGCAGCAAGTCGGCCTTAGCGTTGCAGTTGCCAATGCAGTGTACCAAATTAAAGAGATTGCCATGTGGCAAACGTCTCTACCAGGTGGTCGTGGAGCAGTACGCGAATTATGCGACCTTATTCTTAATGCACAAAATAAGATGGATTTGGCTATAGCAGGTTATCTAAAATAATGAATGCAACAAAACAATTCATGTGGCTTTTTTTTACTTTAATACTCCTGGCTTGTTCAGGATGGTATTACAGTCACTCAAAAACATTAATCCGTCTGGATAGCGAAACCTTGGCGAATTCAGTAGATACTACGATTTCTAACGTTATAGTGCGTCAGTTTAATCAACAAGGACTGCTTGCCAATCAACTCACCTCCCCCTTCATGCAACATATTCAAAAAGATAATGTCTATTTATTTCAAAATCCGCATATTGTAGTAAGTCAGGAAGAGCAAGCACCGTGGGATATTAGCTCAATAAAAGCCAAATCGTTTGAAGGTGGAAAACAAATTACCTTTACAGGTAATGTTGTTGTGCACCAAAAAAAGGGAAATAATTCACAAGAAAGTACATTAAAAACAGAGGAAGTAACCTACTACCCTAAGGAAAAGAAAGCAAGTTCCGATGTGCTTGTTACATACGAACAACCAGGTAATATTATTCAATCGACTGGAATGAATGCTTATCTCGATGAAAAAAGAGTAGAGTTACTACACCAGGCAAGAGGAAGTTATGTTCCAGCGAATGGCTAACTACAGTTTGTTCTTTCTTTTAATGTTCTCTTCTTTTGCATACGCACTTACAGAAGATAAAGAAAAAGTAATGCATGTAATGGCCGACTCAGCTGATCTCAGTCAGCAGGAGCATAAAGGGATTTATACTGGCAATGTTGAATTGGTACAAGGGACAACAAATCTGCAAGCCTCTAAAGCAGTGACTCTAGGGAATAAAAAAAATCAACTTGAGGTTGCTATAGCCACTGGAACTTCTGAGAAACAAGCACATTATTGGACAATAACCGACCCCAACAAACCTCCAGTACATGCCTATGCTGACACCATTCGTTATTATCCACTGCGCCATTTAATTGAATTAATAGGAAATGCTCGAGTAGAACAAGGAGAAAACTCTTTTTCTGCTGCAAAAATAAGCTATGATACCGAAAAACAACATGTTCTGTCTCAAGGTAATGGCAGTAAACGGATTACTATTATTTATCATCCAGAAAAGAAACCATCATGAGCATCCTGGAAGCGCGAAATCTAAAAAAATCGTTTAAATCGCGAACTGTGGTTAATGGCATCAGCATCCATATTAAAAAAGGTGAATGTGTTGGCCTATTAGGACCTAATGGAGCAGGAAAAACAACTTGTTTTTATATGATAGTTGGTTTGCAATCATGCGATGAGGGTCAAATTTTCCTGTCCCATCAGGATATAACAACATATGCCATGCATCAAAGGGCACGCTTAGGGATCAGCTATCTTCCCCAAGAAGCTTCTGTTTTTCGTAAACTCAGTGTGGCAGAGAATATTATGGCCATCCTAGAACTTAGGCCTGATTTAAATGAGCAGGCCCGAGAAGAAAAACTGGATCTGTTGCTGCAAGAATTTCATATTTCACATCTTTATAAAAGTCTAGGTATGTCCTTATCCGGGGGAGAACGACGACGTGTTGAGATTGCAAGGGCCCTTGCAATAGAGCCATCTTTTATACTTCTTGATGAACCTTTTGCTGGGGTCGATCCTATTTCGGTCATTGATATCAAAAAAATCATCCAACATTTATGTAATAAAGGCATTGGCGTTTTAATTACCGATCATAATGTAAGAGAAACCCTGGATATATGCGAACGGGCTTATATTGTCAGCCAAGGAAAAATATTGTGCGAAGGAACCCCAAACATTATACTGGCCAATCAACAGGTTAGAGCTGTTTATTTAGGTGAGGAGTTCACTTTATAAAATAAAATTGAAGGTTGGGTACCTTGTGTAGCCTGGGTGCAGCGCAGCGAAACCCGGGTTTAACTCACTCTAATCCATGATCCCGGGTTTCGCTGCGCTGCACCCAGGCTACACTCATCAACTAATATTTTGTTTTTAACATGCTGCTTATTATCGACAATTACGACTCATTTACCTACAATCTGGTACAATATTTCCAATGCCTCAATCAGGAAGTATGTGTTTACACCCATGATCAAATCAGTGTCAACCAAATAAAAAAACTTGCTCCTAAATACTTGGTCATCTCCCCAGGGCCAAAAGCTCCTGATGATGCAGGTATTTCTATGGAGGCAATTCGTTCGTTTTATCGTACCATTCCTATATTAGGTGTTTGTCTTGGACACCAAAGTATTGCCCAAGTCTTTGGGGGACGAATAATTCCTGCCCCGGAAATCATGCATGGAAAAACGTCAATCATAGAACATAATCAACAAGGAATTTTTAAAAATATTCCAAATTATTTCAAAGCAACCCGTTATCATTCCTTGGCAGTAGATAAAAACGCTCTTCCAGAATGTTTTTCTATCGATGCATGGGTATATGATACAATTATGGCAATTTCGCATCGTCATTATCCTGTTTTTGGTCTACAATTCCATCCAGAAGCAATATTAAGCCAATATGGACTGCAATTATTAGAGAATTTCTTAAAATATGAAACCCAATCTTTTATTTGAGCATCTCATCGCGAAAAAAAATTTAAATCCAGAACAAATGCAAGCTGTCATTCATGCTTGTATGTCAGGCCAATATAATGACGTGCAAATCGCGACTTTTTTAGCGCTCATGCGTATGAAAGGTGAAACAACCGATGAATTAATTGCTGCTGCGGAAGTAATGCAACACCTGGCCCATCCGATAGAATTAGGTACTAACTTAATTGATATGGTAGGGACAGGCGGAGACGGTAAAAATACATTTAATGTCTCAACGGCGTGTAGTTTTGTAGTAGCTGCCGCAGGATACCCAGTAGCGAAACATGGCAATCGTTCTGTCTCAAGTCGTAGCGGTAGCGCTGACTTATTAGAACAAGCAGGCTTTATACTAAACCTATCTGATCAGCAAATAAAAAAGTGCATTCAACAATGTGGCTTGGCATTTTTATTTGCCCCCCATTATCATCCAGCGATGCAACATGCACGAACAGCGCGGCAACAACTCGGCATTCGGACCTTGTTCAATCTACTTGGCCCATTAATTAATCCTGCTCGAGTAAAAAAGCAAGTTGTTGGTGTATTTTCAACGGCTTGGCAAAAACCATTAGCTGCAGTTCTTGCTCATTTAGGAAGCGAAAGAGCCTTAGTAGTAAGTTCCCAAGATGGCTTAGATGAAGTCAGTGTAGTCGCGCCTACAGACGTCATTGAGTATCGAGAAGGAGCTTTTAATCACTGGATAATTGACCCAGAAGACTATAACATCAAGCATCACTCGTTAAATGAAGTGATTGTTGATTCACCAGCCCAAAGTTTAGAATTGATTCAAGCAGTGTTTTCTGGAAAACATGGTGCAGCGCGTGATATGGTTTTATTGAATTCCGCAGCAGCAATTTATTGCGCTCACGGAGCGATTTCTTTTGTACACGCATTAGAGCAGGCCAAAATCGTTATAGATAACGGTAAAGCCAACCATTGTTTTACTCAACTTAATCAACTAACCCAAACTTTAAATAAAGAATCGCATCATGAATAGTATGTTACAACGTATCGCCCAACGTAAGCAGGAAGAAGTTGCTCTTGCAAAGAAAAATAAACCCATAAATGTATTGGCACAACAACCCATTATGGAGCGACGTGACTTTGTTGCCGCTCTGCAACCTAAGGAAACTCCAGCAATTATTGCAGAAATTAAACGAGCCTCTCCAAGCAAAGGATTGATTCGAGAAGATTTTAATGTGAACGAGATTGCTACAATTTATGGGAAACATGGTGCACGCTGCCTTTCAGTCCTTACTGATGTAGATTTTTTTCAAGGGCATCCTGAGTATATAGCCCAAGCAAAATCACATTGTAAATTACCTGTACTACGGAAAGATTTTATTCTTGACTCTTATCAAATTTATGAAAGCTTAGCATTAAGCGCAGACTGTATCTTACTTATTGTCGCATTACTTGATGATGTTCAGCTGGCAGATTTCTGCCAATTAGCACACGAGCTAGACATGACGGTGCTTGTGGAAAGCCATAGCGAAGAAGAGCTGGATCGCGCGTTACGGTTACCCACTCCTTTAATCGGCATTAATAATCGCAGTCTTCATACTTTTAAGACCGACATTCAACTCAGTATCCAGTTAAAACAATATATCCCCCAAGATAAAATAATCATCACTGAAAGTGGTATTAATACCCATTCAGATATAAATTTAATGCAATCTCATGGAATTAATACTTTTCTCATTGGAGAAAGTCTAATGAGAGCTAAAGATATAGGAGAAGCTCTAGATCAGCTTATAAAAGGGGACTAATAGAGCAGCGTGAGTGCGCTGTAGTGTTTTGCAGCCTGGGTGAAGACGTAAGCAGTAACCCCCAGGTTGACACTTTCACGGGTTACGCTACGCTTCACCCAGGGCTACTTAATTATTCCCAATTTGGCTCAGAAGGTTGTGAGGGCTCAGGCTCCGGAGAACCAGGATTATCAGGCTCATACGGCTCTGGTTCTGTTGGATATTCGTCAGGCTCATCAGGATATTCATAAGGGTCTGGTATTTCGTCTCCGTTTTTCAAAATAACACCATTATGTTAGTAATATTTATAAAATTATAGCAAAAGGAAAGAAAATGAAAGTGGCTGTAATCACCGGCGCTGCAAATGGGATTGGCTTAGCATTAAGCCAAGTCAATTTACAACGCGGCAACATTGTAGTTATGGTAGATAAAGATGAAATTAAACTTAAGCAGGAAGCCAAACGATTATTGAGCCTGTTCCCAGAAAAAATTCTAGAAATTCCTTGTGATGTAACACAACCTAATGACGTGGCACAATTGGCACAGCGCGTTGAAAGCCAATTAGGGCGTATTGATTGGATCTATAATAATGCAGGCATTATAGGCCAATTAGGCCCCCTTTGGGATTTGAATTCTGAACACATCCAAACAGTCATGGAGGTTAATTTATATGGAATGATTCATATCATCCAGGCTTTTATTCCTTTTTTATTCCAACAAACCTTTAATTCACATATTATCAATATAGCAAGCTTATATTCGTTATGTACGGGTTCCCAGACAACTCCTTATGCCATGTCAAAACATGCGGTACTTGCCTTGTCTGAATCATTGTTTTTTGATCTGACACGCCTGAAAAAACCAGTAGATGTCTCAGTAGTTTTCCCTTCTTTTACTGATACATCTCTTTTATCTCATACTACCAATGCAAACTCGTCCTTTCATGAAGTGTTACAATCTCTTTTATCGCATTCGCGCCCTGCCATGGATATAGCGGAACATATTGTTTATGAAGTAGAACACAAGAAATTCTATATTTTTCCGGATAAAGAAGTCAAAGGATATTGTCAGGAACGTATCAAAGCAATGATTTTACAAGAAAAACCCCATGTAACGAATATTGAAAAATTAATGGGTTCGCTCCTTAAACGGCAGGAATCCAGGAATTAATCGTAGCCTGGTGGAGGGGAAGTCATAACCCAGGCTACAATTTCGCCGACTGCGACTATGCTTCCAACATATCTAATAATTCTCGGCGGAATTTATGATAATCAACCTCTACAGCATGTCGTATATGCGATTTAAATCGATAATGAGGCTTATTCATTTCCTCATATGCCTTCTCATGCAATTTATCAGGTCGTTTTAAAGTTCCCATAATAATGCGTGCGGCTATTTTTGACTGATAATCAGCAAGCGGCCAAATACATCCTTGAGGCTGACATAAACCAATAAAATATAGATTGTCGTAGTCTGGATGCATCATTTTTCGATAAAGTGGTATTTTTGTTGAATTACTGAAGTCAGCGATTTGCTTGTCAATAAATGGGAAACTTATTTTATAACCTGTAGCAAAAATCACTGTATCAAACTCTTCGGGCTCACCGTGAGTAAAATGGACACGATTTCCTTCAAAATGAGTAATTCCGGGGCGTGGGAAAATTTCCCCGTGACGAATAAAATAAAGCAGTTCTGTGTTAATCGTTGGATGAATTTCTAAAGGACCACAATCTGGTTTCATTAATTTATATTTGGCATATCTACCTTGAAGGATTCGAGCAAAAAAGCTCAAAACCTTTTGCCTTAACCAAGAAGGCATCCATCTAATTTTTGCTACTGCGTCATCTGTCGGCTTACCAAATACAAACTTAGGAAAAATATGATAACCTCTGCGCATACTGATGCACGTTTTCGGAGAAATGCGTGCCACCTCTACAGCAATATCACACGCAGAGTTGCCACCTCCAACTACCAAAACACGTTGATCCTTAAACACAGAAGCTTTTTTGTATTGATGCGAGTGAAGCAGCTTGCCAGAGAACTCGCCTGGGTATTCAGGCATAAAAGGATCCCAATGATGGCCATTGGCAACTAATAAATAATCAAAATATTCTTCATGGGTACCTTGATCATTTTCAAAAATAACGCTCCATTGATGTTGATCAGTATGCTTTACTTGTAAAACCTTGGTGTTAAAACGGATGTATTTGTTTAAATTAAAATGATTCGCATAGCTTCTGAAATAATCTAAAACCAAAGTATGGGATGGATAATCAGGATAGTGTGCTGGCATTGGAAAGTCTTCAAACTCCGACCAACGTTTTGAGCTGATAATATGGGTCGTTTCATAAACACTGGAGTGATTGTTTTCCTCATCATATACCCAATTCCCACCGATCTGACTATTTTTTTCAAATACAGTGATATCTGTTACACCTTGCTCTTGTAGATTTTTAATTGCAGCAAGCCCGCTTGGACCTGCTCCGATAACGCAGACACGAGGAAAATTTTCTTTACCCTTTTGCTTTATTTGCATTACTCAACACCTTTTTTACTTCTTCCATTATCATTGCTTGTACAACAGGATCTTTATCAATCGTGAAATGATTCACTGTAACGCCTTTTATCGCAGCAACGTTAATGTTGTCAATACGAGTTTGATCTGGATTTATGGCTCTGAGCTTCAAACCACTAAACATGGGCACATAACCAGATTTGTAAAAATTCATCGCGTGCTTCACGTTAGGCGGCACAATAGTTTGAGATACAGCATCAACAGTAACCAATAAGTCCACAGGAATACCGGCCTTATTCAAATTACGTGCAACCTTGATTTGCTCATTAGCACCTAAAGAATGTCCCACCAAAATAATAGGCCTATGTTGCTTATGTTTTTGATAATAACCAACAATTTTACGCGTCACATTCCCCGCGTTGTACCACATGTCACTGGGAGCTGCTATATTGCACTCATCTTCGACAGTGGCACTAAGTGTTCTCATCCCGGTGCTAAAAACCCCTAATCCACCTAACATAGTATGCACTTCGCCATGATAGGGTTGCGGCTTGCTTACTTTCACTGTCTTCGCTGCTTTTTTTGCTGCTTTTTTAGTTGCAGATTGATGAATCACCGATTGAGCTGTTTTAGGTATTGGTCTTTTCTCTGAAGCCCTGCCGCCTGATAGGTCGACACAACCAGTTACACTCATAATTATGAGTAAAAACAAAAATGAGCTGAAAACACCTGATTTCTTATTTTGAAATGAGTTCATTTTATTTTTATTTATATATTATTTTAAAGCGAGGATCATAGCTTATTCTGAGAAGATTTGCCAAGATGGGCTTATAGATGAAGTGAAATTCTTTTGTCTCTATAAGTAAGTTATTAATTTTGGTACTCTTCCTGGAAATACAAAACTTTTTGTTTAAAATTTAGGGCTGTTATTTCTTGGGGACAATCACAATTGATTATAGAAAAAACGAACACAATTCTTACTGTCAGCCAACTTAATCGACAGGTTAAAAGCTATCTTGAAAATGAACTGGGTACGGTCCATGTCGAGGGAGAACTCTCCAATTTAAGTAAGCCGGTATCTGGGCATTTTTATTTTACCTTGAAAGACACTCATGCCCAAATTCGCTGTGTGTACTTTAAAAATCGCCATAGCAGCGCGTTTGCATATAAGCTATGTGATGGACAACATATAGTCGCCAGCGGCAGATTAAGTCTGTATGAAGCCCGTGGCGATTATCAATTAATAGTAGAACAAATTACTGAAGCGGGTCTGGGGGCACTCTACCAGCGTTTTGAACAATTAAAAAATAAACTGTCTGCCGAAGGTTTATTTGATTCAATAAAAAAAAGACCCATCCCGGTCATGCCTCGTGCCATTGGAATAATTACCTCAACCACTGGCGCCGCAATTCGCGATATATTATCCACTCTTGCTCGACGATTTCCCTTAGCTGATGTCTTCATCTATCCAAGTGAAGTTCAAGGTGCATCAGCAGCACAACAACTGATTAAGGCATTAAGACGCGCGAATTCTGAGAAACGATGTGATGTACTTCTACTTGCACGTGGTGGAGGAAGTATTGAAGATTTATGGGCATTTAATGATGAACAATTAGCACGTGACATTGCCAACAGCTCAATACCTATCGTATCAGGGGTCGGACATGAAACAGATTTTACAATTGCCGACTTTGTCGCGGATTACAGAGCGGAAACACCCACAGCAGCTGCTACTGCGGTGACGCCTGATTGTAATGAATTGTTTAAATTACTAAATCACTCCATCTCACGAATGCATGATGCAATGTACCGTTTTTTGCAAAAATACCACATCAAATTACAACATTTAATCGAGAAAATATCTTCACCACAAAAGGCAATTGCCAGTTACTGGCAAACAACCGATTACCTTGAGCGGCAACTGTTTGCTTGCATGGGCTACCTCATAAAACAAAAAAAACATCAACTTCATCTTTGCATTAACCATTTGCATGCTAAAAATCCTAAAACCCAAATCAAGCAAACGCTAATACTTTTACAAAAAATTTCAGCGCAATTAATCCATCATATGCAAAATAAGATCAATCAACTCAAATATCAATTAAGAACACAATTGTCTACCTTGCATGCAGTCAGTCCCTTAGCTACACTGGATAGAGGATATGCTATTGCAACGAAAAAAAATAAGGTGTTATTTTCCAGCCAACAAGTAAATATTGGCGAGACAATCGATGTGCGATTGGCACAAGGTAATTTAACTTGTGAAGTCACTCAAATATACGAGTAAAAAATGCTTGAAGAACTGAATTACAGTTTAGACTGGATTATTAATCAAACAAAAAATAACATCCCCATTTTAGAAATTATTTTATTAATTCCTTGGCTTTTCTTTTTTGTAAGCATATTTTTTAAAAAAATATTATTATTAGGAATTATCCCAAGACGCGTCAAAGGCTTGCCTGGCATTCTATTTGCGCCTCTATTACACGATAATTTCAATCATATATTTTTTAACTCGATCCCTTTAGTGGTTTTAAGTAATTTCATTTTGATTAACGGACTTGCATACTATCTAGTGGTTACCCTTATGATTACAGTTTTAAGTGGAATTGCTATTTGGTGCTTTGCCCAATATGGCTTGCACATAGGTGCTAGCGGTGTAATTACTGGGTACTGGGGTTTATTAGTGAGTAATATCTATCAAACCGGTACATTGACTACCATAATCTTGGGTATCATTTCTCTTTATTATTTTGCCGGTATCTTCTTTGGTATTTTTCCTAAAGACAAAGGTGTATCCTGGGAGGCTCATTTGTTTGGTCTTTTAGCCGGCTTAGCTACAAGCTATTTATTGGCACTTTATCCTGATTCCCTACAGATAATTCAAGGTTCATCTAATAATTTTTAAACCGTTAGAGTCTGTTTATTTTTAAAACGATTGAACCAAAATGGCCATGATTTTTGAAGCACATACACATCGTATGTGAGCATTAGAGCGCAGAAAATCAGGACAGTTTGACCAAGATAGTAGAAATGCAAACAGACCCTATGCTATCCTAAAAATAAAAAATAATTCGAGAAATTAAGATGCGGTCACTCAAAACCTTTTTTTGTATTAGTATATTAAGTCTTTTTATTTCACCTGCTTACGCCGCCTCAACAACCCAATTCTTTATTTCCGGCTGTTGCGGCCAAATGGGGGGTGTTAGCTATTGCGATTCATCAGCAGGCCGCCTAGTGTGTAAAAATGGTTTTTACTCTACATGTTATTGCACACCGCATGCTGTAATGGATTTAAATCTCTTCCGCGGTTGCTGCTTATGGAAAGGTGGTGTTGTCTCTACTTACACCATAACTGGATACGTTGTATGTAATGACGGTTCCATTTCAGAAGAATGTTCTTTGCGGCCAGAAGAGAAAATCGCGGCATGGTAAGCTCTAATTCTTCTTCAAGGTGCAATTTAGGACCCTGCTTGTTTTAGCCTGTGTAGCCAATTGGCTCATAAAGCAAATAAAAGCACCTACTGCATTAAATACTTGTTAAGAATCTGTCAGATCCTGACTGACCGGATTGTTATGTCACTAACCTGTTGCGAGAGAGTATCGTTAAATGCGCTATAAAGCCTTATCCATAGCAGGATTTGATGGCTCTGGCGGAGCTGGAATCCAAGCCGACCTAAAGACATTCTCAGCATTGGGTTGCTATGGAATGACCGTACTTACGGCATTACCTGTACAAAATACTTGCGGTGTAAAAAGCTGTTACAGTATTCCATTGCAAGCTATAGAAGATCAACTAAATGCTATTTTCGATGACATTAAACCTGACAGTATAAAAATAGGCATGCTTTTCAATAGTGAGATCATTGAATTAGTCTCTTCATTTCTTAAGCGCAAAGCAATAGATATTCCTATTGTCATTGATCCTGTAACCGTTGCTAAAAGTGGCGATCCTTTATTACTACCCGAAGCTGTAGCCTCTTTAATAACAGAACTTATGCCTCTTGCTACCTTGATTACTCCTAACCTTCCGGAAGCATCTACGTTTACTGGTGTATATGCCTCGTCTGAAAAGGAAATGAAGTACATTGGTCAAAAGTTGCTTGGTTTTGGACCAAAATACGTTTTACTCAAAGGCGGACATCTGGAGTCATTAGAATCAAATGATTTATTAATAGGAGCAAATGGAGATACTCATTGGTTTTCAAGTCCAAGAATTAATTCACGAAATACCCATGGAACTGGATGCACTCTTTCTGCCGCGATAACGGCTTGTCTTGCCCAAAAAATTGATTTAATTAAAGCATGTAGCATTGCAAAAAATTATGTGTTCAATGCCATAGATGCTGCAAAGGAAGAAAATATTGGTCTAGGAAATGGTCCGCTGCATCATTTTTATCATTTTTCGCCGGTACAATTGCTGGATTAAAGAAAGCAGATTATGTAACAGGTCACGGGGTCTTTCACCTTATTTGAATGCAGGGTAGCTTGGGTGCAGCGCAGCGGAACCCGGGTTGCGCTGCACCCAAGCTCCAATATACTTTTTTGATTCGAGATCTTGACGTAGTTAAGTGGGCATTCAAGAAATACTTTTACTTGCCTACTACGTGCGCGCTTTATCCGCGGAATCCAGGAAATTTGTAATAGATGCGGTGGATCCCGCGGATAACTCTCGGGAGGTACTAGAATCAAAAGATAATGAAAGTGATGACTCTTCACGCTTTCGGAATCTCACCCAAACTACGAGCGAAAAATTTACATTGAGTTCAAATTTATCTTTAAGAAATTTTTTGTACGCTATTCCCTCTTTTTCAATTAATTCACCAAAACATAAGGCACTGAAAAGAATTAACAAATACCCTATTGCTGAGTAACAGAATATAGTATCCGAGAAAGACAACATACAAAAAGAGACGAGCATGCCTAGCAAAAATGGTTTCATTTCTTTAAGCTTCAATGCAGTAACAAACAATGCACCTATGAAATAAAGGAATAGAGCCATTCCTATCAAACCGAGTTCTGAAAGGGTCAACCAATATTGGCCATGAGGTTCATTGAGCTTATGTCCCCAGGAAGGAACAGGTTGATCTTTAATAAAGTTATATTGAAAGCCCCCTGTCCCCACACCTAAAATTGGATGTCTTTTAAATAAAGATTTCGCATAGTGATGAAACTGGTATCTATAACCTATAGAAGTATTTGTTTGATTGTTTTTTAAGAGCCTAAGATCATTCACCAGTGAGTAGGCTCCATCTTGCATGATGGGACTCAGCATAAAGGCTAAACCACTTAAACTCGTAAATAGTATAAGTCCTATTAAAGCTTTTCTAAGAGGAAATTTTTGCACGATCAGCAAACACATTAATACACCATAAATGATGTAACCTGCTCTTCCAGAGTTGATGAAAAATATTTGATAGCTTCCTAATACAATCATGGATAAATATAAAAATCGTAACCATCCGCCTGGTTTTGTTTGGAGTGTTAAAATTCCGGCAAAATAAACCCCCAAAGAGATCATGATTCCAGTAACAATATGATTATAAAATACTTCTCCAGGATCTAGGGAAGTGAACAGATCATTTATAAATAGATTGTTAATTTTCAATATTGAAAGGATACTGGTGAAGAGCATGGATAATATATAGCCATTCAAAGCCCAGGTCCTTGCTTGAGGTTTAATAAAACCTACAGCAAAAATTGGTAGGAAAATTAGCTTGGAATATTTATTGATAATATTGTATTCCAATTTGAATGGGGCTTTTGACCATAAACAGGCGATAAGGACATAAAGAAATAAAACAATGGCAGCACGGGCCCACATGGTATTAAAAGCATAAAACAAATATTGTCGGTAAGAAGGAGTAAATCCTATAGCTAACAAGCTAAGCACAGTTAATATTGACTTAATGCTGGGACTTATAGGAATAAAAAATACCAATAACACAAGAAGAATTGGTATGAGCAGGTGAATTTTTTCGATTTTTTCTTCTAAGAAGCTCAGGTTCAAATTAATTCCTCTGTGCTTTTTGCCAAAGAAGGCAATTGCTCCAAGTTACTGTCTTGATACAATTGTTTAATGCCACGATAGAAAGTTCCTTGTGCATTAAACACTGCAAATAAAAAACCTATTCTGCCATCCAGAAACCCACGTTGCAAGACATAACATCTAAAAAACATCCAAGAAGTACTTGCCAATGTTTTGATAAAGCTAGGTTTTCGTTTATTTAGAATATAGGTTTTTGCGCTATAAGATGAGTATTTGTTCATTTTATATAATACATGACTAACGTCTTTGAATGAGTGATGCATAATAGTATTTTTAATTTTACCAATACGCGCCCCTTCGGGAAGGACTATCTTTTCATGCACAATATCACTACTGAAATATGCATTTGCACGCTTAAAAAGTCGCGCATGTCGCTTAGGACTGGAAGAATATTTTAAGGGTTGATTATAGAAGTACATTTGAATTGCAATTCTAAAGGCATCTGCTGAATCGGATGCCATGGCTTCAATGATTTCTCGCTGCAATTCCTCACTCACAGACTCATCGGCGTCAAGATTCAACACCCAGTCTCCTTGAGCTTTTGACAATGCCCTTTGTTTTTGAGCACCATAACCCGGCCAGTCAGTAGAAAAAACGTGCTCCGTATATTCTTTGGCAATAGCAACCGTTTTATCGGTACTTCCCGAGTCCAATACTATTATTTCATCAGCAAATCGAACGGACTCGAGACATCTTCTAACATTTCTCTCTTCATTTTTGGTTATTATTATTACACTCAATGCCATTTAAAAAACACCCTCACGATGATCATGACTATCAAAGTGTAACTTACCATCTTTAACTTTTAAGGTTACGTGACCACCATGCATCAACTTACCAAATAAAAGTTCATCAGCCAGAGGTTTTTTTACATTCTCTTGAATCAATCTGGCCATTGGACGAGCCCCCATCATTTTGTCATAACCATGTTCAATAAGCCATTCACGAGCCATTTTATCGACGTTAAAGGTAACACCTTTATGACTTAATTGCTCATCGAGTTCCATAATGAATTTATCAACGACTAAGCCAATCGTCACTGCATCCAATGGGGCAAAATTAATGATTGCATCAAGTCTGTTTCTAAACTCAGGACTAAATTGTTTTTTAATTACTTCAAGCCCATCATTACTATTGTCTTGTTGGGAGAAACCGATGGAATTTCGTACCAGTTCCCCTGCCCCCGCATTAGAGGTCATAACCAGAATAATGTGTCTAAAATCTGCTTGACGTCCATTAGTATCAGTTAAAACTCCATGGTCCATAATCTGTAACAGTAAATTGAATACATCTGGGTGCGCTTTTTCGATTTCATCAAGCAACAGTACTGCATGAGGATTTTTAGTTACAGCTTCAGTCAACAGTCCCCCTTGATCATAACCGACATATCCTGGAGGAGCACCAATTAAACGTGAAACAGTATGTTTTTCCATGTATTCAGACATATCAAAACGTAATAATTCTATGCCTAAAACATTAGCCAATTGTCGTGTTACCTCTGTTTTTCCTACACCTGTTGGTCCAGCAAACAAGAAACAACCTACAGGTTTTTGAGGATCTCTAAGTCCAGATCGACCTAATTTAATTGCAGAAGCTAATGCAGTGATCGCTTGATCTTGTCCATAGACTAAAAGCTTCAAATCACGTTCTAAATTACGCAAGGTATCTTTGTCACGTGCTGATACTTTTTTAATCGGTATGCGGGCAATTTTTGCTACGACGCTCTCAATTTCAGTGACACTTATTATTTTCTTACGCTTGCTTGCTGTTAACAAATTCTGATAAGCGCCCGCTTCATCAACAACATCAATTGCTTTATCCGGTAAAAATCGGTCATTAATATATTTTGCAGATAATTCAGCAGCTGCTTTTAATGCAGGAATTGTAAATTTCACTCCATGATGTTCTTCTAATCGACCTTTTAGTCCTTTCAATATTTCAAAAGTTTCATCGACTGTAGGCTCTGGAATATCAATTTTTTGGAAACGTCTTGCTAACGCTCTGTCTTTTTCAAAAATACCTCGGTATTCCTGATAGGTTGTGGACCCAATGCATTTTAACTCGCCGTTTGCCAGCAATGGCTTAATTAAATTGGATGCATCCATGACTCCGCCTGAGGCTGCTCCAGCACCAATAATTGTATGAATTTCATCAATAAACAGGACAGCCCCTTCCTGTTGTCCTAACTGCTTTAATACAGCTTTTAATCGTTTTTCAAAATCGCCCCGATATTTGGTTCCGGCAAGTAAAGCACCCAGATCAAGTGAATAGACGATACAATCACGGATTGCATCTGGTATTTCACCATCTACAATACGCCGAGCTAAGCCCTCAGCAATTGCGGTTTTACCTACCCCTGCTTCGCCAACAAGTAAGGGATTATTTTTTCTGCGTCGGCACAATACCTGAATTGTACGTTGTACTTCTTCGTGACGACCGATCAAAGGATCAATTTTTCCTTGTTTCGCACGTCGGTTGAGGTTTGTGCAATAACTTTCAAGAGGTGACTCATTACCTTCTGATGAGCCCATATCATCTTCCATAGAATTCATGTTCTCATGCATATCATTATTTTGATATTTAGAAACACCATGGGAAATATAATTAATCACATCAAGTCGTGTAATATTTTCTCTGCGTAAGAAATAAACTGCCTGACTTTCTTGCTCACTAAAAATAGCTGCTAGAACATTGGCTCCGGTAACCTCGGTTTTTCCTGCAGATTGGACATGAAATACAGCACGTTGTAATACACGTTGAAAACCAAGAGTAGGTTGAGTTTCTCTATCTAATTCATCTTCAGGGATTCTGGGAGTAGTTTCATCGATGAATTCAATTAAATCCCGACGTAATGCTTCAATGTTTGCATCACATGCTTGTAATACACTTCCAGCTGCTGGGTTATCAAGCAATGACAACAACAAATGCTCAACAGTCATAAATTCATGACGTTTTTCCTTTGCTTCCTTGAAAGCTAGATTCAAGGTGAATTCAAGTTCTTTATTTAACATTGTCGTTGCTCCTCTTCAGCCCACAGCAAATTACTCGGGTTCCATGCTGGATAGCAATGGGTGCTGATTCATTCTGGCGTATTCATTTACCAGCGCTACTTTTGTTTCTGCTATATCTCGCGTAAATACCCCACACACGCCTTTTCCTTGAATATGAACCTGTAACATCACCTGAATGGCAATTTCCTCACTAAGATGAAAAAAATGCTTCAGTACATCAACTACAAAATCCATAGGTGTATAATCATCATTGAGCAACACTACTTTGTACTTTCTAGGCACTCTGATTTCGGTGCTCTGCTCCGGCTCAGCTACTTTAGGCCTTACAATTTCCTCTAGATTCTGCCCACTCATAACATACAACCTCTATATTATTTTTATAGACTCCCTACGCACTTTTGGCCAGTAAAATCAGCTAATTTTAATGAAAAAATTAGCCGTTGAAATAATCAAAAACATATTGATTAGTTAGCATTCATTAACGATGGAAATCAAAATGATATAAATTGTAACCTAATGGAAACAATACGAACTCGGAGAGACTTGTATTCATCCCTCCAAATTGCACTCATATCCCTCAGGCTATACTTATCCTTTACACGTTACATCTGCTTAATTATTTCATCTCCAAAACCGGAGCTACTCACCAATGTTGCGCCGATCATACCCCGCTCAAAATCATAAGTTACAGTTTTGGCTGCTATAGCACCTTGCATGCCTTTGATAATTAAATCAGCTGCTTCAGTCCATCCCATATGACGTAACATCATTTCAGCAGAAAGGATAATGGAGCCAGGATTTACCTTATTCTTGCCCGCATATTTTGGTGCTGTTCCATGAGTTGCTTCAAATACAGCAACTTTATCACTTAAATTTGCACCTGGAGCAATACCGATTCCACCTACTTGGGCTGCCAAAGCATCAGAAATATAGTCGCCGTTTAAATTAAGTGTGGCAATTACGCTGTAATCTTCTGGTCTTAAAAGAATTTGTTGGAGAAACGCATCCGCAATGACATCATTAATGATGATTCGCTTGCCTGTTTTAGGATTCTTGATTTCCATCCAGGGACCGCCTTCATATTCTTTTGCATCAAAAGAATTACGTGCAACTTGATAGCCCCAATCTTTAAACGCACCCTCGGTAAATTTCATAATATTGCCTTTATGCACCAAAGTTACCGTGTCCCGGTCATTATCAATTGCATATTGGATTGCTGCTCTGACTAAACGTGTAGTTCCTTCTTTAGAAACAGGTTTAATTCCTATGCCGCAGTGCTCAGGAAAACGGATTTTTTTAACACCCATATCTTTCATCAAGAATTCAATCACTTTTTTTGCTTCAGGTGTATCCGCTTGCCATTCAATACCCGCATAAATATCTTCAGAATTTTCCCTAAAAATAACCATATCCGTTTTCTCAGGTTCTTTAAGGGGGCTTGGAACGCCAGTGAAATAACGAATTGGACGTAAGCAAGTATAGAGATCCAGTTCTTGACGAATTGCAACATTAAGTGAGCGAATTCCACCGCCAACAGGAGTCGTCAAGGGGCCTTTAATCGAAACAACGTATTTTTTCAGTGCTTCTAAAGTTTCTTTTGGTAACCATTGATCAGAACCATAAACTTGAGTCGCTTTTTCACCCGCATAAACTTCCATCCAGGCAATTTTTCTCTTATCGCCATATGCTTTTGCAACCGCAGCATCAACAACTTGAATCATAGGAGGTGTTACATCTACACCAATGCCATCTCCTTCAATAAAAGGGATAATGGGATTATTGGGTACACGAAGTGATAGATCGGCAGTAACTGTAATCGCTTCACCATGTGAAGGCACTTTGATTTTATCGTATGTCATTGACAACTCCGCAAAATTAGAGAGAAGGCAATGATAGCATGTGATAACTTGGAATCCCAAGTACCATTTCCATTTAATTACTCACGTTTTGGATGCTTACTATGATTGTTGCAACATTTTAATTTGCTCAATCAGTTGATCGTATCCTGCTTCAACGTTGATATAATCACTTTTTGCCAAATAAACAGATAATGATCCATCATCTGTTGCAGAAGGTTTTTGTAAAACACCATTATAACCTTGACTTTTTAAACGAAGAAAATCGTTAATTTTGGTGACTAGATAAAAATTACGAAAATAATTATCAGGAACCATATGAATTGCCTGGGCATCATTTTGTAATGATTTTCCTGGTAAATAATCTTTAAGGGAGTAGGTTGAGTTGTTATGAACAGCAACTATTCTGCCTTTTGGCAATAACTGTTTAATTTTAGTTGCCAGCTTATTTACTTCATGATGGGCCCTGGGGTTATAAGGACCAAATTGCGAAAGCGTTTTTTTAATCCCAGTATCGGTAAAAATTCGGTTCGGATCAAACTCATAACGTTGGTTATTCAAACGAAATACTATATTGCGGCCTCCAGAATGTACTAAAGCAATAAGGCTTCCTCCTTCTCGCTGAATCACTGCCTGTGCTGCCTTTAAAGCCGTTTGTTCATTATGATGCAAATGCACATAGGTCTTGCCTTTCCCTATTGTGTGTTTAATCTCTACTTTTTCATCACCAACCATAACAATATGATTCATCGCGTATGCAAACTGACAGAAAAAAAGTGAAACTAAGATTGCAGACTTCATAAAAATTTTCACCATAAAGTATAATTTTTGCGTTATTGTATAAGAATTGACCTACAAAAACAATGAATTGTATTGAGGAATTGCTCATCATGTAGAAAGCTCCTACTATAAGCGTACTCAAACTCTTTTTTATATCATACTTAATGCCAGAAATTATACTTTTCAATAAACCTTATGGGATCGTCACTCAATTCTCTGGCGAGAACCCCGAACACACATTAGCTGCTTTTATTACTCAACCCGATTTTTATGCAGCAGGACGATTGGATAAAAACAGTGAAGGATTGTTATTATTAACTAATAATGGCGCTTTGCAACATCATCTAACTCATCCCAAATTCAATAAAAAGAAGTATTATTGGGTACAGGTAGAGGGAATACCTACCGAAACAGATTTAGAACCTCTTAAAAAAGGTTTGGTTCTTAAAGATATTACCTTTTTGCCAGCAGAAGCCAGGCTTATTGATGAACCACAATTATGGCCGCGCAATCCTCCAATCCGTTTCCGACAAAATATTCCTACCAGTTGGCTGGAAATTATTTTAAAAGAAGGAAAAAACCATCAGGTACGAAAAATGACTGCAGCAATTGGATTCCCCACTTTAAGGTTAGTACGACATCAAATTGGTAACTGGAAATTAGAGAATTTACAACCTGGTGAATATCGAGTCATACATCACCCCTTCAATGGTCATTCTATTTCTCGGAAAATGAAATTAAATAATGTTTAAAAACGTAGTCTGAGTTCAGAGAAACGCAACAACTGGGTTAAGAATAAACAGCTTAGTCGCTGTATCTTTTACACAATTCACCGAAAAGCCACATTTGTCACATCTCTGCCTACGCTCCGCGGCTTGTCCGCGAGGTCCAGTGTTTTAGGGCAGAGCCTCTGGATCCTGCGGACAAGCCTTAAACGATCGTCAGTTTTCTAAATTTATCATGTACCACTTAAGTTTCTCTACGTACCGCTTAAATTTCTCTACGTACTGCTTTCCTACATACCGCGCATAAAGCGCGGTACGTAGATGAAGAAATTAAGCGCGGTAGGTAGGCGAAAATTTTAGTGGAGGTTTCTCAAAACTGACGATACCGCAGGTAAACAGACCCTGAACCATCGTCAGTTTTTTAAATTTATCATGTACCACTTAAGGTTCTCTACGTACCGCGCTTTATGCCTGAGAGATGGCCACTTTTTGTGACCATCTCTCAGGGACAAGCCGCGGGACGTAGGAATAGAGCTGAACCGATTTTTCAGGATGTATAGAAAATTCAGCTGCAAGCAGCTCGGTTATGCTTGCTGTATCTTTTCCAAAGTCAGATAAAATTTAAATACCTGCAAAACCCTCTCGCCTGTCGCGCTTCCTTATCAATAATTTCCAATTAATTCGCCACAAAGTTATGAATCCATGTCAATAGGTGAATTTCACCGATGTAACTTTATGCATATACAAATACAATTTGTCTCGTATTTAATCAACCAGGAGGAATATTTATAAATAAGTCCATTAAAAGGCTTTTATAAATTTCAGCCATTTTTTAAAAAAACCGGAGAAAATATATGACTATAAAAGTTACTATTAAACTTGATGATAACAAAATAAGAGTTTATTTAAATAGTAATGATGCAACAATAGAAGCGATTGGAGATCATTTAAAAAACCAAGGCTATAATAACGTTGCTTCAGTAATAGCGGTGGAAGAAAAAACACATGCGAAGAAGTGTCAGGGCTATTCTTTAAACCCTTACTCTCTTGCTTATAATGTCATTGGAAAAGAAGCTATGCAAATTGAGGCCTGGTTCAATATAGGAAGACATTATACAGATGAAACTTTGTCTGCAGCTATTGATACTTTAATAGCACCTGTATTGCCTACTGTTATCGAAGATACAATTCTTCCTGCAGCCAATATGCACGTGAAAGACTTGAAGTCTCGAGTCTATGTTACTGTCTTTGAAGAACAAAATGCATCATTAGGAGACGTTTTAAAGTTAGTTGGTAATTTGGAATCATGCATGCAGGCTGTGAGGAAGCAAGCAGGGCTTAAAGGCGATAAGATCGCAAGCGACGTGGTTATAGCATTTGATGATAAAGTAAAACCTGCACATCATGCAAAAGGCTTGTCTGTATTTGGCATAATGCCTGCTCCACAGAGTACTGGACCAGTGACTAGTGCGGGTTACAATTATTCTACTACTACTTCTGGCGTTACCAGAATGAATAACTAACATGTAATAAACTTCCAGTAAGTAGCAAAATAGCTTGGTTGCAAGCAGCCAGGCTATTCATGTTGGGTTATACTTTTATCTCATCTGCACTTACTTAAAAACTTTTCAACGATAAACCAAACGTTTCAATAAAGTATCTTCACCAAGCAAGCGAATCCATGGCCAGATAAACATACCTACCAAAGCACTGGCTGCAGGTGCAAACACGCTGTAATTAAACCCGAGCAAAGCGGAAATTAAAGAAATAATCGATTGATATAAAAGACAGAAGAACCCGATCAAAAAGATTTGCTGCATCATAGAAAAAAATTGAAATCGTCTTGATTTGCTGGAGGCAATCCAGGTTACCAAAAGTAAGGCAAAAGAATGTTCTCCAATTACTGTTGCAAGTAATACATCCAATAATAATCCCACAAACAGCAATGTAGTCAGTCTGAAGTTGCCTGGTAAAAAATATTCTATATAAAGCACGAGCAATAATATCCAGGGAGGACGAAATGCTGAGATTAACTCAGGCATGGGCAATATAGATAAAAGAAGAGCTACAATAAAACCAAGGCACAAACGTACGCGAAGATTTCTTATCACATAGTCTCCTTGGCATTTAAACGCTCATTAATTTGCGCATTCAATTGCTCTTGTTCTGCATCGGACCATATAAGTAATACCAACCGGTTACGATTAAGCAATGCAACTGGCTTCACTTTCACTTTCACAAAATCTTCACCAGGAATACTATTCACTTCTTCCACAAGTCCTACGGGGTAACCTTCAGGATAGTGCCTGTCCAAACCTGAAGTGACTAATACGTCACCAGGATGAATGGACGAAGTTTTTGGTAAATTAATTAAGGATAGTTGCTCTATATCGTTGGTTCCAACAAGAATTGCCCGTTCTCCTGTGCGATTGTTACGTACAGGTACAGCACTTTTTGAGTCTGAAATAAGCAAAACCGTACTGGTTATAGGGCCTATATCGACAATTTGTCCCATAACTCCTTTTGCATCCAAAACAGGTTGTCCTACATAAGCACCATCACGTTTTCCCTTATTTAAAACAACCACCTGCCGAGAATTGCTGGTATCCACAGCAAGAATTTGTGCCGCCATTGCACTCGTATTTGCCTGTGATGAGGTGAGAAGCAATTCTTTTAATTGTAAGTTTTCTTTTTGAATAACAATTAGTTTTTGTAATTCTGCTTCAAGCATGGTTTGCTGATAGCGCAATTGCATGTTTTCTGCAATCAAAGCTTTTTTTGCACTAACCAGTGACTGTACCCAGCCAATAACGCGGACAGGATAATCTACCGCATATTGCAAAGGAGCAACCACTAAGGAAAAGCCGCTTCGAACACTATCTAAATAACGATAATGATAATCAGAAAACATGAGAAAAATAGAAAAAGCAAGAGCAAGTACAAATCCTATAGAACTGTACCCACTCCTGCTAAATAATCTGTTATGTTTATTATTCTGTTGAGAGGAAATCACCACCGCGCAAATCCATGGTTTCTAAAGCTTTACCACCACCACGTGCTACACAGGTCAGTGGATCTTCAGCAATTAATACAGGTAAGCCAGTTTCTTCCATGAGCAAGGTATCAATATTCTTCAATAAAGCACCGCCTCCAGTAAGAACCATGCCACGCTCAGCAATATCAGCTGCCAGTTCAGGTGGAGCTAACTCCAAAGCAGCTCTCACAGCGCCAACAATACCTGATAAAGGTTCTTGAAGTGCTTCTAAAATTTCCGCACTTGTCAGAATGAAACTACGAGGAACACCTTCAGCAAGGTTTCTTCCACGAACTTCAATTTCAAATAAATCGCGACTTGGGAAAGCAGAACCAATTTCATGTTTAATACGTTCTGCAGTAGTTTCACCAATTAGCGTACCGTAATTGCGACGTACATAAGATACAATAGCATCATCGAACTTGTCGCCACCTATACGGACAGATTGGTGATACACGATGCCACTTAAGGAAATAATCGCAACTTCAGTAGTGCCACCACCTATATCCACGACCATAGAGCCACTGGCTTCTTCTACTGGCATTCCAGATCCTAAAGCAGCTGCCATAGGTTCTTCAATGAGAAATACTTCACGAGCACCAGCACCCATTGCAGATTCGCGAATTGCCCGACGTTCGACTTGCGTAGAACCACAAGGAACACAAACCAAAACACGTGGGCTGGGTCGTAAGAATTTATTTTCATGAACTTTATGTATGAAATGCTGCAGCATTTTCTCAGTAACAAAAAAGTCAGCAATCACACCATCTTTCATTGGTCTAATGGCATTGATATTACCTGGAGTTCTTCCCAGCATTCTCTTCGCTTCGAGACCCACCGCCGCAACACGCTTTTGTCCTGATTCATTACGTAAAGCAACTACGGAAGGTTCGTTTAGGACAATCCCTTTATCTCTTACATAAATCAATGTATTTGCTGTTCCCAAATCAATCGATAAATCATTGGAGAACACGCCCCTTAATTTTCTGAACATATGCCACACTATCCCATTCTTTTTTTGTGCGCTACTTTATCCTAAATTTGGATAAAAATCGACAGTTCTTAGACAACAATTTAAAATTAAAGAGTAAATTTTGATAAATAAAAAGAATTTTGAATTTTTGAACCGGAAACACAGATCAAAATAAAGTGCATTAAATCCATTTATGAACATTCAGTAGCAAAGCAATCAAGTTGATTTTTATCCGCCCCATCTTATCTTATCATCTCATTCCAATTAAAAATATAATTTGTTGCCAATATGATTATATTATACACTGCGCGATCTAATATTCAGACTCTATCTTAAGGTGTTATATGCCCAGCAGCTTAAAATCAAAAGAATTATCCCAATGGACCCATGGTAATCCGGATCTCATAGCTAAACTTCTCTTCAATCTTTTTTCTTTTTTACAATTAGAAACAAATAAGGGAAAAGATCCTAATTTGGCCTATAAAAAAGCCGCAGAAAATATTGGTAATTTTATAAGCTTATTAGGAGATCAACGCCTTCATATTCCTCAACCAGGCAAAGCATCGGTTGATGGTTCTGCCTTGTTGGGTGCTTATTTACGCTTGGGAGTTACACTTAACGACAAACCTATCGTTGAATTAAGTGAAGAGCAAATCGAAGCAGTACATACTTTTGTTAAACCATTAATCCCTGAAGGTTTTACACCAAAGCAATTTTTTGATGGTATTGAAGGATCTCCATCCAAAAAACATGCAGCAATATTAAAACTTCTAATATTTAAAGGCATTTCTCCTGAACATAAAGATGAAATGTTCAAAGGCAAATATGCTGAAAAAGTAAATACCCTCCTTGATTCCGTCCTTAACTTGGTTGACTTCATGCGAACTCCTTTTAGCGTCTTAGTCTTAGAGGAAAAAGCGGCTGTAGCTGCAGCAAAAAAATTAGGTAAGGAGAATGCACAGACCTCTGGAATAGATTTACAATGGACTTCCATGTACAAAGCCATTGAGCGAAGCCTGCAAGATATTATCAATTTAAAAAAAGGCAGTGCAGAAAAAGCAGAAAAGTTTCTTCAAGAAATAAAGCCATCTTTGACTCAATGTCAACAATGCTTTGGAATAGCCAATACTCGTTATGAAGTACAAAAAGAATATGCCGCAGAAACCAAAAAGCGCGAGGAAGACCTCAGTGAAACCTTTAAATCGCTTGGGTTTCCGGATGGAAATCCAGCGAAAATCGCTCACTATATTAGTGAATTCAGGCAAAGTCTTATAGGAAAAGAACCTGAAAAAGCTGAAGCAATAAAAATCATGACATTGAAACAACTTATCAATACTTATGCTGCTCAATGGCAAGCTGCTTTAGATAAGATAAAAAGAGATTTAGCTTCTTCTAAAGAAGAAGTACAAAAGACAAAGGATACTTTACAACAAAAAGAGTCTGCTTTATTTGAGTCCGATAACCAGCTACAAAGTCTCCGGTTACAATATGAAACGCTTAAACTTAAATCAGATGAGGCAGGTAGAGAATTTGAGCGCCAAAGTTCAGAGCTTGCACGGTTAAAGAAGGTTGAATCCACTTCGAAACAAACAATCAAGGAACTAGAACTAGCAATACAAACAACTCAGAAAGATCAACAAATAAATACCACTTTAGAACAGTTGGAAAAGCAATTACGTATTGCCAAAAAAGAAAATGAACAGTTAAGAAGCAAAGTAAGTCTTGCGCAAAAACACGAACAAACCCTTCTTGAACTTCAAAAGCAATTAGAAGACTTACGGAAAGACAATGAGTCATTGCACCGTCAACTCGAAGCAAAGAAACAAACTACTAAACCAACGAGTGAGGTCCCATCTGAAGTGTCTCAACTTAAAGCTCAGTTGGAGTCTTTGCACCGGGAAAATGACTCTTTACGTCAAACATCTCCCGAAGTAGATAAACGATCCAAGGCTTCATCCAGTGGTGTTCAATCCGAAGTATCTATGCTTCGTTCTCAGCTAAAATTGTTGCGGATAGAAAATAATAAACTCAGAGAAGAGTTAAGCAACGTAAAACCACCCCTACCTAAATTAGTACCTAAATTGCCTGATTTAGGTATAAAGGCTGATTTATTAATCGCCCTTGGAGAACTACGTTTAAATAAGGGAGATAGGATCAGGATGAGAGATACAATAATTGCAAGTAAAGAAGAGAAACAGTTATCAGATATTGGCACTGAAATTAAACGTTTGCAGAAGATTAATGAGTTTATTGAAACTATCAATAAAGGAATTTTGGAGCGAGCTGGATTTTTCTCTTCTGATCCCTATAAGAAAACGAAAGCAATTGAAACCGCTTTCCAAGAATTATCTGTTGATGATAAATATAAACTAGCTACATTATCTGAAGAAAAGATCAATGAGGAATTAAGCAAGGAAAATGGAGAGGAAACTGATATCGGAAAATTCCTTAAAGCCATTCATCATAAAAGAGGGTTTATCGCGATTCACCAAGCAACAAGTTTTACCTTCTTTAAGAGCAATATTGGCAATCTAGATAAAGAGTTACAACATATTAATTCGCCAATACAGGTCCTTTAAATAATTTAATTCACTACAATGTGTCGCTGCTGTAATAATTAACACTTACAGCAGTGACATACAAAAATAAACCGCTGACTCGGTATGGCTTTTATTCTATCCTATTAACAACAAACACTTGATTCAATTTATCTCGATTCGCAGTCACAAAATGTTGACCCAGGCCCTTCACTTCAGCAAGCTCTTCTAAAGATTTAAATCCATGATGGCTTTTACGATAGGCGATTATGGCTTCGGCTCGTTTCTTTCCTATGCCTTTAACCGAACCGGTAAGCATGGATAAATCAGCAGTATTCAGATCAATTTTATGAAGTACTACAGGAGGCTTTTTCAGGTTCGAATTTTCTTTAGCAATGACTGCATGAGCAGATAGAGTAATTACAGATAATGACAATACAGCAGCAATAAATTTTGCTTTCATAATTTTCTCCTAATTGTTGGACTAGATGGCTCGTTCCAGAGCCGAACAAAGTATCCCAAGAATTGAGCGCACTGTCGAGAGTTTTTTAATTTTTTTATCTTATTTCAATGAGTAACAAAAAAATTGAAGATTAATAATATTCTGTTCACCTAAGCATGAGATTTGTTTTGGAATAATTGAGAGTAAAAACATGCGATAATATTAAAACTTGTTTCACTGCCTGATGAGTCGTCAGTTTTTGATAAGAAACCTTCACTATTTTTTCGCCTACTTACTGCGCTTTATGCGCAGTATCCAGAACAAATACTTTTCTATACTTTTGGGTGCTGTTGCCCAAGCAAAATCTCATGGATACCGCGCATAAAGCGCGGTACGTAAGGAGTTATATAAAATACGTAGGGAATTATATAAATATATAGTGAGTTATATAAAATACGCAGGGAGTTATATAAGAATAGGAGCAAACATTCCGAACTCTTATACTGAAATATTACGATGCATGATAAAGCACATAAGCTACGCTTGCAGTTAATTTTTTTACCATATCCAAATGCAAGAACTCATTAGGGCCGTGGGCATTGGAATGAGGTCCCAAAACACCGGTAATCATAAATTGTGCATCGGGAAATTTCTTTCCTAACATTCCCATAAAAGGAATAGTCCCACCTTCTCCCAAATAGGCAGCAGGCTTACCATAGTAAGTCATTGATGCCGCATCAGCAGCCTTTTCCAACCAGGAAGCAAGCTTAGGTGCATTCCATCCAGGGGAGGCATCACCCATCTTAAAACTCACTTTGGCATGATAAGGAGTTTCTTCAGTTAAGGCATTGTGCATCGCTGTTGCGGCAATCTCAGGATCTACCAAAGGCGGCAGCCGCATGGATAATTTTAATGCCGTTTGTGGCCGCAGAACATTTCCTGCATCTTCTATAGCAGGAAATCCATTGGCACCAGTAACCGTCAATGCAGGTCTCCAACTTCGATTCAGAATCAATTCCTTTCTATCTATGGTTACTGGTTCAACCCCTTTATGGAACGGAAACTCTGTATAAACAGAATCCCCTAGCACCTGGGCACACTGTGCTGCCTGGCGTGTTCTTTCTTCTGGAATGTCGCAATACAACTCAGGTAGTTTCACCTCTCCTGAAACTTCGTCTTCAATACGACTAATTAATTGCCGAGCAACTCGGAAACTGTCAGCAACGATACCACTCGCCGCCCCCGAATGAACGCCCTCACGAATCACCTCAACCGATAACTCGCCCACTAAATTGCCGCGTAAGGAAGTAGTCATCCATAATTGTTCATAATTACCTGCGCCAGAATCAAGACAAATAACTAACTTGGGTTTGCCAATCCTGTCATTTAGCAGTTCAATGTAATAAGGTAGATCATAACTGCCACTCTCTTCACATGCTTCAATAATCAAAACACAGCGGGGAAAAGGTAATCCTTGCTTCTGTAACGCGCAAATCGCGGTTAATGAAGCATAGGCGGCATAACCATCATCTGCAGCACCGCGACCATATAAGCGTCCATTTTTTAACACGGGTTTCCATGGATGCAAATCTTCATTCCATCCGGACATTTCTGGCTGTTTATCAAGATGACCATACAACAAAACAGTTTCATCAATTACGCCAGGAACTTCAATGAAAATTAATGGAGTACGCCCTTTTAACCGCATAATTTCCAGCATCATTCCTTTCGGCCCATGCGCCTTACACCAATTGGCAATATGGGAAACCGCCTGCTCCATTAATCCATGCTCCTGCCATTTAGGATCAAAATGAGGTGATTTATTGGGAATTCTAATATAGTCACATAAACTGGGAATGATTTTCTCTTCCCATTGACAACAAACAAAGTCATACAATGCTTGCGGATTGAACATGAACTTGCTCCTCAATAATAGATACAATATGATCCGTGGCTGACTTAATATTTAGGGCATCGATTTTGTTTCTGATATCCTCTTTACTATTCTCCAGTTCATATAGTGTTTGCAGTAAAGTATCTATATTCAAAGATCGATCTTCAATCACGAGACTAATACCTAATTTTTGAAAATATCGAGCATTTTGGATTTGATCTCCTCGACTTACCTCTGCCGGTAAAGGAATTAAAATATGAGGTTTACCCAAAGCTAAGATTTCATATAGAGAATTGGCTCCAGCACGTGAAACTACTACAGATGCCGCAGCAAACAAATGCGCTAATTCTTCATTAACATATTCAAATTGTCTGTACCCTCTCTGATCAACAAGGGAAGGCTCTAATTTTCCTTTTCCACAGATGTGAATGACTTGATATTTTTTTGTTAATTGAGACAAAGCCTCACGAATAGTACGGTTGATAGAGCCAGCCCCTAAGCTACCACCTATAGCCAAAAGACAGGGCTTATCTGCATTAAATCCACATAACTCTAGTCCATGGTCACTGTCACCAGTAAATAACTGATCACGAATAGGAGTGCCGGTTATTTCTATTTTATCTTGTTTTTTAAAATGTTTTTTCCCCGCTTCAAAAGTCAAACATATTTTATTAACAAAAGGAAAACAGAGTCGATTGGCAAGTCCGGGACTCATATCAGATTCATGCGCAACAACAGGAATCCGATTTAACCAAGCACCCACTACCACTGGAAATGCAACAAAACCCCCTTTAGAAAAAATCACGTCAGGTTTTAATTTATAAAGAAAGAAAAAGGATTGTACGATACCCAGAAGGATTTTAAATGGATCCAATAAATTTTTAAAACTCAAATATCGACGTAATTTACCACTGCTTATCCCCCAAAATGGGATTTTAAGTGGCTCTATCATCTGTTTTTCAATACCATGAGCCGAACCAATATAGGCGATTTCCCAACCTTTATGGCTAAATTCTTTAATCAACGCCAGGTTAGGCGCCACATGCCCTGCTGTACCTCCCCCTGTAAAAATAATCATTGGCATCATAAAATTTTCCTAATTAGTAAACTTAAGTCTATGGCTTGAATTGATTTGGTAATGGCACCAACAGAGATGAAATCAACACCTAATTGGGCTATTGCAGCAATATTTTCCAGCGTAACTCCGCCAGAAACTTCTAAAGTACAATGTTTTGGTTGATTCATCCTAACTGCCTTTTCAAGCATGTCCTGACTAAAATTATCCAACATGATTCGATCAGGGTGAGCACAAATTGCTTCACGCAACTCATCCAGAGTTTCGACTTCTACTTCAATTAAAACATTCTTTTGGTCCTTTCTTGCCAAAGCAACCGCCTTTGCTACTGAACCACAAGCTTTAATATGATTTTCTTTAATTAAAACAGCATCATAAAGTCCCATACGATGATTAAAACCGCCTCCACACGTAACCGCATATTTTTGTGCCGCTCTTAATCCAGGAAGCGTTTTACGCGTATCCAGTAATCGAGTTGGCGTGCCGCGAAGCTTTTCTACATAATGATGCGTTTGAGTTGCGGTAGCTGAAAGAGTTTGTAAAAAATTTAATGCAGTACGCTCGCCCGTTAAAATATTTTTTGCTGAGCCATATAAAGTACATAGAGTAGATGGGGCAGGCAACCATTCACCTTCAGCAACTTGCCACTCGACGTTGATTTGATCATCAAGTTGATTGAATACCTCATTAACCCAAGGTTGACCACAGACTACCATAGGCTCCCGAGAAATAATTTTTGCTTCGGCCTGGAGATGGGCAGATAATAAAGTTGCAGTCACATCCCCATCCCCTACATCCTCATGTAATGCACGTGTTACCTCGGCTTCTATGTGTAAAGAAGTTTTATTCATCTTATTTTCTATCCTTCTTCGCATAGCGTGCTTTTAATAAAATAGGCGCAATAAAAGTGGTCACCATAACCATTAAAACAATTGCAGAAAATAAATCATCCGACATAACCCCCAAAGTCCGACCTATAGAAGCGAAAACTAATCCCACTTCGCCGCGAGGTAACATCCCCATACCAATGAGCAATCGATCATCTGAAGCACGTGCCCCATAGCCACTGAGTAATTTGCCAATCACCGCCGCGATGATTAAACCACATGCTAAAATAATTACATTCCAATGATAAAAGCTTTCTAATTTAACTTGAATGCCGATCACAATAAAAAACATAGGAGCCAAAATGGATTCTAATGGCGATAATAAATGATAAATACTGCGATTTTCTTGTTGAGTCAGAGGTATACCATCAAAATAATCATCATGAAGAATTACCCCAGCAGTAAATGCACCAATAATTGTTGCAAGTTGCAGCACTGAAGCGAGCCAAGAAAGAGTCATGATAAATATAAAGGAAATAAATAATTTTGCTTCCCAAGGCTCAAGAAAACGGAAAAAATGAATTGCTTTGCGCAAAACAATCGGACCTAAATATAAAGAGCCTGCAAAAAATAACAGCGCACTCACAATAATGCGTAGCACAACCATCATATCTACAACGCCACTAATTACTAAAGAACTGACCACAGCTAATATTATTAGACCTAATACATCATCCAACATTGCCGCACCTAAAATAATTTTTGCTTCCCGGGTACGTAATTTTTTCATTTCAGAAAGTACCCGTGCAGTAATTCCTATACTGGTTGCACTAAGCGTCGCTGCAATAAATAAATCGACCTGATAAGATCCATTAGGCATAAATGTATAAGCTACGCCAAAACCCAGAAGCATGGGCGCAATTACGCCAATTAAGGCGACAAAAAGTGAATCGCGGCCTGTATGTTTCATTTCCTCTATTGAACTTTCCAAACCAACCATAAATAGAAGAAAAATGACTCCATATCGCGAAAAAATGTCAACAATATAAGCAATTTTCAAAAAATCAGCACCGTGAGGCCCACTTAAAGCATCAACAACTTGCTGTGAATAATTTGGATTAGGAATAACTGAAGTAACCGCCTGATTTAAAGGTACCCCTTCAAGTATTTGTCTCACTGCATCAAAAATTGCAGAGCCTTCGCGTAGCAAAATAGCTAATGGGAATCCGTAATAATAGAATAAATTGCCAATAAGAATTCCTATCAGCAATTCACCAAGGACGCTGGGTTGATGGATACGTCGTGCCGTATAACGACCAATAATTGCAAAGAAGAAAATAGTAGTCACGCCAAGTAACACAAACGCAATGGGATCAGCATGAATTGGCTGCTCAGCAGAGGCAAAAACCATAGCAGGATATATTCCTGCAATAAGAAGCCACCATTTTAAATGCTGCATTACTATTTTATACCTCGCTAAAATATTCTCTTATTGCTGAGTAAAATAGCCTTCAGCAAATTTATTCATAACTTATCAATGAATCCTTCTCCCACGTCCTGCGGCTACCGTTTGTGCCTAGACTATCGAGAAGTACCATTTATTCCATTTAATCCTAATGCTTTGCCAAAAATAAACACGTCTCTAAAACAGAGTCGGGATTAAGTGAAACACTTTCTATGCCCTCTTTCATTAGCCATTGGGCAAAGTCTTGATGATCTGAAGGCCCTTGACCACAGATCCCTATGTATTTATTGGCTTTTTTACACGCAGTAATTGCCATATGTAATAAAACTTTCACTGCCTCATCTCGCTCATCAAATTGAGCCGCTATCAAACCAGAATCTCTATCTAAACCTAATGTCAATTGGGTTAAGTCATTAGAACCGATAGAAAAACCATCAAAATACTCTAAAAATTCTTTGGCTAACAACGCATTGGAAGGTAATTCACACATCATAATCACGCGTAATCCATGTTTACCTCGCTCAAGACCATGCTGCTTTAAAACCTGAATTACATTACTCGCTTCAGTAACTGTTCTTACGAAGGGAATCATTATTTCTACATTCGTCAAGCCCATTTCTTCACGCACACGTCGTACTGCTTTACATTCTAAAGCAAAACACTCTGCAAATGACTCAGAAACATAACGTGATGCACCTCTAAAACCCAGCATGGGATTTTCTTCATGCGGCTCATATAAATTACCGCCAACAAGATTTGCATATTCATTTGATTTAAAATCGGACAATCGTACAATTACGGGTTTAGGGTAGAATGCGGCAGCTATTGTTGCAATTCCTTCTTTTAATCGCTCAATATAATATTCAACAGGGGAAGCATAGGCTGCTGTTTTTTCAGTAATAAATTGTTTTAATTCCTTATCTTTTAAGCGATCAAAATCAAGTAATGCACGTGGGTGAATACCAATAGTATTGGAAATTAAAAACTCAAGGCGAGCCAAACCCACTCCTGAGTTAGGAATAGATTGAAAGGTAAAGGCTCGTTCTGGATTACCCACATTCAACATAACTTTCATTGGCAATTCAGGCATAGTTTCTACATCCAGATGTACTTGCTCGAATGGCAGCAAACCTGCGTACACATAACCGTTATCCCCTTCAGCACAACTAACGGTTACTTCATCACCATCGCGTATGGTTTTTGTAGCATCACCACATCCTACTACAGCGGGAATACCCAATTCACGAGCAATAATAGCCGCATGACAGGTTCTGCCACCACGATTAGTAACAATAGCTGAAGCACGCTTCATTACAGGTTCCCAATCAGGATCAGTCATATCTGAGATCAATACATCACCACGTTGAACCCGATCCATTTCACTTACATCTTTAATAATCCTTGCCCTGCCTTGTCCAATACGTTGACCTATACTGCGTCCTTCAGCCAGTATCTCACCTTTTTGTTGTAGGGTATAGCGTTCCAATATTTGTTTATTATCGCGGCTTTTTACTGTTTCAGGACGGGCCTGTAAAATATATAGTTGGCCATTTAGACCATCTTTTGCCCACTCTATATCCATTGGTCGGCCATAATGCTTTTCGATAATTATGGCTTGACGCGCCAAGCTTTCCACTTCGCTCGGAGTTAAAGAAAAGAGCAGCCGATCTTTTGCATCAACTTCGACAGTTTTGACCCGTTGCTTTTTGCTAGGATCATCACAATAAACCATCTTCAAGGCTTTACTGCCCAGATTTCTGCGAATAACCGCAGGTCTACCTGCTTGAACTCCGGGCTTATGCACATAGTACTCATCAGGATTGACTGCTCCCTGAACTACCATCTCGCCTAAGCCGTAAGATGAAGTGATGAATACTACTTGGTCAAACCCCGACTCGGTATCCATGGTAAACATCACCCCACTTACTGCCAAATCACTACGGATCATCTGTTGAATACCTGCAGATAAAGCTACTTCATGGTGGGCAAACTGATGATGGGTCCGATAAGTGATTGCCCTATCATTGAACAACGATGCAAAAACATGTTTGATCGAGAGCAAAACGTCATCAATTCCTTTTACATTTAAAAAAGTTTCTTGTTGACCCGCAAATGATGCGTCGGGTAAATCTTCCGCTGTTGCTGAGGAACGAACCGCTACACTAAAATCACCATGACCTATAGAGCGGGACATCTGTTCGTATGCAGCCCGTACCGCATATTCAAACTCGGGAGTAAATGGCGTATTGACAATCATTTCTCTGATTTCTTTCCCAACAACGGCCAACTGCTGCACATTATCTGAATCTAAGGCCGCTAATTTTTCATAGATTTTCTTATCTAAATTATTTTGGGACAAAAACTCTTTGAATGAATCCGCTGTCGTTGCAAATCCGCCAGGAACAGACACTCCTGCGGAGGATAAATGACTGATCATCTCTCCAAGGGAAGCATTTTTCCCACCAACCTGTTCCAGATCATGCATGCCAAGATGTGCTAAATCGATAATATGTGTTTTGACCGTCATAACTACCCCAAGTCCATAAAATGATAGTCATTTTACTGAAAATGTGCGGCTATGGGAAATAGAAACTTTATTTGTCAGCCAACATTTGTTTTTATTCCATCGAGATAAACGATCATTTCATCTAACCCGTGAGGTAGATACCCTGGTTAAGAGCACGATTATGCATTGCATGCAACTAAAGCTTGAGAAAACTCCTTATGGAAATTCTTCTCTCCTAGAAGTTTAACAATTCCTCCCTTGCGAAGTTTTTCTTCTACGCGTGAGTTGGCTCCACTTAAAATCACCCTTACGTTACGCTCCTGTAAATCTTCAATAACCTCTTCCAAAGTTTGTAAGCCGGTAACATCCATAAAAGGTACCCAACGCATCCTAATAATTAATGTTTTGGGATCCGTATGAGTTACTGCTAAAGCATGTTGAAAAGCTTCTGCTGCACCAAAGAAAAAAGGTCCCTCTACAGCATAGATTAATAGGCCATCTGGCAAGGTTTCTATATTTTGTCGTGCCAATTCATGTGCCAATTCTTCTTGAGTCATTTGTTGCACTTCAACACTGGAAGCCATACCCCGTATAAAATTCAGTACAGCAATAATTACACCTATATTTACTGCGACTACCAAATCAACAAACACGGTAAGGAAAAAAGTGACTAACAAAATCACAACATCAGCTTTTGGAGCGCGTTGTATTAATTTAATGAAATGTTTTACTTCACTCATATTCCAAGCGACAACAAACAAAATTGCAGCAAGTACCGTTAGCGGTATATTCACCGCCAAAGGCGCCAGGAACAGAATGATTAAAACTAAGGTAAGTGCATGGATTATACCTGCTAATGGACTATTACCACCATTACGAATATTTGTCGCCGTACGTGCAATAGCTCCTGTTGCAGCAAACCCTCCAAACAATGGCGTAAGAATATTAGCTATTCCTTGGCCAACCAGCTCCTGATTGGAATTATGTTTTGTTCCTGCCATTCCATCAGCAACAACTGCAGATAAAAGTGATTCTATAGCACCGAGCATCGCAATCGTAAAAGCGGGACCTACCAATTCAATCACCTTATCGATTGTGAGGTCAGGCAATTTAAATTCCGGTAAACCTTGAGGTATTCCACCAAACAAGGAGCCTATAGTCGCAACACCGGAAAAATTATAGATTGCCTGCAGTCCTGTCACAGCCAATAGAGCCACAAGCGGTCCAGGAATGCGTTTTAATCCTGGAATTCTATTTGAAAAAATAACCAGAAACAGTGAAAAAAAGCCTAAAATGGTTGTCGGTATATTGAGCTGCGGAAAAGACTGCAGTAAATACCATAATTTTTCATGAAAATGACCGCTTCCACCAGAGGGAAGACCCAAAAAGTAGTGCCATTGCCCTACCCAAATTACTACCCCAATTCCTGCAGTAAAACCAATAATCACCGGGGCGGGGATAAACTTAATAATGCCGCCTAAACGAGCAAGACCAAAAAATAAGAGCATGAATCCCGCAAGTAGCGTTGAAATTTGTAACCCGGAAACCCCATATTTAGCAGTAATTCCCGAAAGAACCACAATGAAAGCGCCGGTAGGGCCTGCAATTTGTAACCGGCTTCCGCCCATAACTGAAACAATCAAGCCAGCAATAATCGCTGTATAAATACCTTGTTCTGGTCGTACGCCTGACGCGATGGCGAAAGCCATTGCCAAAGGCAAGGCAACAACCCCCACGATAATTCCTGAGATAATATTTTGTAACCAATATTTCTTGTGGAACAGGCCCGCTTGATATGATTCAATGATCGTTTTCATAAAATCCCATGACTCATTTTCAAAAATGCGATCATTATACACAATCATATTAAAAAAATATCAATTTTCTGATAAAATTCCTTAGTTTATTCACATCTGAACGCGCATCTAATATTATATGTGCTTTATCTTTAAGGCTAGCTGCTTATGACTCTTACTGCTTTAAATGCGATCTCTCCAATCGACGGGCGTTATATTAATAAAACAAGGGCTTTAAGTCCTTATTTTAGTGAGTTCGCCTTAATTTATTATCGCCTGACTGTAGAAATTCGTTGGCTTGAATCTTTAGCAGCCAATAACGCGATTTCCGAGGTCCCTCCATTCGATCAAAGGACTAAGGACTTTCTTGATGATCTTATTGCTAATTTTGATGAAGAAGAAGCCATCAAAATTAAAGAATTTGAGAAGCAAACAAATCACGATGTCAAAGCAATAGAATATTACCTGAAGGATAAGTTCCAACAGAATGCGAGTTTGAAAGCAATTACTGCTTTTATTCATTTCGCTTGTACCTCAGAAGATATCAACAATTTAGCTTATGCTTTAATGGTCAAACAGGCAATTGCCCAGGTTATTCAACCCACGCTTGCTGAAATTATGGGAGGAATTACTCTACTTGGAAAACAGCATGCCGATGTACCTATGTTATCCAGAACACATGGCCAACCAGCAACACCTACAACCATGGGGAAAGAGTTAGTCAATTTTGTTGCCCGTCTCAAAAGACCACAACAGCAATTATGTGAAGTATTAATTCCTGGTAAGTTCAATGGTGCCGTTGGTAATTATAACGCTCATACTATAGCTTATCCCGAAGTTGACTGGCGCAAGCACTGCGCTAATTTCGTTACGTCACTGGGTTTATCTTTTAATGCCTATACTACACAAATCGAGCCGCATGATGGATTAGCAGAGGTATCGCAAATTATGGTGCGTATTAATAATATCTTGCTCGATTATACTCAAGATATTTGGAGCTATATTTCTCTTGGTTACTTTAAACAGAAAACTGTAGCAGGAGAAGTGGGCTCATCCACTATGCCCCATAAAGTAAATCCCATTGATTTTGAAAATGCCGAGGGAAATTTGGGAATGGCGAATGCCCTCTTCATTCATTTTGCAAATAAACTTACTCAATCACGACTGCAACGAGATTTATCTGATTCTACCGTATTGCGTAATATTGGTATGGCATTTTCTTACAGCCTTATTGCCTATCTGTCCCTGGCCAAAGGCAATGACAAATTACAAATCAATAAACGTCCTTTACAAGAAGATTTAAAATCAAATTGGGAAGTATTGGCTGAAGCAGTACAAACCATGATGCGTCGATATAATGTGCCAAATGCCTATGAACAGTTAAAAGATTTAACCCGCGGGCAGGGAATTGATGAACAAAGCCTCAAGCAATTCATTAAGGGGCTCTCGATACCTGAGGAAGCTAAAGAACAATTAATTAAACTCACACCAGAAAACTATACGGGCCTGGCAACCCAATTAGTAAAGGCCTTTTTATGAGTGAGACACTCTCGCAACAAGGACAGACCTTTGAATTTGATGTCCTTGTTATGGGCACAGGACTGGCTGGATTACAATATTGCTTACAGCTGATTCAACTACAACCTCGGTTAAAAATTGCTTTAATCAGCAAGGCAGAAGCTATTGAATGCAATAGCCGTTATGCCCAAGGTGGAATCGCTGCTGTTTTTTCAGAAGAAGATTCTCTGGAATCGCATATTTCAGATACCTTGATTGCTGGAGATGGACTGTGCTATCCACCGGCCGTTGAATTTATTATTCGACAAGGCCCGGAGATGATAAAACAATTGAGTCAATATAAGGTTCACTTTAAACAAGATAGCAAAGGAAATTTTCATCTAGCCCAAGAAGGAGGACATTCCCATCGACGTATTTTTAACTGTGGGGATCAAACGGGTTTATCAGTTACCCAAACAATGAACCAACTCGCTCAACAGCAGCACCAAATTCATTTTTTTGAACATCATGTAGCAGTAAATCTAATTACCCATTACCATCCTCATCGTACCGATACTCAAGGAGAGGTTTTAGGCGCTTACATTCTGGATTGTACTGCAAATCGAATTCATACTTTTTTAGCGAACTGTGTGATATTAGCTACTGGAGGCGCAGGCAAGACGTACCGATACACAACCAATCCCATGGTTGCCACCGGAGACGGGGTTGCCATGGCTTATCGTGCAGGGGCACGGATTGGTAATATGGAGTTCTACCAATTCCACCCTACTCTACTGCATCATCATTCTTTAAATAATTTTCTCATCTCAGAAGCGGTACGTGGCGAAGGAGCTTTACTCAAAAATGCCGAAACAGGGGAACGGTTTATGAAGCATTCCGCCCCTCAGCAAATGGAGCTAGCTACACGTGATATAGTGGCGCGTGCTATTTTTAGTGAAATTGAACGCAGCCAAATGGGATATGTTTATTTGGATATTACCCATCAATCCAAAGAATTCCTGAAAAAACGTTTCCCGCAAATTTATACGACTCTATTATCCATTGGCATTGATATGAGCCAAGATATGATTCCTGTCGTGCCAGCAGCACATTATCAATGTGGGGGCATACTTACGGATGTTGACGGCCGAACCGACTTAAAACGACTCTATGCCATAGGGGAGGTCGCTTTTACCGGTTTACATGGTGCCAATCGCCTGGCGAGTAACTCATTGCTTGAAGCCTTAGTCATGGGTTCCAATGCTGCTCGATGTACTTTAAAAGATATTTCTGCTCCGTGGAAATATACCGAACATATCCCTAACTGGAGTGCACCCAGTGAAGTCAATGCACGACGCGCCAGCCAAATTAATGCTCAGTGGCGCGGCTTAAGAGGAGAAATGACATCTTATGCAGGGATAGTGCGAACTGAAGCAGGACTTGAAGATCTACTACAATTAATAATGAAGCGTAAAAAAATAATTGAAGAATATTACTGGAAGCATAGTATCACCCGAGATTTTATTGAATTAAGAAATATTATTCTTAATGCCGAACTCATAGTAAGAGCAGCTCTGGCAAGACGAGAATCACGTGGTGGACATTTTCGAGAAGATTATCCAAATAAACAAGCTGAGGCACAAGAAAGTATTGCCAAACTTGGATTAATGGATACTTCGCCAGAATAATAAATGTAAGTGATACATTAAAATGATTTGAGGCAAAATTGATGTTTAAAAACTCCACTCTGTACCAACCTGAAACTACCTTAATGCATATCAGAAATGATATGAGTATTTGTCAAAGTGACTATCCGATCGACTGGTATCAAGAAGAATTCATTCCTTATGCTCAAGAGTACCAGGCATTACCCGATCGTAAGCTCACAACAGTTTTAGCTTGGATGACTCCTTATCTTAAAAAAGCCCAAGATCATTTTGGTGAGCGATTATTACTTTTGGCTCATTATTACATGGGAGGCGATATAGTCCGTTTGGTTGAACAATTTGGAGGACTTATCGGTGACTCCTATCAATTGGCCTTGATGGCAGCTGAACATCCTGAAAAATCGATTATTATCGAATCTGCAGTGCATTTCATGGCGGAATCCATTAGTATTTTAGCGAATAAAAACCAACAGGTTTATATTACTAACCCTAAATCAGGTTGCACCATGGAGATGCTTGCCAAAGACTTCATGGTCGAACCTGCTTTTCTTGATTTGAACGAACGTTATGGTGCTGAGAATATTTTACCAGTTTGCTATATGAATACGTCCGGTCGAGTCAAAGCATTAACTGGTGCCCAAGGGGGGGCTGTTTGTACGAGTTCTAACGTAAAAAAAATATTCCAGTGGGCTCTAAAGCAAAATAAAAAGATCCTTTTTATTCCCGATCAACATATGGGGGAAAACGTAGCTTATTGGTTAGGAATAAACAATCTGGCCTATTGGCCTGGTGGAACGGCAGGAGCCCAATATTCACTTGCAGCGCAAGACTTAAAAACCCTTAAACAGTTTGATGAAGCCCAATTAATATTATTTGCAAGCCAATGCGCCGTACATACACATTATCAACCTGAAATGTGTGATTATTGGAACAATCAAGGATACACGACCATCGTTCATCCAGAATGCCGTAACTCAGTCATTAAAATCGCACAACACGCAGGTTCCACAGCATTCATCTGGGATTATGTAGTCCATGATCGTGCTAAAACCAAGCGTTATGCGATTGGTACTGAAAATCACATGGTTGAAAATCTAAAACAATATTGTAAAGGTTTAAATATAGAAGTAGTCAATCTGGCTGAAGCACCCAAAAAAGAAAATGAAAAAGGAATAGGTTGTGGATGTGCTACCATGTCACGTAACGATCCCCCTCATCTCGTCGCGCTCGTTGATTTATTAAGACAGGGGAAAACAATGGCTTATAACGAAGTTAAAGCAGGTGACGTAGTTAATGAATTCACGGGAAGTAGAAACAGGCTACCAACAAAGGATCAACAATGGGTTATTGATAATGCTAAAAGATCCTTGCAAATGATGATAGATATCACTGAGGATCGCATTTAGTGATCAAAATTCATATAATAAAATGTAGCCTGGGTGCAGCACAGCGAAACCCAGGTTTTAACTGATATAAATTTCCCGGGTTCCGCTGCGCTGCACCCAGGGTACAAGTATTCACTAAGTGACCCGACTTAATGACAAACACAGTCAGGTGATTGCGTACCATCCTTGCACTTTAGATGACCCGTAGCTTTATCGCACTGAGCTACCCCACCATGCTTGGAGCAACAACCTTTAGCGTTTGTAGTTGAACTCGTTGATTTCTTACATGTACATGTAGGAGAGGCTGTACCATCCTTACACATTTGGTAACCCGTAGTTGTGTTGCAGGAAGCAACGCCCCCATGCTTGGAACAACAAGCCGCATAGGCCCCAACTAATGGACTGCTCAATAAAAAAAGAATGGTAATAAGCTGACCTATCCACCTTGAAACCAGATTTGTATTTTTCATTTGAAACTCCATTTTCATCAATGACATTAATAATATAGAACATATTTATTCATCTCATGAACTTCACGCTGTATAAAATTGGCACTGTTCCAGTCCTTGAGTGCAAACAAAACCCCCCAGCGAATCAAGCCAACTGTAATCAAGACGTGATGGTATTTTAGTAAGAACTTGCCACCAAATTGAATATTCACCCACTGAATTCCTATAAGTGCAAACCACTCCTTGCCCATAACCTGCAACCAAAATATTCGCACGCACAAAATGAGTGTTTTGGTCTCCTTGCGGACGATTAGGCGAATAAGGATTTACTGTCCATGGAGCTGGTGGGACACCCCATTTTAAAGAAGTAGTTTCAGGATCAGGGCAATTGGTTGCATACCCCATTGTCGTAAATTGTGCCAAAAAAAAACTAAAAATAATAAAATGATACTTCCTCATAAACCCCTCTTAAGTAATGAGCTATTTTTTAAATAATAATATACTAAAACCCATTGTGAGAATTTATTTCTTTGTTATAATGGCCGCTCAAATGCCTGGGTGGCGGAATTGGTAGACGCGCCGGATTCAAAATCCGGTGGTGGTGACACCGTGTGGGTTCGAGTCCCACCCTAGGTACCATAAATAGTTTTAGAATGCCCTATAATTATTTAATTAATAATAAAGCCATATCCCCTTTTTATCTCAAATGCGATTCGTAATTTATCAATTTCCTTAATTCGCATTTGCTCCTTTTACTCATCTAATCCAATTATTCTATCTGCAATTAATTCTAGCCTCTGCCTGTATTCATGATGAGAGGAAATAGAACTCCCATCCGAGCGAAGACCACAACCACTCGCCCCCATCTCTAAAATTTTGTCCTTAGCATCATAAAAAGTTGCCAAAGCCAGTTTAGCAGTAATACTTTTATTTTTGGGGCTCCAGGTATTTACTGCATTTGGATCGAGAAATGGAGATGTTTTGTTGTTTGCATTTTGAGCAAAATGCCTTAATATATCTAAATTCCCCACTCTATAAGCATCCAATATCTGGTTTAGTGCTCTAATTTTATTAGATCTTCTTGAATCATATAAATAAAACCTAAACCATGAGGATCTATCATTTTTCAATTCAGCCAGATGTGTTTCCAATTTTCTTAAAAGATCTCGATTGGGTATAAATGGAGATAAAGCCATACTACTTGAGAATCTGGTTCTTAACGTAATATCTTCTGAACGAATCCATCGATATGCTTCTCTCGGACTTCCATCTTTAACAATTCCCAGTTTAGGGAAAAAAACTAATTCTTTGGCAATTACACAGTCAATATTTCGTACCCAGCAACCTAATTCTCTGCTAAGAAGCTTTTGTGCTTCATTTTTCTTATGCGGACCACTAAAATCTTTTACACCGAAATTAAAATCTGTACCCCAAAAAACTCTTATCTCATTATGGGATTGAACAAAATCACGGGCTAATTTCATTGGATGACCTGGAGTTTTTATAGCATTTTTCGCATCATATTTTCGTGCATGACAGAAAAACACATCCTGCTTACTTTCTGCATCTGTTCCCAGTATTGCAAGAGCCATACATCCAATTAATCCACTGGTCCATAATAGATCAACACCAGCATGTTTTATATCTTTAATAATCACAGCAGGACCATTTCCAGGTTCATTTCCATGCAAGCCTATAACCCCATCTATGGCTGATTCCATCCATGATTCTTCTCCGGTATAAACTTTTATTGGGCCTGCTCCAGAGAGATCCACATTCTTGCCCCAATGACTTCCGCATTGGTTCAATTCTTTTCCAAACTCTCGTATAGAAATCACTTTCTCTTTTGACAATGTTGAAATCCTCTTAGATGACTCAAATCATACTTATCTGATTTGAGTATTTAGGACTGGGGTATGAATAATATAGTTGATTTTATAAATAGAATGAAAAAGATCTCAAGGCCCGTCTGCTGAATGCAATTTACTCTACATCGCTGAAAACAATCCATCTCTACCCGACGCGTCGGCAGAGATGTCATCAAAGAGAGTGTTGCTTGCCACCAGGCTACTTGCTGGACTTAGAGGCCTTGCCTTATACAACTGACTTGGACTAATTTTTGATTATCTGTTTCAAATATAAAAAATAAAAATCTGCCTATACTATAAGGAAGCACAAAATGCGCTTTACGCAACTTAAGGAATTAAGATGTCGACTAAGTGGATAAAAAGTCATTTGGCTTTGGTGGCTGGACTGTCGTTGCCAATACTACTCATGCTTGTTTTCGTTATTTCAAATATTCCTTTTTTTAAAACAGATCCTCCACGTTATAATCTTCTATTTTCTATCTTGGATTCTTCCGCTTCCCCCTTTCCTGTACAAGTCAACTTTATAGTTAAAAATGATCAATTAATAGCTCAATATTCAAAAGTTCAAAATAATTATTGGGGAATTAAAAAACTCTATTTTTTTGACGCAAAAAAACAAAAAGTCCAAGAAATTCCCATAGATTTTCCCCACTTTAACAACAACACAAATTTCAAAGAAGAAGTGGTGGAATCAACCAAAAAATTTAAACTGGATACCTCACTGGAATCTCCTGACGGTTATGTCCTATACACAAACAACGATAACTTAAACACAGGATTACTCTCAGATCTTTTTCTTGGCAGCCATTATCGAAATAATACGATCTGTCTCAAAAAGAATTCTAGCTGCGTCAAATTATATAATTTAGGTACACGCTACTTTACTTCAAATAATGTCCAATTTATTGGTTGGGTTAAACCATGAATAAAGAAGAGGCATTAGAAAAAATCGTGGAGCTCGCCAAACGTTATCAAATCGAGATTAGAGAAATCGCATTGGCATTGAAACCCGCTCAGACTACAAGCCCCGCAGAGCAAACAAATTGGTTAAATAAACTGTACAGCTATATAGGCGGGATTCTTATTTTTGCAGGTATTTGCGCATTGATTGCCATGAAATGGCAAGACTTTAATCTCTACGAACGTGTTACCTTGACGTTAGGTTTTGGTTTTTGCTCATTCATTTTGGCATTTGTATGTCTAAAATACCCTCATTACCAAAAAGCTTCGCCACCTTTATTTTTGATTGCGCTATTCCTCGAACCCGCAGGACTTATCATTTTGTTGCAGGAATACGATTTAATGCTGCCAATATGGTGGATATTAATCATAGCTATTATCTATTTCACTCATCAACGTTTTGCCATTTTATCGGATAAACCGCTCATTCTTGCAATCACGACTGTTGTATTTGGATGGATTCTTTTCGCCTACACAGTGGATAATAGCCGTATTATTTTAAATTTAGGTTTTGGCTTTTTAATCTTCCTTCTGGGTCTTTATTACCAAGAGAAGCAATATAAAATCACAACTCCTTTATTTCTTGTTGCAGCAATCCTTGAAGCCAGTGGATTGCTTACCCTCTTATCACAATACACTTCCATATTGATGCCTACCTGGGGGGTACTTGTAGTTAGCTTGATTCTCTTTCTGCAACACGGCATTGCTTTTATAGGCACCAGGCAGACGGTATTAGCTTTTATTTCCTTGATTTTCCTCTATTCTTTTTTCCTGGCAGCATTTGAATTACTTGGTGTACCAGAGCGGTTAAAATGGTTTATTCTCAGCAGCTCCTTATTAGCTGTCAGTTCATTTATAAACCACTCAAAGTATCAAAGTATTGCAGGGTTACTTTTTTTCATATCATCTCTGACACTGCTCTTAGTAACATTCGACATCGTTAAAGGTAAACCTTATGAAATACTTTATTTGGGATTATCTTGTGGCTTAATTTATATGGCCATTATAGAAAGCAGCCGAGTCTTACTCATAATTGCAAGCTTGGCGACACTTGGCTTCATTTTATATTTTTCAAGCCAGCATTTCCCACATACTATAGGTTGGCCAATTACTTTGATTTTAATTGGAATACTCTTAATTGGCGTCAGTGGTATTGTCATCAAATTAAATAAAAAATATATGTAGGGGGTATGTTTACCATTCGCTAGCTTGCGAAATGCTGTGATTTTAAAACATCGAAACGAACATATATGAAGCATGTGGGTATTGCAGCGTTTTGTAAAAGAGAGTAACTGCCCCTTAACATAAATTACTGTACAGGATTCAATTCCCCCTCTTTCTCTACTTCATCCAGGTCGAGTTGACCTTCTTTAGTTTGCTCTTTTATCAATATTAAAAAAGGGATAAATGCTAAAGCAAATAATATAGAGAGTTGATATAAACCTACCCAGCCTATAGCCATTTGAATGCTTGCAGCGACAGGTCCAGAAAGAATACGAGGTATTGTCGATAAAGCCACGAGCATGGAAAACTGAGTTCCAGTATATTGTTTATTTACCAATCGCATGAATAAAGCCACCAGGGCGGTAGAACCCATCCCTGCTGCAAAATTGTCAAAAAAAACTGCAATTGCCAATAAGGTAACATTCTTTCCTACTATTGCTAAAACAACAAATAATACATTAGTTAATGCTTGCAGTAAGCCAAAAAAAAGCAAGGAGCGATATAAGGAAAAACGTATCAATAAAAATCCCGCGCACAAACCTCCAAGTAAGATGGATCCAACTCCCAGCATTTTATTGATGTAACCAATTGTCTCTAAAGAAAAACCAAGCCCTTGGATTAAAAAAGGCATGACAATGCCGCTGGTAGTCGTAGTAAATGCTTCACCGAGCTTATAACAAAAAATAAAGAGTAAAAGAGGAATAACCCCCGGACGGAACATTAACTCCTTAACAGGAGCTAAGAAAGATAAAGCCAAATTATTTTTTTCTTTGATTGGCACACTAGGTTCTTGACTCAAGAAAACAGCGAACATGCCTGCAATCATCATGAGGCCCATAAAGCGATAAGTAAAAGCCCAGCCTAATTTCTGCGCCATAACCAATGCCAAACCACCCGACAACAATAAAGCAATCCGATAACCTAGTACTGCTAAAGAGGCGCCTAAAGCATGTTCGCTAGTTGGCAAATATTCTGCTCGATGTGCATCGATTGCTATATCCTGAGTGGCAGAAAAACAAGCTAAAATCAAAGCCAGAAAAGCCATCAATTTAGGATATTGTTCTGGAGTAAACCAAGCCATTAAATTGAATCCAAGAAGCAAAAGACATTGCATGCTTAAAATCCAACTCCGTCTCTTACCCATACTGAATAAGGAATAGCGATCCAGAATAGGTCCCCAGAAAATACGATAAGCGTAGGGTAAACTAATTAAACTTAATGTTCCTGTAGCAAAGACAGACATCCCACTGTATGCAAACCATGCCTGCAAAGTACTACTGATTAATGCCATGGGTAAGCCAGAGGAAAAACCTAAAATGAAAACAATAAATAGGCGTTTGTTCATCTTGCGGATCTCTCTAAGGCAGGATAACTTGTTCTCTAAAGGAAAATCTCACTTTTGTTTTCGAGTGAGAAACGATAAGGAGGGAAACCCCTCCTTATTGATTAGGCAGATTTTTTCACAGAAATCAAATGAATTTTGAAAATCAAAGTTTCATTTGGACCTATAGGACCACCTACGCTACGGGGGCCATAAGCTAAGTCTGAAGGTACATAAATTTCCCAAGTAGAACCGGCAGGCATTAATTGTAATGCTTCAGTCCAACCAGGAATCACTTGTGATACTTGGAATGTAGCTGGCTTACCTGTTTTTTCAGTGCTATCAAATACAGTACCATCAATTAAAGTACCAGTGTATTCAACAGTTACTGTGTCTGATTTACCTGGCTTATTTCCTGTACCTGCTTCAATAACTTTATATTGTAAACCGCTAGGCAGTACCGTTACGCCAGATTTTGATTTGTTAGTTGATAAAAAAGCATCTCCTTTAGATTTGTTTTCTTCTGCCTTTTTATTAAACTCGGCGCTGCGTTTCGCCATCAATTCTTTTTGGAATTTATTCAGAACATCTTTCATTTGTTGTTCTGTCAAAATCAATTGGGCACCAGACATTCCATCTTGCATTCCTTTAGCTAATGCGTCCGGATTAATATCAATACCTTGATTTTTGAAGTTTTTTCCTAAATCAGCACCAATACTATAAGATAATTTATCCTTATCCGTAACAAGCGATGTAGCATCAGCAGCCATTACTGTAGACATTGCCAGCCCCATGACGGCCGCAGTGACCAATTTCATCTTCATAAAGAATCCCCTTGTAGTCTTTCTATTGTGCATATCTTTCCAATTGTGATAGAAAAAGATATTACATTTTAAAATGCAACATAATTCTGCCTAAATTCATGTAAAATTACCAGTCTTTAAGCTCGATTAATTGTAACTATATTATAAAGCTCATTGCATTAAGGATATTCTTAATGCATATCAATTTATAGACTAATTCAGCAAAGGATGCACGTCAAATTATTAAAGTAAATTGTCCGCTATAATTAAAATAGACAAATAATTAAGATTTCTCTACACTTTGCACTAATTGTAACAAGAGATTATCCCACATGAACATCAGTGTATTTGATTTATTTTCCATTGGAATTGGCCCATCAAGCTCGCATACTGTAGGGCCTATGCTTGCCGCTAATGCGTTCTTAAAGTTACTGGAAGACAAACAACTCATGAATCAAGTTCAACGGGTTAAAACCGAACTTTACGGTTCGCTGGCTTTAACCGGAAAAGGTCATGGAACAGATAAAGCCATTTTAAATGGACTTGAAAATAAAACACCAGAAACTGTTGCTCCTGAGTCTATGGTGCCGCGCATGCATGAAATCATTCACTCTCGTACGTTAAACCTGGCAGGTAAGAAAAATATTAACTTTAACGAAGCAACTGATTTTCTTTTTTTACAAAAAGAGCTCTTGCCCAAACATTCTAATGGGATGCGTTTTTCTGCTTTTGATAGCCAGAACAATTTATTAATTGCACAAGTTTATTACTCAATTGGCGGTGGTTTTATTACTACTGAAGAAGATTTTTCCAAAACTACTGAAGATACAAACCCACCCCCATATCCATTTTCAACAGCAGCCCAACTTCTAGAACTGTGTCAAAAAAATAATTTAAGCATAGCGGAATTAATGTTAATTAATGAAAAAACCTGGCGTAGCACAGAAGAAATCCATCAGGGCATTTTGGCAATTGCCAAAGTCATGGATGATTGCATTGCCAATGGATGTAAACACGATGGTATTTTACCCGGCGGGCTTAATTTAAAAAGACGTGCTCCTGATTTACATAAAAAACTCATGAATGAAAAAGGAGTAAAAAGCATTTTTGAGCAATCCGATATTATGAATTGGTTAAATCTTTATGCCATGGCAGTCAATGAAGAAAATGCAGCGGGCGGACGTATCGTTACCGCTCCAACTAATGGTGCAGCAGGCATTATTCCCGCAGTACTAAAATATTGCCAACATGCCCACGATAAAATGAGTGATGAAGATATTTATACCTATTTCCTTACTGCCGCTGCCATAGGCATACTTTACAAAAAAGGAGCTTCCATTTCTGGAGCCGAAGTAGGCTGCCAAGGCGAGGTGGGTGTTGCCTCCTCTATGGCTGCAGCAGGTCTTACAGCGGTTCTTGGAGGAACCGTAGCTCAGGTAGAAAATGCCGCAGAAATTGCCATGGAACATCATTTGGGTATGACCTGTGATCCAGTCTTGGGTTTGGTACAAATACCCTGTATTGAACGCAATGCAATGGGTGCAGTAAAAGCAGTGAATGCAACACGGATGGCGCTTATTGGTGATGGCCAACATCAAATTTCTTTAGATAAAGTAATCAAGACCATGAAACAAACCGGAATGGACATGCAAAGTATTTATAAAGAAACTTCGATGGGGGGATTGGCGGTTAATCTACCTGAGTGTTAAAAAGGGCTATAATCCGCTCTTTTAATACTTTGCTCTATTGCTTCCTCTAGACCAGATAAGAGATGTCTTTGTATTCCTTCACTAATTACGCGAGCATCCTCCAAAGAGCTTATGGAAGAGGATGCCTCTCTTATTTCTCCACCTAACTTTTCCATTTTTTTATTAACTCTCATGTTCTTCTGTTGTTCTGAGCCAGCACGATCCTCAACGAAGAACAAATTTTTACGAATAGAACTCCACGCGGTCTCACCTTTATTATTCACCACTACCCCTCTATGCTCTTCAGAATCTCGAACTTCTTTTTCTAAATCAGATACAGAATGTTTTGTCCGTAAAAGCCTAACGGGTAAAGGAGCAACTACTATATTAAAATTATAGATGTCATTGAGTTCTTCCTCTGTATAATAATTCGCTAAAGACTCTCGGAACTTAGATAGTGTGTCAATTGCTTCCTGATTTTTCCCTTCGTGTTGATGGGAATTCATATAGTCATAAATGGGACAATAATCCGTTTGATTCGATAACATCGAAATATTATCAGTCGTAAAATAAGCACACACGCGACCCTTAACTTGCAAAATATCTGTGGGGATATAGACTTTCAGAGTACACATTTTACTTAAATTGCCGAACTCCATCCTGCTGCTTAATAAATTAGTAAAAACTAACGCTTGACTAAATCCCAAAGGATCACAGATCAAAATATCTAAAGTAGGAAGAATCTCATCGTTAAAATTAAAATTAAATTCTAAAAAGGACCAATGATTTAATTGCTCACTACCATCCCATTTTGAAATACCAATTTGGAATCGTAAACTCTCATTAGAATAGGTAATCATTCGCTCAACAAGCTCGGCTAACCAATCCAGTTCATTAGTGCTCATTGCGAACGCATTGAAGTCCCCATTTCTTTTTTTTTCCTTCCGTTTCATTTCTTTTAAATAAAAGAAAAATGCCATAAGTTCTGGAGAAATATTACCTGGATTCTTACTGAGAGCTAACAGTTCTTTGATTTCAGAGATACTTTTCATGATATGAACAATTTGATAGTTAATTATTTCATTTAAATTAATATAAATAAAATTAACTAAAATAAAAACCATTTTTTGAAAAAATAACCAAAATATATTTTTTATTTTCAATACGATAGATTTTTATTTTTTGTTGGGGATGAATGAATATGGAACATTTAAATCGTCAATAAACAAGAATAAGGGTTACAACGTAATACAGGTTATATTTTTTACAATATCTCAATCAATAGTATGCTGCTCAGCGAAACCATCAACGAAAATCCAAGCATCAGATTGTTCTTTAGCAAAGAATAAATCACTCATTGCATATCCAACTACTGCTGCAAGTTTATCATTAAAATAAATTAAAGGAATTCGCTCTCTTAACCAAGGAGGAACCCCCCACTCCTGGAACAATTTTTTTAAACGCTTAGTCTGTCCATGCAAGGAAAACTCCTCTCCACCTTGTCTAAATCGGACAAATACTTTTGCATCGGCAGGAATGATTACCCCCTGATTGTTTTTTTTTGCCACTAAATTAATGCGTGCATCGGGAATCACTAAAGGTAAAGGAAATAAAGACCACTCAATACAGGAAGGTAAATTATTTGCATTTTTCCTAACTAAATATAAATGCTTTTGGTAACGACGCACAGTGACTTCACCCCAACTCACTGCAGGAGTCGCATCTTCACTAGCAAAGATCACTTCATCAATCAGACGCCAGAAAGTCACCGTGGAGGGCAGTTGGAGTTGATTGTTTTTCAACCAGACCCTGAGAGCATTTGCTATACGATCTCGGCTAAGGGTTTCTAATGGGGTAATCAATAAAGAGTTATTTGTTAATTTTCCAAGGTTTTCTTCCAATATCATATCTTGAGCTGCCAACATATCCAGATTTCTTTTAGCCTGTTGGCAATGAAGCGCTGTTCTAGCGATATTACCTACAACTCCAGGCCATTTTCTTTTCAACAAAGGCATAATGTGTTGACGTAAGTAATTTCGTGAATAGCTGGTATCCTGATTGCTCTCATCTTCTATCCAGTTCAATTGATGAAAGGCAGCGTAATGTTCCAATTGTTCTCGTGAATGAGTTAACAAAGGCCTGGCAATTTTTCCCGGTTCCAATTGACCAAAATCAGACATAGCAGCCAAGCCATCAACTCCGGAGCCACGAAAAAGTTGCAAAAGAACAGTTTCTGCCTGATCGTTTAAATGATGTCCTGAAATTAAGCAATCTTGCTCTGTAAGTAAAGAAGAAAAAACTGCATACCTGGCAATGCGTGCCCTCTCTTCAACATTGGCTGAACAATCAAATTGTACCGTTTGAGTAATTAAAGGAATACCTAAATTCTGGCAAAACTGTTGGCAATGTAATTGCCAACGAGGGGCATTCGCACTGATACCATGGTTTACATGCACTGCGATTAATTTAGCAAGCAAGGTAGGGTGGGAAGCCAGAACATGCAACAGCACTGTTGAGTCAAGTCCACCACTAAAACCTATAATTAATTTATTAAAATGACTTAGGCGAGAAAACCACTCAGTGCTCAATAAAGGTTTAATCACTTGCTCCCATAACCATAAACTTTTGATATCTGTCTTCGACTAACTGTTCTAAAGAGGATTTCATTAAAGCTCTCAATTCGGTAACTAAAACTTCCTTTAAACGTGCTGCCATTTCATCGACATTCCGATGAGCCCCTCCTAAGGGTTCAGGAATCACCATATCAATTAACTTATTTTCCAGAATCTTATCTGCGGTAATCCTCATTGCGCGGGCAGCTTCACTCGCTTTGGAGGCATCTTTCCAAAGAATCGAAGCACAACCTTCAGGAGAAATTACTGAATAAATGCCGAATTCGAGCATTAACACGCGATCACCAACACCAATTGCCAATGCGCCACCGGATCCTGCTTCTCCTGTGATCACACAAATAATTGGCGTTTTAAGACGTGACATCACGAAAAGATTGCGGGCGATTGCTTCAGATTGATTACGCTCTTCAGCACCGATTCCAGGATATGCTCCTGCTGTATCAATGAAAGTAAAAATAGGTAATTTGAATTTTTCAGCCATATTCATTAAACGTAAGGCTTTTCGATATTCTTCCGGACGAGCCATACCAAAATTACGATATACCTTTTCTTTGGTTCGTTTCCCCTTCTGATGACCAAGTACCATAACTGGTTCACCATTCAAGCGCGCCAAACCACCAATAATTGCAGGGGCTGAAGAACAACTTCGGTCACCATGCAGTTCCTGAAAATCAGTAAAAATGCGTTCGATATAATCTGTTGTCTGTGGTCTAAGCGGATGTCTTGCAACTTGTGCAATTTGCCAAGGCTCTAAGTTTGAAAAAACTTGAGAGGTTAGCTCAGAACATTTTGCTTGAAGTCGCGCTATTTCATCACTTAAATTCACTTCGTTATCATTACCTATCATGCGAAGTGCATCAATTTTCTGATTCAACTCTTCGATGGGTTGCTCAAAATCCAAAAATTGTCGGCTCATTGAATACTCTTTGGTGAATTAAATATCATGGTATATGATAACCTTAACCGACAATTGATGCCAGATTCAAACAAGTATATGATCATTACCGAATTCAACCCTTTAAATACAGAAAACTGCATTTTAAATGAAGCTCGAATTGATCTTTGGCAATTTTCTTTAGTGCATGAATTAGAAAATGCATATGAACTATTAAATTCTGAAGAGCAAGCGCGCGCTGAACGATTTTATTTCAGTAGGCACAAACGACGTTTCTCTACTGCCAGAGCCACTATGAGAATCATCTTGGCAAATTATCTCAATATGCCAGCAGGACAACTGGAGTTTGCTTATAATAACCACGGCAAACCAGAAGTCATTAATGCAGCAAAGTTACAATTTAATATAAGTCATACGGGTGACTTAGCACTCCTTGCAGTAGGGAAAAACTTTCCTCTGGGAATAGATATAGAAAAGTATTCCGCTCGACCTTATGAAGGGATTGCAAAAAATTTATTTTCTGACCAAGAATATGAAGAGTTTATTAAAGTCCCTCTTGCTCTAAAACCAGCTGTTTTTTTTCATGTTTGGGCGCAAAAAGAAGCCTTTATCAAAGCCTGTGGTTTAGGCCTTTCTTATCCAACCAAAAATTTTAGTGTTCCCATAACTATGCCAACCAAACAATTGGTAAATGACCCATTACACAATATGACTTGGCAGCTGCGTTCTTTTATGCCAGAAGTAGCTTGCAGCGGCGCTTTATGTTATCACCCGACTGTAAGGGAAATCAGGCATGGATTTATAAATCTGCAGCAAAAAACTCAATTGATTTTTTAGGTTTATATCCATGCACTTCACCCCCGCACAACTTACATTATTAGAATTACTTGGCGATGGCGACTGTCATAGTGGTTCTGAATTAGGGGCAGCTTTAGGTATCACCCGATCAGCGATTTGGAAACAAATCAATCATTTAATTGCATTAGGGATCCCTATAAAACGAATAAGACATCAAGGCTATCAGCTTCCCAATCAATTGATTCTATTAAATAAAAAACAAATTATGGAACATCTTGCTTCCCAAAAACAATCTGGTCCTTTCAATTTACATCTCTTCACTTCTATTGATTCAACAAATCGCTATCTAAAGGATTTACCTCCCACAAATACTGTTGATATTTGTTGTGCCGAAGCTCAAACTCAGGGCAGAGGTCGATTCGGCAGACACTGGCACTCCCCCTTTGGTGAAAATCTTTATTGTTCCAGTCGTTGGAATCTTAACTATGATCTTAGCAAGCTTTCAGGATTAAGTTTGGTCACCAGCTTGGCCATCTTGGCAACTTTAAATGAATTTGACGTTTCATCTAATATCAAAATTAAATGGCCCAATGATATTTTATGGACTCACAAAAAACTATGCGGTAGTTTGATTGAAATATTGGCTGAATCCAATGGCAATGTTCAAATCATCATAGGTATTGGTTTAAACGTTAATACGGATACAGAGAACCATCCTCTTCCAGATAAACCTTGGTGTTCATTATATGAAATAACCAAGCAGCGTTTTGATCGTAATGCTCTTATTGCAAGGCTGATTATCAATTTGGAACACTATTTAATCAAATTTATTCACCATGATCTCAACTCCTTTATGGATGAATGGAACAAATCAGATTATTTGTTTGGAAAAAACATCAAAGTGACTCAGTCTTTAAATACTTTATCTGGGATTGCTTGTGGAATTAATCAGACCGGACAATTAATATTGCAAGATGAATCTGGCACAATGCACTTCCTTTCATCAGGAGATACATCGCTTCATGAAAGACCGTAAAGGGTTACAAGATAAGGTGAGAATAAAGAAAATTTAAAGTTTGTCCCGAGCATTTTTAAGTGCTCGGAACTGGATGACTGCGAGGAAATCGATTTATACTGCTTCTTCAGATTCGTCTGATTGTTTTTCTTGTTGTATGCGCAAATAAATTTCTTCACGATGGACAGATACATCTTTAGGTGCATTAATACCTAGGCGAACTTGATTACCTTTTACACCTAACACGGTAATATTAACATCATCACCAATGATTAAGGTTTCACCGATACGCCGAGTCAAAATTAACATAGAAATCTCCCTAACAAAGCAGCTACCTATTCCTCCACAGAACGCAATCCATGGTATTCTTGATAGCCAAAAATACGATCTAAAAACAAACTAATATTTGTTATACGTGTTTAATTTTACACTCTGATTATTAACAGAGTATTAAGAAAACTAGGAAATGTACCTCTTTTTACCTGTTAGGGCAAAAAAATTGTGAATTATTTTATTTCTAAAATTAACTAGCCCCTTTAAGTGACAGTTGATGAGACTATATTTTAGACATGGGGTGAAAGCAGATAACCCTGTTTTTTGTCAAATACTTTAAATGATGTTTCTTCTAATTTACCTACGAAAAATGACTCATACAATGAGCTATTCACTAGGTATTAGAAAGTCAAGGAAATGAATTAAATAATTTTTCCTTAATCACCAGTCGCAAATATCCTACATTTAGAGATATACTTACCAAACCTTTTTAAACAGGAAATTTTGCATGTCCTTGAAGGCCATGTACAACGACAACTCTGAAAACTATACTATGGCCAATCGTTTTGGTGCGATTAGTCAAAGTCATCAAATAGCAATTGAACAAATGAAGCACTTTTATTTGGGAATGAAACCACATTATAAAGTTCTTGATTTGGGCGTTGGCGATGGTGCTTTTCTGAAAAAACTGCAACAAATTATGCCAAAAGCAGAGTTTACTGGAATTGATGTTTCTTCGGAGATGTTGAAACATGCCCGTGAAACGTTACCGCTGATCACTATAGAAGGCAGCGCTGCAAAAGCGAGTAAGTTCTTACCACCTCACAGTCAAGATTTAATTCTGGCACACTTTATTAATGCGTATATTCCAATTAAGGTTTTATTTCATGAGGCCAAATTACTGACCCGGGCAAATGGTCATTTTTCAATGATTACCACAACTTATGATTCTTTTCCGGTAGCACAACAACGTTTAGCTGAATTTATTACAGAAGATTCAATTTTAAGTAGTGTGGTTGGCCATTATTACAAATCCATTGTAAAAAATACTACAGTTGCTGCAAATAACAGTGAATTGATGCAGGCATTCAAACAAAATCAATTCGAAGTCATCGCGCATCAACGTTTGGAAATACCCATCACCTTAAATACTATTGATGAATTGGCGCTTTTTGGTATTGAAGGGACCTGGTTTCTCAATACTTTATCCATTAGAATGTTGCCAAAAATATTTTTGCTCCAAAGAATTAAGCGTCTTTTTAGCAAAATTTTTACTTTCCCCTATCATGATACTCATATAATTGATGTCGTTCTTGCCAGAAAATGATAATCTGATAATTATCCTTAGGTGGCGAGGTAAGAAAAATGATTTCTCAAGAAGTGAAAAATTATTTGCCTGAATTAGCTCTGCGACAAAAACAAGCCAATAACATCATATTTATTACTTTTTGGAGTCAATTTTCAGTATATGCACTCAATACCATATTGGTTTTATTTTTAACTCGTCCTGTGTGGTCTCAGGGGTTGGGTTATAGTCAGGCTAAAGCATACGCTTTTATTGGGGTAGCTCATGCAATGGGTTACTTAATGCCTATGCTCGGTGGCTACATGGCTGATACTGTAGTTGGGATTAGGCGATCTATTCTTCTTGGGAGTATTCTATTAGCCTGTGCTTATTTGCTTATTATGATCAGTGGATACACAGTAAGCTCCCTGGGAGATACGTTTTTCATTGCTGCTTATGCATTTATACCTGCTACCAACTCCCTTCTAATGGGGACTTCTTCAAGCATGGTATCACATATTTATTCAGATGATGCCGTCAAAGCAAAATCAGCTATGACCTACTATTACATAGCAATAAATGTCGGCGCATTATTAGCCACCTTAATTGCTCCACTGCTTTTTGAAAGCCGTTATGGCCCGCTTTCTATCCTTACTTTGACATTTGTAGGTAAATCAATTGCGGCTTTGAATTTTGCGAAACGCTACTCCATTTATGAAAATGTCATTTGGGGCAAAGATCAATCCAAATTTTCTAAATCAGGCATACTTCGTTTAATTGCCTACATAATTATTATTTATGTCCTGACTTTATTTGCTTACTCCCATGTTTACATTGCCAGCACCATCATCGCAGCAGGTTGTGGCATAGGAATTATATGGTTTTTAAGAAAAACGCTAACACTTCAAGGTTTGGTACGCGACAAGCAAATGATTGCTTTATTGCTCATTGTTGAAGCAGTAGTGTTTTTTGTTATCTATAACCAAATGAATAGCACATTAATTTTATTTGCCGAAAATAATTCAGATCATAATTTATTTGGTATAACTGTTTCACCAGCTCATTATCAGATATTAAATCCATTACTCATCTTAGCTATTGGCAGCCAACTGCCTCGTTTTTATAAAGTATTTCCACGCTTCACTATTCCCTATCAATTTGCCGCAGGTACCGCGCTAGCAGGGATTGCTCTTTTGGTGATGGCATTCGCTGCTACAACTACTATTAATGGAATAATTAATGGGAACTACATTGCATTAACCTACATTCTCATTTCTATTGCAGAATTATGGGTCAGTGCTATTGGCTTAAGCATGGTAGGTCTATATTGTGACAAAAATTCAATTGCCTTTGCTATGGGCGTATGGTACCTCGCAAGCTCTCTTGCACATGCCATATCAGGAAGAATTGCTGCTTGGGTTGCGATTCCTAACACGATTACCTCTCCCATAGATAGTCTCCCATATTATGAAAACTATTATTTAGCTTTAGGAGTAAGCGCCATAGCACTAGGTATACTCATGTATTTTCTCGCCTATATTTTGCAGAAAATAATGAGGAACAAAGGAGAAATCTTAGGTTAAATACGTACATTTTTTGTAATCGTCCAGGCGGTATAGACTTTAGCTGTACCCGAACAGAAAGATTTTCTCTCAAGATGGACAAATATGGCTGTTCCTTCAAGGAGGCTGAACATTACCAAATTTTTTACCCTTACGCACCGCACTCTATGTGCGGTATTCAGAGTTCTAACTTCATAAACCTAAATTATCTTGTTTAAATATTCGGTCAGCACGATAACTTGAGCGCACTAAAGGGCCAGAAGCTACTTCAAAAAAGCCCTTCTTTAATCCGATCTGCCTTAATTCGGCAAAAGTCTCAGGGGTCACATAACGCTCAATGGGCAAATGGTTTTTTGTTGGTTGCAAGTACTGTCCCAGAGTAAGAATATCTACTTTATGCCGACGCAAGTCATCCATTGTTTGAATAACTTCTTCGTCTGTTTCGCCTAAACCTAACATCAAACTGGTTTTAGTGAGCACATTGGGTCTATAGCGTTTCGCAAATGCGAGAACGTTTAATGTTTGTGCATAACCGGCTCTATTGTCACGTACTGGATGGGTCAAACGCTCTACTGTTTCTACATTTTGCGCAAATACATCAACACCACTATCCAGTAATACTGCCACATCTCGTTCTATACCTTGAAAATCAGGCGTTAGTGCTTCCACTTTAGTTTTGGGAGAACGTTGTTTAATCGCACGGATGGTTTGTGCGTAATGATTTGCGCCACCGTCTGGTAAATCATCTCTGTTTACTGAGGTTAATACAACGTAGTCCAGATTCATTAAGGCTACTGTATTTGCTGTATTTTCTGGTTCCTGCGGATCCAGCCAACCATGAGGATTTCCTGTGTCTACTGCACAAAAACGACATGCACGCGTACATACTGCACCCATCAACATAATTGTTGCAGTACCGTGTGACCAACATTCAGAAATATTAGGGCATTTTGCTTCTTCACAAACAGTAGCTAAACGATGCTTTTGTACTTGTTCTTTTACTTGGTGATACTCAGGGGTAGTATGATTTATCACACGTAACCATTTAGGCTTAGGTAGCCGTTCATAAATTTGCCCAGTTGGTTTTACTCCATCTTTAATTGCTGTAACACCATGAGATGTTTTATATTTTTTTCCGCTCTCCACAACAACGGGAATATTAATGGGCTTGTTCATGTTATCACCTGAAAAACAAAGGTAAGTGCTCAGCTCCTATCAGGGAACGGCCGTATTTTGCGTATCTTGCGAGAAAATTTTCTCACAACCCGCACTCAAATCCAACCGTTCGAGTAAACATGAACATAGAGGGATCTGAGCTATTGCAAACAAAGAACGATGATAATCCCAAATCATCAAAATAAGATCAAGTCAAATTTAAAAAGCAGCCAATAACCGTCAAGATAAATAAAAGCACTATCGATAGTCCAAAGTAAGATAATGCGAATGGATAGACGATTAAACTGACAGCAATAGCGAGTAGGAACAATAAGCCTATAGTGGCTAATTTTGTTTGCCATGCGGTGAAACGTTCAAATTTGAGCAAAATAAAATAAACTAGCAAAATCAAAAGCAAAGGAAGAATATACACTCCCTGATAGATTAATTGATATAAACTTTCCTGCCGACTGGTCAAATGTTGATCGCCCAGCCATTGCTCAAAAATTGTAGACCAATTCATCACACAGGTTTGTTGATAAATTGTTGTGATCAATCCTAATAAAAAAGCCAATGAAAAATATAAAGTCATAGAGGGCTGCTTTTTATAATATTGCATCACAAAATAAATCGTTACTAAACCTAATAATACCGCCGGAATACGCATCCAAGGCAACAACTCAAAAAATGTACTGGTGTACACTTGCTGAAAATAATGCACAATTGCTACAGAAAAAATAAATAAGAGGCTTGCAATAAGCTGCTTTTTCTTCTGTGTTTCAATTAAAAGAAAAGCCAGGAACCCCGCAAAACAAAAGAACGCACAAGGACTAAAGGAGTCCATAAATGCTATAGTGGTTGTAAAGCCCAACTTCGAAGGCTTTTCGACCAATCCAGTAACAAATCGATTCGCATTTGCCAAATGACGCAGTGCATTCACTGTTTCTTGAGTTAATTTACCTTTATTTTCAATTTGTTTTTTACAATAATTAATTGCTTGCAATAAATCCTTTCCAGTAGTTTCTGCAGAAGTAAATCCAACCCACCGTGAATTACAAATATAAATTGACGGAACAGCAAAATCATCCATTTGCTGCGCACTCAATAGTTGATAAAAACGACTCAATGCACCTTTATCCTGATTAATATAATACCGTTGAACATTCAGATCAGGATTTTTTGCTTCTACTTCCTGAAAAAACACATCAGCTTTTTGACAATGAGGGCAAGTAGACGTAAGAAACATTTCTATGTTGAGAACTACTTTGTTATCTGTCTTGGAATACCATGTGGGCGATAATTCGGCGGCCCACACAGGAGCATGAATTATTAAGAAAATTAGAAGGAATCTGAAGACTGTTTTCATATATATTATAAGTGCATTAAAGAAGATACTATATCATCCCTTAAAGATCTGTTAATAGGTATGAATGTAATTTTCTAATTGTTCTATAACATGCAACTTGTCTTCCAATATGTGATAAAGCAAATCACCTATGGATAAAATGGCCACAAATTCATTATTTTCATCACGAATTAATACATGTCTTCTTTTGGTTGCAGTCATAGCTTGCATTGCTTTTTCTACAACATCATTAGGGCTAAGAATAGTAACATCCCTATACACCACATCGGAAACCTTTCCTGTTTCCAGATTAATGCACTTATGCAAGCAAGAACGCACTATATCTCGTTCACTTACTATGCCGACTAACTGATTATCATTATCAACTACAACTAATGCACCTACATCATATTCTGTCATCATATCGATGCTTTTCTTAACAGAATCATCTGGATGTATATAAATAATTTCTCGTTTAGGCCTTGGCAAGGCATTATGAATTAGGTCAGCCATTTTTATTCTCCATTTGAATATATACTTAACCTCCTTTATAAATATAGTACAAATGGAGAATATTAAAGTCTATTGTCGGATAATTATATGATTTTCTACAGAGCGCACACCAGGAACCTGACGAGCTATTTGTTCTGCAGTATCACTAAGGCGAATTTTTTTAACATATCCTGTAAGAATCACAACATCTTGTCGTGTTTGAACATGTACTTGTGACACAGCAAGATCATCATGACGCATTAAAGCTTCTTGGACTGTTTGTGCCAAATTTGCACTCGGAGTAACCAAAGGTGTAAAAGAACTAAATAAACCGGAACCCGCCTTATTCGACTGGCAACCAACTAATAAAAATAGAAAAAAAACAACAAGAGTACTGAGTAAGTTCTTATGCATAAAGGTCTCCGATATAAATTCCAACAATCCTGCCATACTTCATGTAGTTGTTACTATTATTTTTTATTCTACTGTCTTAAGAAAGGCAGGAAATCGCAGCTAAAATGAGCTACGCCCAAAGTGCATAGTATGTACTTTAACTAATTAATATACAAATAAATATCCAACAGACTATACTATTTTATAATAATAACTGTGATAAGAACTGAACCCATGAAAAAAATGGCTAAAGTTGTTCTAAAAGAAAAAAAGCTATCACAAAAAATTAAAGCAAAAAGTGGGCAAGCAAACACAAGCCATAAAGAAAATAATTCATCTGTCCCGTATGATTTCTTTAATTTAATCGATAAATATTACCAAGCTAATCTGGGAAAATTTACCGCGAGCATTAGCCCTGCCTCAGTAGCAACTTCATTTTTTTCATGGGGAGCACAACTATTACAAGCTCCAGGTACCTTTTTAAAATTAAATTCTCATCCCTTATTGCATTGTTCTGATTTCATTGAACGACTCATAAACCAGGAAAAACCTGGTAATGGTGAAGATGTGCGTTTTCATACGGAAAAATGGGCGCTTTATCCATGGCGCTTGTGGGCTGAGCAGTTTTTACAAATTGAGGATTGGTATTTAACTGCAGCAAATGAAATTCCTGGATTAAATGAACCCAATCGTCGAATTGTATCGTTCACTATAAAACAACTCCTTGATGCAATCTCTCCTTCCAATTTTGTCTTGACTAATCCAGATTTATTACAGGAAACATTAAATTCATCTGGAGAAAATCTAATTCGGGGAACACAATTGGGTCTGCAAGATTTAATTGAAAAATTAACTGGTACTCCTCCAGCAGGAGTTGAAAACTTTATCCCGGGAAAACAAGTTGCCTTAACCAAAGGTAAAGTGGTCTTTAAAAATCACTTAATTGAGCTCATTCAATATGAGGCACAGACCCCAAAAGTGTATAAAGAACCTGTACTCATTATTCCAGCCTGGATTATGAAATATTATATCCTGGATCTTCTGCCTGAAAATTCCTTAGTGAATTGGTTGGTTCAGCAAGGTCACACAGTATTTATAGTATCTTGGCTCAACCCATCATCTGAAGACAGAAATTTGGGAGTCGATGATTATTACCGGCAAGGCTCTATGGCTGCAATTAATAAAATATCAACCATAATTCCCAATACAAAAATTCACTTAATGGGGTATTGCATTGGTGGAACTTTAGCCATGATTACTGCAGCAACTATGGCCAAAGACCATGACAATCGCTTGAAAAGTCTTTCTCTGCTCGCTGCCCAAGGAGATTTTACCGAAGCTGGTGAATTATTACTCTTTATTAATAACAGCCAGGTATCTTTTTTGGAAAATATAATGTGGGAAAAAGGTTACCTAGATACCAAACTTATGGCCGGAAGCTTTCAAATGCTTCGCTCATACGATTTGATATGGTCAAAAATGGTTCAAGATTACATGCACGGAACACAAAGAGGAATGATCGCTTTACTTGCTTGGAACGCGGATACGACACGTATGCCTCATAAAATGCACAGCGAATACCTTGAAAAATTGTTCCTCAAAAATGAATTCTCCGAAGGTCAATATACTATTGAAGGAAAACATATAGCACCTGAAAATATCAGATTACCTGCCTTTGTAGTCAGCACAGAAAAAGACCATGTGAGTCCCTGGAAGTCCGTGTATAAAACCCATTTGCTGATCAAGCAAGAAGATATTACTTTTGTTCTGACAAATGGAGGTCATAATGCGGGTATAGTTAGTGAACCCGGACATCCTGGACGAAGTTATTTGATTCGGGAACAAAAAAAAGAGGAAACATATATTTCACCCCAGAATTGGTTGGAAATTGCCGAAACTAAAAAGGGCTCGTGGTGGATTGCTTGGCATGAATGGCTAGTGAGACAATCAATTAGTGAGATGAATTTACCTCCTAAAATTGATAAAAATTTACCTGATGCACCGGGAAAATACGTCTTACAAAAATAGGGTACTGTTTTTACATCCCGCACCGGAGCGCAGAAATTTGGCCCCAGATAGTAGGAATGTAAACACCCCCTAAACCACGTGCAAGAGGTCTAATGAAAAATGATTCTTAAATTGAGTATAAAAATATGGACAAAGACTATTACAAAATAATGGGAGTAAGCGAAGACGCTTCTGATAAAGACATTAAGATGGCATATCGAAAACTGGCGCGGAGATACCATCCTGATATAAGCAAAGAACCCCATGCAGAAGAACGCTTCAAAGAAATGGGCGAAGCTTATGAAGTTTTAAGAGATCCCGTAAAACGAGCAGAATACGATAGGTATCGAAAAAGCAAAACATTTCATCAACAAGAAGCATATAATCATTGGGGGCCTGCACAATCGGAACACGTTTATACGGGTCAATTTAGTGAGGACTTATTTGAAACATTATTTGGTCATTCCCGCTATCGCCAGCAACCCATAGCAGGACAAGACTATCATGGAAAAATTAATATCAGCCTGGAGGAAGCATTTACAGGAACAGTGAAAAATATCCAGGTTCCAATTGAACAAGATTCAAAAGTCACAATGCAAACCCTGAAAGTGAAAATACCAGCTGGTGTAAAATCAGGTCAACAAATTCGCCTTGCCGGACAAGGAGCCCCTGGTATACATGAAGGGCCCCGCGGTGATATTTATTTAACGGTACATGTTGATAAACACTCTCTATTTGATGTAATGGATAGTGATATCTATCTCACCCTGCCTATTACTCCATGGGAGGCTGCTTTAGGTGCAACAATAGTAGTCCCTACTCTGGGAGGAAAAATTGATTTAAAAATTCCCCCCGGCTCCCAAGGAGGGCAAAAATTAAGGCTTAAAAATCGTGGTTTGCCTGGAGCAAAACCTGGACACCAATACATACTATTGAAAATGATAACCCCGCCACCAACAACTGAAACCGCAATAGAGTTTTACAAAAAAATGGCGCAAGTAATGCCTTTTAATCCACGTGACAAAATGGGGGTCTAAGCATGAAGCAAAACAATACACTAATTGGCGTGCTTGTTGAAGAAACTACAACAATCTCATTGACTGAAGTAAGTCAAAAATATCATATATCTAAAGAATTATTACTTGAAATGGCAGAATATGGTTTATTTTCTTGTAAAACAATGAAAGCAGAGCATATAAAATTAAATCAAAACGATTTACGTAAAATGGAATCTGCCTTCCGCTTACACAAAGATCTGGGAATTAATCTTCCGGGAGTGGCGCTTGCATTAGAATTATTGGAAAAAATAGATCAATTAAATGAAGAACTCAATATTTTTCGTAAACATTTTTGATTATTTTATCTCGATATATCTAACTCGCAGATAGGTTAAGCACAGCGGCACTCTAGAGCAGAGACATCTACTTGCAAGCCTCCGTTCTATACTTTATGTGCGAAATCCAGCCCCTGTTCTTCGTTCATGATCAACTGGATGCCGTGCATAAAGCACGGCAAGTAGGTAAAAAAAGTAGCAGGAAAACACTTCAAATAACATAATATATAATCAAAATGACTAAATCCAAAAAATCAAAAATCCTACTTTCCGCGCTTTATGCGCGGAATCCAGCCCCGGTCTTCATGCAAGATAATGTAAAAAATTACTCAGGCAGATATTGCTACATATTGTGATATGGTAATAAAATGGTACAAGGATACCTTTAAATTAAGCAAAACGTATGCGCCCTGTGTTTATAATTTTGATAGTCTCCTTGGTTGTTTTACAACATAAGCTATGGCTGGGCGATGGAAATTTGATTCAGTGGCATAATCTTGAAAAAAAATTGGCAGCTCACGAACAAGAAAATAATAAACTGGCTACACGTAATCGTGCACTTGAAGCAGATATCAGAGAGTTAAAAAATGGTGATCAAGCTCTGGAAGAGCAAGCACGCTATGAACTCGGGATGATCAAAGGAACTGAAGTCTATTATCAATTTATAGACTAGAACAAGAGGTTATGCATTCAATAATTCGAGATTATCTGGAGGTTGCTTGTCCCAAAGGCTCAGTACAAACCCCCCTCCTCCGGAACCTGTAGGTTTTACAGCTAAGGCGCCTGCAGCAATTAATCGATGTATATGTTGCTGTAAACTCTCACTAACCAGTTTCCATTGATAAAAACAATCAGCAGCTTTATTAATTGCTTGCGCCAAAAAAGAAATTGCATCCGCCCCACCCTTTTCCAATGCATTTCTAGCTTCTTCAACAGCCATAACCATTTGCAGATCAATTTGCTCGGCCAATACAGGATTTTTAGCCCATAAACTTTGGACCTGATGAATACAATGAGAAGTAATTCCAATTTGTTTACATGAAGATAAAAAAAACTGAGGATGAATTTTTTGCTTTAATGGAGTAGTTGTTCCTTTTTTAAAATAAAGACCAACTTCCGTAGCAACCCCAGCAACGTCAAGCCCACTGCTTTTTCCGTGAAATAAGTGCTCTAATTCCTTTGCAAAATCGTTGCATTGGCTGAACTCTATCATGTTCTGGGCACAGAACCAACGACTCATCGCCACACAAAGTGCTGCTGAAGCCCCCATACCTGCTCCCACAGGAATTGTGCTGTGTAAATGAAAATAACCGCCTAATTGATTTAAAGAGCGCCCCAGTAATTGCATGCCATGTTCTAGTACACTCCAGAATAGAAGCTGCATATCGGCGCCGCTGCTTCCCGTATAATCTGCTCCCAAAGAAGGCGCATCAGCAGAATAATTTAAAGTTAATTTTTTTTCCTTCATTGGAAATACCAGAGCCGGATGTCCTCGTACTACAGCATGTTCACCTGCTAAAATCCATTTGCCAAAAGTTGTGGTTTCAAAATCAAAGAACATCATAATTGCCCAATAAATAATCACGTTTGAATTCACGTGCCAATTCTGTTTGATCGGAACGATACAGCAAATGTATATTTGGCCCAGCATCCATAGTCACTATAGGACCATCATTCTTTTTACTCCAAAAACTTTCTAGGCTGTGTAACAGATCAGTACAACTTTCAGTCATGTATGAAAAAGGCTGTTCACAAGAACTAAACAAGCGATGCATGTCATGAAATTCACGCCAGCAGATTTGATAGGCTGCAGTCCAATCTTTGCTCATGAATGCATCCAATAGAAGTTTTAAGTTCTCCTTTGCCCTTTGGCTACGAGTTACATAAAAGGGACTGCTTTTTACTCGTTGATGTGCCTCACTTGAAGGAACCTCTTTCTTTTTGTTGCTAATCACAACCCCTTGATAGATTAATTCCTTATAAGGTAAATCTAATTCTTTAACTTCATTTTCATCCCATAAAGCCCAGGGGGAATAAAAAGACCTGCAAGATGACCCTGATCCCAAACGGCTTAACTGCGCCTGTTCCTCAACCGAAGGCATGGGTTTATTTGTCAATTCACTCAATGCAATTACAGCACATCGAGTTAACGCAGCGAAACTTGAAGCAGAACTTGCCATCCCACTACTATGAGGAAAATTGTTACAGGACTGCACTAAAAAACCACCTTCATACTCAAAATATGCTTTTACTCGAGCAAGATGGTCAAGAAATCTTTTTTGCGCTTCTGGGGAAAGAACAAAATTTTCGATTCCAGCAGGTACAATAAGGGGTTCCCAAATATCCTTTTTTGAACTCATTTTTTCCAGTCTTACTGTACTTTTAAGCTCATTTAAAGTATAGGATAATGAAGGATTATCAGGACTATTTGAGTTGTCATCCTTTTTTCCCATATATTTAATCAAAGCAATATTAGCTGGGGCATGGGCTAGCCAATACATAATTTCTCCTTGGGATCCATAAGTTATTTCAATGTAGCCTGGTTAAAAGCGAAACCAGGGTTTTCCATCGTAGGTTTCCAAGTTTACGTTTTCTCCTAGGCTACAATTTTTACAAATTTCGGAGCTACGTATAAAAATTCATTAATTATATTGTATGTAATTTTGAATTAGCCAATTGAGCTGTAGGCGTACCAGGATAAGCTCTCACTACTTGTTGCAGGAATTTCTTGGCCTCCTGCGTGTCACCTTGTGCAGCATAAGCATAACCAATCTTTAACATGCTTGCAGCAGATTTACTTGAGGTAGGAAATTGTTGTAAAACTACAGTAAAATGCTCTATGGATTTTGGATAATCTTTTTTGACCAAATAAAGCTCGCCTAGCCAATATTGTGCATTCGCTGTATAACCGCCTCTGGGATATTTTTGCACAAATACATTCATCGCATTTATAGCATCATCATACCGTTTGTTTTTTACTGATTCATAAGCTGCTAAATAGCTAATTTGCTCGTCTGCAGGATTAACTCTAGAAGTAGTAGTCACGGGTACTGGAGTTGGCGTAGGAACAGCCGATTTGGCTGCCTGAACATTAGATGCAGATCCGGTTGCCTTAGGTGTAGTTTCTTTTGATCCAGCAGAAAGGTCCAAAGCCGGTTTACTTGAAGATTTGGCAGAACTACTTCCACTTAAGCGTGCATCTAAATCTTTATAAAAAGCAACTTGTTGTTGCTGTAATAACTTTAAATCATGAGCTTGTACTTCCAATTGACCACGCAGCTCTTGTATTTCTTGTTGTAGGCTTTGGATTTTGTCTATCAGTTTAGCATTGTTGGTAATATTAGTACTTAAACTGGTTGCCTGATCGTCTTTAGCAAGTGCAGGCTCATCATCGGTTTGAGAATTATCTATTGTATAATTCTCATTTCGAGCCACATCAAACTGACCACTTTCAATTTGTGGTTCATCGTACTTAGGGCCGTAAGCAGGCGTTTCATACGCCTGTTGGCCCTCAATAATTGCAAAATTATCACTATCATCAACCACAGGTGCTTCTGCCCAACTGGCTAAAGGAAGCATTAATATAAAACCTGTAGCGATAATGTGTTTTTTGCAATTTATCATCTTGTTGCCTCATAAGTAAATTCTACACGTCGATTTTGTGCATGTGACGCGTCATCATGCCCTAAATTAATTGGACGCTCTTTACCATAGCTCACAATGCGCATTTGTTGTCTGTTAACACCAGCCATACGTAAAATATCAGCTACAGTATTTGCACGACGCTCGCCAAGAGCTACGTTATATTCACGGCTACCACGCTCATCTGTATGTCCAGCTATTAATACATGGGCACCTGGATGTGTCTTCAAATACTCTGCCTGAGCATTAATCGATGGTAAATATTTAGGAGCCAAATTACTGTCATCATAAGAGAACAAATACAATTGATTATGGGGTGCCTTAGTTGTATAAGATTCGCCTGGCTCTTGACCAGCAAAATGAGTGAATTGTCCTAGACCTTGGGCCTCAGCTTCGCTCACGCCTACTCCTCCTTCAGCACTACCTGGTGCTTTAGAACAAGCAACAACGAAAACGGCACTCGCCACAAGCAGACCTAATTTACTTAATGATCCGGCTTTCATCCTCAATCTCCTTCGTTCTTTTTATTATTAATAAACTTCGAAATACCCATGCAGGGTTCATGGGGGCACATTGTACAATTCTTTTTATTTTTTGGCTACAGTACTATTAATCATCGTAAGTCATTCCATCTACGATCGGAACCTGGCTGTTTATAGTTTTTCCTGGTCCCACTTCATTGCACCCGAGCGTTTTAATTGGAAGGATCATTCATTAGGGTTTAACGTGAGATCCCACAAAATGAGCAAGATTCGCGGTAAACTGCTGGGTTGCTTTATTAGCCGCGATCACCCCACCATAAGGTGTATCACTGGGGCATGGGATCCGTAAAGTAATAATTTTTGAAGCTAAGACGTTATTATCACTAACATGAGTTAAAACAACTTTGGCTGAAAACTCAAGAACGCTCGGTTTTTTAAGAAAGTTTTGTTGTAAAGAAAGTAATTGAGTATCTAATCGATAAGTCGCACCTAAAGTATAAGCATTGGAGGTAACTGCTTCAAAAAGATTTGTCCGTTGTAAGCTTTGCAGAATTAAAGGATAAAGCATATCTGCAGGCGGATTTACCCATGCATTTTTTACAAAAGGCTCCAATCCATATGGTTTTTTAATATAAAGCATCTGTTCTGTTTGATACCCCGCAGCAGCATCAGGCAGAGTCACCAACAAAGTCATAGCTATGGGTTTTTTAGTCAACTGTTTGGTACTGTACGCACTTAATTGATATTGATTTTTTACAGAGACTTTAACTGGTGAGCAGGCACTTAGTACTGCTGCGCTTAAACCCATAAGAAGTACAATCAACTTTTTCATCTTTATTCTCCAGGCCCAGGCTTTGGTGGCTTAGTTCCACGAATAACCACAGCAGGGTTTTGACGCATTTCCCTACTCACCTTTTCCAAATTTGCAGAAATTGTATTCAATCGCCGCAGCAAGATTACGACAGGTGGCAGCGCTTCCTCGGAAATTTTATCTATGGCATTTTTTCCTGTACCCATAGTTTTTGATACACTGCTCCCAGCTTGACTCAAACTTTCCGCCATAGTATTAAATTTAGATATTCCCACCCTTAATTCGTCAAGCATATGCGGAAAATCACGGCTTGTTTTGGCAAGGTTTTTAGAAAAATGGTCAATATTAGTTAAGATATGGCGTACATGTTTTGCATTTTCTTCATTAAATATACGTTTTGCTTCATCACTTACAGAACCTACATCTTCAGAAACCTTTTTTAAAATGCTATCCAATTGAGTAAATACAGAAGGTTTTGAAGGAATAACAGGAAATGGTTCACCAGGCATTTGGGGAATTGGCGTCAGATCAGAAGTACTTGCGCTCAAACCAATATAAGTGACGCCGGTAATTCCTTGTGAATTTAAAGTGGCATAAGTACTGGTCGTAACGGGCGTTCCATCTTCGATATTTAACAAAATTTCAACTTGCCTCGGATCGCTTTGATTCAATTGTATTTCTTTTACATATCCAACTTGCACTCCATTGAATTTTACCGGAGCATCTTTGGTCAGGCCAGAAGCTGCTTCATGCATATAAACGGTGTAGGTAGTATATTTTTTTTGATTAAAACCAACGGATAACCATAACATTGCAGCCAGCAGCCCTACCAGTAATATAAGTACGACTACACCTACTATGGTGTAATTGGTTTTCGCTTCCAAGTATTCTGTCTCCAGTTATTGCCCAGGTTACATTTTACTAAAATAACCCGCAATTATTTTATTCTTATTCTTCATTAAATCATCAATCGGCTCAACACTTAAGATTTTTCCATCGCCAATAAAGGCTACTCTATCTGTAGTGCGTTTTAAAGATTCTATATCATGACTCACCATAACTATAGTGAGCTTTAAAGAATCTCTTAAAAAAACAATCAGCTCATCAAAAAGCCGTGCACTCAGTGGATCTAAACCTGTAGTTGGCTCATCCAAAAACAACAATTCTGGATCCATTGCAATTGCACGCGCTGCAGCGGCTCTTCTTTGCATTCCACCACTCAATTCCGAAGGTAATTTACCCGCAGCTTCTTTGGGCAAGCCTACTAAAGTGACTTTTAGCAAAGCCAGCTCATACATAAATTCATAATCCAGATTAGTAAATTCTCGCATAGGAAACATGACATTTTCCAACACATTCATTGATGAAAATAATGCACTATGCTGAAAAAGCATTCCCCATCGCCGACGAAGCAAAAACGATTGTTCCGCATCAAGATTACTAATGTCTTTTCCAAATATCTTAATATAACCTGCCGTAGGCTTCAGTAACATCAGTAAGCTGCGTAATATCGTCGTTTTTCCACTCCCAGAACCACCAATAATAGCTAGGATTTCTCCTTTTTCTACAGTCAAATTCACATCGGAGTGTACCCATTGACCTCCGAGACGATTCTTTAGCCCTTTAATTTCGATAATGGGTTCGCTCATCTATAAATGCATCCGGCTATAAATAACTGAATAAATTGCATCAGCAATAATAATTAGAAATAGTGCTTGCACTACACTTCTGGTCGTTTGGCTTCCAATATTTTTTTCCGTACCGGCTTCAACCCTAAACCCCTGATAACAACCAACCAAACTGATTAACAATGCAAATGCTGGTGCTTTATAAAGACCTAAATTCAACTGTGAAATTCCAACAGAGTCTCTTAATCGTTGTAAAAAATCAACAAAACTAATGCCCAGCATGTTATTGGACATGATCATTGCACCTAAGATACTAAAAAGATCAGACCAAAAAATCAATAAAGGGAATGCGATCAATAACCCCAGAACTTTAGGAAGCACTAATAATTCAGTGGGAGAAAGCCCCATCGTTAATAGCGCATCGACCTCTTCATTGAGTTTCATACTGCCAATTTGCGCTGTAAATGCGGAACTCGTTCGTCCAGCAACAATAATTGCTGTCATTAACGGTGCAAATTCACGAAAAATAGCCATTCCAGATAAATAGGCAATAAAGCTATTGGCTCCATATGTTTGCAATTGCAATCCCATTTGATAAGCCAAAACCACACCAATTAGAAAAGAAAGCAAAGCCAGAATAGGCAAAGCAGTCACGCCTGTAGCGTGAATATTTGAAATAATACTGGGTAATTGAAAGCGGCGCCAATTGCCAAATGCTTTAAATATTTTAGTAGACAAATCACCCACTAAAGCGAGAAGACCATCTACCTGACGAAATTTGCTCTCAGATTCTTTCCCCAATTGGTAAAACACATTTTCTTTAGGTGGGGAAGGAATTTGATAACCTAATATGTCTTTTTTTGATTTTATTAAATCGACCAGTTGCTGTTGTGTTTCGGTAAAATCGGTGAGTTCAACCTGATTTTTTCGTTCTTCAAGCGTGTCAATACATTTAATGAGGGCCAAAGCTCCTGCACTGTCAAAATGACTGATATCCTTGCCGCTAATAGTCACTTTTTGAGTTTTAGGCAGCTCATCTACATTGAATCGAGCTAATAAATTCTCAATTTTTAAAACAGACCAGGCACCCGTACAGTGAAATCTGGCACGTTTCTTATCGTAAGTGATTTGCGCGCTATTTGGTACCATAGTGTTGTGTATTGAAAAATAATCTCAAGAATAATATGACTATTCTAGAAGAACAAAAAACAATAAAACATGGTAACACAATAACAAGATATTCGGGTAGGGTAAAAATATAGTCTGAGTGCAGAACAAACCCAGACTACTTATTTCTTGTAAATGATTAAAGGGTTGCTTTTACGGAACTAATTGCGTTACTTAGATCGTTAATTTTGTGTCCCCCATCGGTTGTTGCAGGTTTAAATATCGATAATTCATGCACACGCATTGAAGAACCCATACGAGTAAGCCCTGAATTTATAAGTTCAACCAAATCGTCTAAGAATTTTTCCCACCAACCACGGTATGCCCGTAATGTTTTCACATCATCATTCTTCTCATCACCTAGAATTTTTTGGCTATTTAATTTAAACGCGTCTAAATCCCCATCTCGAATGTACTGATCAACCAATCGGGATATCTGAGAATGAATGTTTCCCGCAGCTTTTGCAGCTTTTCGATATTTAACTTCTCCTTCTTGGTCCTTCTTCCTATGAAACTCTTTAGCCTTCCCGTCATATTTTGTCTGTTTTGTATGAAGCGTCTTTAATTTGTCTTTAACCTCAGAGACTTGTCTGGTTCTATGTCTTATTGATCTCGAATCCCCATGCTCCTGATGCTGGTTTTCCCGAAGCTGGTTTTCATTCCAAGTGACATGCCTGGATTTTGGTTTATCTTTATCATCAACAGGAATTCCAAAGGACACACTTTGCTTTGTTACAGAGTGAGTCCTCTTCCCTCCCACCTCATTTTTAGGAGATTCCTCAGCAGTTTTAATTTGAGTAAGGGAAGTACTTTTCTCTTTTTTTGCAACAACTTTGGCTTGAGCGCCTAACTCCTGCTCTTCAATATGAGACAACTCATCTAAAACGCGTGCTTCAGATAATGAGGCCGTTGGGTCTCTTTTTACTGTTTCTTCAACTCTTGGTAATGATTGAATTGGTGTTTTTGGATAAAATTTATTATTTAATTCTTCGGTTAATTGCTGGATCTGTAGATCTAATCCACGAATAACTCCGTTATGATGTGGAGTTAAATTAGCAGGCTTAGGATTTTTTCTCTTTTTCTCTTCATATCTACTTGAAAAAGTTTCAAATTGGGCAGCAGATTTACATTTCTGCAATTGCTCAATGTATGTTGTTCTCATACTTGAGGCGGATTCAAAAGCTTTTTTTTCCTTAGCATCTTTTCCCATGACATCTCCTAACACATGAAGTCCAAATTAAAGTGCTCTTAATTTACACTTCATGTTAAAAAAACTCCAGGGAATTTAAATTAAAAAACAATCGCCTGATCCAAAAAAACATCATTAGATTATTAGTGAATCATAAAAACCAAAAACAGCGCATACTTATATGACAAAGGATATGCCTTTCCACATTAAACAATTTATACATTGATGAAGCAGATAAAAAATACTGATTATGATGATAAATTTAATATCATTTACCGGATTGAATATTCCTTTACAGAAGACCTCCGCACTTTAATAATGCGGAGACAGCTTAGACAAATAGACTTATTCGGAACCTCGCTACAGAGAGACCCGCGAGAAGACGTGGCGCGCAGAACCGGGATGTGCATCTCAGTACATGAGGATTCGGGCACCGCATCGACAAAGCAATTCTACCCTGTTGTAGAGTTTTTGAAGGAGTCTAATAAAACAAAATCATATTATACCTATGATTTTCAGGTAGTTTGCTTCTCTATTTTATGATAAAATTGCTTTCATTTTTTTCAAGAAACTAAAATCAGGTATGCAAGAAAATTACAGCCAATTTGAACAACGCAAACATGGCATTACAAAACTTGCGTCAATGCCGGCTACTCAAAGGAGAAAGCATGCCTTTATCTTCTAATACAGATGAGCTATTCCGCGGGTTTTCCAAACTCTCTCGAGAAGAACGTTTTAAGCGTTTGTTAGCTCTTGGAGCAATAACCCCTGAAGATATTTCTTTTCTTAAAAGCGGTGGCATAAAGGATCTAAATTTAGCAGATAAACTCATTGAAAATGTAATCGGCTATTTTCAGCTTCCTTTAGGCGTAGCAACGAATTTCAATATCAATGGTCAAGACTATGTTATCCCAATGGCTGTTGAAGAAACATCCATCATCGCGGCCTTATCTAAATCTGCTAAATGGATCAGACAATGTGGCGAAATAAAAACCTGGGTTCAAGGCGAATGCATTTTGGGCCAAATTCAATTAGCAAAAGTTAAAGATTTTTCTAAATTTTCTCAGATTTTTTATGAAAATCGAACCTATCTGATTAATAAGGCTAATAAAGATGTTGCAGATAACATGGTAAAACGCGGTGGTGGCGTCATGGATTTGCAATTACGTCAGCTCAAAAGAGAGGATAATCAGGACATGGCCGTAATTCATTTAACTATGAATAGCTGTGACGCCATGGGAGCCAATATTATTAATCAGGTTCTTGAATACTTAAAAACACCTATAGAACAGTTAACTGGTGAAGAAGTCACCATGTGTATTTTGTCAAATCTAAATGATCAAAAGTTAACAACCGCTCAAGTGACGATCCATACTATTGATTCTGAACTAGGCCAAAAACTACAAGAAGCATCGCTCTTTGCAGAAATGGATCCTTATCGAGCTGCCACCCATAACAAAGGGGTAATGAATGGCATTGATCCTGTTTTAATCGCAACTGGAAATGACTGGCGTGCAGTTGAAGCAGGGGTACATGCCTATGCCGCTCGCCAAGGACAGTATCAAGCCATTACACGTTGGCGCTATCACGATGGAATACTCACAGGACAACTTACCGCACCGATTATTGTAGGAACTATAGGCGGTGTTACTTCATTGCACCCTACTGCAAAAATGTGTTTACGCATGATGAATATTTCTTCAGCCAATCAATTAGCTCAAGTCATTGCTGCAGTAGGCCTGGTACAAAATTTGGGTGCAATTAAGGCATTATGTACTGAAGGTATTATTCAGGGCCATATGAAATTACACATTGATAATCTGCTTTTGGCAGCAGGTGCCAATGAAAATGAAATGCCGGTACTTAAAGAGCATTTACAAAAATGGTTGGATTTACATAAAAGAATTAGTCTTAACAATGCTCATGATTTATTAGCTAAAATCAGACAAACACCGATTGCTGTATGAAATGGTCAATTCCCGCAAAAACCTTTTTACTGGGTGAATACGCTGCTTTAGCTGAAGCATCTGCACTGCTTCTAATGACTGCTCCCTGTTTTGAGCTTACATTAACAACTCAAGAAAAGTTGGCTGGAATTCACCCTGAATCCCCAGCTGGACTTTGGTGGTTACAACAAAACTCTGGGCAAGGTCTTTTATGGCATGATCCTTATGCAGGCCGTGGAGGATTAGGCGCCTCCAGTGCACAATTTTTAGCAAGCTATTTAGCGGGTTGCTTCGTAAATAACACACTGCCTGATTTAAATAAAATGCTAAGTGCTTATTATAAATCATCATGGTTCGGAAAAGGCTTGAGGCCTAGTGGATATGATGTCATAGCACAGTCACAACAAGGATGTGTGTACATAAATAAGCAACAAAAAACGATAAAGTCTTATAATTGGCCCTTTAAAGATTTGTCGTTTTTTCTCATCCATACCGGGATGAAACTTGCTACTCACCATCATTTACAAGACTCTGCCCTTCCAGATCAAATCGATTATTTATCTTTTTTAGTAGATGAAGCAAAACAAGCATTTGAAAAGATTGATTCCAAAAAATTGATTACCGCCATTAATAGCTATCATCAAAAATTAGCAGAGTTAAATTTGGTAGCAGAACACAGTTTAAAATTTATCAGTGAGTTTAAACAATATCCGGAGATATTGGCAATCAAGGGTTGTGGGGCTTTAGGTGCAGATGTTTTACTGCTTATTACTTCAGCAGACAAGGGTGCAATTCTTGCTGATAAACTAAAAATACAAAGCTGGACTATTCTGGCTACAGAAAAAGATCTTTATTTTCAAACCCAATTAACTCAAGAATTTTATTTTTTATAAAGCGTCAATTTGTATAAAAAAAGCATTTGTGCCCTTAAAAATGACAAAAATAATAGAAACATCATAAAAAGACTTGAAATTCTGTGCTAATCCGGTATTATTCCAGCCTCTTTAGGGCCGTTAGCTCAGGTGGTAGAGCAGGAGGCTTTTAACCTCTGTGTCATAGGTTCGAATCCTATACGGCCCACCAGTTTTAGAGTACAGTTTTAAAAAATATTTTGTCCTGCGGGCCGTTAGCTCAGGTGGTAGAGCAGGAGGCTTTTAACCTCTGTGTCATAGGTTCGAATCCTATACGGCCCACCAATCTGGTAACTAATCAAATATTAACCAGAAAGCAAGCGGCAAAATATTAAATCTATACCCCATTGCGCTCGTAGCTCAGCTGGATAGAGTACTTGGCTTCGAACCAAGGTGTCGGGGGTTCGAGTCCCTCCGAGCGCGCCATTTAAAATCGGTCTATTCCGAAGACATCGGTTACAAATTATAGGCTCTTCCCCATTTCCGGGGGCATGAATCTTTTTTTAAATTAGACTATTGCTCTAATTCCACACTGATTGTATGGACCTCACCTTTTTTACTTAAGCTCTTTACTCACTTCGGCTTGGATAATTAAATTCGAGCGTCCAATAGATTACTTAATTCTGCTTGAGAATAATGAGTGCTGATCCTGCCAGAACGATGTCCTAACAAATCCTGCCTATCCTCATAACTAACACCAGCGGCTCGAAGTCTTCGTCTAAAAGCATGTTTCAAATCATGGATAAGCTACTCCGTTAAGGATTACAAAATCCTTAATTGATAAGGCATTTTCTTCGTCGTATCTCATCACTGAACTCTTAGAGCAAGAGCTAATGAAGTATGGGGCCAAAAACTTTCCAGCCTATTATGGCTAATAAAATGAATAACAATATATTGCCGCCGACGATACCATAGTTGCCACGAGAAAACTCAGTTCGATGCCAATATAATCCGAAAAGTAACCAAACGAACATCAGAACCCAAAACAAAACTCCAATAGGCATTTTATACTCCTTGTTTGTTAACCAGAAGCCGCATTTTCAATTTAATCATTAAACTACAAACACCTTAGTAAATTATAGCTGATAATTGCTCCCATTTAGATCGGTTGGTTTTATATGCCGTAATTTTATGAAAATGAAAGGTGATACTACTATAAATATTTCGCTGCAATTAAAAGCACTTTTCTATGAAAAGATTATTTTGTCCTATTAGCTTGATTTCCTCCCTCATTATCCATGGCTTGTTTTGCTTCGCTCTCTCCTTTTTCCTGTGTTTGTTCAGGTTCTTCTGAGTGATAAGAATGAGGCATATCACAAACAGGGCAAGATAAGTGTTTTGATGGGCAAACATAACAACACAGCTTATTAAACAGACATAAAACAACTCCTGCAGCAAATAATGCGACTATTCCAAGACTACTGTGGGTAGAGATAGTTAAACCGGTTGCGATAACCAATAGGATAACACCTAGCACTTCAAAGCGAAGCGTCCAGAGACAGGTGATCTTCGAACATTCCATTTTCTTCATTATATTTCTCCTAGTATTAACGATGGATTGATGTTATTAACTTAAACGAGCTTTCATTAATTCTAGACTACTATTTGATTCTTCGTAACTTTGCGTTGAAGGTTAGCCCCCATTAGGTGAAGCCCATAGTATTTTCCTTTCCATGTCTGGATAAATGATGGAGTAGTGACTCTATTTTTTCTTTGTCTTTAGAATTAAAGAGAATTTGGATTTATTTTTGGGAGCAGTCCCTCAAGCCCTTGCTTAAAAATTTAAATAAGTTGTAGACTATTAAGTATGAAACCTCTTGCACGTGGATACATACATCTAGCAGCATTTTTTATCGCTCTTTGTGCATGCACTATACTAGTCCTTTATAGCAAAGGGGATTATGCCATTGTTGCCAGTATTATATATAGTGTAAGTCTTATTGGACAATATGGTGTGAGCGCGCTTTATCATACCCGCATGTGGACTCGGCAAAAATATTTATTACTGAGACGCATTGATCATGCCGCTATTTTTATTTTAATCGCAGGATCAGCAACTCCCATTTGCCTACTTAAGTTAAAGAACGCATCTGGATTGCAGCTTTTATCCGTCTTTTGGCTAGTTGCACTAATTGGACTTTTAACGACTACCATATGGACTCACGTACCCAAATGGGTTAGAGCGCTTCTTTATGTTACAACGGGTTGGATTGGCATTCTCTATTTTCCTGAAATTAAGTCTTCGCTAGACACAACAAATATCCAGTTCTTAGTCATAGGAGGAGTTACCTATACACTAGGGGCCTTGATCTATGCTTTTAAGTGGCCGGATCCCTTTCCTAAAGTCTTTGGATATCATGAAGTCTTTCATGTTTTAGTTGTCTTAGGGAGTGGGTTTCATTTTTGTCTTAACTATAATATAGCAACTTAATTCTGTATCTGAGTTTCGCATCGATTGGTGAGTTGCCTCAAAATAAAGGTTACCAAAAATAGGAAATTTTTGATTCGTTGCCATAGTTATGGCTTCTTGACTCAAACTATACACGACCTAACAAATATAGGATTAAAAAAATTATTAAAATAGTCCCTATAATTCCTGATGGACCATACCCCGCTCTCTACTATGGCCCCATGTTGGCAACACACCAATTAAAATGAGTATCAAAACAACAAAATTTGTGAAACCAATGAGATCAACAAACCCTACGCATCTTTTGCTATTTACTGTTTAAAAGGATTTTTCCCCTTACCTTCCTGCTCGGTTAAGGGATGCTCGGACTGACTTGTATGATGCTCAGATATACTATTCTGAATGTCAGGTAGATTACTCGTTGAGTCATCCAGTATACTCATCTCATTTAATAATAAACCCTTTCCTGGTTCTGGCATTCCCATCTTACGCTCTAATTTCGTCATCCTGGTTTTTAGCCTATCTTCCTTTTTATCAGAAATAGCCTTACTGAGCACTGGCGCATCTTTTTGTCTCTCGCTCGAAATGATAGGTTTATTTATTGAGATAACCTTCTTCCTCTCTGACAGGACCGTTTTGCGCGCGGGTATATCTTTCTTGCTTTCTGGCAAAGCGCTTTTGCGAGCAGATACATCCTGTTTACGCGTAGACTCCGTTGTTTTTTGTTCTGGCTTAACTTTATTTTGTATGGGTATCCTATTGGATGCGGTTTTATCTTTTGATTTCATCAAGGTATTCTTAGTCACAGCAATTTTATTTTTATTTGCAGTTTTCTTACGCTCTGAAGGTTTCACCGTTTTCGTTATTATTTCAGAGACAGTCTTCCGATTTTTAGACGGCTCAGCACCTGAGTTTTTAATTGATTGAACGGCATTTTCTTTAAATTGTTTTGAGTGCGATAAAAGAGCATATTCAAAAAGTTGAAATGATTTTGTTACATAATCTAGAATCATATGACTATTTTCCATCATAAGCTTAACCTGTTTATCCAGTAATTCTCCAGGCTGTTTCACAGAGGACATTTCTTCAAGCGTTAAATACTTTAAGCCTTGTAATGTTTTAACATTAAGCGCCAGCATTTCTTGAAATGGTTTTTGCATTTCACCTGCCATCCTAGTCCAATTCTGTAAATAGTCCTGATTCATGATCATCTCCATATGATTACAACATATAATTTTAGACTAGCAGATAAATTAAACCATCGCGAATTATTGTTACTGTAAAACTGATTGTGAAATAATTTACACTAACAATCGAAAACAGCGATGGTCAAAAAGGATATGTGATCATCAATTTTAAAGGAAATTACACTTAGCAAGAGTTCAATCAGCGGAGGTCCATTGGATTCAGATGAAGCTTTTACCAAAAGTGTATTTGTTGTATCACCAAACGCTTAGTCGAACAGTGATGGAGTCACTGTACAGGATCATAAATCATTCTTTTTTGACCGATAAAAACCTAATGCCTAATAGAAAATCCGATTAGGCTTTAAAATACAGCCTCGGGTACCACTGACAAATGACGTCGGCCTTTTTATTCGACTACTCTTGCTAATTTTGACTGTGGGGATTTTGTGGGGATCAGTACAGTGCTGTTATGCACTGTACTGCAATTGTAGTGGGTGGTGACATTTAATTATATAATAAATTCAATGATTTAATTTTCAATTACCGGGCTTCGAACCAAGGTGTCGGGGGTTCGAGTCCCTCCAAGCGCGCCAATTTAATGGGCTCTTTCGGCTCTTTCCCATTTAAGGGGGCAGCTATAATCACCCGCAGAGCACCTTAACACGCACCCTGTAATTTTCAAAATTTCTAAAACCATAAGCTCTTCGCTGAATGAGTTTCATTTTGCGATGGAACCCTTCTGTTATTCCATTAGATTTACTAAACCGCCACATTCTGGCGACCTCATCTTTCCAGGCATCTAGTGTTTTTCCTAGCGAGGCTAATGCTTTAAATGCGCTCTGCTTCAATTCAACAAGCATATCCAAGAATGTAGGAATTACTTTACGACATGCATGTTGAGTTAATCCTCTTTTTTTAGAGCGGTGTGAATACAACATTTTGAAAGGGTTGCCACGGCCCCACATTTAAGGGTGGGGATTCAACATACTTTCTCTGGTAGTAATGCATAATGATCTGAGCCTGTTGTTCTCGATTGAATAATTCAAACACCTCAGCAGGAGTCAATCCAGGATTATTAGTGATCGCTTGCGTCAGGTCGGGGCCTGCGCCGTCACCATTGATATAACCAGTAGCGCCTGAACCCGTCGTGTATCCGTAATTGTATCCAGCTCCCAATGTTTGAGCATGAATAGCCTGTATCATATATATCGGACCAGCTTCCTGGTATTGCCAGACATGGGTTAGCTCATGGATCATCGTCCGATCAGTCATTGGGCCGTCATCCAGATCATGATTGACAAGCTTGAACGTGACAAATGGCCTGGAGCTTGGGTTGTTGGTGAAAAAATCCTGGACGCCGAAAATGATCGCATTTGCCGTCCCCACTTCAGAAAAGTAAATCGTGTCATATTCCAGCGAGGAACCAAAAATCAACTGAGCGGTAGCGATCTCGGCAGCAGTCATTTTCCGGGCGACGAAACTAATCATATAGTTACATACTTCATCCAATGCCTCCTGATGAACGTCCTTTACTGCTTGTAAAAATTCGCTTATCGGCTTTTCTAATTCTATCCATTTCCTTACTAAATCTTCCAATAACTGACGGGAGTGAGCAATAATGACTGATCTTAAAATGTCATCCAGGGTTTTTCCAGACTGACTGGCGGCTTCCAGAAAATCATTGAGAAGGTTATTATTCAGGGCATTCTCCAGCATTTCAAAGAGAATCCGGCTTTCTTCAGATGGCTCATCAGCCATACCGATCGTATCCAAAAGTTTTTGCAGCAATTCCATCAATTCTGCAAATGGATTAGTGGCAACCATAATGTTCGATTATTCCGGTAAATATGCGTATTGATATATTAATACATTGTCCTTGTCTGTCAGGTACATTGTATCTCCTTCATTATTCCACACTGCTTTTTTCCTGCCCATGAAGAGCAGCTTATTCTTACGGGTCTTGTTAATTTTATTAAGGTTAATGTTGCCTCCGGTATAGATTCTCAAATGATCATCCGGGCGCAGAGTAAATTGAGGTAGAACATATTTGTGGCCGGCTTTATCCTGTAGCAGCCATCCTTGCACCTCCAGATCTGAACTGCCCCTATAAATAAACGCCACATGCTCTGCCTCTACATCAGGTCCCGCAGGATCACTTTCAATCGACACGTCAAAATTAGCCCTCTTATAATGGGCTTCTGCATTAACAACAAATGGAATGGTTTCTCGTATGGTGCCCTCACTACCGTCTGCTTTGATCCAGCTCACTTCCAGGATATTCAATCCGTCTTCAGTTTCATCCAGTATTTTCTCCAATACCATGTCATTGCCCAATTGGGACCAATTCGAAGCGCTTAGTGTGATTGGAACGGAGTTGAGCGTGACTTGTATTCTCCTCGAGGACGGATCGGATACCATATCGTGGTTTCCATTTTTTAATCTCATACGCAGTGTGATCTCCTTGGGGTAAATAAACGGAAATCCTCTTACTGGATCACTCACTTCAAGTTCCACCAAGGGGTTAAAGTTATTTCTGTCGTATTTAGCTTTGGTTTTGTTCTTTTCTGCTTCTAGAAAAGCCAGTTCTTGTTCATGATTCAGTTGCTGTCTTTCCAGCTCTTTTTTATCCCTGCGTGCGATCAGGTATTCCTCAATTTTGATCAACATCGATTCAGGAATCAATGCGTTTAGCAGCTCAGTAGCCGTTTCGTCAATGGGTTTTAAAACAAAGCCAATGAGACCATCAATAATGGCATCTTCAACGGTTTGTTTCAAAGCGATCATTTCCTCCGCGATATCTGTACTCTCATCCACGTTCTCTGCCATTGTATTGACAGAAGTTTTTAAGGTGGTGCTTCCGGCCGTAATGGCAGTGTCCAGAATTGCAGACTCCACCGGCCAAACCGTATTCTCGAACGTTAGGATGGCTCCATCCCTTGTTGCTCCAGCTGGAATGGATTGTTTGATCGATTCGACATGGTGATAATGAATATTGGCTTTGATCAATTCCGCCCAGGTGTCCAGGTGTTCCTCGAATGCGGTTTTAAAATCGTCAATCAGAGTGTCAATTCCGATCAATATGTCTATGATATAATCATCTATGTAATCACTCAATTGATTGTATGCATCCAAGGCCTTTTTTGCCGCGAAAGATAATTGTTTTATATAGGACAGGAGGTCGGATTTGAGTTTAGTCAGAGCAGGCAGACTCAGTGTTAGGAAAAAATCTCCAAGTGCCGGTATCACCTTTTCGATGAAAACGCTGAATGCTTCCACATTGATTTTGAGCAAAAGATTGCCTAATTCTCTGACCAGCTCAATGTTTGGAATAAAGCCGCAATCCAGCAGCTTTTCGATATAAGAATCAGGGGATTCTGAATAATCGATACTTCCCGCCGTGGATAACAAAATATCTCTTTTTAATACCCGCATAGTGTTTCTACGCTCTGAGGTAAAAATGGTCGGGCCGCTTATTTCCTTAAACGCGTAGGTCAGGTCCAGCAACAATTGGCGTAATGCTTCCACATGATCATTGAGATTAGATAAGTTCGGAAAGGTTTGTGAGAATAAATTCTTGCAATGGATAAAGAAGGGATCCTGCGGATTGTTCAAACGGGTTCCCATATAATCAAAACCCTGATAGGTATAATCCAGGATAAAGTCGTTTATAATCTGATCAAAAAACGCAATATTTCTGGCAAGCACAGTATAAACCACTACGCCACAGCCTGATGATATGCCATTCACAAATTGTGGCAGGTTAGTTATACCATTCAGGTCCTCGATGAGGAAATTGTCCAGTTTTTTAAAAACAAATTCAGAAAACAGGTAAATTGAAGGACGGATGACTTCCTCGGTATATTGATATAAATACTCATTGCCAATATCATTGGTAATTTGAGGAAGCAGTTCACCCATGATCAACTGTTCGACGAATTGGGTTTTGACCAAGCCCTTAATTGCCTGATAAGAATGATAAGTAGAAAGATTACCTTCTCCTTTTAAGCCGCGTAATGCATCTTCGAAAATTTCCCCAAAAGTAAGGTCGAAATTGGATTCGAAATACTGTTTGAAATCCTCCAGTTCAGGAAAGATTTGATTTGCTACATTAGCTATTCCCACTTCCACCAAATAATCTACTGCGAGACTGATATCCACTTCGATAACGCTTTCATTGAGCGTCAAACTGATTTCTTCTTTTATGAATTCGGGGGCTGATGGAAGATTTGAGTACTGTATGGATGTTCTCGCTTCACCGACTATCGTAGAGCCAATTCCGATTTCAGTTGAGTAAAGGCTCAGAAGTTGTTTGATCTCAAACCCGATAACACTACTTGCCCAAAATAGAGTCAGCGGTCTTTTGAAGCCATCCAATGCGCCACTGTCCAAAATATCTATGATATTGAACGCTTCAGTGATGAACTCGTTTAAGTCTGTCAGTCGCAGGTCATCTTTGCGCAGAGTATCGACTAGGCGATTTATGGACTCTTCCAGATCCGCTTTCTCAGGATCGCCAAGCTGGATGTTAAAAACTTTGTAATAGATCTTAGAAAATTCATTGGTAAGACTGCTGACTGCCGATTCAATTATCTTATCAACCGCATAACGCTGGAGGTTAGCGATAAAATTGGTAAACACAACTCCGGCAACGTCTTCTTTACTGATAAACTCTCCGCGTTCCACACTTTTGTGACCGAGATCGTAGGATATCAATACCAGTAAGGGAAAGCTGAAATCGAAACATTCTGCAAGCAGGTATTTATTAGAGATATCGGATTTGAGAATATACTTTTTAATTTCTGAACTGACCCGAATGGATGACCGATTAACCGCTCTGCGCAAATCTTTAAAGCCCGCATCACAATAGAAGTCATATCCAGCTCCTGCCTTAAGCCCGTATTTATACCCGCCAGAGATCTCAAATCCAGCACTGAGTTTTTTAATATCACAAACGATGTTGACATTTCCCTCTGCCATTGCAGAAAAGGCAATTCGCCCCCACACCCCCACTTCTGCTTTGACTTCTTCCAAAAATATGAGAAAAATATCTGCGGTAAAATCATCCAGGTGATTTTGAATCTGCTGTGAGAAAAACTCTGGGGTCAGGTAAATGGCAAGACTTCCAGACGCCATCGCCCTGGCGTAAGCTCCAAGGTAAATTGATAGTCCCAGCTTTTCCAGGAGATTGGGTTCCAACCGGACCAGAGCCCTTGCACCGGCAGCAGCAGAAACATTCCCTTTGGCCTGTGCTCCGATGAAAAGAACATCCATGTTGCCCAGGATTTGACCTATTATCTCTCCATCCAGGCCTAAATTGATGCCGTGACAGAGATGGGCGCTAACTGTCACACCTGCTCTAATGGAGCCTTCAATATTTCCATTGATAATCCCTTCTCTAAAGCCAGCATTTCCAGAAAGGTTAACTATTTCTATAGGTATTTCAGGCATAGTGATTACTCAATCTTTCCATCCCTGGTTTCTTACAGACCACCCCCGCTTAAAGCCGTCAAATACATTCTGATTTTCACCTGATTTCCAAACCTAGTCAATTATGAATTTTTACCGATCAAAGCTATGTCTTTGACATAGCGATTGCATTAAAAAAATAAATTCAATTGATCTACACTGCTTTCACTGCCCAAGGCCAATTATAACTGCTTTACAAAACCGTGGTCTATTCCGAAGACATCGGTTACAAATTATATCGGGGTCTTTCCCAATTACAGAACTCGTGTCAGGGTGCTGTGCTGTTAAATCTGAGTGCCCCTCAATTGGTGTAGAGTCCCAACTTGTATTATGGGATATAAATGCGGTTTTCATGAGTGATTATTTGTTAGATTACATTAGTAATGTAATCTAACTCCAATCCGTACAAGCTGTATTAAATCGAAACGGAGCCTATCATCAATTACGCAGTCATATTTTCTTGCAAATAAAAACGCGACCTTTGCAGTTAAAACAATCCCTAATAATGATTTTTTAGAGAAGTAGATAGTACCAAATTAATACATGAGCACGCGCATATTTTAGTCAACGTTTCATAGAGTATCCAGAAATAGATTTTTTCAATAAGACTCGGAAAAATAATCATGAGTCCCTTGGGCTGCGACAGCTTCCGCCTGTCGATTTAATGCATGAATATAAGCAGCAGTACGCTGGTCAACTTGATAAGCTTCCTGTAACTCAAAAACTTTGTTAAATTCTCTTGATATGATAGCCCGCAAACGTCTTTGGACCTGTGCTAAGGTCCAATAGTAACCTGATTTATTCTGAACCCATTCAAAATAACTTACCGTTACCCCTCCTGCATTAGCTAAAACGTCAGGCACGACGAGAATATCTTTTCTCTTTAGAATATCATCGGCATCTGCTGTAGTAGGTCCATTAGCAACCTCAATAATGATAGGTGCTTTTATCCTTTCCGCATTTTCTTTAGTTATTTGGTTTTCCAGTGCCGCCAAAATTAAAATATCAACCTTTAATTCTAAAAGTTCTTCATTAGTTATCTGAGTTGCTTTAACCATTTGGCAAACTGAATCTTCACAGTAGACGGCTTGGACCTGTTCAAATTTGTTTTTTGCATAAATAATACTTGAAATATCAAAGCCTTGTGCCCGGTATATACCACCTCTGGAATCACTCACTGCTACAAGTTTATAACCATCTTGATGTAACAATTGCGCTAAAGGTTGTGCGGCGTTTCCAAAACCTTGAATAGCTACGCGCATTTTTTGAGGATGCCATTTTTTTATTTTTTCCAGTTCTTTAATACAATAATAAGCACCTAAACCTGTAGCATTTTCCCGGCCCTGGCTTCCACCCAACGGTAAAGGTTTCCCTGTAATTACAGCCGGTGTTGCTTGACGGACAATTTTAGAGTATTCATCCATCATCCATCCCATAATCATAGCGTTTGTATACATATCAGGGGCAGGAATATCTAAATCAGGTCCAATAAAATCTGCTATGGATGTAATGTAACTTCGGCTTAATCTTTCTAATTCAAGGCGTGATAATTGTTTCGGATGAACAATAACGCCACCTTTTGCGCCACCAAAAGGTATACCAACTACAGCACACTTAATGGTCATCCAGAAAGCTAAAGCTTTTATTTCAGAAAGACTCACTTCTGGATGGAAGCGAATGCCTCCTTTAGTGGGGCCCCGTATAGAATTATGATGGACACGATAACCGGTAAATATTTTTAATTGCCCATCGTCCATTCGTACTGGTATCGCCACCTCAAGGCATGCTTTCGCATGTTTTAACTTTTCAACTGCTTCTGGATCAAGAGAAGCGAGAGTAGAGGCATTATCGAGCCTGAGTAATGCCTCTTTATATAAATTATCATCCATAAAAATATCCTTAAAAACATCCTCTTATTACTATAACAAACATAATTATGTCCCATCTACTATAGCTATTTTTTAAAATGGATCCATCTTCGTAAAAGATAAATGTTTTAAATTCGCTCATTAATGATGAGTAATACTAAGCCCCATGCGAGAAAGCGTATTAAATACTATAATTTCAACAATACCAGTTGGGCGTTTAGGCCTCCCACAAGATGTTGCAAAAGCCGTTGTCTTTTTAGCATCCCCTGCTTCAGGTTTTATCATCGGGGCTAATCTAGATGTGAATGGCGGCCAGTACATGTAAGAGGCTCAAAAGCAATGGTTCAAACACTATGCAGAACCATTGCTTTTCAAACAAACTCTTTTCAAGGAGGAATAACTAATGCAACGATTTCATAGTATCTTATTTGTAAGCCATGGAGTGAAGGATGAAACAGAAGCTTTAAAGTTGGCACTAAAATTAGCCTCTAAAAACGAAGCACAACTGGGTATCTTAATTACGTGCCCTCCTTTTCCTGACACACTGAGTGAATACAAAACTTCTTATGAAGAATCGTTAATTGGCAAAATGAACAAACACCCGATTAATTTAACTACGTGTTAGAGAATAATCAGATGACTACAGTCAGTGAGTGGTGGATGTGGTTAGGTTTTTTGGCCTTTGTGGTCATGATGCTTGCTATTGATCTGTTTTTATTGGGCGGGCGAAAAGCACATCGTGTTTCTACGAAGGAAGCACTGTCCTGGACAATAGTATGGTTCACATTAGCCCTCATTTTTAACCTGCTTTTATGGTGGTATCTTATTCATAATTCCAGCACCCAAATAGCTAATGAAAAAGCACTGGAATTTCTCACAGGATATCTCATCGAGAAATCTTTATCTATCGACAATGTGTTCGTTATTCTCATGATTTTTAGTTATTTTTCCATCCCCGCAGAATATCAGCGTCGAGTCCTAATCTATGGGGTACTAGGTGCCATCGTCATGCGCTTAATCCTTATTTTACTGGGCATATGGATAGTGAACCAATTTCACTGGGTACTCTATCTCTTTGGCTTTTTGATGATAATTACAGGCATTAGAATGGTTTTATTCGCTGAACACGAACCCGATCTGGCAAAAAATCCTATTCTTCGCTGGATGCGCCAGCATCTGCGAATTACTAATGAACTACAGGGCGAACGATTTTTTATCGTCCAAAACCAATTACGATATGTTACACCCCTTTTTCTTGTATTAATTCTTGTTGAAGTCAGCGATCTGATTTTTGCAGTAGATAGCATTCCTGCTATTTTTGCAGTAACGAATGATCCCTTTATTATTTTTACCTCTAATATTTTCGCAATACTTGGATTACGTGCCTTATATTTTTTATTGGTAAATATGCACAGCCGCTTTCATCTGCTAAAATATGGGCTTGCATTTATTTTGATCTTTGTGGGCTTCAAAATGCTCATTGCACCCTGGTTTAAAATCCCTATCTTCATTGCTTTGGGTATTGTAGTAATCACCTTGATCTTTTGCATAGTACTAAGCATCTATCAAACATCGCTATTAGCAAAGAAAACAATTTCCCGTAAATAATTTTATTGGATAGATAAAAAGAAAAGCCCGTATTACGGACTTCGTCTAATACGGACTACGCTGTAACGCTTGTTAATTAAGATCTTGTAGTGTCCATAGACGATTTATTATTAACAACAGTGAGCGAATAGAAAACTTTTATCTTATCAATTATCCAATACCTAATATTAAATTTTAATCTGGATCTAATGTCGCCAGACTTTAATCAATATGCTATGTTTCATGCTCATTGGGTAGTTAAGGAGTAAGTATGAGATTGACCATTAAAACCATACAATATTTTATCATTACAGCTTTATTATTTAGTTTAAGCGCTTGTATGAAAATAAAGCCTGATATGGCTTCTTACAAAGTTAAGGGGAAAGTATATACGCCTCTTAAATCTGCAAAAGGATATAAAGCACGAGGACTGGCTTCTTTTTATAGTAAACGCTTCCATAATCGTAAGACATCAAACGGAGAGCGGTACAATATGCATTCTATGACGGCTGCGCATCGTACGCTTCCATTTAATACCCGACTACGGGTTAAGAATGTAAAAAATGGACGAACAGTGGTGGTTCGAATTAATGATCGTGGTCCCTTTTATAGTACGCGAATTATAGATCTTTCTTATGCAGCTGCAAGTCATTTGGGAATCACAAGTACTTCTATGGTAGAAATACAGGCTCTAAATTAGTGCTCTTTCCCATTTATTGCTTTTTATTTCACTGGAGAGTTCTCGGTAAGTCATCATAGATTGATGTTGCAATTAACGGATCATATGGAATCTATCGGCAACTATCATTGCATTAGCAATGAGTAGCCCGTATTAGACGTAGTCATAATACGGGTTTTTCTCTCTGATTTTGGTACGTAACTATGTTTTACCAGTTAGATTTTATTCTTTGACTTTTAATAAAATTGGGATGAGGATGAGACTATGCCCGTATTACGACTTCGTCTAATACGGGCTACGCTTGCTATTCATTTAGTATGCTGGTGGTTCGTGCGCACATGATTATATTTTTTATTATTATGTATTCATTAATCATTCAACAAATTCTTAATGATAGTAGGGAATTTTCTCAATGCAAATTAGAAAAGTAATGCTGGTTAATTCAGGACTCGTTTCTTCTGCTCCCAATTTTTTAATGTTTCCAGGTTGATGGTAGACGGATGAAAATTCTTTTTTAGTGTTCTTTATAGCTCTCTAATGTCATTAGGTAATAAAGACACAACTTCTAGAATGGGATGTAAATTAAATGTATAAAAAACCACTGGGAGATGGGTGAATGATTTAGAATAATGTACAGGAATAATATACAGTATGTGAAAAGAATTAATTGAATAAGTCCCAATACGATTTATCATCTGCAATTTACTGACCAAGACTCGATCTACGCTTATTATCTTTCAGGAGGCCATCACATAGTTATGCTAGTTTCATAGGTCTCTGGCTTGAAATCTGTTCATTAAGCCAATTCTCTAGAAGGGTTTTTGCTTGTAACGGCTCACTAATTTCAAATGAATTACTCGCTTCTAATCCTTTACCAAGACTTGCATTATGGATAGAGCTTTGACTTTCGTCTAAATAAGTTCGAGCTAAATCACACGATCTTATTGCAGCTTTGATAGAAGCGGTTGTTCCACTTAGATTATCTTCTCGAATAGCCCAATTGGCATAATGAAAATACGCTTCTGCCAACATCATATAGGCATAGCTTCCATAAAGCTCAAGTAATTTTTTACAATTTCCTATAGCTTCTTTTAATAGTTTGTCACAATGCTCGCTATCGAGCTTAGATCGCTCAATCTTAGAGTAGATATATTGATTATATCGCTGAACTGCGTGTACCGAATTAAAGGTAATTGCTTTTTTTAACCAGAAAATTTCCTCTAAGGAAAAATGGTCTTGTTGTTTTTTCGCTCGCAGTGCTTTCTGAAAAAAATAAGCTCCTTGTAATAAATCGAACATATCTACATTTTTATGAGGCAAAAAAACAATCTGGGTAGTTTCTGAAGCAGATAAATAAAGTCCATATAAACAATATTGTTGCTCCCATAAAGAATTGTAGATGTCCCTTTTGCAGAGTGATTTAAAGATTGGGTTTATATTGGCCAGTTTAATAATTAAATTAAGATTGCATGATACTCTCATTCGTCTAAAAAATGCTTCTTCATCGAATGTATTGTTTTTAACTTGCTCCAACAGTAGTTCATCGGCGGCGTTTAAATGATACCTATTTCCTGATACCACTTTATTTTCCACACCTTTGAACATTGAGCACCTCCACAGCATAAATGTGTCAATAATAGTACAGTTATTTGTATTAACAATCAATTCCAACTTATAGGCTACGCTCCGCTTTCGATCTCTATGTAACCTCCCTTCCACAGAATCCAAAAGTCCTACTGGCACATCAACCATTGTTTCTCAATAAATAATGACATTCCACGAAAACGATCAAATATTTATCTTATTTAAGAATTCGTTAACATTAAGACCTTATTATATACAAATAAACAAATGTGACAGGTATAAAAATGCATTTAAAATTTGATAAACATAGTCGAGCGAAGAGAAATATTCTAGCACAAAGGTCAAACGCTAAATTAGCAAGTGAGGAAAATAATCATTCTCCTGTAATTACTACCCCGCATTCAACAGAATATCTAAAAAAAATGACTACTTTGGTGACCTCTACTTTTTCGACTTACGACAAAGAAGCGCAAAAACAGTTCCAAATTAAACCTATTGTTCAAGGAAGCATGGGACTTTTGCTCCACGGAGTCGATTTTCAGAAAAAAGATAACCCTGGTGATGTAGATATCCTTGTATCGAATGTGAAACTAGCTCATCAGTTAGTCCGTTATTTAGGAGAGCAACTGAAAAACACGGGGTCACCTTATAGAATAGTTACTCGTGGTAATATATTAGTTTATGATTGTACTATTGTGGATACAACTAAAGAAAACCCAGATTTAACAGTTCAGCTCGTCAATAAAGACGATTTTGGTGCTAGCCATATAGTTGCTATAGAAAAAGAGGGAGTTCCTGTCTTGCCACCGAAAGAGGCCTTCATTAGCTTACATGATCGAATCAATCGTCAGGGTGGCAGAAGAAAAGATTGGTGTGCATTTTATACGCTCATAGAGAAATACGGCGAAGAATTTCTGCAAGATGGCTCATTTAAAGAAGAATGGCAAGATGAGATGAGAGAGTACTTTGCTCTGCCTAATGATGAAAAAGAACAGCGTAAATCTCATGGAGTTGGCCCTACCTCCGCGAGCAAAGATGATACGTTTGCTGTTCCAAAAATTAGTACAGAGCAACTTGCTAAACCAGAATTACCCCTTGAAAAGGGTTTAATTGCCCAAGTCGGCATGTTCAGTAAAGAAACTGAAAAACAAACAACTACTACTAAGCCAGCTAACATTGCCGCATCATCAGTGTTAATTTTGACCAATAAAGGATAATGGTAATGCACCAAGATTGCAGGAGAAAGTTTATCATGTAACCAGCATAGCCCTTGATGCAGCGAAGCGTAATCAAGGTTGATTTTTATTACGGGGCATCACGTTTTTCTTTACCGTCATATGACCTTCTCTATTCTATGATTTTAGGAGTTTATCCTTAAATAGCATTTTTATTTTTTTAGACAATAATTGTTGGGTCAAAATGATCCATCCTACTTGCTAACTCGACAAAACACATAGCAGTTAGCGACTCGCTTGGACTCATTTTTAAGCTACACTTAAGAAGAAGGCTAAATTTTAAGTTCTCTATGGATAATGAGGAATAAAATAATGGCTATGTCGAAGCGTAATGTAACAGTAGAAGATCAGGAATTAGAAGTTATTACCCTTGATGTTAAACAAGTGACCTCATCTGGTGAAGCGTATGATCTCCTTAAAGCGCTTTTAAAAGAATATGGAATAAATGATGGGGAAATTAAAAGCATTAAACCAGGGAAGATATATCCGATTAATTACAATTCCCAAAACGTTTACGTAGAGGTAAGCGCACAACTTGATCCAGAAGAACACCCAATAAAAAAGGATCAAAAAAAATGGCGGATAAGGGGAGATCGTTTATCCGATGAAGGAGGAACTGGAATTGTTTATGACACTGAACGAACTTATCGCCTGACTGATAATGATGAGTTGATCATCAAAGAAAAACAAGAAATAAAACACCCTAAAGTATTAAAAGAAAGAAGATATAAAAATGAAGGTACCGAGGATGAGGTTGAGAATACGCGAGAAGTTGGAAAAAAAGCTTATCTTAGCGGAAAATATGGATTCTTTACTAATAAAGCACTCGGCACAACGCTTGATAAAATATATTTTCAACGTGGTACTCCTTTCCCTGAACTATTAGCTTTTGTTAAAGCATGTACTCAAGAATTATATAATGTGCACAAAATAAGCGGCAAATCACATAGTGATTTGTCGCAACTGAATAATATTTTTTATGATCTTAATACAAAGCAAGCAACAATAGTTGATTTTGAAAATCTTGGTTTTGAATATGATCAAGATAAAGCTAAAAGAACAGATATTTATGATTTAAGTGTTATATTGATGGATAAGGTAGGATACTATCTCTCTGGAGAAGAAGGCGAAAAATTAAAAAAAATAATCCAGTCTATGAATCAAGTACAATACAAAAAAGATGGAGATGGAAACATTGGTAAATTTTTGGATGATATCAATGAAATGGAAAATAACACCTTTAAACCACCTTTATAGCAAGCTAGGTTGACCCACAAAATCAATCTCAAGTCACTCACTATATTGAAATCCTGGCATTATTACTTCGATATTCCATGATTTTAGGAGTTTATCCTTATACAGCTTTTTGATTTTCCGGACAATAACTTTAAAATGGTTGGGTCAAAATGACATGAGGTATCGTCCTTTTTTTGGGAAAAAATTATCTTACATCTAATAATAATGGTTGATAGCTGCTCACTTTTACTATGGAAAATCCAGGTAAATTTAGGATAAAATTCAAATAAGTGAACTGGCTATTCTACTCACTCCCAACCTCTACTGGTAATATGAGTTATGGTTAAAGCCCTCATACAGGGCTATGCATGCTATTGATTTAGGCTCATATCTTAGGGGAGTTCTCAATGTCTGCAACAAATTCTGTTTGAGGAGCTGTCAGCTCAGAGGACCAAAAACTATCTGGATGCCATTTTGTATCCTGCTTATTTTGAATGGTGTAATCTATAAAAATATCTTTAAAAAGTTTGAGCCATTCTGCATGCCACAAATGAGTAGATAAAAATTTTGATAGTTTATTTACTTGCTTCTCTTCAGAATCATTTTGTTTTACAGATACTGAATTGTCTTTATCTGAAATTGAATAACTAAAAGATCTGGATTGAAGTCGGTAAAAATCTTTTTCCATACTCCAGACAGACTTTAAAGAAATTGTAGGCTTTTCAGTTGACACAGGCATATCCGCCATGACTCTTTGACAAGCTGTTTTGATAACAGTAGGAGTGTATCCATAGTTTGCCAACAAAGTGTCCATATAATCCTGCATCAATAATTTAAGATCTTCGATATCGTTTGTATCATTAGGAGCGTATTTATCACTCATAGAGCATAATTGTTCCATATCTCTAATAAAATTATTTAAATTAGGGAAAAACCTTTCTACAACAGGGTAGAATGACACCTTGGCGGGTAATTCCTTAAGTTTTTTATCACTTACAAAATGATGCGAGAAAAATTCTTGGCCTTCTTTAATATCATCTTTAGATAAATCAGCTGAAAGAAAGCCAAAATAGCCACGTGCAAGCAAATAGGAAAAGTGCTGTAAGGGCTTTGCTGAACTACCAACATTTTTTGCTGGAATATTCATAGGTTCATGAACTATATAGCCATTTTCATCTTGTCTATACCAAGTTTCGATTTCACGGTAAAACTTACTGGCATTTATATCCATGTTCCTTTTCATTGCTATGATATCGTATAAAGTTGGCATAAAGGTTCCAATAATAAAATACAAAAACGCATCATGTTGCTTCAATGCGAAATGGCTATTCTAACGGAACATTTTTGCAAAAACATTATTTTTGAAGTGTAGCACTGCATCGTTATAAATTCCGGGACATCCATGCCCCTGAAATTCACACGCATTTTGTCCTGCGCCCTTCTGGCGTCATGACTAAAATTCTTCCCTAAAAACCATCGAATAGATTCATTAATTATCCATAATTATATTCCATATAATTATCTAATTGGGGTGGCTCTTTTTTTGCTTCTCTATTACCAAATAACCCCAGGTTAGGCTCCCCTGAGAAACTCATCTTTTTTGCTGATGGTTTTTGAAGATCATTTTTATAATTCTCTTCAATCACCTTCTTGACTAAAATATTGGAGTAAAGATTCTTTGTTTGTTTAAAACCCTTAGGCGCCCCATCTGCTGGTGGTGTCATTCCATTATGATCGGCTAAATATTGTGTAATCCATGCCTCTTCATATGATTTACCATCCATCGCAACAACAGGGTTTCTATATATTTCATTAGTTTCTTTACAAATCAAACATGGGGGTAGTTGAGCAACATTTACCCCAGGACGTTTGTAATGCGTTAATAAATCCTTCACCAATAAATTGGGAATTAAATCTTCCTTTGTTAATGGCTTTCGTGATAAAGGGTCCATTTTTAAGTGAGTCGCTGTTTGTATGTCGTAAGTAATACCCGTAGGAACAATAACGGGCTCTTCAATGGGAGTGAATGATACTGAATCTTCAAACAGCTCCTCTACTTCATAAGGCAATTTACCAAATTTAAATAGCAAAGGATTGATAACTTCCGGTCGTCCTTCTGTGATTAATAAAGTAAGAATTTCTTTTTGTTGGGTCTCAATTAGTTTTTTGAAATATTCCTCACCCTCTTCAAGGGTAAAATAGGACATCGGCGCGCCAGCTTTTAACAGAGCTCGGGCTACTTCGATTTGATCTGCCTGTAATGCATAGATCAAAGGAATATCATATTGAGAAAGCATGGATTTATCACTGGGATGAAGGACTGCAATTGCCCCAATGCAGTTCCAGGCTTTACGAGTAACTGCCAGTTTCATGGGTGACAAACCCGATTTATTCAACATCGTCAAACTGGCTCCATGATCGAGCAGTAGTTTGATAAACTCAATACTCCCCTCTTCCACCGCTTTATGCAATCCGGTATTCCCATTGGCATCAAGAGGAGTATTTGGAGAAACTTTTGCCTTTAAAAATTCTTCCACTGATTTTAAATTTCTCTCTGCAAATGCTTTTTTGTAATTTTCCCTATTTTTTTCTTCCATCATTTTCTCAAGGGAGTACTTTTCTTCAACTAACATTTTAACTAGGCGATTTTTGTATAAAGGCCTGTTCAGCTGCTGGTGACCACAAGGAGTTTGGTTATTGTTTTTTTGCAAATAATCAGTAATCCATGCTTTTTCGTACGTGACTCCATCACCAGTAACAACTGGTTCTTTATAGACCTCGTTGGTCTCGGGGCATATTAAACAAGGGGGGACATCCATAAGATTAACATGAGGATGTTTATAATAAGCCAACAAATCATAGACGATGAGATTTGGAACTAATTCACTCTGTTGCAATGGTGCTCTGGTAATTGGATCATGAACCAGCTTTTTGATATCTTGTGCGTTATAGGTTGTCCCTTGCTTGGTGATAACGGGATTTGTTAACTCTTCACCCATAATAATTTCTTCAAAATAGTCTTTTACTTGATTAGGTAAAACACCAAATTTCATTCGAAATTCGTTACTTCCTGATAATAAAACATAAATCATATCATTCCATTGATTAGTAACCATTCGGTGGTAATCTTGCACGCCTTCATCAGTATTAAAATAACCGGGAAGTACTTGCATACCTTGTCTTAGTAAGATCTTCAGTATGTCTGGCTGATTCGCTTTTAAAGCGTGCATAAGAACTAATTGATATTGAGCCATATTACTTTTATCAGGTGGCCGTTTTTCCAAAATTATTTTGATTAGATCCCAGGACTGCAACTTCAAGCCCAACTCAATAGCTGTTAATTGATTAATGTCTCGTGCATTAAGTTGAATATGGTTATCTAAAAATAATTTAACCATATCCGCCCTCTTATTAGTAATGGCGATATGTAATCCGGTCTCTTTATTGGGGCCCAGTAGAGCATCCACAGAAACCTCCTTTCGAGCCAAAGCACCGGCAACAAGGAAAAGGTCGTTATTACTGATTGCAACTAAGTACATTAATTCTTGAACCGCCGGGGATGTGGATAAAACGGCGAGCATTTCATCCTGCTTGTTAGCTACCAGTTTTTCAAAATAAAGTTTACCTGCAAGAGTAGTAAAATATTTCAACGAGGCACCAGCATTAATCAAAACTTGAACCAACTCAACCTTATGGGCACGTAAGGCAGCGAGTAAGGCCGCATCAAGAGATTCGTTATGTTCAGGATCATTTTCGACAATTGTTTTAATACAGCTCCAGGCTTCATTCTCCAACGCCAACTTTAAAGGAGTTTTACCTTGTTTATTTTTACGATTTGAAACAGCTCCATTTTGCAGTGCAAGCCGAATTAATTCTAAATTTTGCGTTTTTACACCTATATGCAAGAGGGTATTGAATTGAGCATCAACGACTGTATTAACAGATACCTTAGCCGCTAATAGTTGAGTAATTTCAGCAATATTACCCTGCTGAACCGCTTCTTGATATGCCATTCTTGGAGATACTTTTTTCGCGATCTTGGGTTTGTCTATCTCCATTATGTTATTATTATTAATATTATTAGAAATTTCCCGCTTGTTCCCGTAATCAGCAATGAGTTGATAGCACTCCCAATCCTCTATTTCCGCTGCCAATTGAAGTGGTATCCTCTGTTTTTTATCGGCAAGATTAAGATTAGGTCCATATTGTAATAATAACGCAATTAATTCTTTATTTTGTTGTTTTACTGCCTGATGCAGTGCTGTGCTCGACTCACTATCAATGATCATGTCGACGGATGAACCTGATTCAAGGCATTTTTTTACTTGGGTAAGTTCCCCTCTCTTCACAGCCTCTATGAATGGATTTGTCACCGATTCGTTTTGAGAGGAATGGAAAATTTCCAGCAAATTCTTATCAGCTGCTTCGAGTTTCAGATTGTTATTGAGCAAACAAAAATCGGCAATGATGGATAAACATTCATAACTTTCATTCGAAGCCGCTACCTGAATAGCGGTTAAACCCTTTCTGTTTTTAAGACTAATATCAGCATTATGTTTTAATAATAATTTTAGCAAATCTTTATTTGCTACCATAACGGCATGATGCAAGCCTGTATTCAAATCTTTATCGCGGATATTAGGGGAAACTTTATTAACAGTTAAGCAATGTTCTACAGTGCTGGTATCGTTATCGGATAAAGCAGTTAAATAAATTTCACGTACAGATCTAGTAGCATACACAGCGGTATTCTCCTTAAGTATTAAATTATTGAGGTAGAATTTCTACATTCCACCTCAAAGAGTGAGTTTCTATTTTTAATTATCATTAGAAAAATATGTGGTTATGATGGTGATGATGGTCAGGTATTGATCTACTCTGATATGACGCTTCATGGGTAGTACGCCCTTTGAGTAATGAATCAACCTTTCTCTTGAAAAAACCCACCTTGTTCACAAGACTCTGATAACTCTGACTAATATCCTCAATGCGTTCAGCCATGCGAATGGTATTTGCCACCTGGGATTTGACTTTGTGATGGATGGCTTCACTGGCATTAACCTGTTTTAACACATCCATTAGTTCTTCAGTCGATAATTCTTTTTGGAAATCTCGTAATGCCAAAAGTCCTTTACGTACTCGCATTAAATAGCTGGTCGGCTCCCCCGCTTTAAGTGCTATTCGGATATGCTTTGTTAACAGAAGATCAAAGCTGGTATTAAACAACTTGTTTTTTATAGCCGCTTGAGGGATATCGGACAGGACGTTCGCCAATTGCTTTAACTCCACCTCATTGGGAGGTTGCAAAGACATTTCACCAAAATCATACAATCCCAGCTGATGGTTCTGATGGCGCAATTGATTACCATGGCGGTCGGAATCAAAACACTCCCCCTGAAGAATGTTAATGAGCTCCACCGTGATGATTGCTTTAGCAATGGCTCGGCGAATTTCGTTGTCCTCTGGAGTTTGGTTAGGAAGCTCATTAAATTCGGTTCCATAAATACGTTCGATGAACCGATAGCCTTCCCCACTTTTAATCAAATGAGCCGGATTCATGGCAAAAGTATGTGATTTACCATCAACGTTCACTGTGATGGAACGGGCGTATAGCTCGGCTGCAATCTGGTTTTGCTGTTCACTTAACTTCCTGTCCATTTCAATTTTCGATAGTTCTTTGGCTTCACTGATAATCGATAAAATACTCTCCCGAATGGGTGTCATATCGACGTGCGAACAAGACTCAATGGTTTTTTGCAAATGCATAAAACCTTCTTGCGCATTTTTTGCTGCATTTTCACGCAGCATCAATAGCACCACGTCCTGTCCATTTTCTAACTCTGCTTCCAGTGCTAAGTTATAGGAGGCTGAGCCTAAAAGGGCACCGACACGTTTAATCATTTTGCGATCGTCACGAGAAACCACTTCGCGCAGGAGCCGCCACAATTGCCAACGATGGGGTGGGTTCGCTCGTCCCTTCAAGTGATCCAGATCGCGGCGAATATGCTCAGGTGTATTCGGATGACTATGCACTGCCTGAGCCAGTTTGACATAGGCAGGTCCCATGTGTTCACATAACATGGCTAATTTTTTACCCGCACTCGGTGATTGCCCAGCCCCATTCGACTGATTGGTGGCTACTAACATTCCTGCTAACAAATGGCTGCGAATGTATTTATCCGCTGTGTCCAGATAAGCTTTCAACAAGGCGTAAGCAAAATTTTCCTCTTTATCTGTTTCGGCATGCGGGAATAATTTATGAGCAACGTAGGAAAAGGCCTCTTCGTAGGCATCTTCCATCTCATCAGCGGTTTTTACTTTATTGGCAGGAATAAGCAAGTGATCCACAATAACCGCTCGCTCTTCCAGGCTCACATCCCAGAACTGCGCGTAAAAAGTTCTTAACATTAACGCAATAGTTCCTGGCTTTTCTTTTTCAATTTCTGCCAAATTCTCACTGTAGCCTAACAGTTTTGCCAGCTGGTTTATTTTATTATGGCTTAATAAATAACTGGAAAATTTATCTGTGGTTTGACGACTGATAGGAGAAGAAATAAATTCCAGAAATTCCTTTATGTCGTTCTTGTCTTCACTTAGTTTCCGTGAAGCTGCGGCCAGGCTACTAATAGAAAAATCGATCTTTTCCTGTTGATGAGTCGGTAAATATTTATCAGGCTCTAACAAAATGCCTAAATGTTCAGTTACTTCCCACTGAGATTCGATTGCATTGGCCAATCGCGAAAGCATTAATGTGACATCTCGTTGTGACATATTTTTATACAGACGATTAATCACGGCAATCATCTTTTCTTTATATTCCTGAGATTGGTCATCCTGACCATATTTATCTCTTAGGTCTTTGACTAACTGCTCAATGGCTTCATTACGCAGAGAAATATAGCTAATCGGGAGACTGATCGCATTCTCTACGAAGAGAAGCTCTTCCAATGCTTGGATACGCTCATCGCGGTCTGAAATCCCTTTTATCCGTTCGATAACCAGTTGAGCAAAATGCTCTTGCACTTCGGTAGAAGGAAATATCAGTTGTGAATCAAACACACGATAGATAAGGATTAAATCATTCGGTGTTAAATGATTTGTTCCATTAACGTCTTGAGGTAAATACCAGAGGAATGATTTAAATATGTCAGCACGATCAACAGGATTGTGCACAAACTGAATGGCAAGTTTCAGTAAGGCTATTGTCTCTTGGGTTAATACCTTATAATTTCCATATTGTTTGATATGTTCCTTAAAAAAGCCAGGTGCAATAGAATATCTCCGCCCCCAATCATCATCTATTTTAATAGTTAAAGGGAGTAACTGTTCCAAACAATCAAGACTGAGTGATTCAAAAGGCAAGCGAAAAATCTGAATAAATGCCTGCGGCGGAATTTCATGAAAATACATTGAGATAGTATCAAGTAATTTCAGTTGTTCTTCCGTGGTAAATAAATCAAATTTTTTGTCCTGAAACTGCTGATTAATAAAAAATTGAACATAGGGAGTGTTATAATGTAATGTCGATTTCATTTCATTAGAAACCTGTTGCAAGTGCTCCAGATCTCGTTTATCTTCTCGTCCCAGGAAAAAGCTTTTCACAACGGCTTTCTCTTCTGGAGTCCCATTCATGGCTATATTGGTAAATTCAGCAAGCAAAAATTGAATGGCCAGGTTGTCAATATTGCGAGTCTCATATTCTGAAGGTTTGACTAATACAGGCCAATTCAAATCATAATACTGCTTGAATTTATTTTCAAAAGAGTCCTCACTAAAAAACATCTCGCAGTTGACGTTAAATTTCTGAAGCACATTCTCAGATAAAAATGTCAATATAACTTCAGAGTAATTATTACTGCCATATGCGGCAAACTGTTGAGGCAATTGAGTAATCGGTTTGTATTCACGATAATTAAGGGCGAAAGACAATAGTCTTTTTTCAGGAAATAAAAGCCATAAGTTTTGATCGCGAGTCACGCCAAGGCGCCATAATGTCTCAGCAATAATTGAGCTCTCATCTTTTTGTGCCCATTCAAGATGACTCGACCAGGGCACCTCAGTCACATTATCCTGCGGTACAAAAGTATTCCACTCAATGTGTTCACCAATAATTGAACCAAAAAATCGCTCGTTTCCGACAGGCATGCGCTGATGCACTTTCTCAAATTGATAGGTATGGACTCTTGCCCGACCATGCGAATAGTCAAGATGACCTATGTATTTTTCTTGCAACCCCTTTAGTGCCTCCGCTGCCTCTTTCGCTTCCTCAAAGTTTTTTGCTTTAACGAACGCATCAAATGCATTGTTTATGACCTTGAAAACTCCAAGTGAGGGTACCCGGACGTTATCATCTAAATAATTTTGACTCGTGAAAGGTTGATGAATAAGAGCCAGATAAACACGTTCAAAGGCTGGGATTCGCAACTCAAAAGCTCGTTCAATCAATTCTTCCGCTGCTTTTTTCACTTCCGCATCGTTTAAGTTAATATCCATCGCATACAAAATCCGACAGAAATCCCTGACCTTAATTCCAATACTATAGGTTACTTCATAAGGTAATAATTCAACTGTTAGCTCTGCTAATTTTGACTCTAAAAATTTGAGTTTTGCTACGGTATTCTCACACGCATCACATTCTTTTTTAAAGAAAATTTCTCGGCTAATCGGAGCAACAGCTTTTAAAATGGTATTTGGTAAAGACGTTTGTTGTTTTTCATCGCGTTCATTTTCTTTGATGGCCAACCAGGTTAACAAATTTTTTATACGTTGATGGTAATCGGCCAAGGCCCCTTGTCGATAATCACGAACCAAATAAGAGCGATTGACATGACTAACATCCCATTTATGTTGCTCTTGAAAGTTGATGCTTTTTCTTAAGTAACTAATACCTGCTGGTATATTATGGCATTGTTCAATCGTTAATTTATCGAGTTTGAATTGCTCACTGGCTGAAATCTCATAATAAATTCCAACACCTTCGTGTTTCATGTAAAGTAACTCATTGGCTAAAGCGAACTCTAACTCTTCAACCGTATAAACACCATCTCGCATTTGCTTAAGAAAATCGCTGTGAATGACAATCGCGGGTTTAGTGAATCCGGCCAGCGAATTAACTAATTTATCGCCCGTAGTTGTAATAAAAATTTCAATGGGTTCTTTGAAATTATTGGGACGTAATTGATTAACCAATTCAGTAAGGAAGGCTTTCGTATCTTCGAATCCTGCTTCATCCAACGAATGCAACTGATGTTCTTCCATAAGCATTTGTCTTCGTTTTTCTATGTCGCCGTTCCCTGTCATCTGATAATATTTGTTCGCGTCTCGCATCTTAGAACGTAGATCATAATCAGCATCCGTAAATTGGATGGATTCCCAGGTTGCCCCTTCCGGGTAAGAAATATAAAAATAAGGTAAGGAATGATAATCCTCTGTAAAACAGGCTATCCCATTCCATGGGTCTAAAAGGATCCCCCCCCATTGACTGATGTCATTGAGAGGGCTATCGGGATTACGGCCAATGACCAAAAACGTGTGGCCATCTGCCGGACTACCATTATCATCAAAGTACTCAATACTAATTTTCTCAACGATGGTATTACTATCAATTAAATATTCATCATATAATCTTTTAAGAGCAATGACGGTATGTTCATCACAAAAACCCGTACTGATTTCCGGTTTATCAAAATATTCTGCTTTTGCAAATATATTTGATTTTTGGATTGTTTCTATAACCTTTTTATCACCCCCTCTTTGAAAAAGCAGAGCATTTTCTCGCTTAAATTGCTTTTGAAAGGAATCTCGATGTTCAACCAATTCAAGGTTTTTTTTAAACCGATAAGCTAATTCTTTATCGGTAATCGTTAATTCCTCTCCCTGGCACAAAATGTGGATGAACTGATCGGCATGTTTTTCAAGATATCCATCCATTTCAGTGACGTTAATGACGCTGCTTCCTCTTCCCAGCAGTTTTTGGGCTCTTGCAATTTTTTCACATAAAATCGAAGATTGTTTGAAGATAATTTGCTTGAAACTTTGCTTCTGATTATTGTTTAGATTGTGCGGCGATTTTACCTGCTTATCGAGACAAAATTCCTTGAAACTCTCGTTAATGAACTCAAAAATATAGTACTCGATTTGCTTTTGTTTTACATAGTTTTCATACTCTTCATACTTCTTATCATGAGCATCAAGATATTCCATTTCGTATATACAAGATTCCAATTGCTCCTCTTCCGGGGTATTTGCCCTTCTGGCCTGTTCATACGCTTTTATTTTGCTGCGCTCAATCTGTTCAAACTCTTCATATCGATTCGCTGCCAAAGGAATTTTTTGATTAATTGAATCTTTAATCTCAATACATTTTTTTAATAATTTGGTTCTCTGTTCTTTATCTTTCATATGAATCTCGTTAATAGTCAGTTTACAAACAAGTAACTTGTTAAAATTTGAGTACTTCGTGTATAAATAAAAACTATTAATCGAATATTAAGAAAATATTAAGACCCATATAAAGGTATCGTTCGCCTTTTACACTACGTTGCATTTTCATCTTATCAACCTAACTTACTGTATGTTTGAATCTTTTTGCTACGATATGGATACAGTTGTTATTTTTATCTTCAATAATGAGAGAACGTTACACGCTATATGAAAAAATTGACTTTGCAGAAACAGCGACCTCTTTAAAAAGATCACTAGCTATGCTGTCTTAGGTAATGTACGTGACTCTCAACAGAATAGATTCCAGTTGAGACTTAGCTAATCTCAGACTAGAGAAAAGAGTTGAACGTTTGGGGGTCAGGAGGAGTTGTAGCTATTCTAACGATGTCAATAACTCCCGAAGGTGGAAATTGAAATAAATTTCTTCCTCGAGAAGAAAGAGTAATACTGTTATCTGTGTTTCGCTCATTCATTTTTCTATTTGGAGCTTCAATTTGTGGCTTCTTACTAATAACTAGCTCAGGATTAGCGGTACTAATTCCTAAGTTGTTGGAAGCTGGATTTAAAGCCTGGAAAAATAAAACAATCATGTAAAAAACATTTTTGCGAACACATTGTTGAATTATTACACAATGAGAATAATTTAACAATAGGAGAAAGAACTTTTTTAAATTTTTTAAACCGTGCCTGGAGGCCCACCGAGTTGTTGACAGAATCAATGTGTTTAGAAAACTTATCATTCACTATAATATAATTTCCAGTTTCCAATTTGGAAATCGGAAACTATTGATGTATGTAATCAACTCATAAATTCAATACGGATGATGTTTTTATTCAAGGGCTCTCATTTTTTAAATAAAACTATGTCCGCTTTGAGCGTTCCATAGTGTATTATAAAAACCGCCAGCCTCAATAAGCTGTTTATGGTTACCCATTTCGATAATTTTACCATTGTCCATAACTAGTATTTTATCCATAGACAAAATAGTTGATAATCTATGTGCTACTACGATGACCGTACGATTACTCATAGCAATGTGTAATGATTCTTGGATTAGCTTTTCTGTTAGAGAATCCAGTGAACTAGTGGCTTCATCTAATATCAAAATAGGCGCATCTTTTAAAATCGCTCTTGCAATAGCAATTCTTTGACATTGTCCGCCGGATAATTTAATCCCTCTTTCTCCAACAGGGGTGTCATATCCTTGCGGTAAGTTGAGAATAAATTCATGGGCATGAGCTTTTTTAGAAGCATTAATAACATCCTCATAACTGGCGCCAATTCTGCCATATAGTATGTTTTCATAAACAGTTCGATGAAACAAACTAGGGTGTTGAGGTATAAACGCTATGTTTTCTCGTAAGCTTTGTTTGTTTATCGTGCTAATATCCTGTTGATCTATTAATATTTTTCCGTTTTGGACATCATATAGACACATGATTAGTTGAACCAGCGTACTTTTTCCGGCTCCACTGTAACCAACCAAACCGACTTTAGAGCCTCCCGGTATATGTGTGCTTAAGTCTTTAATAATATCTACAGATTTATATTTAAAACTAATATGATCAATGAAGATTTCACCCTGAGTAATGTTAAGAGACGGAGCTCCTGGGTTTGGTTTTTGATAATGCTCTGTAAAAATCGTATCAATGGCTTGTTGACATTGTCCTGCTTGTTCACCCACAACCAATAAGCTCTCAGTAAGAAACCAGATCTGATCAATCACTGTAATTGCTAATATAAAGATAAATACAAAATCCCCAACAGAAATTGTTCCTTTATTCCCAAGAAAAAGCAGTAACAGTATTGAAGCCCCTTGTAAAATCCAGGCAAACCCACCAAGTAATGACGCATTGAGCATATTTTTAAATTGCATGGATTGATCGTGTTTCACAGCACTGGCTGTTGTTTTTTCTAAATATTGCGCTTCGTAGTTTTCTCTGGCAAATAAAAGCATGTTGACCACGTTGGAAAAACAATCAACAATGTTTCCTATATTTTTTGCTCGTGCTTCAGCATAGGCTTTGGCATAAGGTTTAATGCTGTATGAACAATAATATGCAGTGGCAATAAACACGATTGAGATAAGGAAAAAAATCAAGCTGAAATAGGGACTAACCAAACTCACCATAGCGATAGAAAGAATAATGGTTAAACCTTGCCTGGATATATTAAACCAAGTATTAACAATATTCTGGATGTTACTTGCTAAATCAGAAATTTTAGCAGAAATTGAACCACTTAAATGATCTTGAAAAAAAACGTATGACTGCTCTCTTAAATATGCAGTGGTTACAGTAATGATGTCCGCTTTTATTTTGGGTAGTGACCGCAAAACGATATAATTATAAAGACGCCATATAAAAGTTATTACAAATCCCAAGATAATAAGCAATAACGCAGGTCTTAAACTCACATCAAGAAATTGTTTCGTTTCGGCATGAGCGACTGCATCCAAAAGAATTTTTAAAACATAGGGCTGTAACACATTATGGATAGATGAATAAATGCCCACAAGCAACATAGCAAAAAACCACCAACGATAAGGAATTGCTATTTCGAAGAAAAAACTACGAAAATTTTGTGGTCTATTTACTTTTTTTGACATTAAAATCCTATTTAAATCTTTATCTTAAGCACTGAATGAGGAAAAGTTATAGAAATTTGTTGTAGTATAGCAGTTCCTAATCAGAAGATTTAAGACATTATGAAATGAATGTGTGCGTTTAATTTTTCTAATTTCTTATCCTTATTTCTCAACTGTGGCGGCACTACGCTGTAATAGGCAGTTTTAGACTATTCCCGATGAATTTGACGCTTCACAATATATTGATTTATAACGAATTTAAAACTAGACCATAAGGCTTCGAACCAAGGTTTCGGGAGTTCGAGTCCCTCCGAGCACCATTAAATTTCCGATTATTATATTGCATTAATTTCACACCATGTTGAGTCTGTGCGCATAGTGCAAAACCATTTCATACATCAGTCTGCAATAGAATTTTATAATTTTATATTCTTCATCAATTCCACTCCTAAAATTTAATTCTCATTAATTAATACTTGCTTTTTATAACACAATATGAATAATAAATGACTTACTGCGCTTAATGTGAACACAAGCAAGGAGGGAAGACCCATAGCTATATAACCATTTTTCAAAAGTAAATAGGACATTTCCTCATAAAAATAGGTCATTCTGTCAGAAAAAAAGACGGAAATTGTAAATAGCCACTATTTATTAAATCAAATATCGGGTAGTACTCAGCAATCTAACTTTTACATGCAGTGAAATAGCATGTAAATTATGACAATGATATTTTACTGATACTGTGACAGGTAAGCTCATCTTCCCGATTTATCATTTTATAATTGGGAAGAACTAATATGTACTCACATTTATTCGCAAATAAAAAAGAAACTAAAGTCAAGCAACTGAAACAAATCATCACACGCACAAGATTAGATTGGTCAGATTTTATATTGCTTACGACCTCACTATTAAAGCAGCTTATCGGCACTCAAATTCAAGATAAGTTATATGAAATTGAGCATCTATATCTGGATAATCGAAAAGAGGAAGCAATACAAGCAATTTTGACTGTTTGCCAGACTGAGACTTCCATTTCTTATAATAAAGCGCTACTAAATGCGATTTGCACCCAGGCTAATCATTTAACCAATGATCCGATGAAATTAGAGAGTCGTCGATATTTTGAAACAAAATTTTCTTTAAATATTTGGCAATCACTTGAGCAAGAGGAATTTTCTACCTTAACAAAACTATCTGCTCTCGTTCATGATATCGATCCGACAATTGATATTCCGAAGAGAGTTAATACATTAAAAGAGGCTGAAATTGTCATTGGTAGAATGGAACAAATTTGGGGAACAAAAGAGATCCAAGAGCAAATGCGGACAATAATGAGTTCTGGATTATTTCAACGTAAAGACCGTGGGACTACTCGTATTGACGAAGAAAACGATATAATTGGAAGTTCTAATTTAGGGATAATGCATTCCTCAGCGCCTAATCCAGACAATGCATTTCCAATCGTCAGGTTCAATCGACATCCTGATGTTAATCTTATTAAACCTAATCATAAAAATGGATATTCCGCCACAAATACCCATGTGCCTTTCGTCTGCTCCTTATCCGGGCATACGGGTGTTTTGTTATTAACAATACGGCGTTTTCTTGATAAATACCGAAATGATGATCAAGAAGTAAAGGAAAAAGACATCAAAAATCTCATAAAGATATTTTTTTCATTCACATGTAAGTCAGGGTTTCATAGTTATGGGGAAATATTTACTGTGTTACGTGATCCTGAAGTACAGAAAATGGCACTCTCCAATTATATCATTCCTTCCAAACTTTCTTTCCAAGAACAATGCTTACATAATACATATCAATTAGCATGTGATTATGCGTACCAGTTACAAATCAAAAAAACGATTAATCATGAGATTAGCACCACCCCTAACCTTCCATCAGAACAGTCGCGTTGGTCATCCATACAACAAAATATCCATGAATCTCATATTAGGAGTAAAATGACAGGTCATTGCCAAAGTACGACCACGACTGTCCCATTAAAAAATACCTGTCATTCCGAGCATACCGAGGAATCTCCCGCAAAATGGCAAGTTCTGTGTTAGTAGTGCATTGGTTAAAAATTTTTTTCTCTTAAAAACACATAGGCACACGTCTTATCGCTTTTAAATTCACCTTTTCAGTACATTGTGTAGAAAATTCAGGGGTTTCACCAAAGGTTACAATCAGGGGAAGCTAACCTCTATTCCTCTGTATCCGCGTTTCAACCATAAAAAAATTTATGTCCATTATAAAAATATTAATGCATGAATTAATGTTCAATTAATATATATACTGCATAATATATTGCTCAGTAGATTATTTTTTTATCTATTAAAGCAATCTTAAGTTTCAATTAATGTCAATGTGAGTAAATATTATGTTAGAAAAGAGAGTCTTAAATATTACTACCGATGAAATTGAAAATGATTTTCAAAAGAAAATTGAGGAATATCTTCATAGTAGTAATTCAGTGACATCCTACTATGCAAATATGTTTTTTACAGATTCTATGTATACCAGTCGTTCTAAAAATAAGAGCGTTTGTATTATGTATCGGGGAACAACTCAAACACCAGAAAGTGTGTTCAAAGAAGGATTTATTCCTAAATACGATAACCCCAAAGATCCTTCAGAGTGCATCGTTTTAAGTACTAGCCCATACATTGGAAGTTTATATGCTGATATTCAGTCAACAATACAGAAAAAAACAGCATATGTATATGCTACCTTAATTGATCCGGAAACTGCTGCGTATTTTGGACAAACATTAGGATTTAGTTCAAGTAAAAAACCTGATGGAAATAATGACTTAGGGCATATTGATTTAATGGAATATCGTTCATCCGCTATTTCACCTCTACACATTCTTGCTGCAAGGACTAGTGATGCTCAAGGAAAAGGACCTGATGACGTTCTCTATGTTAATGGCTCTGCAGAAGAAAAGTTCAAAGCTCTCCTAACAAAGATAAGAGTGGATGACTCAAAATTCAGAGAGTTTATGACTAAACCAAGTCACCAAGTAAAAAATTGGCATCCTCACGATCGTCGCGAAGGAACGCTTGATAAAGCCCCTTTTGTACCCGATTATTTTTAATCACCTATTTGATAATAACTCCTTTCACTTAGGAGTTATTATCATTAATTTAAGGTTAGTTTTGGGATCAGATCTAAGTCGTCCAGCATTTTTACAGCACGTGGATCACCTAAATTCGCAGCAAGAGTTAAATAATACTCAGCTTCCTTATGATCCTTTGGAATACAGCCTTTTCCAAAAGCAAAAGATATTCCTAAACTGATAGCAGCATCGGCATCTTCTCGTAAAGCCGCCATTCTAAAATATTCAATAGCCAACTCGGAATTTTTACTAATACAACCTAATCCATCCCTAAAAGAAGCTCCTAATTCTCGCGCCGCTATATTATCTCCACGTGTTGCCGCCAACTTATAATTGAATATCGCCTTCTCCTGATTTTGGGGTATAGCACCTATTCCATCACAATAAGAAAGTCCTAACAGTCGAGCTGCCCGGTTATCATTTCGATTTACTGCCATATTTAAATAATAAATAGCTTGCTCACAATTTTTTTGTATACCCCCACAACCATCCCTCAATGAGATACCCAGTTCCACCGCTGCATTATTACAACCGCTGAGAGCAGCATCTTGATAATATTTGATGGCTGTAAGAGAATCAAAAGGATAACCATATAATCCATCTCGATAAAAACTTCCAAGCAATTGTCTAGCACCATTATGATTTAATGTTGCTGCTTGTTCACAAAGTGTTTTCCCTAGTTCGATATTCTGATACTTACCCTTATTTTTTAAATATAATTTAGCAATATGATATATAATTTCAGAATTTCCAGGATTATTTTCGTTGTATCGGATCAATTTCCCATAGAATAAATCAATTTCTTTTTCATCTATAGAAATTTTTTTATCTAGAGCCTCATCAATAATCGCCATCGCCAGAAAAATTTCTCGCGCATCTTCTTTAGGATAAAACCCATAATTTGTTTTGCATTGTTCTATCCAGTATATTTTATTGGATTTCCTGTTGATTCTTGAAAATACATCTTTCTCATTTTTTTTATTAAAAAACGAATAAATATGAGTTAGCACTTCAAGTGGTAAATTATCGAACATTTACTTATTTTAATATTAAGAATATCTATATTTTATTCAATGTAATTTCTATTACAAGGCTTATTAGTCACGACGCATCAATAAGGTCAGGCTCGATTGATAGTTACGTAACAAAACCTAAAATAACCCTATCGTTGATAAATACCGGATTGGAGAATTTAACTCAAATGAACTAATACAAAAGACCAAAGTATTTTAATTATTAAATTCCGCCAGTATTTTCAGCTGGAGGAGAAGGAGCTTCTAAAGGTATATTCGATTTTTGAGTTTCATTAGGTGAAGAAGAGTAATGTGAATAATAATAAACCAGAATAATTGCTAGAATGACAATGACGATGATTGAGACAATCCCTCTGTATTCGTTTTCACGGTTTTTCCTTTTCATAATTGTCCTTAGAGTATCTCCATACTACTTAATTATAGTATTAATTTGAGTTAGGGCCATGCTGAAAACACATGTTTACTCAAGACAATTGTTTTTACACAAAGAACTACATACTCAATAGAATTTAACGAGAATCAATAGGGTCAATCTATGATCACGAGCTATCCAGGCAGGTTTTATTTAATCATTTTTGCCACTTCATAGACTTTTTTTCTTATCTCCTGTATCGGTTTGGGAATATTACAGAGCAACACATAAAATATTTTTTCTTCCGGCCACCAGCAATAATCGCTGATAAAGCCACCCTGCGAGCCCGTATGCCCGACCATTTGATGACCAATTGAATCTTGATTGATAAACCAGCTTAGACCAAGTCGTTGCGGAATTTCATCTTTCCAATCAGGGAATGGGTATAGTGTTCTTGATTTATCTATCCATTCAACCGGCAAGAATTTATGCTGTTGAATAGCCTGTTCATAGTTCCATAATTCTTCCACGCTGCTCCATACTCCTCCGTTACCTGCTGCCGCGAATGTTGGCTCTTCGCCATAATCCAGTTCTTCAAATTCTTTTTTATCATTCAATACATAACCATGTGAAACACCTGTTTCAGGATGCGGACCGTCAGTAATAGTGGAAGTCTTCATATCGGCGGGCTTATAAATATTCTCACTGATATATTCCTGCCATTTTTTACCAGTTACTTTTTCAATGATCAATGCAAGGCCATTAAATGCGGGGTTGGAATAACTGTACTTTGTTCCCGGCTCAAATTGTAATGTATCAGTTTGCTTCAACGGGGTAAAATTCTCTTCGTCTTTAGCGGTAAGATAAAAATCATGTTGCTCTTTCACGGGCCGGATATCAGGAATGCCGGATGTATGGGTGAGCAGGTGATAAAGCTTTACTTTTTTTACTATCTCCGTATTCTTAAAATCGGTAAAATATTTATACAGTTCATCATCCAATGATAGTTTTCTTTCTTTGGCAAGTTTTAGTATTCCATAAGCAACAAAGGTTTTGCTGATAGAGCCGACATTAAAAAGCGTCTTTGTATTAATAGGCTGTTTTGTTTTCATGTCAGCCAGGCCAAAGCCGTCCATGTAGATAATCCGGTTATCTTTTACCACCAATGCGGCTCCTCCCGGTTCGACAGGGTTGAAATAAGATTGGAAGATGGTCCGTAACTGCATAGTTACTGTATTTAATTGTGCCGTTGTACTCATGGAAATGAGCATTAATATGAGATAAACATATTTTCATAATAGCATGAAGATAGCGATTAACATTGAAATGCCTAGGATGTACACCAATGAGATCAAGAAAAATTTTCGCAACATATTGATTATTAATTTTTTTAAAAATAAAAGTATCAGGCTTCGGAGGTTCAAGTCCCTCCGAGCGCGCCATTTAATCCTTTTAAAATCATATAAGTATAAATTTTAGCTCATCTTCATTGCCGCGGAGCAACATAATCTACCAGACTAAACAATAAACAACGTAACGAGTTCTTGCTCCTCTTCGTGTTGGCGCTTCTTCGTATGATGGGTATTTGGCGTGAAGAACGCATTCTTGTTGCTTTCGACAGGGGCATTCGCCTTTGCAAAAGCGCTTATTTCTACTGCATGAACTCCAGTTTCTTTCTCCAAAATCAGATTAACCAAATCATCGGGTAACGGTATGTCCTTTAGTTCCACATGTGCTTCATTAATCCATGCCCCCATATGCTTTTTCAGCTCTTGCGTTGTTGCATGGGTGCTGGGTTCATTGTTGGCATCGACAATTTTAATGAGGGAATGAGGCCGTGCTTTTCCTAAGGCAATAAGCTCCTCTGTAGAGCGATTGACAATATCGCTTTCAGATAAAGTGATCGTGGTTACTGCAGATGGAATTGCTGCTAAAACCTGGGCCAGTTCGGCGCCGGTTCTGTTGTCAAGAAAATTTGAATTCAAATTAAGTGTGGTTACACCCGCTGGAATTGCCGCGAAAGCTTGGACTAGTTCAGCAGCAGTTTTGTTGCCAAGGCTATTCCAACTCAAATTAAGTGTGCTCACACCCGCTGGAATTGCCGCGAAAGCTTGGGCTAGTTCAGCACCGGTTTTCTTGTCAAGATAATTCCCACTTAAATAAAATGAGGTCACGCTTGCTGGGATTGCCGCGAAAATTTGTATTAGTTCGGCGCCGCTTTTCTTGCTAAGAGCATTCCAGCTCAAATCAAGTGTGGTCACTCCTGCGGGAATTGCCGCGAAAGCTTGGACTAGTTCAGCAGCAGTTTTGTTGCCAAGATCATTCCCACTCAAATTAAGTGCGGTCACGCTCGCTGGAATTGCCGCAAACGCTTGGGCTAGTTCAGCCCCGGTTTTGTTGTTAAGGCCATTTCCGCTCAGATCAAGTGCGGTCACGCTTGCTGGAAGTGCCGCGAAAGCTTGGGCTAGTTCAACGCCGGTTTTGTTGTAAAGGTTATTTCCTCTCAAATAAAGTGCGCTCACACCCGCTGGAATTGTCGCGAAAGCTTGGACTAGTTCGGCTGCGGCTTTCTTGTCAAAGCCATTCAAACTCAAATAAAGTGTGGTTACGCCTGCTGGGATTGCCGCGAAAATTTGGGCTAGCTCTACAGCAGATTTGTTACCAAGATCATTCCCGCTCAAATCAAGTGTGGTCACGCTTGTTGGAATTGCCGCGAAAGCTTGGGCTAGTTCAGCGGCAGTTTTGTTGCCAAGACCATTCCAGCCCAAATTAAGTGCGGTCACGCCCGCTGGAATTGCCGCGAAAGCCTGAGCCAGTTCGGCAGCGGTTTTGTTGTGAAGACCATTCCAGCCCAAATTAAGTGCGATCACGCCCGCTGGAATTGCCGCGAAAGCCTGAGCCAGTTCGGCAGCGGTTTTGTTGTGAAGACCATTCCAGCTCAAATCAAGTGCGGTCACGCCCGCTGGAATTGCCGCGAAAGCTTGGGATAGTTCGGCATTTTTATTGCCAAGGATATTTATTTTGTAATGCATCATTTAATACCTCTGTTAAATAGAATGAAATAGTCATCCTGATAAATAACCAGGAACCACCCTTCTCCTTGGTTCTTACTTTTATGGGGTGGCTTTATGGTTTCGCTATCGTTGACTGAATTAATTGTCGGGGTAAATATTTTTCTCTACTCGTACAAGTTAATTGCAAATTGTATTTTGTTTGCTCTTTTATTCAAATCGGTGAAATTCGCCCATTGACATGTACTCATAACTCTGGTAGCAGGTTAATTGAGATTTGTTGATAATGATGTCGAGAGAGGGAAGGCTTGCAGGAATTTTGTTTTTACCTAACTTTGGAAAAGATAAAGTATTTGAGAATAAGAAGTACTGATGATAAAGAATTAGATAAGTTGCTATAAAGCCACCATATTGCCAATTTTTATGGTTCTAATTTTAAACAAAGTGGAACATGACCATAGTTGTTCCAAACAGCAATTCAGGGAGTTACTCCATCGCAACTTAATGGTTTTTAATAATATTTGTTCTTCTTGATAAAATGACTTCGAACCGATGTATTGGGAATTCGAATCCCTCCGAGCGTGTCATTTAAGCAGCATGCCCAATAATACTTTTAAGATTAAAATTTTTGCATTTCCTTCAAGTTATAGTGATCTTGCAATAATACCCAGTTTGATTAAACTAATCGCTCATCAGATCAGACATGGAGGTTTGAATTATGGATTCATCGTATTACTGGTTAAAAGTATCCATTTTAGGCATGCTTTTATCATTAATTGTGGTGCCTTTCTCTATTGCAAAAGAGTTTGATTCCGATCTGTTGAAATCAATTAAAACAGTTCCTGTGCCACTTAAATCCGAATATCATCAAAATGCATTGGAAGATGAAGGAATAATTCAGGTTGTGGATGGTTCAGCTTGCGCTGAATCCAATCGTTCCGGAACCGAAGAAGCAATTATCTTACAAGGAAGTGTTGATTTACCGGACTACGCAACCGATGCGACTGTCTTTTTGAATGGGTGGGATACTCGTTATTTAAGCAGCGATCATCACATTGGGCGTGTCGCTGCCATAATTAGAAACATCCAACAGGATAACTCTCGTTTAACATGGGAAGCTGTTGGTTTATTACGAGATAAAAATTTTGATGATGGCTATCGGTGGTGTTATCGCTTCACGGTGGTTGCATGGAATCGAAATCAAATCGATGCTCGAGTTTTGGGGCATAGAGATAATACAACCTTCTCTTTTTATGAAGAGCATGAGCATGTCGCTTTGGTTTCTGCTGCTGGTTTTCTTAATCATACTTTCTTGACCCGAGATATTAAGGCTACTGTATTACCCAGAGGTTTTGTTTATGGTTGGGAAGAAGGATTTAGTCAGGCAGATCATCATCTTTTGCAAATAGCTTATAATCTTGATCATAGTGAAACGTTCATTCAGGCGGGACGTAATTGGAGTGGTCCGCCACCTTCCATTACGAACAGTCAAGCATCTAACTTTGCTAGCTGGGAAACTCTGGGTATTTTTAAAGACAACAGTACTAAACGAGATTTTAGATTTGGTTCTGCAGTGACTGTGCTTGCCGGGCGCGGAGTGGAAACCAAACAACCTCCGTTTACGATTATTCCTACAGAAAATTATGGCAATTGCGGCGAATTAGGAGGAGACGTAGTCACTCAAAACCTCGTGATAGAAAACGTCCCTTATGATTATGCAATCCCAGTACTAACAGGATGGGAATTACGCTATCCCTGCAAAGACCATCATGTCAAACGTCTTGGGGTGTGGTTACATGATATGAGTTATGAAAAAGCTGCAGGAAGCTCTGTAGGGACCTTGCGCTATAGTATTTCCAGCATATTAAGAGATAAAAACACGGTACCATTACATATTCCACGCCATAAGGTCTCAATCTTAGGAATGAATATCACACCAGCTCGTCCAGTTCCTATCCCCGATAAGGAATCATAAAATCCAAGGTTGGGCCCTTTCGCCCAACCTATTACCCAATCAGGTATCATTTTATGCTCCAATTCGAATATTGAAGCAGGTTGAAATTTAAATGAAGTGAGTTAGATAATTGAACACCTTATTTAAACAACACAACAAATGAGATTGACTTATAACTTTAAGAGTAGTATCCTAATCTCAGCTAGAAAATGTCTATTTTATTCTCTCCAAATCGTCGTTTTATTCATTTAATCCCACGTTCTGAAGTTTTAATTCTTGACCGGTTTTCCGGCTAAATTCGCTTATACAAGCATTATAATAAACACTTAAGGATACTTATGTCTAAAACAGTAAATGGAGTCGTTAAATGGTTTAACGAATCCAAAGGATTTGGTTTTATTGAGCAAGAAGCCGGTCCGGATGTATTTGCCCACTTTAAAGAAATTTTAAGTTCTGGCTTTAAAACCCTCACAGAAGGTCAGCGAGTACAATTCATTGTGACGCAAGGAGCAAAAGGTCTCCAGGCACAAAATATAATAGCTCTTTAATTTAAGTAGCTAATATTATTTTTACCACTATATCTCCCTGTAGTTGTAGTGGTGACTTTAAGGAAACGACAGTAAGACAAAAAAAATGGCAATTAAGCACCCATGGGGGAAGCAGCTTCATGATTCAATCAGAACACACCGACCAACACTCTTCATTCTCTCAACTCCCTCTTCGTCAAGAATTAATAAAGAGTCTTGCTTCTGCAAACTATGAAAACATGACTCCAATCCAAAGGCAGAGCTTGCCCATTATTCTTAGAAATGAGGATATTATTGCTCAAGCAAAAACAGGTAGTGGAAAGACCGCTGCATTTGCATTGTCTTTATTAAATAATTTAAAAATTTCTTTTTTTGCAGTACAAGGCTTAGTTCTTTGCCCTACCCGTGAATTGGCAGAACAAGTAAGCCAAGTCATCCGTCGATTAGCCTGTTTGATGCCTAATGTCAAAATTATTAATTTATCCGGTGGTATACCGATGAAGCCTCAGCTTGATTCATTACGGCATGGAGCTCATATCATTGTAGGAACGCCGGGGAGAGTTCTTAAGCATTTAAAAAACGCCTCTTTAGACTTATCTCAGGTAAAAGCTTTAGTGTTAGATGAGGCAGACAGAATGCTGGATATGGGTTTTTTTGATGACATTAACAACATTATTTCGGTTTGTCCCAAACAACGCCAAACGCTACTTTTTTCTGCCACATATCCTGAAGAAATCAAACAGCTTTCAAAACAATTTATGAAGGACTCGAAAGAAGTTTATGTGGAAATTCCTCCTGAAGAAATTGATATTGAACAACATTTTTATGAAGTCCCGAAACAAGCGCAGAAATTTCCCTTATTAAAATCATTATTGTTGCACTATCAACCCGTTTCAACGTTAATTTTCTGTAATACTAAGCAACAAACAACGGAAGTCAAAGACCAGCTCATCCACGAAGGCTTTAGTGCCATCGCTTTAAATGGAGATATGGAGCAAGTCGATCGTGATTTTGCTGTCTTGCGTTTTGCCAACCAAAGTTGTTCTATTCTTGTCGCCACTGATGTTGCAGCACGAGGACTTGATATAAAGGAACTTTCTGCAGTGATTAATTTTGATCTCGCTTTTGATCATGACGTCCATATTCATCGTATTGGTCGAACTGGACGCGCTGGGAATAAAGGCATTGCCTTAAGTATTATAACTCCTGCAGATGCACAACGCATTTGCGCAATTGAAGATAGCCTCCCACACCCCATTCATTGGGGAAACATTAATGAATTAGAAAAGCACCCCACTACTCGTTTAGTGCCAGAAATGGTTACACTTTGCATTGCTTCGGGTAAAAAAGATAAAATTCGCCCCGGTGACATCCTTGGAGCATTAACCAAAGATGCAGGATTAACAGGCAACACAATTGGCAAAATTAACATTACCGCCATGTACTCCTATGTTGCAATTCACCACAGCCAAGCAGATAAAGCGTACCAATATTTACAAAGTGGAAAATTGAAAGGACGCAAAGTTAATGTACGTAAAATAAATTGAATTTGCAGTTACAATGGAACACCAGGTTGCGAACAACAAGGTTTCCTTATAGAACCTCCAGAGAAGATGTAGACTATACAACTGAATTACATCAAATAAAATATAGGAAGCAAATAACTAAGTTACTCTGAAGATTCTTGGATAAGGAGTGATATCGGTAACGATGCACTCTAAATATCAAATGATTTCAACCTCTTCTGCTTGAGGCCCTTTTTGTCCTTGTACTGCTTTAAACAAAACATTGGTACCTTCGGAAAGGGTTTTAAAACCTGTCGATTGAATTGCGCTAAAGTGCACAAAATAATCTTTCCCATTACTTTCAATAAAGCCAAAACCTTTGCCCTCATTAAACCATTTTACTTTTCCACGTAATTTATCTGACATTTAATCTCTCTCATTTATTGTATAGGTATTTAAATTATAACAAATTGAATTGGCTACTGCGAACTAAAAATAGTAGGTACTTAGATTCTAGAATAAAACAGGAGAACTGGGGGAGTATTTTTTGCGAACAAAAGCGTAAAGTACCCCGTCACATCAATCAGGCTCATCCCGGACACTCTTTCCCAAGTCAATATGCTCTTCTGTGAGACGATTTACATAAATCGGACAGGACTTTACCAAACAGTAGCCAGCGTAATGCCCATGTGCTTTTGCAGCTCATGCGTTTTTGCATGGTGGCTGGGTTGATTGTTCTCGTCGAGAATTTTAATGAAGACATGGGGCAGTACTTTTCCTAAGTCAATAAGCTCCTCTGTGGGGCGATTTACAATATCTTCTTCAGATAAAATAACCGTTGTTGCCGCAGCTGCCGCTAAAACCTGGGCTAGTTCGAGCGCGGTTTTCTTGTAAAGATCATTCCCGTTCAAATTAAGTAAGGTCACACGTTTTGGAATTACCTCTAAAACTTGGGCTAGTTCCGCAGCAGATTTGTTACCAAGGACATTCCCGCTCAAATTAAGTGAGGTCACGCCCTCTGAAATTGCCACTAAAGCTTGAGCTAGTTCAGCGCCGGTTTTGCTGTAAAAGACATTCCCTCTCAAATTAAGTGAGGTTACCCTCGCTGGAATTGCCGCAAAAATTTGAGCTAGTTCGGCGCCGGTTTTCTTGCCAAGGAAATTCCCGTTCAAATTAAGCGAGAGCACGCCCGTAGGAATTTCCGCTAAAGCCTGGACTAATTCGGCAGTAATTTTGTTGTGAAGTTCATTCCAGCTCAAATCAAGTGAGGTCACATCTGCTGGAATTTCCGCGAAAGCTTGGACTAGTTCAGCAGCGGTTTTATTGCCTAGGTCAGTTAATCGGTAATACATTACTTAATACCCTGGTTAAATATAATGAAATAGCCATCCTGATAAACAACCAGGAACTACACTGCTTCTTGGTTCCTACTTTTATGGGGTGGCTTTATGGTTTCCCTATCTTTACCTGAATTAATTACTGGAACAAATACCTCTCCATTCGATTAAATTTATTTCGAATTGTATTTTTATTTGGGTTTTCATTTAAATCGGCGAAATTCGCCCATTGATATATAGTCATAACTCTGATAGCAGATTAATTGGGATTTGTTGACTCGAACAGGGAGGAATGTCTTGCAGAAATTTTAATTTTAACTTTGGAAAAGATAGAGTATTTGAGAATAAGAAGTACTGATGAAAAAGAATTAGATAAATTATCTCTACTTAAAGCGACCATATTGGCATTTTTACTTTGCAAATTTACAACAAAAATATAGCGTAACCCTAGTTGTCCACACAGTCATTCAGTGGGTTGTTACATTGCTAATTAATGATTTTTAATAATATTGGTTCTTCTTGATAAATTTGGCTTCGAACCGAGTGTCGGGATTCGAATCCCTCTGAGCGCACAATTTAAAATCAATGAGTTAGCTCCTATTAGGCTTCTCGCTATGATTATTTAGGCTGCCACCCCTATGAATGAAGCCAACATTATGGGATAATTATTGACCAATTTCAATAATGTTAGTTATAATTATATGAAAATAAAAGCAATTTTTTTAATGATCTCTATTTTTTTTCCTGTCGCTTTATTCGCTAGTACTGCAACTTGTCCTTTATCAAACGGAATCAATGTACATACAACAAAGCGAGTTTTAAATATCTGTAAACACGGCGCTGTAATCAAGAGCTTTAAAGTAGCTCTCGGATATAAAGGCGTCGGTAAAAAACATGCGGGCGATAATAAAACTCCAATTGGTTTATATAGGTTAGCTCATCCAAGAAAATCCAATCAATTTAAAGTTTTTATTCCAATTCTTTATCCGACTACAAAGCAATTAGCTGCAGGTTATTCAGGTAGAGATGTAGGGATTCATGGACCAACTCAGTCATCTACTATGTTTAGTTGGTTAAATAACTTACCCTACTCAACGCGTGGATGCATTGCTGTCGGCAAAAATAATTATATCGAGTATGTAGCAAATTGGGTAAAAGCCAATCCTGGAACTAAGGTTTTAATTATTTAAATTGAGACGAAATTAGATATCGTACATTTTCTTCGTACAAATGCGCGCTGTCCTTAGAGCTCAGAGCTACACCCATTGCTATCCACCGATATGTAAATTAGAACGGTGCCGACATTACCGCGCACCTGTGGAACTCAGTGGCAGTTGATGATGCCATTCGGAGATGCGGTTTTGAGTTCTTGATCTTTAACCAAGCCTGGTAGCTTGCTACTGCAAAGCATTTACTACCAGTGGTTCAGGCTTATAGTCTTTCATATTACTCACAATATCACGCAAGCGATGAGAAATGACCCCTTTTGGCCAATTTCCCCTCTGCTCTTGACTCAATTTTTGTTCAGCATTCTGGATGCAAGTATTAATATAATCTTTAAAATCTTGGCCAGGTGAAGGCTCAGATTTCATTAGCTCTTCGATCATTTCTTCGGCAAAACGACATTTATCCGATTTGCGTATTTTTTCTAGATTAATACTCTTACCTTTAATTCCAGTTTCTGTAAATAAGGCGTCTCGATAGTCTAATAACGCTTCAATTGCTTTCTTTCTTTGAGAAGCACATTCCTGATCTTGAAATTCAGGAGCATCTAATTTAGTTCGTAAGTCATCGGTATATCGTTGATCGAGACAGGCAATAAAAGTTGGAAAATTCGTTTCTATTTTTCCTTTAATTTCTTTTTCATCTTCTTTATCTTTAGGAATTTCAAATTTTTCGACATTAGGTGAATCAAGAATATCATCGATTGCATGATTAATAACTTTACCAAACTGACTCTTTGTAAGCCCTTTATCCTCGTCAAAAATCTTGAGGTTCTTTAATAGCCAATTAAGGCCATTTTTAAAACTATTATGCTGGTGACTATTTAATGCTGCATTTAATACTTCATAAACAGTTTTACCCGGATAGTTATTTCGGTTTTGCTCAAGCCAATTTTTTAAAAATTCACCTCTTAACTCGCCCTTATTGCTTACCCGCCAGTCCAGCTGAGCAAAAATATCCTCATCATCTGTATGTGAAATTATTAATCCTTCCCCATCTCTTAACTCTACTTTCATCTTATCTATTGGAATCAGTTTTAACTGATCACAGTGCAATTTGATATAGCGAACCCTGTCTGGTCCTAAGTTTCCTCCTACATTATCCCAGAAACAAGTAAATTCTTCTGGCTTTTTACCTAGAGTATTAAACAGATACTGGCCGAACATTTTACTACTTTGTGTTAGAAAATCTTTATCACGATAAAAAAAAGCCATAATAACTCCTTACAACAATCATTCCTATTAATTAATTTTATAACAATAAACTTAATCACATTCCAAATTGATAGGTATTTATTCTTTATATTTTCTTTCATTAAGGAATTCATGAAAAAAATTTAATTGAGTCTGAGCCTATCAATATCGGTATTTCTTCAAAATTTACGTTCCATGATTTTGACTCGAACAATAAATGCACTCGTATTAAACTTTGTATTGATACATTTTACACGATAATTTTTAGTTTTCTTAATGCATCTCAAAATAATAGGAATACCTATTGCAAGGTCCGTCAGGGTCAATCTAGAATCTAATCCAGGATTTTTTTAAATGATTTGAAGGATAAAGTCTATGAACAGTGAGTCATTTTTTTCATTTTTTAAAAACCTTTTTAGTAATGACTTTATGCCGCATGGACATTGTTATTTTTGGCGCCCTGACATAGTATGGTTGCATGTGATATCAGATAGCTTGATAGCACTTTCTTATTTTGCCATTCCAATCATTTTAATTTTTTTCATGTTAAAGCGAAAAGATTTTCCGTTCCCATGGGTTCTTATCATGTTTGGTGCTTTTATTTTGCTTTGTGGCACCACCCATGTGATGGGGGTAGTGACGTTATGGGATCCTTTATACCGTCTTGATGGAATAATAAAAGCGGCGACTGCAGGGATTTCCGTTTTGACTACGATTATGCTGGTTCCCTTAATCCCAATGGCTCTTTCTTTAAAAAGTCCTAAAGAACTTGAGGCAGCCAATTTACAACTTGCTGATGCCAATGAAAAATTAAAAGAAATTGATCGACTGAAAGACAATTTCTTTTCCAATATATCCCATGAGTTAAGAACACCACTTACTTTAATTATCGCACCTTTAGAGTCGTTTCTTGCCAAGGATTATGGCTCAATTTCAACGGCACAACGTAACGCTTTAGAGACAATGCATAATAATTCAATTCGACTTTATCAAATGGTCAATAGTATTCTTGATTTTGCAAAAATCAGCGCTCAAAAAATTGTAGTAACGCGCGAACCTGTGGATATTGTTGCACTAACTCAATCCATTACGGATGAGTTTAATCCTCTTCTTAAGCAAAAAAACATCAACATGCAATTTAAATGTCCTGTACCCCAAAAAATCGTGAGTCTCGATCGCTATTTATACGAACGTATTTTATTTAATCTATTATCAAACGCCACAAAATTTACTTTAGATCAAGGTTTGGTTTCTATTTTGCTCCATTTTGAAGGTGAAAAAGTAATCCTCACTGTCAAAGACAGCGGTATTGGAATTTCTAAAGAAGACCAGGAAAAATTATTTCAGCGTTTCCAACAAGTTGAAGGTTCTGCCACGCGACGCTTTGAGGGAACAGGACTTGGACTGGCGCTGGTTAAAGAATTTGCCCTTCTTTTAGAAGGAGATGTTACCGTCGAAAGCACCCTTAATAAAGGCTGCACTTTTGCAGTTGAAATAACAGCACCACCTGCAACTCTGGAGGGAGAAACCGGCACCAAATCGCTTGAAGGACGTTTTCAAAAATTTGCTACAACTCCGGTTTTAGAAAACCAACTTGCAAAGGATAAATCCATAAGTACTAAGGTTTCTAAGATATTAATAGCCGAAGATAATTTAGAACTTGGAACCTATACCGCATCCCTGCTCAATGAATTTGCTGAAACCAAACTCACAAGAGACGGGGAAGAAGCCTGGGCAACTATTCAAAAGTGGAAACCTGATCTTGCTCTTTTAGATGTGATGATGCCAAAACGAGATGGGATTTCTCTATGCCGTGAAATTAAATCCTCACCAAAAACAGCCCATATCTCAGTGGTACTACTAACCGCATTAACCCACCGTGACGCGTTGGTTCGAGGTTGGGAAGCAGGAGCGGATGAATATCTGTTTAAACCTTTTCACCCCAAGGAGTTGATCACACGCATCAAATTGTTACTCGCTCATTCTATCGATAATAAACTTCTACAAGAGTTAAATCGAAAACTAATTGACTCGGCACGCTTGGCTGGAATGTCTGATGTCGCAAAATCAATGTTACATAACGTAGGGAATGTCTTAAATAGTGTTAATATCACAACGAATCTCTTATTAGAGCGATTGTCTAAATCAGAAATTAATAATTTAACTCAATTAACGGACTGGCTAAATACAGTTATAGAAGACCCTAAAGTTCTTACTGATGATAAGCAAAAACAAGCCTATCTTATTGATTATTTTACTGAATTAAATAACACCTTATTGGAAGAACAGAAAGAATGTGTTGAGGATGTAAAAATGCTCAATAAATATATCCAACACATTAAAGATATTGTTACCCTACAACAAAAAGAAGACAGACCTCTTGGTGTCATACAAGAAGTGAATATAGCCGAGGTGTTAGATGAAAGTTTGAGGATTAGCCTGCATGATGTGACCGATATTAAAATAGTTAAAAACTATAATGATATGTTAAAAGCTGTTCTAGATAAAATGAAGCTAGAAGACATATTAGTCAATTTAATGATCAATGCGAAAGAAGCCTTGCAAGAAGGTACACCAAAAGAAAAATATCTTATCATACACGCTAAAACCAAGGTCGTGAACGATAAGGAATGGCTAGAAATAGACATCGAGGATAATGGGATAGGTATTCCTCCAGATATTTTAAATAAAATTTTTACCTTCGGATTTACCACAAAGTCAGAAAACTGCGGTTTTGGCCTCCATTTTAGCGCTTTATCTACAAAGGAAATGAGCGGCAAATTAAGCGTTACCAGTCCAGGAGAATATAAAGGAGCTATCTTCTCCTTAAAATTACCCACCGTACCCCCACATACAAAAAAATGGGTAAAAATAACTACCTAACAAATTTTCCCATTCCCATCGAAGCAGATACATTGTGCTAAAATTAAACAATCAAGACATTAGCTAAATATAAAATTTAAGTAAAGATATAGGCATAATTCATTACTATCATTTATGGAGCTTATGTATGACCTCATCATCAATGGATATGAGTTTAGAGGAACAATACAAAATCTTAGAAAAATGGAATCAAACTGAATCTCAATATCCTTACGATAAAATCCTACCCGAACTGTTCGAAGAACAAATTGGAAAGGTATTCCATCAAGAAGCGTTGACCTATGAATCGAATACACTTACCTACGAAGATCTTAATAGTCAAGCCAATCAGTTGGCTCATCATTTAAGAGAACTGGGAGTGAAACAAAATACCTTAGTCGCAATCTGCATGGAGCCTTGTTTTGAATTATTAATTGGTATCTTGGGAATTTTAAAATCAGGGGGTGCCTACATTCCATTGGATCCGAACAATCCTGTCCTACGTCAAAAAACCATATTATCTGATTCATGTGCAAAAATTCTAATTACTCATTCTCAATTCGCGAATCAATTTGAAGGATTGACATCATCTCAAATGATCTATTGGGACGCAATTAAATCAAAGCTAGCCACATATCCAACCACCAACCCGAAGCATATTAATAAAACAAATGATTTAGCTTATGTAATCTATACTTCCGGGTCGACTGGAAAACCTAAAGGCGTAATGATTACACATCGTAATGTAAATCATTTCTTACATTGGTTTGGAAAGGCCATTTCCATTTCATCGGAAGATATTTTTGATTTTTCATCTTCCATTTCATTTGATTTTTCAGTGGCATGTACTTTATTTCCCTTGATCAAAGGAATAAAAATAGCAATTTGCTCTGAAACTGATAAAAAAGATCCCTATTTATATTTAAGGCATTTGCACGATACACATGTTTCGATTATTAAAATCACCCCAAGTCGTTTCAGACAAATCAATGACATTGTATTGAGCGAGAAAAAAATACTGGATTTAAAATACATTGTCTTTGGTGGTGAGACTTTGTTCGCAAGGGATATCAAGGATTGGTTAAAAAAATTTCCCAAACATAAACTGTTTTGTGAATATGGTCCCACAGAAGCTACCGTTGCATCATCATGGATGATCATTGATAAAAGTAATATTGATCAATATAAGCATCGAATTCCAATTGGAAAACCTGCATTAAACACGAAGATGTTTATATTGGATAAAAATATGCGTCCGGTAAGCGTTGGGGTTTTAGGAGAATTATATATTGGTGGTAATGGTATTGCTAAGGGATACTTGAATAAAAAAAAACTTACTGAAAAGAAATTTGTTAAAAATCCCTTTAACTCAGGTAGATTGTATAAAACCGGAGATTTATGTTGTTATTTAAACGATGGAACAATTGATTTTGTTGAACGAATCGATCATCAAATTAAAATTAGAGGATTCCGGGTTGAAATTGGTGAAATTGAACAATGTTTGACATCGCATGTGGGTATTCAAAATGTTGTTATTCAGGCGTGCTCAGGACGTGAAGAGTTTGAAGAAAAACAATTGGTTGCCTATTGCGTTCCCAAAAAGTCCGCAAAATTAGAAACCAAAGATTTGCGTGATTATCTTAAAAATCAATTACCTGATTATATGGTGCCCGCATTTTTTGTGATTTTAAACGAACTTCCCTTGTCCGCAAGTGGTAAATTAGATACCCATAAATTACCTCAACCTGAAGCCAAAGAATCTAGCCAAGTTATAAAACCACGAAATAAAATTGAAATCATACTTCAAAAAATTTGGATAGAAACATTAAATTTAAAGCATATTAGTATCGATGATAATTTTTTTGATTTAGGTGGCAATTCATTATCAGCGGCCCGATTGATCACAAAGATTCGACAAATCACTCATAAAAATATTTTATTACATGATTTGTATCATACCGGAACGATTGCTCATCTTGCTGATGTTATCAATAATGCAGCAGATATTTCCGATGATGAAGATGGAAAACATCATCCACCTCCTCTAAAGGCAATGCCCTTAAATGAATTGCAATTTTTACTCTGGTTAATGAGATTATTTTATCCCAAGTCGAAAGTATCCAATATAGTGGCTAGAAAACGTATTGCTGGAAATTTGGATAATAAGAAATTAAACAGCATCTTTGAATCATTATGTAAAAATCATCCAATTCTATGCTATCGCATCGCAAGATATTCACCTTTGCAATATCCGCAGGAAAATATTCTTCAATTTAAAGTCATTGAAAAGGACATTAGCGACTTGAAATTGGAAGAACAAGAACACGAGTTACATATGTCGTTAGATGAATTAGAAAATTACACGTGGAAGAATGGATCACCATTGATCCTATTTAAATTATTCCGACTCGGAAATAATTCTTGTGAAATACACATCGCATTATCCCATTTTGTCAGTGATGAAATATCAGCGGACATTGTGTTGAATGAGATGTCTCATGCATATGTAGAGTATAAGGAAGGATCTGGGACAGTCGGGCAACAGGAATTAGTTTTTTATGATTATATTCTATGTGAACAAAGAGATCTTAGTAAAAACTTATCTAAAAATATCGACTTCTGGGATGATTATTTAAAAAACATTCCCTTGCTGGTTTTTCCAAAAAATCAAATTTTAAATAGTATTAGCTCATCGTGTACTACGTATTTTGAGATACCAGAAAATGCCTTGCTAAGGTTACGTAGCTTTTGCAAAAAAAACCGTGTCGGTATTGGAGATACATTAATCGCAGCAACGGGTTATACTTTGGCTCCATATATCAATGATAAAAATAAAATAGCGATTATTAATTTTGTTAAATCAATCCGTGAAAATGATTCCTATGATAAAGCGGTAGGGCTTTTTGTTCGGAATGATGTGATTAAAATCGATTTAAATCAACCGGAAACCTTACTCAAATTGGCAAAGCAAGTACAGAATTCGCGAATTGAACATTATTATTATCAATCATGCCCCGCTATAATAAAAATTGCATTTCTTTTGCAAAAAGATTGGAAAAATAAAAAACTCAGTAATTTCCTTATAAAACTTTTCGCAAAAATGTATACACGTATTTTTTATAAATATAAATTAAATTATGAAATTTTATTGATGTTTGGTCGAGTTTTTTTAGCACGTAAAAAACATAGTTTTTTTGTTAATATCAATATCCTGAATCATTTTATTGATGATAACTCTGAAACAAAATTGTTTGGGTTTAAGCAAAAGCCATTTAAAGTGTATCATGATGATAAGTTAGTTGAAAAAAATGTACTCAATATTTGGTTTGATCGAGATGAACAGGGTAAGTCATATCTCATAATATCAGGCAATTTAAGATCTGAATTTCGAAATATTATTGGTTTCAATTTATTAAAACTCATTGACTCGTGTTCGTTACACGAGCTTTAAACCTAGAAAAAGCAGTTAAAATTCGTTGCGCTTCCTTGAATGCAGCGCTTCAATGCATAGTAAGGAAGAACCATTGAATATTACAGGGATGTGATGTTTTGACTATCCATTACCTCTTTGTAATTTTGCCGTACATTGTTTGAAATAATCTATATACTTAAATAACGTGCTCCAACATTCAGGACGAGATTTCGAGTCATTTTTATTAGCTGAATAAACTGTATCTATGTCAGTAACGTTTTCATGAGTAACATAGTAACATTTATTATTTTTCAATGATGAAACAACCCGCACTAAATTAAAATTTTCAAAATGGAGCATGCAATCATCTGGCACAGCAAAACCTGATGGTAATAATCCTTGTTTCACTGCAAAGATGTAAGCATCCATGCGTTCTAAATATTGATTATTGCTATAAACGCAAAGCGATTTTCTTTTCGAATTAGCATGCGGACAAAAACTTTCTTTAAACCAGCCTAAGCAAGATAATGCTCTGTATTGACCAGGTGTAGCATCGCTTAATCCTGAATGAAAAGGATACATTCCGCCAGCACTTACACCGGCTAAAATGGGTAACCGTTTTTCGGATTTCAATTTATTTAGGACAAAAATAAATCCCGATTTTTCCCATATCTCCAACATTTTTTCTGTATTGCCGCCGCCAACAAAAAGTATATCTTGTTGCATAAGATGGGTTTCAAGTTGTTCTTTTGTTAACTGTGATTTTGTCAAGACTAATTCTGAAGTAATGGCACTTTTTCCAAATTTTGCACGAACAAATCGATTAAAGAAAACTCGTTCAATCAACCTATCATTACCGGCTGTGCCGATATAACAAAAACGAATACGCGACTTTTTAATTAAATCAAAGGCGTATTCCATAAATTGATTAAGTGTACGATTTAACTTCATGAAATTACTATCATCAAAGCTCATTAACAACATATGACTCATGTCGGCCCACTCTTAAAGAAAGGAATTAATAAGAATATATCTAATTTTTGCGGATACATGCCTCACTCCTAATTATAGCATGTATTATATAAGACACCTCAAAAGCAGTCGGTTATTACATTAGAACTCATTTTTGTCAGAGCAATAATGGTTATATTGCCGACGTCCCGCCCCCACGACTTGTCCCTGAACGATCGTCAGTTTTTTAAATTTATCATGTACCACTTAAGTTTCTCTACGTACTGCTTTCCTACGTACCGCGCTTTATGCCTGAGAGATGGTCACTTTTTGTGACTATCTCTCAGGACTTGTCCGCGGGATCCTGGGAGATCTGCGCTAAAACACTCAACTCAGCGAACCATGGGCTTAGGAAGAGATGTGTGCAGACTTGATTCTAAAAATATTTTAATGAAGTATTTTGCTCTGTTTGTTCCTCTTGAGCATTTAAATCTATTTTGGGCTTTAATTCAGCAACATAACTAAGGAAAGTCAAACTGGCTTCATCCAATTTTGTATCACTACTCTGATCTGCAATAATATTTCGGACCAAAGTGATAACATTCTCTTTAGTCTCAGTTTTATCTTTTACGCTGGGATCAGGAATGAATTCGCCTCTGGGCCAGGGTGCTATTAAGCAATTTTGCAAAGGATCTGCTCCTAAAGATAATAAGGTTTCTATAATATTTTTTAATTTAGGATTATGCCAACGAATTTGGGGCTTATCTCTGTTAAGAACACATCTATGATCATTAGGACTCCAAACAGCATAATACAGGGGTGGCATAAACACGTAGACTCCATCATCTTGATAAAGACCAGTACAAAAGTAATCGCGGATATTAGCTCCTGATTCGACTAAAGCTTGCACAGATTGAGAATGTAGGCAGCCTACCGCTTCTTTTAATAAGCTAGAGAAATTTATTTCTACAGCAGGATAATGCAGCTTAAGAAAAAGCCGCAAAGAATGGGACGCATTAATGCGACAAAGGAATAGCAACATTTCATTACGCATGCCCTTTTCTATTTTTTCAGGATCCTTAAATAATAAAGAAAAATTAGTATACCATTTAGTAATTAATTCCTTATTAACTTCTTTCTGTATAAAATCATCCATTAGCTGGATAAAGGAATGATAGTTATTCAGTTCGAGTGTACATTTTTCCCATTCATTAATTAGATAAGCAACTCGGCGAGTTGAATCATTAAAATCCCAAAAAGCTTGGGATAAGGCTGAAACCGCTACCGCATAACAAAAATAGAGTTTCCGTTCCTCTAGCAGAGCAGAGTAAACTAAATCTGCTTTTTCATTATTGGGAAGATTAAAACAAAACTCTTCTCTAATTTTTTCCCGGTACATATGATTATAATTTAATCTACTTAGTACTTCCTGCCTCTCTTCCATTTTCCCCTCCATTGTAAATTGACTACCTTATAAATTTTTTATTAATCAATAAGTAAAAAAATATCAGCATTTGTATTTAAATAAAATATATTATGGAATTAGAGATTGTCGGGTTTGGAGTATTTGAGAATGTCTATGATTTTATTTTGCAATCGGTGACAGAATCTAGAAATAATTTATTTTTTATATCAGTGAGTTGGGATGCTTTTTCTATCAGGTCACTTCGATGATAGCAATTTAATTTGTTTTTAGCGTTGTTAATATGGTGTTCAACTGTTCGGGAGGAAATCTGCAAAACATGGGCGATCTGCTTTAAAGCGAATCCTTTGATTAAATAATAAAGACATTGTAACTCTCTTTGAGAAATAATATCGTTGTTAGAGAAAGTGGCCAAAGGAATTTTGCTAGCAATTTTTATAAGAATTAAAACGCCACTTACTTTATCCCTCATATAAACAGGCGATTTAACTGCAGTGCAAGTATACTTATTGTTTTGATGTACCATGTCCTCAGTAAATTCTATCGACCTTTGTGAAGACATTACTTGAAAATCATTTTCACGCCATTTGGCTGCATTTTCTTTCCAAGGGAAATCAAAATTTGTTTTGTACAATAACTCATCTGGTGATAATTCTAAAAATTCACACGATTTTTCATTGCAATTGATGTATTTGCCTTCCGAATCTAAATGATAAACATGCCAATCAGATAAAAAGAATAAACTTTCCATGCTAATTGATGGTATTAAATCGTTGCTTTCAGATTTATTCTTATCACTCAATAGATGCATATTAATTTCATTTAAGGTTAATAGAAGAATAGATTAGGGCTATTATAGATTAAGAACAGTTAATTGTCCATATATTGTACATATCGTTTCAATGATACCACATGTTATATAGTCAATTAATCGCAAATATCAGTGTAAGAATCCATGGGGCAGAACAGTTTTCTTGTTATTCTCCCAAAGCCCACAATTGTTTATTTCGATCAATAATATAAACCGTACCATCATCGGCAATGGCTGGTGATGAAATGCCACCAAGTATACTCGTGTTTTTATCGACGTCATCAAGATTTAAAGAAAATGAATGGAGTCCTTCTTGAGCGTTGACATAAACACGATTTCCTGAGATGGCTGGCGATCCCAGTGCCGCACCAAGTGAATGCTCACTCATTTCAAATTGACGTAATAACCTTCCTCCTGCATCTAAAGCGACCACCCATGTACCCGCAGTAAAATAAATTTGACTAAGAAATGACGCAGGGGGTGATTGTATGGCTTTTCGAGCTTTATACCATGGTTTTAATAATTCAGAACCTGTTAACAGATCGTAAAAAGCTAAAGTACCGTCTTGTTGACCTGCTGCAACCATACTGCTTAAGAATATTGCCGGAGAAGCCCTTAATCTTGGTTTTGTTGAACGCTTATTCCATAAAGGCTGGAATTGTCGATTTTGCCAGCGAAATGCTGATAGTTGCTTGTAATTATCATCAACTACAATCACTGGTCTGGAGGAAAATGGACCAAAATCTGCGATGGCAATTGATGGCTCTGGCCACCCAAACAGTTGTTGGAGCGTTGGACCACCCCCGCTTGGCTCAAATTCCATGCCATTAAGGAAATCCCAAATGCCGCCAAAAATACCTCCAAGAGTTACCCCTCCGCTCGTTTCAATCGGAGGAGGAGGATATTCTGAAACGAAAATATTATTTACTACTTGCCCCATTTGGTCGATAGCTAATAATTCCATTCTTGATACAAGTCTAGTGAACAGTACTGGAATAAAAATGAGTGGTTCTTGTGTATTCCATATTTTGGGTGATGATAGAGTATAACCATCCGTTATATTTCGATTTGGATTAATTGGAAAATTGAAAATCCAACGTAGCTGCCCATCTGGGGTTAAGCTATGTAATTTACTGTGAGCTACATAGGAATATACAGTACTGCCTCCTCGATGATCACGAACTTTAGCTCTAAAAGTAGTAATAACATAAATATTGCCATTTTTATCTACTGCGGGGCTACCGGCAATAATGCTCCCGCGTTGATCCAGCATTCTTTTCCATCTTATTGAACCCGTTGGCGAGATAGCCACGAGTTCACCCAATAAATTGCCAATATAAATAGTCCCATCATTGCCAATAACCGGTGAAGCAAAGGCTACAGGACCTACTTCTACCTGCCATTTTGCAGAAGATACAGGCATGTTAAAAAGAGGAGCAAATCCCTGGCTGGCCGCATTTGCTTGAAATTGATTCCAGTATGCCATTTTAGTCACTCCTTTCACTAAAAAGCTAAAATCATAACTTAACTAATTCCTGACTACAGCCTTTCCTTTTGCAGTTCTTTTTTTAAAGACTTATGCGAAACTCACTTTGAACAATAAAATCCAACTTGGTCAACATTTATTCTATTAATTCTATATCAGGACAGTTACTCCGTCAAAAAGATAAGGACTGATTAATAATCATTTCTATCGTTAGTAATGAGTTATTTTGGATTAAATTTAAAATTTTTTGTCTTTTGGTTTGCCGGTTGCAGTACTGAATTTAGACTAATATTAAATATATGTCATATCAGATTCTGGATCATTGATGTTCACTATAAGTGACTTAGAAAGGGATATCTATCTTGAAGGGAAAGGACCGCTTGCACACCGCATTGATTTTGCATGGGAAATATACAGTGATGAAACGTCCAATGAGCAGAACCAGAAACATGCGCTAAAATTTCTCATTTATGCTTTCGATCTTACAGAAACTGAAGATATAAACGAGCAACTGATTTCTTTGATGGACGATAGAAATAAATACAAAGAGAAAAACCCATATTACATTCCAGGTAAAGCTCCAAAATCACTAAGTCAATTACTTGAGCCAGCACAAAGAAATCTAGAAGATGCTGAAAAACAAGATGCATATATGAGAAAAGCCCTAAGTGAGGCACGAGCTAAGAAAGAGATTCTTAGTATAAATAAAGAATCACAAGAAGCAGATCGTGAATTACAGATTAGATATCTTTCTCCAGAAGAGCGTGCTAAACATAATATAGTAATAAGAGATAAACGTTTCCTTCAAAATGGTGAACCTGTTAATACAAGCGGAATGATATCGCATGGTAAACGAGGATATGCTGCATTTACCTTGAATGCAAATGGTGAGCTTTATATATTTGCGCACAATGAAGGTATCGATCATATTGCGCATTCTTCAATGACTGCAGGTTCACCCGTTGTTGCTGCAGGAGAAATTAAAATAGAAAATGGCGTATTAAAAGCTATAACGACACACAGCGGACATTATAGACCTTCTTTATTTAATCTATATCGAGCATTAGAATATTTTTCACATAATAAAGTTGATATCTCACAGGCAGTTGCGGTTACTTTTACAAATCCATCACTTAAGAATGTTGAAAGTAAAGCAGTTACAATGTGGATGCCTTCCCCAGTTACTCGATTCGAGACTCCAGCTGATAAAGTTTATAAATCAATAGACAAGATTCTTGATGAAAATATTCAATCAATTAGTAAAGACATAACAAATTATAGATCGAGCATACTTACTTCAATATATAAAATAAAAGATAAAGTACTTGGTTCAACTTTAACTGAGGATAGGGCTAAAGTAGCTTCGGGTTTTGTCACAAAACTAACTGAATTTAAACAGAAATTAAATACTGATCTAACTTCTGTAGAACTTAATGATACCATTAAATCCTTGAACAAATTAATCACAGACCACGAGGAACACAATAAAGCTTTAGCAAAAGGAGGACGATTAGAATCCAAATTTTGTTCATTTAAAGAACATTTGTTACAAGTTCATTCAGAATATACTGGTATGGCTGAGCAAATGAAATACAAAACTTAAAAGCGGCAAAGTAGGCATAAAACTTTCAAAAGCAAAACTCAAAGAAGCCAAGCTGTACCCCTAATACTCTCTTATATCAATGCATTCCCGTTTATCATTTAGGTGAGCTACTCAATTCATCCCTTTGATGCCTGGTTCAATAGCCTATATAATCCTTGTTATAAACTCAAATTAATAGTTGGGCAAAGGCTCAATTATAGCTAGGCTAAGGATACCAATGGTTCAATCTGCATTCATAATTGCCCTAATGACTTTGAGCATCATCGCTCAAGCAGCCCTCCCCGCTGATTCAATTCAGCGCTGTTTGGATGTTAGAAGACTCGCAGACTTTACCACAAGACAGAAAATGGCTGCCAAAGAACCCGGAGTATTGCGCTTTAAATTTCATAAAATTTCAGCATCAGAGCTGCCGTTAGACAACCCTGTAGGCAATATGGATGAGGTGATTGAAGCATTAAACAACCAGATTGAAAACTGCGATAAAAACCATGGTGAATTTCAGACAGTGACTCTTGCTGGGCGTAAATTTAAGCGCCAAGAATGGTGCCAAAATACCAATAAAAAAATGCTTGCTCTTGCAAAAGCTGCCCATGGCAATTTTCAAAAATATTTATCGAGCATCAAAACTGAATTTGACTGGTATAAAAGCGAGGGCTGGCCTGAAAATCATGCGGGATTTAAACAGGGTGAGTTTCAATTTACCGCCTATTACGCGCCAGCAGCTGTTGAGGCACGCACTCAACGCGGTGGGAAGTTTTTATATCCTCTCTACAGTAACCCAGGTGTTGTAAGTGTCGCTTCGGAATGCAAAAAATTTAATTTGAAACCTCCTCTTTGCGGTGTTGACCCGCTGACTAAAATGGTGCGAGGTTTTTGTTTGAAAAATGCCAATGGCACATACTCTGTAGTGCCAGACCGACACGAAATTGAACATGGGGCGTTACATCCAAAATATATCATTGGCTACGTTAAAGACCCCAATGACCCTGCTTTTTTAATGGTTCAAGGCTCTGGTTCATTAATTCTTGATGGTAAATTATTTCGTATCAATTATGAGAGTTCCAATGGCAGACCACGCACCATGCTGGGTCGTATAGTCCAATGCGCGCAAGACCCAACCTGTGGTGGCAACCTTGATACAATGGAGCGCTGTGCTAAAGATCCAAAATGTCATGATGAAGCAAAGTTACGCTGTAACGTATCTAAAAAAATTAGACAAAGTGGAGCATCAGAAAAGCAAATTCGTCAATATCTGAATAACCTACTTAGCCGTGAAGCCGACGACTTGCGAAATCGCGATCAAAGCTATGTATTTTTTGCTAAGGAAAATGGCGGCCCTTATGGATCAGAAAATATTACTCTTACGCCCCATGCATCCTGTGCCACCGATCATAAGGTAATTCCTATTGGAATGAATTTTATCTATAACTACAAAAAAACTACTTCCTGGTGTGTTTCCCAAGACCGAGGTGGCGCCATTATGGGGGCTCACGTTGACGTCTATAAGGGTGAGGGTAACCAAGCGGGTTTGGAAGCAAATGCGCTCAATCACCCGGGCACATTATTTGTGGCGCTGCCAAAACGTGAATAAAACAAATCGGGGAGTTCAAACCTCCCCGAGCAGGCCAATTTTCTTATTTGAGGGCGCAAGGTCCTTGCCCGTTAGCAGACCAGGCCGCAGACACAGTCTTCAGTTGATTGCATGATGCGTCTTTACATAATAAGCTTGCAGGTTTAACTAAACAGGCTCCATTAGAGTCGTTAAAATTAAACCCAATGGTTTTTAAAGTTTGGGGGTTGGGTATTTTTCCTTTGTAATTTTGCGCACCAGGATTAGAGATTGTTACTGCATTATGCCAGCCAGAACTATCCTCATAATTAATAGAGATGTTTGTGAGTGGTAGTTTTAGATTTCCAACATCAAACGAGAACTCATGGGTTCCTTGTGAATCTCCTCCAGCCTTGGGAAGTTGATCAGGGTCAAGTTGAAACGAATCCATTCCAGGAAACTTCGATGGATCACAAGTAATTTTCTGTAGGTTGACGCCTTCGCCAAGCATAAGAGGTGCTTTTTCATTGTATTCTGTAATTAAATTGTTTAATCCACCATTAGGTGTTGGAGTTTGTAAACCGTTATCTTCATAAAGACCAAATTGGTCCTCCCCTTTTTTTTGAACGAGGCGAAAAACCATACCGCCACTGATGATATTAGCCCCCTCTTGAAACATCCAATCGACTTGCGCGAATAATCTGGGTGTATCTGGGCGTCCAAACTCAGTCAGAATTACAGGAAGATTAATGCCGTTAAAACCATTCATCATTTTATCGCCATCCCCATCTCCACCATCGGGTATGGAAAGCACTGGGCGATATTTCGCATAGGGGTTAAGTAATCGAGGATAATTTCCTGGATCGGTACCTTGTCCCCATCTATAAACGTTATAACCAATGTAATCAGCTGACGTATCTTCTTTTTCATTTTTTAAGTGGCAGGCATAATAGTAAGCCAATGGAATGGTTACATCAGGAACATCACGTAAAGCAACGCCTACTGGTTTATTGTAATTTTTTTTCTTAATGTAGGCCTTCATATCGCGAATCAGTGCCTTCATTGTAGCTGAAGGCCTTAAATAGTTATCATCTATTTTATGCGGCATCATCCATACTTCGTTACCAACAGAAAATCCAAATACATTACTGTACTTACTGAATGCATCAATTTTTTTAGTAAAACAATCATAAAGTGTTTGCGGATAATTGCCTGTGCTTCGATCAACGGTACATTGGGTACCATTTTTATAATCCGCAAGTTCTACAAGAACTTGAATATTATTTTCTTGCAATGCGTTCATGACTTGATCATGTGAAGCACAGTTACCACCAGGACATACCTGATAAACGCGAATAATATTAACCCCTATGTTTTTTAAAGCCGGAATAAGGGTTTGGGTGATGGTATCGATTTTATCATCACTAAGTGGATCGACATTTTCTTCAGGTTGATAACAAACTCCTTTAGGCATGAAGCGTTCACTGCCTTGATCGCAAGAGTTCAGTCCAATCTGATTTCCACACATTTTAACTTGGGCAAAAGCAGGATTACAAAGAAGAAGGGGGGCAAAAAAGAGACTATATGATAATTTCATGCTGAACTCCAATATGAAGACTTAACATAAAAACCAGAAATGATTTACTTGAACATTAATTTAAGTATAGGTTTAAGTATAGGAAAATTTTTGAACATAAAGTGCAACTCAATAAATTTTCCATGTATTTTTATAGAAAAAACACATTGGCAAATGAGAAATCAGTTGCTTAACTACTAAATTCCACAAGGAGTTAGACAGACTATAAACAGACTTATCCACAGAAAATGTGCATAACTCCAATGAAACTATCAGGACTTAAAAATGAAATAAAACAGGCTCAACAAGGGCTTATATTAGGTACTGGCTTTTGATTAACGATTTGGTTGAAATTAATATCCACAAAACGTGGATACTTAAAAAGAACTAAGACGTAGCTATCTTATACAAATAAAAAGTAAAAAAACAGTCTTGACTCGAACTATTTTTCTTCATTATTTTAGCCTGGAAATGAGAAAAATTTTATTTGTTAGCTAAAAACTCCAGCCCTGGCATAGCAAAGTATAGATACTGTCTTTAAAAGCAAACTTTATGTTGGTTAAAAGTATTTTTACGAAGCAACTTCAGGATCTTTTCTTCCTACGCCCCCGAGAACAAGCAGCGCAACGCAGGAAATAATTGGAATAGTACTTATACGGAACGTTACTTGTTAAAAAACAACATCTTATTTACAATATGTGTCGCATTTAAACATAGGAATGTTCATCACAGGGATTCATGATGATTAAACGTAAACAAGAAATACTGGAAGAGCTAGCAAGAGCATTTACGAACGAATTATCCAAAGAAGCTCGCTTCGATTTAGTATTTTCTGCGCTTTTTGAACTGGATAAAATTCAAAAAGGTCAAATAACTCAACTTTCCAAGGCCCAGCTCGAAGAGGTAAGTAACGAAGCAGCTACAAAAGTATTCCTGGATCGCATTTCAGCCACAACAAAAACAAATAACCCTGATATAAAAACGGCTCGAAATATACTCACTCAAATAATAAGAGATCCTGAAGCTTTTGGTTTAGATGGAAAAATACGCTCTTTTTTTCTTCCCTTCGCTAAAACGTTCATCACCGCTAAAGGAGATGTGGTAGAAGAACAAATCGTTAGCGCACACCTACATCAAAGAGATTGGATGATACGAAAAATACTTTTCATACAAGATTTGGGTACAAATGCAGAAAGCGCACAAATATTTGTTGATGCGCTAAGAACGGGTAATTATGCAATTACCTCCAAATTTGCCCGCTGGGTAATCAGTAAATATAACGATGTGACATTAAACCCCGCGCGAAGACCTATTGGTGCAGATGATATTTTACCACTTGTTGCTTATGAGTTAGCACAAACTGATATTCGTGCCGAAGATATGGCCGCTATAATGTATTTATATGATCATACTAAAGAAGATAATCAATATACGGCTTCTCTTATGTTTTCAGGTGTACAGACTTCGCTTAACCGACAATCCGCTCTTCAAAGAGCATATCCTAAAGACAATCCATCACAAATTTTGATGAGAATACGAACTGAACATGCGACGTTCTTAACAATGGATGATCCTGTCGGAAGTTTGGTGAAAGAAGGATTATCGTATGATCATGAAATCGATTCGGTTAACCTAAAAGAACATTATGAAGAGAATAAAATCACAGCTTTTGCAAAAAAAAACAGAGATTCTATTACGACTCATTTAATCGCATTGAATATCAAAAGAGCTAGCCCTGACGATATTAATACCTTATTAGCCATTAAAAATCATATTATTAAATACATTAACTTTTCAGAAACGCATCCCCCTGAGAAGCCACAGCAGACTTACACTAACCGCTTAAATGCAGCAGAAGAGATGCTAAAAATACTTCAAAAAGGCGAAACAATAAAAGATGACATTTTTCCAGGAATAAGGGCACAAGCTAATATCATTGCAATGAATAAGCCCGGTTTGAGAGAGTTGGGTTTCTTAGGTTGGTTACATAATTTGACCGATAATCACAAGCCTCAAATCAGTATAGAAACTGCTGCGACTCTAAAAGCTATTGATTTAATTGTAGTATCTCAAGTGAGTGAATTACCCAAAGAAGCCCGAGCGAAACGAATAAGTCAAAATTCCCCTCCTGGCGATGAATTAACTAATACGCATACAATACAATATCGCTGATATCATAATGATTATTGCTTTTCTTTGCCATGCATGAATAACCGGTTTAAGGCCATGGCGACGCATTGAAAAAATGCGTTAGTATCCATATAAATTCTTTTGATTATGAAAACGACATGCAAAAAGAGCTAATTCGGAAAAACACAATTAAAAGATTCTTCGGGCTAAAGCCCGACATGCATTAAGGGGTGAATTTCGGGGTATTCTCTTGAACCACTTTTGCAGCGTCATCAATGTCCTTGAGAAATTTATCTTTATTTTGTACGACCATAATTTCGTCGGGTTTTACAGAGTACACTTCATAATCTTTCGCAGCTAACTCTTCTTTTAATTTTGCTAGTTTTTCAACATCATTTTCTTTTGAAGTGATTACTCCAATTCTATCACCATTTTTTTCCATTAATCGTACCCGGTATCCAGGGTTACTATATGCTCGAGAAAAAAATTGAACAAAAGTAGGTCCTTTCGATATAAATAACTTCGTCATCATAAATAGATTCTCACTTAAATTAATAAAATGTTACCATCATTAAGATAAGACATTGTAACAAAATTTAATCAAATCATCAAATTTACACTCATTGATATATTCTATCTTATTGATATTTATATAATTTTATAAAACCAATAGTTCCTAGATTTTTGGTTCTTATTTCTTCTGTACTCTTCATAAGTTAATGTTACCAAGAGCTATCAGACGGAATAATTGAATTTATCAAATAAAGTACTATTATATTAATACAAGTTCATTTTGTTTGGTTTTTAATCATGTCAAGAAGAAAAACTCTAGGCCTTTTTGTACAAGGTTTAACTTCAGTAGGTAAAAGACAATTTTCAGTTGACCGTTTTTTTTCTCTAAACTCCTCAATGTGGGGCAAAATACCCGACGAAGCACTCGAGAAAGGAGGAAGTTATATACCCATTTCTTATGGAGGAGGTCCTCTTACAGTAGAGAACGCCCTGATTAAAATAAGCACACTAGGTACGAGTAGGTTTCTCGCTCGAACAATGACGATGGATCAGTTTAAAGAAGGCCCATCTCTTGATGTTGGTGGGACACATATTCCACTAGGTTTATATGGTAGCAGTCAACTTGTTGAATATGATGATAAAGGTAAAATCAATAAGAAGGAAACCACAAAGAATTTTGCAGGTCATCATAACCCGGATGGCGCAGAAAAATTTAGAGGATATGCGATATCGTGTTCGGACGAATATACAATTTATAGTCTTCTCGCTCTGGTAACTGGAAGATCCAGTGTCGTTTTGATTGATCCATCGGCGCTTCCTCACACACATAGATATGAACAGCTGCCTCCTGACCTTCAGCCATCATATGATTCCCATGGAACTCCTTCGCATTATACTTTTGAAAAGGAAACAACCCTACAGGGAATACCTTCTATTTTTATCCCAGGTCGTTTAGAGAGGCAAGGTTTACAGGTGGTTTTAGCGACCAATCCTTATTTTATTGATATGCAAAGTAAATCTACTCCTCAATCCGTAAAAGATAAAGCACATATTGCATGTTCTGCCTATTTAAACTTTATGACTGAAGTAAGAACGGGTAAACCAATTCCTGGAATGGACAGCGTTTCAAAAAAAGAAGCTCGATCTTTGCAGATGGCTGCCATTTTAGAAAATATGCAAGCAAATCTTGAAATATTGCCTATGAGTAGCAAAGATAAAGATATCTATTTCATCATTTATCAAGATTTAAAAAGTAAAGCACCTCCACCGAGTAAAAAAACGTACAAGGCAATCGAAGTAGAAGAAGTTGAAGAAATGGACAAAGAAACGGATAAATTAAAATCAGAAACTGAGGGGCGGGAAAGGGGTATGGATGAAGAGGATGAAAGCTCTGTCAAGCCTATAATATGATTATGGAGAAAGCTTTTATGCTTCCTCCTTAGCTTGAACTATGGGTCCGCCCGACTCGGGTTATATAAATACTACTTCATCAAATCAACCGGTTGTGGAAAGCTTAGGTAATTTTTAGTCAATTGCTTTTCTTTTTGCTGGTTTGGATTAGCGTTTTGACACCACTCGTTTGACTTGGGATGTTTCTCGCCATCGCTCTTAGTTACACTACAAGATTGCTTATTGACAATTTCCGCTTTATTCGTCGGACATTGTGAAGACTCCATGCCGTCCGGACATGGCGCAAACTGAGTATTGACGACAAAGGTATACACATTATCCTTTAAATCAGTAAAGCGTACCTTGATAGGATATGAAGCAACCGTACCAACCCTGAAGCCAGCGATTTGACTGTTATCAGGCATCATAACGTTTTGTTTGACCTGCTGACAATTCAAATCCTCGGCGTCTTGATTAAATACACATACCCCATATTTTTTGAGCAAGGGCTTATTCACCTGATCCACCATAGATTGAGGCACACCAATCGCCACAGAAAAGCCATCTGCATAGTTAAACTGTTGTTCATTTTCAAGACCCTTGGTCCCGCCCACAGTAAAAATCAACCCATCCCCCAGTTCGCTCATGAACCCAACCGCATCGTCAACAGAGAATCCGTAAGCGTCCATAGAAAGATAGTCTTTATCATGAATCAGTTGGACATAAGGGTTGAACAATAATTCGGAAGTAATATTGGTTTTGTAATTATACTGTAAATCATGGATGTACATGGATTGTATCTGAGCATGATTCCATCCTGGAATCTTGGTATCAGCCAATGGGTTTACTCCAGCACCACATCCCTCGTTGAAAGGTACCCAACCATAGATGTGCTTAAGCGCTTCCCAGTAATTAAATGGTACAGGTTCCACATCAGGTGTTAAGTGACACTTTTTATCAGCATACATTTGCAAATATTGCTGGTGATTTTGCTTGAAAAACTGCTGTAACGCGCCAAGTTTTTCTTTTAAATCTTGTGGGCAATCTATCTTTTGGGTGACGTATTTACTCACATCTTCATCCCAGTTAACGCAAGAACCCCATAGATTTTGCATACGCTGAACCGATTCACCATAGTGCAGTGATTTTTTTTGTTCTTCACTACATTTTCCCTGAATGCAGGACAACACAGTCAGTACAGGCGGAAAACCATCTTTTGGCTTGACCGGTACATTATCCTCAGGGGGCAAAGTACCAGTACGCTGCGCAAAAATATTGTAACCGCCCGGTAATTTCAATTCATTCAAATTATATACTGGCCAGCCTTGTCCTAGAGTCGTTTTTAGAAAGGAATCAAGATGGTCTCTAAATGCAGTCAAAGACTGCGCTGATCCACTGTACCCAATATAGGGATTGTTTTTAGGGCCTATAGCAACCGGCATGTAAACATGATCCACATACGAAATGTTATAACCTACATTCTCTGGTTTTAATATCCGCACTGATTGCTTGGGCTGTATAATCGAGTCGCCAAAAGTATACTCTGATAACTGCGCATATATATTTTCTGGAAATTGGACATCGCTGGAATAAGTACTTAATTTACATTCAGCGTTTTGTCCCTGACACGTTACGCCGGCAGGTGTCGCCAATGACTCATCTTTTTCGTTGCGCAGCCTGTCGTTTTTATCGGCTAACACAACCCGACCACCATTCCACCAGGTAATGTAACGATCCTTCGCTAACTCACTATATAAAGGTAATGTAATCGTTACCGAGGAGCCGGGAGCTATTCCTGTACCTTCGTTGACATACAATTTGTAAACATATTTTGTTGGGTAAGGTTCGGTAGTACGAAAACATCCCTGAATCCACTCATTTACCTCATTTTTGCTTGTCGCCAACACGGGATAAATCGTCGTATTTTCAGAATTGTTATAAATGGTTATCGTCTTTGGTTTGAGCGTCATTGAATTTCCGTTGTAGTCTTTGCAAACAATGTTCTCGGCTACAGAAATTTCTGCCCACAATGACAAAACCACAGCCCCTGAAGCAACAATCAGCGTTTTCAACATAAAGGTATTCCATGAATTATTTTGGGAAAATATAACATAGATGCTGTATTCTTATAGATTCACCCATGTGGCTTTTAACAGTTCTTTAACAAAAAACAGATGTGGTTGGAAAAAACTCTGTCGTTGAACACTGCACTTTTCGAGCAGTAAATTAAGAAAATACGAATTTCTATGCGTACTTGTACTTCCTTTGTCATTCAACTATTATTATGAAGCTGTTTTCTTGGCTGTTTAATTGGCTGTTTTTAATATATGGAGATTGAAAATGAATAAACGAAGCTTAATTATTGCCGCTACAGCTGCTGCGTTGTTTACTTCAGGCGTTTATGCCTCTTCTGCCCTCGACAGTAATGGGGCTAACACAAACTCACCTACCAATCTAGCAAAGAACAATTGCAGTGGGAAAAATAATTGCAGTGGCAAAAACGGCTGTAAGGGTAAAAATGGCTGTAAGGGTAAAAACGGCTGCAAAGGCAAAAACGGCTGCAAAGGTAAAAACTGCTGCAAAGGCAAGAATCATTGCAAAGGTAAAAACGACTGCAAAGGTTCAAATAAATGCAAAGGAAAAAATAGCTGCAAGTCTTAATATTTAACCTGAATTGATGTCTTGCTTGAGACATCAATTCACCCCTAACAATAGATTTCTCCCGTCTAGGAAAAGACAGATGGAAAAAAGTACACAGACCTACCCCAAAAAATATGAGTCTCTCGGAATGGGTTTAGGTTTACGAGCAGAGCATTACAGTTATATTTTAGAACACACCCCGGAAGTAGAATGGTTTGAAATTCTCACCGAAAATTACTTGGTTGATGGGGGAAATCCTCTTTATTACTTAGACAAAGTGCGTGAAAATTATCCTGTTGTGATGCATGGCGTATCACTATCAATTGGTAGCACCGATCCCCTGAATCCTGAATATCTTAAGAGAGTAAAACAATTGGCAGACAGGATTCAACCAAAATGGATTTCTGATCACTTATGCTGGACTGGCGTCCATCAACGAAACATGCACGATTTATTACCTCTTCCTTATACAGAAAAAACAATTACTCATGTTGTTGAGCGAGTTAAATACGTACAGGATTTTTACCAACAACAAATAGTGCTCGAAAATGTATCCAGTTATATCACCTACAAAGAATCTGAAATGACTGAATGGGAGTTTCTCTCTGAAATAGCCCATCGTGCAGATTGTTTTATTTTATTAGATTTAAATAATATTTATGTAAGCTCCTATAATCATGGCTTTAATCCTGAAACCTATTTGCAAAACATTCCCGTTGAACGCGTACAACAATTTCATTTGGCGGGACATCAAAATTGTGGTGATTACATTATAGATACACATGATCATCAAGTCATAACAGAAGTCTGGAGCCTGTATGGCCAAGCGATTAAACGATTTGGTGACGTATCAACAATGATTGAGCGTGATGATCGTATTCCACCATTTGAAGAATTATGGCAAGAATTAGAATATGCAAAAGCAATGAAGCTAAGTTGTTTATCAAATGAAAAAACGGATTTAGCATATGAAACTTACTGAATTACATACTTTATTACAAGACACTATTCTAACCTCTGAGCCACTCATTAATCCTTATCTTGATTCTCCGCCTAAAGGATCTATTGCAGACAGAGTAGCTATCTATGCCGATGGCTTTTACGCGCGGTTAGAAGAGGCGTTAATGAGTGACTATAGTACATTAGTTGAGGTAATTGGTGAGGATAAGTTCACCAAAATGAGCAAAGATTATACTCAAGCATATCCATCATACAACTATTCACTCAATAATTTTGGGGAAAATCTCAGCCGATTTTTAACAGAAACGTCACCTTATCAGAAAAAACCCTATTTAGCCGAAATTGCTGCATTTGAATGGGCTGAATACCAAGCCATTGTGGCTCATGATGCAAATCTACTTTCAATAACTGATTTGCAATCTTTGCCATTAAGCCAATGGCCAGAAATGAAATTCCATCTGCATCCTTCATGTAAAATACTTACCATGCACTGGAATAGTCTTTCTCTTATTAAAGCATCACGAAGTAATAAATCCATTCCCGCCCCTAAGAAGCTTAACACCCCGCAATTCATAATGGTCTGGCGTCGTCAACTTGAAGTACGATACTGCAAGCTAGAATATGCGGAACTAACCATGCTCAATGCAATAATACAAAAAGCATCGTTTATGGATATTTGTGAGATGCTAAGCCATCAGATGCCTGAAGATCAAGTTGCACCTTATCTTGTAAAAGAATTGCATGCATGGATTCAAGAAAATTGCCTTATAAGTAACAATTAACAAAACCAGACTACAGTTATTCTGGGAAAAGCAATTTGGAAAAGCCTTGGGACAAAGCTTTCGTTCCTTATGCTGGATGAACTCAAGTAACACATGAAATGTTACCAAGTTAGATTGTGTGAGGAACTCTCAGAACTTGTTCCTGAAAATATCTATTCTACATTTACAGTAACACCTGAAAGACTCTCATCCTGCAGAGGCAGGGATCCATTTACAATGTACGGGGAAAAACAAATTAAAAGTGAATAGATAATGGAATTTCGCATTATGAAAACTGACGATACCTCAGGTCCTGACACCTAAGTCATTCATTTTGATTCTAAATGAACTCCAGGAAAACCCGTTAATATGACATTTTTAGTCTATAATATACTATTAGAATTGTCCTTCAATTGAGAGTTTGTATGTCTATTTTGAAGGGTCTGGTGGTTGTACTATTGGATTTTGTACGAAGCACATTTGATATTTACTGTATCTATTCGTATTTTCATAAGGAAGGAAATAATGAAAAAATCAAAAATGGTAAATGAATTTGCTATGCCAGCACCACGATGGATAAGAACCTACCCCTGTGGACCATATCGATTTATCAATCGAGAATTTTTCATCATCACTTACGAAACCGCTCCTGAATTACTTGAAGATATATTACCTCCTGGGCTGGAACTACTTGGACCTTATGTAAAATTTGAATTCATTAGAATGCCAGATTCTACAGGGTTTGGTGATTATACAGAATCTGGACAGGTGATTCCGGTTCGATATAAAGGAGAAGAAGGCGGTTTCACTATCTCGATGTTTCTAGATTGTCATGCACCGATAGCGGGTGGTCGAGAAATTTGGGGATTTCCCAAAAAACTAGCCAAACCAAAATTATTTGTTGAGGAAGATGTATTAATCGGTCTGCTTGATTATGGTAGCTTGCGAATTGCCACTGCGACTATGGGATATAAACATCATGAACTGGATTCTAAAAAGATATTAGATTCTATGAAAAAGCCTACCTTCCTTCTAAAGAATATACCAGGGGTTGATGGCAAACCTCAAATTAACCAGCTCACTAAAACCTATCTAACAGATGTAACCGTAAAAGGAGCTTGGACTGGACCTGGTAGTTTGGAACTGCACCCCCACGCATTGGCTCCAATCGCTGAGTTTCCCGTAAAAAAAATTGTATCGGTGATGCATTTTGTTACTGATTTAACCTTACCTTACGGTACAGTGGTTGAGGATTACTTGAGTTAGATTGCCCACGCACCAGTAAAACTTTGCTATGTCGATAGGGAGATTGAAATGTCGAAAAGAAAAAAAATAAATCTAGCCCTGCAGGGTGGAGGTGCTCATGGAGCGTTTACCTGGGGTTTATTAGATAAACTTCTTGAAACAAAGTTATTTACTATCGAGGGCATTTCCGCAACCAGCGCCGGCAGTATGAATGCTGCCGCTCTTGCCTATGGTTATCTTCATGGGAAAGAGGAAGGAGCAAGACAATCATTGTATGATTTTTGGCTTGCAATGAGTAATTATGGAAAATTATTTGGTATTACGGCGAAAACACCCATCGATTATTTCATGGAGCCCTTCTCAAAAACACCATTTAGTTTTTCTCTCTTTAGCTCGATAATCAGTCTTTTATCTCCCTATCAGTTCAATCCTTTTAATTTCCATCCTATTCGAGATGTATTGGAGAAAATAATTGATATAGAGCAAATCAAAACGAAAAGTGATATTAAACTCTTTATTTGTGCCACGAATGTTCAGACCGGTAAAATCCGTATTTTTGACAACAATGAATTATCTATAAACACTCTTTTAGCCTCTGCCTGCTTACCCAAATTATTCCAATCCATCGAAATTGATGGAGAGTTTTATTGGGATGGAGGGTATTTGGGAAATCCTGCTATTTTCCCTTTGATTTATCAAACAAGTTGTAGGGATATCTTAATCTTTCATACGGTACCCATTGTTCGTAACGAGATCCCTTTAACTGCAGCAGAAATTGACTCACGTTTAAGAGAAGTATCCTTTAATTCTTCTCTAATGCGTGAAATGCGGGCTATTGGCTTTGTCACCAATTTGATTTCAAAAGGACAGTTGAAAAAGGAATTCGAAAAGAACTATAAAAAACTGTTTATGCATTGCATTCGTGCTGACGAAGATTTGCGCGAATTCCCACTTTCAACCGTATACTCTCCTGATTGGGAGTTTTTAGTAACCCTGCGTGATTTGGGGAGGCAGGAAGCAAGTCATTGGATTGAAAAAAATTACGACCATATTGGCAAAAAATCCACTATTGATTTTGTTGAATGGCTATAGAAGAAAATAAAAATATACTTAAAAACCTTCCTGCTTTTCGTAAAAAATGGCTCATGGAATATGAAACTGCAATACAAGAAAGGAAAGCCTTGCAAGGAGATAAGTACAATTTGCATTGACGCCTATTCCAGTAGACGAATGCAAGCCCTGGCAAATCATCCAGAAGGACTACAAAAAGCGCAAGAACATAATCTATCTAAAACTCTTTTTGTGCTTCGATATGTGTGTAATCATAGAACTTCTGACTATCGGATGTTGAGAGGGCTTCAATTAAACGGTAATCCGCATGCCTACCAAATACTAATGAAATAAAAACATCGATTGCAGTTTTGCAGAGCTGAACAGGATCATACCACGCCACCATTTTTTGCGGTGGAGGAAGCGGCGGCTGTGGGTGCGCATTTGTAGACATATCCTTGTCTCCTTCATGCATATTAAGTAAATCCCTTGCATGATAAATAAATGCACAATTTGTACTTATTTTATTAATTTTGGGTGCAAATTGCTAGAAAATCGATGAAGATCTTCTCACTGGTAAAAAGACGAGTCAGGCGTTATAGAGCGTGAAGTTTCTCCTTATCTGATGATAAAAAAGTGTGGAGCGACGTAAGGAAAAAAGAGCAAAACGATTCTCTCTTTGAAATTTTTTGGAGTTTTTTATGTTCATTCAACTTTTGGTTGTCGCAATTTTAGAATTCTTGTATTGCACCAAGGTATTTGCTGTTGTACAAGTACCCCCTATCTCAGGGAAAATAAATCAGGTAATTTATATCACCTTGGATGGTGTCCGTTGGCAAGATGTTTATCAAACTCACCAACATTTTCCAAAGTTTTGGCAAAAACATGCAGGCAAATTTATTTTATACGGAAATCCGGCAAGCAATACTCCGATGTATACTGCTTCAGTGCCAATCAGCCTTCCTTCTTATCAAAGCCAAATGGCAGGGGCGGTACAACCGTGTGCAGGTAATGAGTGCGGCAGGATCAAAGTTGAAACATTGCCTGAGAAAATTATTCGCCAATTGCATGTACCTAAAAAGAAAGTAGCAATTTTTTCCTCTTGGCCTGAGATTGGCTATGCTGTGGAGCACGTTGCGGGGACAACGTTCAGTAATAACGGAAATGAATTTGTCTACGATCCTGATAATTTAAAACCTGATGATGTGATGAAAGAATTGAATCAAAAACAACTTAAGGACCATCCTGAAGGCAAGGATCGTTATGATTCATACACTTTTGCACAAGCATGGCATTACTTTGTTACCTATAAACCTCTTTTCCTATGGATATCATTAGATAATTCCGATGGAACGGCTCATGCAAATGATTTAAAAGGATATCATAAAGCCTTGTCCTATTACGATGAAATGTTAGATGAAATTTTGAGCTACTTACAAACGCAGGGACTAGATAAACAAACCCTGGTCATAGTAACTACAGATCACGGTCGCGGTGATGGAAACAATTGGATAAACCATGGGCCTAGGTACCCAGAATCCAGGAAAATATGGGCCTTTGTGATGAACGGAGAATTGGTTCCCGTCGCCCAGGATGAGGAGAAAGGACACTATAGTTTATTGTCGATTCGTCCCACTATAGAAAAGGCTTTAGGCCTAGCAGATCAGTAGTTATATAGGAAAAAATGATTGAAGGAACAGGAAAATACGTATTCTACTCTCTACAGGAATACTAAAAAAGGCTGCCATCCCTGCTTTACGCAGGGATCCATTTACGTGTGCATCTAAGCTTAGTCATAATATTCTATTGATCCCATTTTGGAGAACCGTAGCCTTGGCTGTTTGCAGCTTTTATCTTCTACACAAGTGTGTATCAGTGTCCAACATTTCCCTGTTATACACTTACATTAAGGATAAGCACATGCAATTACGCATAATACTACCTTGTTTGCCAGTATTCGCATTGGTTCTCAGTGCCTCGACGTACCGCGGCTTGTCCGCGGTATCTAGAGAGGATCTAATCCTCAACCCCATTAAAAACTTATAGAGAGATTGATATGATGAAATCTACTCTTAAAAAAACACTTACTTCATCTGCTACAATCTTGGATGCGAGAGTCGTGCCATTCTCTCTGGATACCGCGGACAAGCCCTGAGAGATGGTCACAAAAAGTGACCATCTCTCAGGCATAAAGCGCGGTACGTAGAGAAACTTAAGTGGTACATGATAAATTTAAAAAACTGACGATCGTTCAGGGACAAGCCGGCGGTACGTCGAGGTTCTAGGTTAAGTGCCAAAAACCACATTACCTTATGAGGTTGTTCTATACAGACTTATGTAGAAGATACAGTTGCCTGCAACCAGACAACGATATCATGGACTATTTGCGAGATAGATCCCTGACTATGCAGAGTTTTACTCTAAAAATTAAAAGCCCTTTTAAACACTATGGCAAAGAAATGTAAACAGACCCTAATGAAAACGTCTTACACGAAGTGCAAAACTACAGCAGATCATCGCTCATGATTGATTTGTAAAAATAGTCCTATATTCCCAAAGATAATTTATTTAAAATACAATATCATCACTTTATAGATGTAGATGAGTTCTTGTCAAAAATGTACTTCCTACTCACTACAACTCACTGAAAAAAGATTAAAAATATTTAGAACGTACCTTCCGAGGATAAAAAAATGGATCCGGTTACACATGCAGTCTTAGGGGCTGCTTGTTCTCAGGCAATTTTATATAAACACGATAAACACAATGCGTGGCTTGTAGGCGGCTTAGCAGCAATGGCGCCTGATTTGGATATATTCATTCGGGCGTCAGAAAACCCGATGCTCTTTTTTCTCTATCACCGCCACTTCACCCACTCTCTACTTTTTATTCCAATAGGTGCTTTAATCGTTACTTTAGCTTTACTCATTTTTAAGCGCTTTCGAACCAATTGGAAATTAACTTTTTGTGCAGCTTTGATTGGCTATGCGACCCATGGGCTACTTGATGCCTGTACTACCTATGGAACAGTGTTACTTTGGCCATTTTCAGATGCCAGAATAAGCTGGGATATTATTTCCATTATTGATCCCTTTTTTACGGTACCTTTATGCTTAGGAGTAGTCTCTACCCTTGTCTTCAATAAAAGACAGCCAGTAATTATTGCTTTAATACTTGCAAGTTCATTTATGCTGTTTAATATAGCGCAGCATAATCGGGCAAGTGCAGCCGTTCATGATGAACTTGCCAAACTCCAGTTAAATGTATACAAAGTAGGTGTGTTTCCTAAATTCTTAAGTTCAACACTTTGGAGGGGAGTTGCATTAGCGAATAATCGTTTGTATGTCATTGATGCTTCAGCCCCCCTGTTTAAAAAATCAAGCAGTCAGCTTTTGAGAAGCTTTCCTCATTTTTCTTCCCAGGAATTACCCGATTACATCAAAGAATCACCTTCATTATTACGCGATTTTATTATCTTTAACTGGTTTACAGATAACTACCTCATTTTCGTTAATAAAAAACCGCTCATGCTCGCTGATGGACGGTTTTTAATAAACGCCGAGGCTACAATCGCACTTTGGGGCATTCAGTTTTTACCCAACAGACCGCATGTGAATGAACTCAACTCGATACATTTAGAGAATTACAAATTCAATAAAGGTCATGAGTTCCCAACATCCAATTATTAACTTTTTATTTTCATTATGATTTTGGCAAATTGTCTCATTCTCTCCCCATGGCTCAATCGTTTATCCTCGATTCATTATGATTTACTTTTGACTCATTTAATAATTTCTTAAGCAAAAAACCATATAATTAGCACCCTGGACAATCGTTGAACATTATCTATGAGTAAAATTATTTTATTTATTCCCTTCACTATTAGTGAGAATAATTTCTCTCTTTATATGAGAGCCTTATCATGGAGATATAATTTAAGAAATTTAGAAGAGAACAGCGATAATGTTCCAAGCATAGTAATGTATCATCACCCTGACGAAAATGCAGAAGATTATGACGATTATCCTGAAGCTCAGTTTCATTTTACTCCGGAAAATGTAGACCCCGACACAGTAATTTATATTCTTGCTGATGGAACTGGAGACCCTCGGTGTGTTGTAAATGTTAATCAAGTCTATTATGAACATTTCTCACAAGAACCTTATCAACTACCAATTGATGCAGTGGCCTGGCGGATGAAACAATGTGGTCTTACGCCACAATTAGCCGAGAATGTGAAGGGAATTAATTTATTTATATGCGATGAGAATAATACTAATGATCAGTTAGCTGTTTTTTTTGCGCAGGGTTTGGGTAAAAAATATAAAGATGTTGCGATAAATTATTACTCATCAATAGTTTATATACCTCAGCCAATTTCATCCGATAAAGTTAAAAAACTAGCTTACTTACATATTTATTCCAGTGATGGAACAACAAAACAAGTTGAGGCCGGCTATGCCCATGAACATAAACATACGCTAAATGTTAGTGATGCGTTCACACAAGAGGAATCTTCCTATCATTGCTTGAGAAAATCTAAAGCACTCCTATTACCAACATTTAGAGAACTAAGTTCTACTAGATGTTCTTTAAGTATCGAGGAAATTATTGATACTGAGGATACACAATTTCGTTCGGATCAAGAACTTAAATCACCAACTATAACCTTCCCTGAGGATGAACAAGATACTGAAAATGAAATCAATAGTACAAGCCATGCAGAGCGTAAAATAGAATCTCAGCCTGCAAAGCCTAGTACTGCTATTATTGTACGACAAGAAAGAAGTATTTTTTTCTTTTTTAAAAGCATTGCTGAATCAGATAAAAAGAGTTTGCTCCATACATCGAACTGCAGCCCGAATAATTTCAAGTAAAGCGCTTTGCGGTTTTTAGCAATAATTTAATATACCCATGGAATGTTCCGCTTCGATTTTTCCTTTGGGTATCATAGAACTGAGAGATCGTCAGTTTTTCATTTTAAATTTCGCTACGTACCACTTAAATTTCGCTACGTACCGCTTAAATTTCTCTACGTACCGCTAAATTTCTCTACGTACCGCGCTTTATGCGCGGTATCCAGAACGATATTTTAAGATGCCGCTGAGCATTCCTATAGCAAGAACCCATGGATACCGCGCATAAAGCGCGGTAGGTAGGTGAAAAATTAAGCGCGGTACGTAGGCGAAAAAATTAGTGGAGGTTTCTCATCATAAAACTGACGTTACCTCAGGTATGACTGATTGTACCTTTATGAAGTTTTTGTTTAAAACTCATGATTAGAGATATAATTGAGATGTTCTGAAATATTTCCAAAATGAAAGTAAAACTCTAACCACTTATTATTGATACAACTATGTTTCATATTGCACTTTACCAACCTGAAATCCCTCCAAATACGGGAAACATCATTCGCTTATGCGCCAATACTGGAGCAAAATTGCATTTAATCCACCCTCTTGGCTTTTCATTACACGAAAAAGCATTAAGACGCGCAGGTTTAGATTATCACGAATGGGCTTCCATTTCCCAATATGAAAATTGGGAAACATTCATCCAGCAACATGATCAAAAAAGGATTTATGCATGCAGTGCTAGAGCTAAGAAGTGTTACTCAACAGTTCAATACACTGCAGAAGATATGTTTTTGTTTGGACCAGAATCCAACGGATTACCTAACGAATTGCTACAAAAATATACGTCGCTCTACATTCCAATGCGTGAAAATAATCGAAGCTTAAATCTTTCGAATGCTGTTGCTGTTGTTTTATATGAAGCATGGAAACAATTAGATTTTGACTGAATGTAATTAAAGATCCGCCCCGTCCGCGTCTTTCAGGCAAGCGCTTTCGTTAGGGGTGCATGTAATCGAAGCAGGCGAATAGATATTCTATAAACTGAAATTGTATTCATTTTTATGTTGACAATATAAAAGACAAAATGTATATTCGTTTTATGGATAAAATATGAATTCAAATTCAAATGAGTCAATTTTTAAAACTATTCCCACTGGTAGCAATTATTTTTATATCTTCATGCAAAACAAAAGAAAATGAGGAGTACTTGCATTTTGCAACAGCCGCAGAATATCCACCATTTGAATACAGCGTGCATGGAGAGATAAAAGGTTTTGATATTGATTTGGCAAAACTCATTGCTAAGGAACTTGGAAAGAAAGCTGTTTTTGACAATATGCAATTCAGTACTGTCCTTCCTGCAATAAGCTCCGGACAAGATGACATTGCTATAGCGACAATCTCGGTAACTGACGCTCGTAAAGTCAATTTTGATTTCTCTGAACCTTATTATTTCGAAGGCATGGCCTCGGTATATCACTCCGATCAGCCCGTCACAACACCCAGTCAACTTGAAGGAAAAAAAGTAGCAGTACAGCTTGGAAGTATTATGGAAATTTGGTTGAGGGAAAATTATCCGCAGATCGAACTTACTGCACTGGATAATAACAATCAGGCTGTTGAAGCTTTAGTTGCAGGCCATGTTGATGTTGTTTTAATGGATGGAGCGCAAGGTAAGATCTTTAGTAAAAAAGACACAAAACTCTCTTATTCTGTAATTGCTAAAGCAGATCATGGATATGCATTAGCGCTCAAAAAAGGCTCTCCGTTGACAATAAAGATTAATAAGGCATTACAAAAACTTAAGGAAAATGGAGAAATTCAAAAACTAGAAAATATCTGGTTAAAGGATTCATTATGAAAAAACTAATTCAAAAACCTCTCTTTATTTGTAAAAGAATAGTCTTATCTTTGTTACATACAAAGTTTCAAAGAGGCTCTCTGAATACGACTGCATTATCACATCGATTTCTGGGTAACAAAAGCCAACCGCTGTTTATTTACTGTTTTACCAAGGAGGCTAAATATGTCCCATACCCCAGTTAAGAATAATTTAGTTAAAAGCGATCATTCCGAACCTATTAGTGAAGTAACAACCAATACGTTTGTGATTAATCTACAACAAGCCATATTTGATCTTGAAACAGGAACCCATCATGCCGAAGCGCTGGCTACTAAATCATCAGAAACAATCAATACATCATCTACAAAAAAAATAAAACATTTCCTCACAGGAACCGAATTAAGTACTGAAGAATTGAAACATGTTTTGGAAAAAGCTAAAGCGCTTAAGCAAACGCCTTCCTTTTACAGTCAATCTCTACTCAGTAAAAGCCTTGCTATGATTTTTGAAAAGCCATCTTTTCGAACCCGCTTAAGTTTTGCTATGGCCATTCAGAGTATGGGTGGAATAGCTATCGAAAGCGTGGGTAATACGCGAAAACAGGAAACTCCTGGGGATATGGCCCGAGTTTTAAACGGTTATGCTGATTTTATTATGCTGAGAACCCATGCCGATGAGACTTTACGGGAAATGGCTGCTTATGCAACAGTGCCAGTAATTAATGGTCTTTCAGCGTTACATCATCCATGTCAAATTCTTGCCGATTTACTTAGTCTATGGGAGCAATTCGGCTCACTTGAAGGACTTACTGTTGCTTATATTGGTGATGGAAATAATATTCTTCATAGTTTGATGCTGCTTGCACCTCAATTGGGAATAACGATTAATTACTGCTGCCCAAAATTCCGTCAGCCTAATGCCGCGATTATCAAACAAGCACAAAGCATTAAAAAAGATATGATTTTTAATTTTTCTAAACCTGAAGAAGCAGTTAAAAATACGGATGCAGTCTATACTGACGTTTGGACCAGCATGGGGTTTGAAGATCAGGAAAATGATCAAGACTTTCAAGGATTCCAGGTGAATGAAGCCTTGATGTCTTATGCAAAGCCTGAAGCAGTATTTATGCATTGCATGCCCATGGAACGAGGAAAAGAAGTATCTGAGACTTTACCAGACAGCCCTGCATCAATTATCTTTACGCAAAGTGAAAATAGGATGCATGTGCAAAAAGCATTAATGCTATTTTTAAATTTATAATCTATTCTTACCGACTAGTACTCCCCGAACGGCACGAAGTGTAGCTGCTTGCAGCTGTCTCTTAGCCACAAGTTAAGAATCTTGGAGAAAAGTAAGATTTGAGTGCTGGCCTAATCTTTCTCTCTACCTCAACACCCCATTTCCAACGTGAAAGTATTCGTTGCTGTATTGAAGAGATAGAAAGAGAGTTAAGTCGAACACCACCTCCTTCTGCACCATATAAATATCCTCATTGTTAATGGGCTTTGAGTAACTTTTGCTTTATCTTGACACTGTATCCTGGTAGGCAACTGTCTATCACATCTCTATCTACGCCTCGAGGCTTGTCCGTGGGGTCTAGTGTTTTAGGGTAGATCTGCTGGATCCCGCGGACAAGCCCTGAACGATCGTCAGTTTTTTAAATTTATCATGTACCCCTTAAGTTTCTCTACGTACCGCTTAAATTTCTCTACGTACTGCTTTCCTACGTACCGCGCTTTATCCCTGAGAGATGGTCACTTTTTGTGACCATCTCTCAGGGACAAGCCGCGGGGCGTGGGAATAGAGCTGGGCTAGTTTTTCAGCATGTGTAGAAGATTCAGTTGTAAGCAACCAACAATATGATAAATTATGTCCCTACTTATTTCTCATAAAACAGGATAAGATAAGAACACTACTATAGCATCCCTATAAACTTAAAAGGAAAAGTTCACATGGTAGTCATCTATTACCAAACTGACTCTCGCATACAATCCAGTGCACTTAATGATGAGAATATGCATCTACTGCAAGATGCGCTATGGATCGATTTACTCGATCCAACAAAAGAAGAGGAAGAACTAGTAGAAACCCAATTAAAAATTGAAATTCCTACCAAAGAAGAGGTTGAAGAAATTGAGCCATCCAGTCGATTGTATGTTGAAAATGATGCTATTTATATGACCGCAACAATGGTTGCACTATCTGATTTACCTGAAGCAAAAACGGATGTAGTTGCTTTTATAGTTACTGAAAAATGTTTAATTACCCTCCGTTATATTGAACTGCATCCCTTTAAATTATTTACTAAAAAATTATTACGCTCCAAAGCAAAGGATTACAATGCAAAAGCTCTATTAATCGGTTTGTTAGATGCGGCTGTGGATAGACTTGCGGATATTTTAGAAAAAATAAGTGGAAAGTTTGATGAAATATCAAAAATTATTTTTCATGCAAAAGGAAATAATCATACAGCGCCTGAAACTAACTATAAACATATATTGCAATACATAGGAACAAATGGTGATCTTGGTACTAAAGCCAGTGAAAGTTTAATATCATTCACACGTTTAATATCCTATTTGGAGCAAGCGAATCACTCAGAGCTCCCTAAAGAGTTAATGACTTATCTCACTATTATCCAAAAAGATATCAACGCTCTTCGAGAACATGCAAGCTTCCTCGCTACTAAATTTAGTTTTTTATTGGATGCCACTCTAGGCATGATTAATATAGAGCAAAATAATACGATTAAAATTTTCTCAGTTGCAGCAGTTATTTTTCTGCCTCCAACTCTTATAGCAAGCATCTATGGGATGAATTTTACTTATATGCCCGAAATACGCTGGTATATAGGTTATCCTCTTGCAATACTCATGATGTTTATTTCCGCATTATTGCCATTCAGTTATTTCAAAAAGAAAAAATGGCTATAAATTTTGACTCAAAGTCAAAAAATTACCTGTATTTTTGCAATGCTTCAATTCGTTTTTCAAGCGGAGGATGGCTTGAAAAAATTGCAAGCCAGCCATCATGACTTGATATTTTCATGGCTTTAAATGCAGGTGCACGATCATCTACTGGTGTTTTATCCATGAGTTGCTGCAAACGTTGTAAAGCTTTTATCATTTTGTCTCTGCCGACGTATTGCGCAGAACCCCTGTCTGCTCGAAACTCGCGATAACGCGAAAACCACATTACAATTATGGAAGCAAGAATTCCAAACAGTAATTCAAAGATAAGAGCGACACCATAATAAACAAAACCACCCTGCACCCCTTCATCATTGTCTCTTCGGAAGAATTGCATCACAAAAAACGCTGCAATACGGGCAAAAAAGATTACAAAGGTATTTACCACACCTTGAATTAAGGTGAGCGTTACCATATCACCATTAGCAACATGAGAAATTTCATGTCCTAAAACACCTTGTACTTCTTCTTCATTCATTGCATTGAGCAATCCAGTTGAAACAGCAACAAGAGCCTTGTTTTTATTCCACCCTGTAGCAAAAGCATTGGGCTCTGGACTATCGTAGATTCCCACATCAGGCATTCCAATATTTCTTTTTTGGGCTAAAGATCTTACTTCGTTCATTAACCACAATTCTGATTCGGTAGTTGGTTTCTCAATGAGTTGAACATTAAAAGCATGAATTGCCATCCATTTAGAAATAAAAAGTGAAATAAATGATCCTGTGAAACCAATAATTGCAGCAAAAATTAACAAGGCTTGATAATTTAAACCATATTGGGTCAAGTATGGGCTAACGTTGAATATACTTAGTATAAAAGAAATGACTAAGATTATAGCCAAGTTTGTAACAAGAAATAAAACAATTCTTTTAAACATAGCGTTATTCCTCTTTTCTTAAACCTTTAATTGTTTTTCCACTTCCTTATCTAATTATAGATTGTTCTATGATTTTGGTAGTTGTTTTTCCACTTAAATAGTTAAATTGGAATGCAGCGATAATACTCTGTTTAAGTGATACGGTGCATTGGCATCAAAATTTAATTTGGAATAATCGTACTAAATGTGCCATATTAACAATCTGTTGTAATTTCATAAACGAAGAGGAGTTTTTTTATGAATTATGTGGATGGATTTGTTGCTGCAGTACCAAAGGCAAATAAAGCACAATATATTGAACATGCAACAAAGGCGGCGGTGGTATTTAAAGAGCATGGTGCCCTAAAACTGGTTGAATGCTGGGGGGATGATGTTCCAGAAGGAAAAATTACTTCTTTTCCAATGGCAGTCAAGTGCAAAGAAGATGAAATAGTCGTTTTTTCCTGGATTCTTTGGCCGTCCAAACAAGTTCGTGAGGAGGGGATGAAAAAAGTCATGGAAGATCCCCGATTAGAACCAAATATTAATCCCATGCCTTTTGATGGCAAGCGTTTGATTTATGGAGGATTTAATATGGTTGTTAATGTTTAACAGGATGAAAAATCTCATAATTTATTTGTTTTTAAATGAAAATTGCAGAGAAGCATCAACTTTTGCCATGCCTGTTCTGATGACCAATACTACTCCTAATAGATTCACTTTTATCCGGAGAATTTAAATGCCTGGTCCCTACAATACACATGTAATAGTGAATGTATTTCGCTCAATTGTTCAGTTAGTATCCCAAAATCCAGAATTATTAAATACTCCCGGGGTTTTTCGAGTCGCGGGAGCAAAAGAAGAAACGCAGAGATTGCTTGATCAGCTTATTAGAGAACAATTTGATGCGGACATTCTAAGTTCTTATGTGATGGAACAAAATAAAGTAGATAGCGAGCGATTTCATAACATTTTAGGAATGATACCTGCTGTTTTTAAAGACAGACAAATATTAGATGCTGCAGATAGCCAGCGTGTCATCTTCTCTAAAAAATTAAAATCTTTATTGAAGGATCAAAAAGAAGAGGATCTGATAAAAGCAGCTCAATTATTCGATGAGTTTATTCGTGATCTATTACTTTCGAAAAGAGTAGATCATCAACGTGCAGGAGAAATCCTTGATCATTACTGCCATTTAATGCATCAAGCGGGTACGTTCCAAGATACCAATCTCATGACGCACAATAATCTAGCTATTATTATGGCGCCCCGTTTAACCGAAGTTTTAGATCTCTTCCCTGGAACAGACTTTTTGGGACTCAGTGGATTTATAAGTCAGTTAACTCCAGTGTTAGAGAATTACATTATGGATGAAAAGTGGAACTATGATTTTAAAGAACGTCATACTGATAAATTGGAGCATTTAGCAAGTACTAGACAGTCTATTCGGGAACAATTGGAACATATGAAAGAAGCCGCCAGGGATGCAGTAACGGTTCCCATGAAAAGTTTGATACAGCAAGCATCAACACTCAAAGTCAGGATTGATGCTGTAGAAAAACAACTTAACGATAATTCCCTTAAAAGAAAAGCAAAGAAAGAATCAAGCAAACAGTTGAAGCAATTAAAAGCAGAAATGAATGAACTTGACCTCAGAATTTCTGAATTAATGCCTCAAATTTCAATGATGAATCGTGGATGTCAAAAAATACAAGAAGAAATCAATCACCTGTCTTTTGCAGAAGATGGAATAAGCTCAGCAAAAGTTAGTCGTGGAGAAAAATCCAGTGATTCAAATCTAGCCCGATTCAGCATTTTTGAGTCTGGAGGCAGCATGGACGCATCTACTTTTTTATTTCCAATTACAAAAGAAGATGAAATCGCTGAAAACGAAGAAACTGATTATGAGAATCAGTTTGTTGCTCACGTTTAGGAGTTCAAAGAAAAATTGTATTTATCTCTCAAGCCAATAAGGCTTGAGAGCTTTGGGTTTTACTGGATACTAGAGCTCAAGGCCCCTAATATCCAGAAGCCTTTATTAATCCCCTTTCTAAGGACCACCACCACGCAGCAGCAATACAAGAATCAAAATTACAAGAATTAAGCCTACACCGCCGCTAGGATAATATCCCCATCCGCTACTATAAGGCCAAGTGGGAAGTACTGCGAGCAAAAGAACAATTAAGACAATTAATAAAATTAAGTCCATAGTAAATTCCCTTTTTTTAAATGATCGTGTTCTAAATATAGATTATAATTTTACAATTGGCTTTTTTTTTAATCGAAACCAGCTTAGTCCACCTTAAAAAATCATAGAACGTCTAGAAACGATTTATTCCAAGATCAATTTGATTTACTATACATTCGCCTCGCAGGAGGTCTGTGAAAAATATTGAATTATTTATATTTTTATTTATTTTTCATAGTTCAAATTGATATTTCCAAATATTATTTAAGGGGTTCTAAATGCGTAAATTATTGATATCATTTTTGTCTATCCTATTTACAATATCCTATGCAACTCTAGCTAATAGTTATGGTGTTCACGAAGACCATCCCTATGATTTTGTAGTTACAAAAGATGTTTATAAATTTTCTGAAATTTATCAGATTAAATCCCCCCAAAAAGAAACCTATCCTGGATCAGTAAAAAAGAGCTCATTTCGTATCCGAACAAATTATGATTTATCCAATAAAGATGGATGGCAGGCAACGGGTATTACACGAATCATTTCCTTAGGTTCCCTATATCCTTGGGCCAAAGAGATTGATATTTATGATACTCGAGGCGTGCAAATTGGCTTTATTGATGGAAATTTAGCAACTCTTGAATCTGCAAAATTTACTATTTATGACTACGATGAAGCAGGAAAAGCGACTGAAATTGGCGTTGCTTATGCAAATCCAAGCTTTGATCGATTTGTTATTTTATCATCAACTAACAACCCCCACCCAATTGCAGAATTCAATCGAAACTTTGACGACAAAAGCTGGAATGCTTCTGTGCATTATCCTGAAAAAATTGATGACCGCATCGTTCGAATTTTTGCCGGTTTTGTGATTGATTATGAAGATAAGTTTTTAGCAAATCCAGAAGACTCAGACGAAGATGAGTTCCCTTATCAAAGCACACATTAAAGTGATTCCTAAGTTTGGGTAAAATGACCAGAGGGATCGTCAGTTTTTTGATAAGAAACCCCCACTAATTTTCGCCTACGTACCGCGCTTTAAGCGCGGTACGTAGAGGAGTTTAAGCAGTACGTAGTGAAATTTAAGCAGTACGTAGTGAATTTAAGTGGTACGTAGTGAAATTTAAAATGAAAAACTGACGATCCCTCTGGTCATTTTACCCATCCTTGTCCTAATTAAAAACATCAACTAAACGCTGTCACGCTCCAAATCGCTACATCAATGACATTGAAGCATTTCCAACTGCATTTTTGTCAATAGCATCCAGATGCGCGAGATCCCTGTTAAGGTCATCGCCTTTTTGTTTTATAATTTTGTCCATTTCTTTTACAAAGTTATGTACATCGGCCAGAATAAAATGACGCTTCTTATGTTTTACATAACTAAGATACTGCAAAGCGATTTCTACACATTTCTCCGGAGTGTATATTTTATTACCATCCAGTCCTTCTTGATATATTTGCCTCAACGCCTTAGCTACTTTTGGGCCACTCTGTTTCCCTTCAGAAATATAACGAGCAATTTCTTGAGGATATGTTTTTTGCAATGATTCTTCGGATTTTTTAAACAAAGTATGATGGGAAAATTTACTTAGAGAGCTCATTTGAACTTGTTTCGAGATGAGTTCTTTACCAGATGAATCTTCAGAGGACAATTCTTTGCTTTCCAGGCTCATTGGTTTGTCTGCTAAAAATTTGGGGGTACACTCGATAAACGCAGAAAGAAAATTGCCAAGTAGTAGTCTCCAAGAAGAATCAGACCCTAATTTCATAATTAATTTACCAGCAAGTTGAAAGACTGACTCAATTGCTTTTTCTTTCATGGCATAACTCGGGTTAGCATAAATTAAATCCATTTCTTTCATCAAAGTGGATAGCAGATCATGTTCCATCTTATCCTTTTCCAATGCAATCTTAGAATGCATCATACGGAGTTCATCAAGTAGTTCGAAAAGCTTTGTCTCATTGGCTGTTAATTTTGTTGTGAATATTGAATCAGGAATTGTAGAAGTCCAATGAATATCACTTTGATTATTCAAAATCATATCCGGGCTTCTGGATTGAAAAAAGGGACTGCTGCCATTTCTATGAATATGTAATACGAACTCAGTATCGTAAAATGTATCAATAGTTCCTTTTTCGTTTCGCACCATGCGCTCACCTTGTAGTGCTCGATGTAAAACGAGGAGTGTTTCTTCTGAGCCCCATACATATTCTTTTTGCAGATGCTCTTTATACAGATTCAAATATTTTTCATTATCTGATAAAAAGAAGTGAACTGTTTCATCTCTTAAAATATGATCTAAAAGCTTTTCTTTATAAACCTTAATCTCTTTTTCAGTAAACGGTTTCTCTTCTTTTTTGAGTTCTTCTTCCTTGATGGCCCACAGGCGTTTAAATTCCTCTATAACATGTGGCACTCTTCCAATTGCATGCTCTGTCATCGCAAGATCGGTGCCACTCATCTTATATATTTCAGCTGCCGTGTAATCCGGATTAGTAAATCCATGATCAATAAGCTCATACAGTTCTGAACCATTCTCCCGTAGTGCTTGTCGGAAACAAAACTCCAAACCATATTTCGCTGAAGTAAATAATGGGGAGTCATGAGGAGACAGTTTAAACTCTCGCAGTGTATATTCAGCAGCCAAATCCCGAGTGGCTTTTCCAAGAATAGGTTCAATAATGGTTTTGATTTCCCGAGATGTAAATTGATAATTTGGGTTCTTAGACACTAATGCTCGCAACAGAACTTTATCATCTTCTTTAAGCTTTAACTTGTTAAAAATATTTTCTGTAGTATCAGGAGCATTTTTAGCCCGTAAATAATACATTAAAGAAATGCTATAAGCGTAGTACATACAATTGCCTTTACCACTATTATCTACATCAAACATATTGACTCCTTTTTTTGTTTTTATATTCCTCGACATTCTTATGTAAACTTTACATTGGCAGTTTATAAATTATGATTTGGATCGGTTTATAAAAGAGAACGCTATTTAAATCTAAACTATTTTCTTTATTGCTAATGGATTCTTAATCCTCTGCATCAAGTACAGAATGGTTTTATGATTGGATAGATTATCCTTTTGTATGATGGGAACGAAACACATTGACATAACATTAGTCCTTTAGTTTTTATTTCGCTTAACTTGTAATCTATACGATCAAAATGGCATGCGCAATACTTTTATACCATTATCAGTTCAAAAAGTATTAATTATGGTAGTCATTGATTTTTATGAGAATTTTTTGACCGACCCATTAGGTTAGAATGGACAAAATAACCTTCCATTTTGCTGGGCAGTTAAGGCCAAAGGATTGTCAGTTCTGGTTAGACCTTTGATCTATTACCCTTTACTACTCCGCCCCACGGCTTAACCGCCCAGCAATGGATGGATTTTCTTTTGTCCCTAAAAAGAAGGCTTACACTCAGGATGAGCCTCTGCATAGGAAGGAATATTTTCCTTATTTATTGTTTTATCCTTAGAATAGATTATATTTAAATTTCTTCGATCCGTTTGTTTCCCTTCAAGGTTCACTAAATAGGCTTCCATATTATAAATATGTAACGTGACGCTCACCCCTTCTCCTAAAGCTTTTCTTCGCTTGAGTTGATGGACAAATACTCCGCTTAAGTCATCGCGATTGCTGTGGAATTGATAACGATCAACACGATTCACAAGTTGCGCAGAGCATTCACTAGTAGGTTGGTAGTATTTCTCGGATACAGGCCCCTCTAGAACAGTAACAGTGCCTTTGTATTTGTGGTCATGTATTGTTGTTTTTTGCCTCGGTGCAAATGCAAATACCCATATGGAGAAAGGATTGGATTTATCAGGATGATCATAAAGAAGATATCGGCCAACACCATTTGGCATCACTGTAGTTGCATCAGCAGGCTTATAGGTACTGTGATCGAGTTTTAGTGTACCCTCTGCAAGTTTCTGAGCTAAAGAAGTTGAAACCGTCTCATAAGTTACTGCATCTAACTCAGTTATTGCTTTGATTATTGTTTCTCTATTTTTTTGTTTTATTCCATCAATTTTTTTAAACATGTCCCTTCCTTACTTAATTATCCCTGCTTAAAGCTCATTAAGATTGATAGTCCCCATGGTTCAAACAGTACTGGGTAGTGATAATCTGCTGGATGACCTGGAACTATCGTCATTGCGATTGTTATTAACCAATAAAGCTTCTGATTTATGCCGACTAAAAAAAAGCGACCTGTTTACCATCTGAGACTTCACCTCACCCACTTTATTAAATAGGATATTAACTATGTGGATTGCTTCATTTAAAATAGTTGATTTTTGCGAGGTGTCAAATGTTTTTAGAGCATCATATAGAGTGATATGAGCTTGCTCTGATAAAGAACTATCGGATAAACGGACCTTTAATGCATGAGTGTAAAAAAGGTTTAACGCCTTAGTGGATTGAAGATCGATGCATTCCATCCTTTTCCTATCATAAAAATTTTTTAAGACAAGCAGGTCATCAAGAGGCAATTCGTCACTTTGGGATTCTATTATTGCTTGCCAAAGGATTTTATCAGCTGAAATTTTTTCATAGAGCATCCTGTCCGTAACATCCGCCTCTTTTTTATCAGTTTGTGCCACAAAATTATCCATCTCCATTAAAGAACCGTTACTTTTTTCTAATATGAGAAGGCTTTCGTCCATTTGCTTCAGTCCCAACTCAAGACTGTACCGACGTTGCAAGCTTCTAAAGTCATCCTGAATTTGATTTAAGACCGATGCAAGCTCCTTCTGCAAAAATTCTGGCAGATTTTCAAAAAGATTATTTAGTTTATCCACTACGACTCTCTTTGTAGCAAATTGAGATATGGATGACGATTCACTAACTAAAGTTAAAAATAAAGTATAATCTTCATGACATTTTCGTAACTTAACAATGTAATCATTTATTTTCTCTTGATAGAGTATTTCGTATTCTTCAGTTAGAGCCTGATTCATACGCGCCCAAAGTTCAGGATTTTTCAGAACTATTCCGATGAGAAAACTCGAACTTATAAATTCCATTTCATTGAGACAAACCCGTGCAAGTTGTGTCCCCGACATTAAGAAAAGCATATCGTGCATCTCTTGCAGAAACATATGATGAACCGCATTCAGATCAAGTAGGTATGTTTTTAAAGCATCAAACAAAAAATGGATGGAAGATCCACTGGCGAGCATTGTAGTGGTTTGGGTGCTTTGCAGCACTCTAATAGTAATAATGGCGTTAAAACCCATGGTTAATACTGTTTCAACAAGTTCCCAGTACGGCTTTTTGTAAGAAATACGTGACTCTGCATAAGAGGAGCATGGTTTTAAATCCATGTCTAAAGTAAACTGCTTCCGAAAAGAATCGCTTATTGATAAAGATTGCGTCTGATCCTCTACATAAGCGCACTGGTCTAAGTGTTCTACTTGACGCAATAAGGCCTCCATAAAAAAATTATATTGTTCGACTAATTTAGTGCGATCAATACTGTTAAAATCAAAAATACTGCGTTCATCAGATAAAGAAAGTATACTCAGCCAAATACTCATTTGCTGATTAAAAGGAATAACGCTATTCACGGGTAATCCAATAGCCGTTGGTATGCTTTCTGCATATATAATTTGTGGTAAATCCGATTCCGCTTCAGTAACTGGAAAATCCTGAAGAACGGTCATCTTTTCTAATCGATTAAATAAAATATGCGCCAAATCTCGTGCAAATTGCTGCTCTTCCTCACCAAAATTGATTTTTTCAAAAGACTTAATACATAAATATTTAGCTAACTCTAATTTAGTCTTGTTATCAACTAAATCGACTGGGAGTTGTCTTAAAACAGAGTTAATCATCTCAACAAACAATATTTCATCTACTTTTTTTTGTAATAGACTCGCCTGTTCAGCAATGGCCGGGAACAATCCTTTTATTTTTTTGTAATTGAGAAAATACCCTTTGGTGTATCCTTTATGATTGAACCATCCTTGATACTCTAATGGATTCAAAAGATTTTCATTATTCTTTTTATGGCCGTAATAACGGAATGCGGCTCCCCAATCAATACGAGCAAACTGAATAAACATCATTTCAACTGCTGACAGGACATCCAAGCAAACCACATTCCCACTGTGCACGCTATGATCGCCTAGGAGCAAAGAAAACATCAATACAATCGCAAGACCAAAGTATGATTTTAATTGGGTGAGTAGTAAGTAGGATTGGGGACCGTAAAACATTTCCACTAAAGGATCTCTATCAGAACCATCTCGATAGCCTGTGCCAATGATTTTATATAATTCTTGAAAGTCGATTTTAGGCTGAATCAGCCCGTAACTGCCGTCTTCAAATTGAATCAGTTGAGCACAAATGAATGATGCATGATATATTTTATCAATCAACTCGCGACGGATACATTCTTGAAGCAATAAACCTGCAAACAATTCTGTGAACAATTCTCTAGGGTCTTTAGGTTTTTTTATAAAATATTCCATTCCGTCCGAATCACGATAAAAGCCATCTACTTCCCCTTGATTTTTACCGCTGTTCTTATTTTTAAATTTAGTTAATACCTTACCTTTATAAATTAGCATCCCTAACTCGAACGAAGACTCATACAAATCATTTTTATCATTTATCAAACGTTTGAGAAAGTTTTATAACACCATGATCTTAAATAAATATGATGTAATTTAAGTGAAAGAAAAAAGTGTTTTTTGTGTTCTATAAATTTATTGCGTTAAAAACTGATTTCGCAATTTGGATGTCTTGCACGGCAAGGCCAGTTAAGTCTGCAATTGTAATCTGTGAATCATTGGTTCTACCCTCCTTTACCCCGGATATAACCTGGCCCAATTCAATTAAGTTTCTTTCATTAATTATTTTTTTATGGATAGCATGCGATATATCTCCGCGTTCAATACATTGTTTTATACTATCTGCAACGATAACATCTGCATTTTTAAAAATATTTTCATCCAGTTCTTGTTTTTTGGGAGTATCCGCTCCAACTGCGGTGACATGAGTCCCTTTTTTTATTTGATGTGCAAATAAAAGCGGTGAGGTAGAAGGTGTAGTGGTGATTATGAAATTGCAAGATGATACTACCTCTGCAATTGTTTCCGTAGTTTTTACTTGAAAGCCGCTAAGTTCCATTTCAGTCTTGAATTCAATAAGGTTCGATCTGTTTCTTCCAGATACCACAACTTCTCTACAGTGAACAATATTTTTCAAATAGTATAATTGCAATTTAGCTTGAGTACCTGTTCCAATAATACCAATTTTGTTAACGCGACGTGGGGCAAAATATTTCGCTACAATAGCGCCAGCTGCTGCTGTTCTTAAATCAGTAAGATAGCCTTCATCCAGCAAAATACCACAAAGAATCCCTGTTTTTTGACTAAAAATCAGCATCAGTCCATAGCTCGAAGGTAAATGTAATTTGGGATTCTCATAAAACCCCGAGGCCACTTTAATAACATAATAGTCTTCACCCAGAACATACCCATATTTAATATGAACATCTCCAGGAGGATTATTGAAAAGAAGTTCACCAACTGGTGGTAAAACAGTTTCTCCATTGGAATATACGATAAATCCTTGTTCTACAGCAGGAATAATATCGATTTTTTCCAAAATTTTTTTAATTTGCTCAAGGTAAATTATCTTCATTTTTATTGAACCAGAATTTTTTAGAGATACGACAGTGGATTGTTTTTTTATTCATTATAGTCTAAATTAGACTTATATGTAAAATATTTACTGTGGGGATAAAATTATAAGTTGAAAAAAATACGGAACCGAGAATTCTGTATCCTAAGGTATCGTCAGTTTGGATAAGAAACCTCCACTAATTTTTTTCGCCTACGTACTGCGCTTTATGCGCGCTATCCAGGAGTCTTTAAAAAAATTCAGCAGTATCTTAAAATATCGCTCTGGATACCACGCATAAGCGCGGTAAGTAGAGAGATTTAAATTAACAAGTCGACGATACCTCAAGTCACTATATCCATATGAGCATAAGAACCAAGCACGATGATTAATAAAGAAAAATGGGATAAATTAACCGAGTTAATGGTTCAACTTCATATTAGGAGTGATGATCTCATCGAAAAATTTATTGTGGGTAGTGGGAAAGGAGGTCAGAAACTCCATAAAACCGCCTCGACAGTTTATTTGAAACATATCCCTTCCGGTTTGGAAATAAAATGTCAGGAGTCTAGAAGCCGCGAAGACAATCGATATTTTGCAAGAATACGGCTTTGTGAAAAATTACATTCAGCCGTGAGTGAGGAAAAAACAAAAGAACAACAAAAAATTGAAAAATTAAAACGCCAAAAGAAAAGACGATCAAGGCGAGCTAAGCAGAAAATTTTAGAAGAAAAATCCAGACAAAGCAAAATAAAAGTACTAAGAAAAAAAAAAACCTGAATCCTGCGAATAACCCTTTACTTACTCTTTGCCCAAATTCAAGGATGAATGTATCAAGCCATGGTATTCCAAGAAAACTTGACACGATTGGTAAAATCCCATAATTAGTATATATTTTATAAATATTGTATTATTTTTAATCAAGTCGCATTTGGAAATGGAGTTCGAAATGGGATACCGAGACGGATTAAAATTCCAATTTACAAAAATGGATGCATTGCACGCTCTAAGTCAACCTGTTTCTTCCTTGCTTGGAGTTTCAACTCAAACAGAACAAACCTTAAATAAATTAGGTATTAAAACGATTTACGATTTAGCAACAAGCCCTTTATTCCAGATTGCTCATGATATTGCTGCTGCAGCAAATGGAGTGGGAAACTCAATCGTTGCTCGTGCAGGAAAGATTTCTTCGAGTTTTATCACGGCAGACTCACCACAAACTCCAGATGCTTTAGTTGGAGAAAAAATTAGTGTCTTTAGAGATATTGGCACTGTGCTTGTTTCTGAAATAGAAACAAACTTGCAAGTTGAAACCGTTGGTGATTTGGGTCGATGGCCTCCATTCTGTGCCGCTCAAGTTATATTAAGTGTTGGAGTTCCGGACCTAAATCAGGAGGGAGAAGAAAAGGGAAGTGAATTAGTTCCGCGCCTAGGCGAATATCCGACTGAACGGCATTTTTATCGTTCGGTAGTTATCGATCAGGTTACACCGCAACAAACAACTGATTTAAAAACGGCAGGTGCTATTGACATCTCTCCCACTGTTTCCTCTGATTTTGGTTTTAAAGCTCCGGCGGTAGGAGCGATATTAACCTTTGCCCAATCTTGGTTTGCCCAAGGAGTAACTTTAGGTAATTTATTACATAGCGTTGCACTGGCACCCGGTGAAAGCACTCGTATTGCAGTCATGGACTGGTCACGACAAGTCAAAGCATCCGGACAAGAAACGATTGCAGAATCGGAAAAACTAACTAATACGACTACTCACAATCGCGCGATTAGTGAAGTGCAGGATGCAGTAGCCACAGAAGTTCAAACAGGCTTTTCAAAAACGAGTGGTAGCTCAACTACTTCAGCAGGTGGTGGCGGTTTGGGATTAAGCTTAGGCCCCTTAACTTTAGGCGGAAGTGGCTCTTCCGCTACTTCAAGCTCCAATGCTGAAAGCTTTTCAACTTCATCAGGTACCCGTAATCTGGCTGCAACTATGAATCAACGAGTTGCAGATTCAACACAACAAGCTGCATCCTCAGTACGCGATCGTCGGGCCTCAATCGTTAAAGAAGTTTCCGAAGAGGAACATCAAACAGTATCTACTCGCATTATCGCTAACTACAATCATATGCATGCCTTAACAATTCAATACTTTGAGGTCATCGAAATTTACCGGGTTAATGTGCAATTACAGCAAGTGGAACGTTGTCTTTTTGTCCCCATGAAATTAATTAAATTTGATGAAGCAACAATTAAACGCTACCAAGGGATCCTTGCCAATGCAGCCATAAACCAGCGCGCAAAAGAATTATTAAATAGAGAATTCGGTTCTGTAATTATTCAACCCGTCCTACCCCTTCGTCCAACACGTTCCGTGTTCGATCGCGTAGCAGTGCTTGATCGAATGGCTGCACTAAACGTTTCTGCGCGATCGTCTACGAATGCAACAAACGCTACAGAGGTTGGGGAGAATGCTCCCTCAGCTGCGACAACAGAGCCTGCAGCCCCACCCGCAGCTACTCTAACAAGTGGACCTTATTGGATAAATGATGAATTAATACGAGCCTCACGTATTACTCTGGCGGGCATCACAAAGCCAGGAACAAACAATATCTCGCTACCCGGTGAAACTGTATTTTATGGAATTTCACTGGATCTTACAGCTCAAAATCGTTCATCTATTTCCATTACCGCAGTTAATGTAGATTTGCAATCCGGTAACCTAATTAAATTAAACAGTATCAGTCCGATTACCTGGATTTCTACTGAATCGATTCCAATTCAAGAATTAGCTGCAATTAGGATTACGTCGGCGAATACAAGTTACTTAACAGGAAGGTTAACTCTGCAGCTCAGTTACAACAGTGCAAAGTTTCCTATTAGTTTACCTGTTGAAGTGAGCCCTAATGCAGTAGAGTTACAACTTTGTCGCTTTTTAGTCAACCAAAGTGATGAAACAGAATTAGAAATGCACCTGGAGAAAAACCGGTTGCATTACAGTCAAGCGATTTGGCGTGCATTGGATCCTTCACAAATTTCCTTGCTTTTATCAGCATATACTTTTGAAGGTAAACCAATTGGGGATTTAATTGATCCAAATCCTATCATGGTGGCAGGTAATTACTTAGTATTTCGCATGCCCAGCTTTATCACGGCTGTGGGTATTGAAGATACTGTATCGGATACAGAAGATGAGGCTCATAAAAAATGGCGGGGTTGGTTAAAAGATCGTGGCTTAATATTAGGTGCGAATACAGCAGTCGAACAACTTATTCCTATTCCAACAGGTGGTGTCTTTGCTGAAGCAGTACTGGGTCGTTCTAATTGCGCGGAACGCCTTGATGCCACTCGCTTCTGGAATTGGCAAGATTCACCTATACCGCTACAACCACCCGAAATTGCAGCAATTCAAATGGAATCTCGTGCTCAACCAGTTGATGCTACCCCTGGCCAACTGGGGGCACCTGTTCTAAATATTATGAATCCTACGACACTTCCTGATCCAACGGGTGTCGGAGCCATATTAAATGCTGTTCAAAATGGCAACATGTTCCGTGATATGGCGGGACTTGCATCCACTGCCGCATTAGCCCAGGCTTTAGGAAGCAACTCAACCAGCGCAGGCATTGAGGCAGGGAGACAAGCAGCAGCTAATTTAGCTGTCGCAGCCCAAAAAGACATTGAAGAAAAGAAAATTGCTGCGCAACTAGCCCTGGCTGCAATGGGATTACCTTCAGCGAATGCTGGCTCAACTAAAAATATCTCTGAGGGCGGTGCCTTATTAAATACTGCTACAGAGATGGATAAGCGCTCACCAAGATCAGCACCTTCTAACTCTCCGAATGTAGGCGGTAGCGGTTCAATAGAGGATTCGGGTGATGACTTAGGAGGAACCAATGGTCCGATGATGCCAGGGGTCCCCGAGGATGTACAAAATCTATTCGGCAGTCCCAGTCGAGCTGATGAAGTGCTTTCCAAAATGAATTGGGGAAGTCTGGGACAATCAGGAGCTTCAATTGTTCCAGCCAGTTACGCGGACAAGGGAGGTGGCAGCGGCAGTGGCAGTTCTGCTACTACAGTGATTAGCTACGAATTGGCTTGCTATGCTAAATTCCCTAAACCATGGGCCAATGAAGCAGATGAAGTTCAAGGTTTAGCAAATGACACATGGCTTCCTTCAGAAGAAGAGTTTGATATCATTAGTCCTGCTGCCACCAGTGCAAATAATCAAGCCACGAAACCTTTTGGCCAAGTCATGGCTTCACTCGAAGATCTCATCACTACAGTGACCTATTTTGCACCCAAAGTGCCTGGCTTTGGAACATCGTATTCATCCAAAGTGCTAAGGCTTAATCTTTTCTTGTATGCACAAAGTGACAATGTAGGATTTGAAGGAATTTTAACCACTAACGGTAAATGGCAGTCCACTCTTGGTACTGATATTAAATCAGCAGGCTTAGATTCAGCCCTAATAACTGCCATTAGTAAAAAGGCTGCCACTAAAACATTATTGGCCAAACTCAAAAAGGCTTGGACTCCCTCTACTGAAATCTGGCTTTATACCTGCTCTGCTGTTGTTAGCGATGCATTTGGGAAGAAGTTGGCAAAATTACTTGGGGCAAGAATTCGAGCATTTGATGAACCATTTTGGGTATTACCTACTTTTGATACCACCCAACAAAAAGTCTTAACCCGAGATGAGTTTGGCATAGGCGCTGATTTTACAAGTGCCTCAGCTACCAGGACCAAAGACCTGCACAGTTTAGATGCCTTATCAAAAAGGACATTTAGACCATAACGTCCATTAGGCTTCCAAACAAAGTTTAATGGACATGCATCGAGTTTATCTTCTATTGGAAGAACTTGATGCTTTTAGCTGATCTGCATGAAATATTTTGCTAATATATACAAATAAATCATTTTTTATACACAATGATTCTATTCATTTTGGAGAAATCAATGACTAAAAAAATGCCAAAAAATTTTGGAAAGTCGATTGACTGGACTGTAACAACAGACAAAAAACAAATCAACTCACTGAATAAAAATACCCGAACAATTGCCGAGCAATTAGATGAGAATCCATTGCCAGAGAAAGACCAATTAAATCCAAAGAAAAAACAATAACATATCAACGAAAAAATAAAACTTGCATATTTTTTATAAAAATTTATCATAACTAATGCGATTTTTTATTGAAAAAGGATTTCAGATGATGATGTTATTTAGAAAATTTGCTACTTCTTCTTTCCCTAGAACCGTTAAGCCCTCTTCTGCTCCCAGCCGTTTTTTCAAAAATATCGATTGGTCAATAGTCAAAAAAAGTGAGGCTGAAGCAGAATTAAATAAATCCGTTAAAACCATCGTGAAAGAGCTTGAAAATACCTCGTCAACGGATGCCCCAGGACCTGCTCCTAGATTTAAATAATTGTGATGCAGAGGATTCCTTCTGGAATCCTCCGCACCTTATTTTGTAGCTGCTGGTAATGAATGGTGAGATGTTAAACTCTCCAATACTTCAAAATGCTCGGGAGTATCCGATTTTAACTTCTCAAAATCTTCTTCGTTTTGAATATCAAGCGTACCATCCTGAACTGTAGCTACGACATTTTTCTCAAGGCTAGTAATTGAAGTTGAAGTAATTCCTTGGCGAACAAATGCAATTTTAGCCGATCCAAATTTACTCGGATCAATTACTCTTGTCATACTCGTCTCAATTGAAATATCTGCGCCTTCAAAAAGTTCATCTGCAGATGTGGCATTACTATTGAGTTGGCTTTGATTAATGAAGTCTACATATTGCAAAAGATTGATAACATAGATTGTATTGGTCTCACAATCTACTACTACAGCTGGCTTATTATCTTCTGCCTGCTCCAACTCTTGCCCTTTTCCTTTACTGAATTTTTTCTCAATCGCCAACTCGTTATTTACCACACTAATAATTACTTTTTTAGATTGGTTTTCTTGAATCACGAATGGAAAACGTTCACTAACACTACGGTAAGAATTCAATACATACTTAGGAGGTGTAATAAAATCATTATTTGAAATACCCCTCTGAATCACTCCATCCACTGCTTTCTCAGGTTTTCTTGTCGAAACGGTGATTAAATAAGTACCATTCTTTTCTAAGCCGATGTCAACCCATTTAGGCCAAACATTGCACATTTCTTTAAATACATTAGGCACTCGTTTGTGTTTATCCATACGACGTGTTAAGAACTCACCACTCATATTGTAAGTCACTACTGCTTCGTCGTGCGTCAATGTACCAATATGTTTTCTATGAGCTCCCTTTACACATTCGTCGTCATAAAAAATTGTGCGTTTTCTATCAACGGTAAGCAGAGCCAGCTCATCTAATGAATATCCTGTTTGCCGTTGTAATTGCAAAGCAAAACTCTCTGTTGTAATGGATTTACCACTTCCAGGCCCTCCAGCCATCAAAACAGTGAAACGGTCAGGATAACTTTTAGGTACTTCGGGGACACCAATAAATGTATTCGCTTCTATTGCTGAAACTAAAGGTAACGATTCATATTTAGCTTGTTTAATAAGAGTTTCGATTACGCGTTCTGAAAGAGCATATATTCGCGCATCTACCTCGCTTTTAAGTAGTTCATCTGATACATGAACCATAGCTAACTCGCTTAGCGTAGCATCAGATACATCAATTATTCCTTTTTCTCTCCGTTGTCTCAGCTCTGTTTTGAATTTATTAAAATGCTTATGAACCTGGGGATGCTGAACTTGCGTGCTTGTATCATGAAGGGTCTTATATACCCAATCAAAATATTTCTCTCGCTGAGTCAACATGCTTATTTGCGGAATCATTGGTAAAATATGTTGTTTGTGAAAATCACGGACAAAAACTCCAAAATCATTATTTTTAGGGGGAGTTTTTAACAATAAAGGAATTAAAGCTCCAGTTATTTGTAATGAGCGGCGAGGCGTTTCAAACAGTATTAAATCACCTACGGATTGGCCATTTTGACCTTTATGGCGTCCAAACCCTTTAACCTTCAATGACAGTTCATCTTTTTTTTGTACTGAATTTTTTAATGCAGTAAATTCAACAGAAGAATCTCTAAATACCTCTGGGAATGAGCCTTTCCCTGATTCAAGAACTGACTCGATATCACAAGAGCCTGCATTGAATTCCTTCCAATTGTATTGAGAATAAAAACGAACAATTCGTGTGTTGCCGCCTAGAGAGATAGTTCTATTGACTCCTTGAGATGTCAATCTATTTTTCGTATGTCTAACTGTTCTACTCCACATCGTTTAATTCCTATTTTAACGCATTACGTAATCTGGAGTGTATTTTACACATAACACATTAACTAAATATTAAGCATTCCGTTAATATATAAGTCCTTTCGGGGTAATCGCACTATTTTTAAACATAAAGATTTTTTTTTGAATATCTGCTGCTTCCGCCCCCAGACTTGTTCATAGGGCGCAGCGCAAAAAGTGATTGGATAGAGGACGCAATTGTATCGAACTGCAGGAACACCGGAGCTGAATCCCGCGCCTAAAGACTAAGTATTATGGTAACTATAACCATATTGCCCTGCATACCGTGCATAAAGAGACAGTACGTAGATTTTTATTAAAAACTTATTAACAAAAACTCACCATTTTATTTTATAGGTTTCCCCCTCCACTAACTGTTCAGAAGGTTTATCAATTTTCCTTGAAATTTCTTGATGTTTAATTAAATACCTAAGATCCTCATCAAGAAATGGCTTCTTTTTATCCAAACCTTCCTTTTCACCTTGCTTGCCAAGCAACTCTTTAAGCTTACTATCATAGACCCCTTTTAATACGGATAATACCTGTTCATGAGCCTTTGTTTCCTCAGATTTCCCTTTAAAGAAAGTTAAGCCTGACTGCGGTAAAAAATCCTTAGGTGTACGAATATCATTCGCTTTGATTTTTATATATAAATCATTCAATTGCGCCATGGCAATTAAAGGATCATCACTCAATCTTTTCATCAATCCTTTATTAAAGGTTTTAGGGTAATTGAATATGGAGTCAGAGCTAGCTTTCTCAAGAAATCTAGCCGCTGAAGAAATATTGGTATGAGCTCCCTCTTTCATCAATTTTACGCATAGGTGATAGTAGTTTTTCGACAAAGCAATATCTAATATTGTTTTTTTATTCACATCTTTTGTATTTAAATTTACTTTTTCTTTTATCAGAAAATCACTTAAATCCATAAACTTAATTTCATTTTCTTTTTTAAAGCGTGCAGAAAAACTTACACTATCCAGTGCCTGATGAAATGGATTTCTCCCTTCAATATTTCTCTGGTGAATCAAAGTGCGATCCCGGGACAGAATTTCCTGGACCACAGGCAAAGGACACCTACCCATAGCAGTATGTAACATGTTATTTCCTTCTACATCTTGGAAATCAATCTTTGCTCCCATGTCTAATAAAATTTGCGTGCATTTGAAATCTTGCAATGTAATCGTGGAATATATAGGAGGACGTCCATATTTATTTGGTTTATCAAGTACTTCTTTGTTTTTTTCAGCGATTATCTTTACCAAAGCTTCTCTAGGCTCTGGACCTGTAAAAAAAACATAATGCATAGGAGAATGCCCACTCGCATCAGTTAAATTTGTATCAGCACCTTTTTTTAATAAATACTTGACTAAATTTATATTTCCACTACCAACAGCTAACATTAATGGAGTTGCATTATCTTTATTTAATGGAGTATTAATATCCATTCCTGCCTGCAAAAACTTTCCGACAAGGCTTCTGCTTCCCAAACCAATAGCAAGTCTCAAAACATCTTGATTTAAAAGAAGTTTTTCATTCTTGCTAATAATTTTTTTAAATGTTTCAATATCTTTTCGAGCCGATACTGTATCAAGAAGCTCTTTACTAATCTCTGCACCAGCATCTAACAATATCTCAAATGTTTCTAATTTACGATTTTTATACGCTAAAGTTATAGGAGACATGCCTCTTTTGTCGGGTTCATTTATCTGAACAACACCTGTGGATATTAAGCCAGTAATTAACTCTGGATTTCCATGCTCAGCAGCATAATGGAACGCTGTTTTGCCTTGATTGTCTTGAACGTTTAATAGTTTAAGCGCGTCTTCTTGTTGCGATAAAGTTTTTAATATTTTCGACATTATTTCTATATTTCCAGATTCCGCAGCGTAATGAAGAACTGTTTTGCCATCGTAATCCGGGATTGATAAATCTGCCTTTTGCCCAATAAGCTCATCAACCATTGCACTATTGCACATCATGACCGCTAAATGCATAGGAGTTTTACCTACATAAAGCGGAGGAGCACCTTGCTTTATGCGTTTATTAATTTGAGACTCATTCATGGATACAAGTTCTTTTATATCACTAGGATCACTAAGATAAACTGCTCCTCGATGCAGTGGATATAGAGCAGCTAATGAGGCGAGACAATCTTTGGTATCCCTTTGAAGGGTTTCAATATCGGAGTGTAAAAAACTATTCCCACGAATTTTCGTATAAGCAGGGCTATCCAGCATCTTCATAAATTGATCTCTATCTTCTAAGCTGGAAGAATACCCGTACAAGGAAATATCTTTTTTGCTTCTTTCAATAACCTCTACTGTATTAAAAATTGCTTCCTTAATCACCACGACTAATTCATCAGCACTATATAAATCAAAAACATTAGGCTCGTAGAATGTTGCAGGCGGCAAACCTTGCTGCATTAAAAGAATATTTAATAAATTATTTACGAAAGTTCTGCCATTAGCATCTCTAAAAGGATGTAATACTTCATAATATCGAATGTGCTTGGCAATCACTTGAAGTTTTTCATCAATGGTATGGGCGGCTTTAATTTCTTTGTTATAAGATCGAGTGATGGCTTCCAGGAACCCATCAACATTTTTTTGCACTGCGAGATAAAAATGAGTCGTATTGCTATGGCCATCTTCAGACATGTCTTTATATATTTTTTTAGCAAGCTCAGGTATTTGTTCAGGAGACAAATCTTTAAAATAGTTTTTATCGAACTTTGGGTAACCTAGTGGTCCAAGTTGTCCAGGACCAAACTCTGCTTCACCTTCTAAAAGGAAAAATAAACCTAGAAATTCTTCGATGCCTTTAATTGATGCACGGCTTGCAGGAATACCAAATGACACAGGTTCATCCGTTCTAATTTCACCTGGGTTTTTGTCCTGTAACTCTTCTACTTTTTTCCCGCATTTTTTATGTATTTCCTTTATTAAATCAACACTTAATTCAAAACCCTCTCCTGCCGTATCAACTTGTAAAGCAATGGAGCATAAACTTTCTAGAGCAGCGTTGAGAGAACCGCGTTCTCTTGACTCATAACCCTGCCAACCATTTTCTTTTGACCAAAAACGCCCATCAACAAATAATCTCCATATTTCCTCAGGTGGATACGCTTTTAGATAAAACAGCCCAGGTAGATTAGCCATAAAATTACTCAAAAAAAGCAATCTTATTTATAATAATAGACCAGGGTGGCTCAAATTGACTCAATATATCAATATTTTGTGTTACGCTAATTTGAGGTTATAATATCCGCAAAAATTTATAATTTTTTAAAAAATCTCAATATATGAATTGATTTCGTGGAACAATGATTTAGATGTACAGAAAAAATAGTTCTTTTAATGAAATTTAAAACTTTGCAAAACAAAATATGGGAAAAATTCTGTTAAAATAGCAACCAGCTTATATCCAAGATAGTTTTCATGGGCATAAAAAGCCGCCCCGTTCTGATTTTTTAGAGTAATACAATGAGAAATAAAATCATCACAAATAAAAAAGTTATTTTTTCACGAGCCATTGCAAAAGACTCCGCCAATGAATTGGAGAATTTTTTATCAACACGATTTTATTCTGTGAATCAAAGTCATAACTGCGCCATTGTTATTGGTTCAAGCCTCGCTCATCAAGATCAAGATATGGAACAGGATATGATACTTGATAGTTCTGGAGCATTAGCCACTACAGATAAAGTGGGCACAATTAATGGTGCTCGCGTTGCAGTCACCGACGGCTTAGGCGGAGGAGCTGGTGATCAACAAGAAGATGAAATGATACACGAAATATCCCAAGCGAGTTGTGAAGCATTTTTGGATTGTGATGAAAATATAGATGCAACACTCGACTTAATTAGCCAAGCAACTGCATCAAGAAAAAATAGTGATGGAAAAGGAACGTATGATGCACATGCATCTATAGCAGCTTTTATCTATAAATACCAACAAGGAGAGCGATATTCTGGAGAGTTTGCAAATATCGGCGATGGATTAATTATTGTATTAGATAAACACTATAAGATAAAAAACACTCTTTGTGCCCGGCATATTTATCGAGGATTTGGTACATGGACTCCCTCATCCCTGCAAACACTTACTTCAACTTCCAATAGAGATAATGTACTTGTCAGACAAACACTCGAACTTGCTGAGGGCGATATTATCGTTTCAATGACCGATGGGATCTGGGGAGAATTAGCATCTGATTTGATTTCGCAAACAAAAGATCATCGAGATATCGATATTGATCGAAAATCATTTGAAACGCTTTTGGAGGGATTCAATGGTGTTCCCTACCCATCTTCATTCGATATAGCTCGAAGGATTACGAATCAGGCGATATCTCAAAGTTTAAAGCGCAGGAAGACATTAGTAACATTAATTCAAGAAATAGAAGAACAAGACTTTCAGGAAAAAGCTATAAAAACGGTTAATGATGCATTAGCTTATTTGGTTAAAATAGGCCATCATAAAACAGCAAAGACTTTAAAGGCGGTTCTTTTTGAACAAGCCATGAATGATGGGATCACTTATTTTGAGAACATGGAAATCCCACTTGATGTAGTGATGCATGATTTAAAAAGTCGTACCGTCGGAGATTGTTCGACAATCAATGTCACCAGAATCCCTTATCATTTAGATGAACTCATACGTTGTTTTATAAGGTATCCTGAAAAATGCCGAGTTTTATCACCGCAATTTGAAGTAACGATCAAATCCGAAGCTGATTTAGAGCAGGCATTTAAGCGTCTGTCCCTTGAGGTAATACAATCTGAAGTTGAATCAGGCCTTTCTAAAGTACATTTTGCACCTGCATTTAAAAAAGAAACTCTTAATAAAACCCAGACAGTACTAACCCATTTTTTCCGCATAACGACTCATTTAGACAGTAAAAAGAGCTATCAAAAATGGCTAAGTAATCTAAGTGCTTATATAACCCAAGAATCGTCACTGGAAAAAGAAGATATTAAATTATTATTATCCATGCTAGAGGATAAGATTAAGCCTAAAAAAGGATTCTTCCAGACATTCTTGGGAGAAAATCAAAGCAAATTATATAAGGCATTTCAGAAACAAATCGAATTACAATTTTTAGACAGTGAAAGAACAAGTGATTTTACGCTGCATTGATACAGCATAATAATTTCATAGATACCCAATCATATGCATACAGGAAAGCGCGGCGGATTTATTAATAAAAAATCAGTTTATTAATATCAAAATGAATGATTTCAAATTAGTATCCGCTGAAATTAAAAGCACTCAAATTAATTTAGAATCCTATCAAGAATTATTTCAAAAAATTAATCGTAATCCATTAAAGCCCATTCGTCGGCTTGGAATTGGTGTTCATTTTGATCACCCTTCAACCGAGGCGAGTTATTAAGTCGCTGCATAAATAGCTCGAATTATTTTAGATTAAGATGGAAATCTTCGACCACATCACGAGGGGAAAATCCATCTCTATATTTAAAATGTTCACAAATATGGGTAACAATAATATAAGTGGACTGTTTGCTTTTTTTTAAAATCCAAGTATGACTTAAATCCGCGATCAGTTGTTGGCTGTAGGCAGCAGGAGATTGCCAAATTTTTGCAAACCAAACCCCTTTAGTACTCAGCGTGATATGATCGCTTTGGGTTTCACTTTTAATAAGCTCACATTCAAACTTTTGATCGAAATAAATGAGTTTACCTATTTGATGATCAGCAAAGCCAGCAATGCCTTTAAAAACTATATCGCTACCGCGCAGAGTAATAATTAACTTTTCTGGATCAACGATTGGTAAAAAATCGGATATGGGCGCTCGTGATGCATTCAAATGATTAAATTGTTCAACCACTTTTAACGCATCTTTTTCATTATGTGTGATTTCATTCATAAATTGGTCCACTCGTTGAGTATTATAGCTTGGGCGAGATTGAGAAATTTTATTAAAATCCAGAAATCCCAGACTCTAACGCGCTGCCCAAGCGATGTTTTTAAAAGGCTCCATTCTTATACAAGATAAGTAAGATTGAATAAAACACCATTTGTATAAAGATGGTTTTGTTCCAAACCATTTCCCATTGTTTGACCTGATGCACGACCCAATTTACTTTTACCCCAATCTGCAAACTCATATCCCAAACCCACTTGCCAATTTTGATTCAATACTTTTTGTATTCCTGCACTCACAGTGTAGGTCAATGTTGTTTGGGTATGTGACGTAAAATCAGGATTCGGTAAGGCCTCAAAAATCTTTGGTGTATTGCTAAAAGAATGCGCATCGTTAAAACCTACACCAACACTGCTACTCACCCAAGGCATTACTATAAATCCCCAATTTGCCAATAATTTCCCCTTTAATGCTATATGAGTGTGTTGGATTTTGTAATTGTAGGTATAGTTGTCAAATTCTGGGCTGGCATCATCCCAAATGTCTCCTGAAAAATTGGCATTAGTGGTCGCTGCAACCGCCACACCTAACTGCCCCAAGAATGTAGCGGTTAATGATCGTTGCAAACCCAAAAACACCTCAAAATCCGCAAGTGTATTTGTTGAGTTATTCTCAGTATAAGTTTTTTCAATCCCAGGGGCTAAAAAGAACGTCTGGGCATCACCCTCACTTTGCCATACCGGACCAATACTTAATGCTGCGACATAATTGAAGTGCGGGACCGCTTCACCCATGACGCCCGCTATTACACTGCTATTGCTTAAAACGCTTGCCAATATTACCAATAAATAGGGCTGTTTCCTCATTCAAACTCCTGCATCAAGCCAATTAATATAATTATTCTTTAGGGAATAATACAGGTATTAATTGTTACACCACCGGGAATGTTTCCTGGATTATATAGTGCAACATTATTATCTATATTCGCTTTGTTACTTAAAAATTGATTCGAAGACAAACATACATGAGCCAGACTCATATTAATTGGAGTACCTGCTGTACCTCCCACTAATATCGCGCCTCCTCTGTTATCTTCTCCTAATGGATTTTTTAGTGCCATATTCTTTTTAAAAATATTACCGAAAATCTTGGCCTCTCCAAAAAGTCCAACAGCAATTGCCCCTCCTCCTGGTGCCATAGTAGTTACTGAGGAACTTCCTCCACTAAAAAAATTGGCTACAGAGTTAAAGAAAAATAGAGGTGAATGAATACCAACAGGAACTCCCTCAATCGTGTTGTGGACAAAAGTGTTATTGGAGATTTGTGCCTGCGACCGTTGAAGGGAAGCAAATACTGCATTCCCATAGTTATTTACAAAAATGCCCCCACCTTCCAATTGTGCTTTATTATCCACGAAAGTAGATTTTGTGATTGTTGTAGGTATTGAGTCCACATACATTGCTCCACCAACACCCCCACTATTGTTGGTAAATTCAGAGTTAATGATCGTGGCTTGTGAACCTGGGTTAGGAAGTATTCCAAAAACATTAATAGCACCTCCCCCAAATGCTGCACCAACATTCTTGATAAACTTTGAGTTTTCAACGTTTAAAAAATGAGGCATGCCATTATTAAAGGGGGTATGGAAAAAAATTGCCCCGCCGCCAAACCCTGTACGGATAGTTTGATTTTGCGTAAACGTTGAATTGGATACAGATAAATTGGTATTAATCATCCCAAGAGCGCCGCCGCTTGCATCTGGAACAGGACCATTCAGAACATTGCTCTTAAAATCGCTTGAAAAAATCGTGGTACCCCCTGCATCTTTACTACGAATTGCTCCACCATTACGAAAGGCAACATTTTGTTCAAATTGACTTGAAGCAATAATATAGGCAGCGCCAATTAGATTCTCCAAAGCCCCTCCGCTTCCTCCTGGAAATGTGGCAAAGTTATTCATAAATTTGGAGTTTTTTATAGTAATTACAGTATTTGTATCTATTGCTGCTACAGCTCCTCCACCTGAAGCTAATGCAAGGAGCTCCCCATCAAGAATTTCGGTCACTGTAGCATTGAAACCATCACTTATATTTTGCTCAAAGAGCATATGGCTGAGCTCAATCGTAGAACCATAGCGTGCTAAAAGACCACCGCCCGCAGCATGTTCATACTCCAAACTCTCGAGAACATTGTCAACACCTAAAACGCCACTGTCTGGGCCTACTGCATACCCCCCTCTTACGATCAGGCTATCGAGCGTGATATTTTTAACACCTGTGCCTGGAGGGACATCACTTCCGGCTGTAAGCACATGCCAAACCCGATCATCGTTACTATTAACTACATAGGGAGTCAGACAGGTTGAAGTCATGTCCCCACATAAGATAGTGGGATGAAGTTGTCCATTTCTTTGTTCACGACGAGTTTCCGTCCCAGAGAATCCCCCATATATGGCTGTATTACTTGGTAAGTTAAACGTTCTTAACTTAGGGGTATTCACCCCATAAGCCCCGCCAATAATTCCTTGTGGAGCATATACTCGAGAAGGTTTATAGACCCCATTTGCTACCCAGATTTCAACAAAATCCGGGTCAGCGTCGGCAGCTTCTAGTGCAGAATCTAAATTATTAAACGCATTTGCCCAACTCATTCCATTACCGTTTGTCGGTCTACTGCCGTTAACATAAAATCGTGTTGTTTCTCCTTTAATGATACTCAGGCTGTTTATGGCGCTTGGTTGATAACACTGCAAGGGATTGCCTTGGTTGCAAACCATAGGACCTCCTGATACATCGCCCAATAATTCGCGGCCAATCACTTCCAAGGTTAAAGTACAGGATTGTTTATACCCTAATAAAAATGGATTGTTGCAATTTCCTTCCCCTGATACCACTTGATTGATGCCGATAATAGGGTTCATAACCAGAGTCTGTGTTTTTTTCGATTGATTGGTTACGATGTATTTCACTGTAGCAGTTCCTGTTGAACTCACAGAGACCTTAGGTGGAAAATTTGCATCGGGCATAAAAGTCCATAAAGGGCTACCAGCCTGCGCTGCAGTGATAAAACAAAAAGTATATAAACCAAAGCCTAATTGAGGCATTAAATGAGAAAATTTCATGGCGGCGCATCCCTACGAACTAATGTGAAATTAAAAAAATTAAGACTTAGGAAGGTTTTTAAAAATTGGCATACAGCACTCCAGCATAAGTTTTTAACTTCTCATCTCAATATTTAAAATTTGCAGCCGATTTCAGAGTTATGAGCCTCAGCTTTTGACACTCTAGGAACTGCACTAACCGTAGCATCTAAACATAAAATGGTGTAAATATCAATAAATGAACTTTTGAGCGCTTACCAAAAATATTTAGAAGGTTTTTCTTTTTTTTCAACAGCTTATGTTCGGAATAGAAAACCCGAATTATGACGTAGTTCATTCGGGTTCCCTGCTATTTTCTTATGGAAAAATGAAGACTTTTTGCAAAGTGCAAACGCTTATTTGATGATGTGTTACATCTTATTGGCGATGTCTAGAATCATATAAGCACCCGCCGTAGACAATGATTTATGTAATAACCGACAGTTAAATCCTTTAAAAAAGCTGCTAATTCCATGATTCGTATATATACCTGATGCAATTTCTCTTATTGTTGGCTTCAATTCATCAGTACAAGCCTGTTGTCGGCTTTTTATTACATCAAGTGGGGTAGTTGCAAAAACAACTGGGACTGAAGCAGCAGTTGCCCACAGAATCGTTGATAAAAAAGTTTGTTTTTCCCGTTTGGTTTTAATTGCATGATATGTCATGAATAAATAGAGCCAACTAGGGAATGCTTTTCCCAGAGTCGCTGTACTACCAACAAAAAAGCCTGGAACCCCTCTTTGTTGATAAATAGTTTGTATGGCTTGAACAGGTTTTATGGGCTTATCCTGACTTGCTATTGCTCTCATTTGAACTGTTTTAATATTTTCAAGCGGGCTAAGTACCAAAGTATCAAAAGTTGCGGCAGTTGTTGCTTTGAGGAAACTGCCGAACCCCAGAGGAAACTGGTATTTATCAATTTCTTTTGGCATGTAGGTAATCAACAAAGGCCTGTATATTATTTTACTTTGTTGCCGAATAATACATGACATGAGTCCTGTAGATAAATGGCTGAAATTCGCGCCTAAGAAATGTTTTGTGACAGAATAAGAACTTTGGTAAAGATTTGTTTGAATTGCTACCTTAAGTCGTTCTGCCGGATGCCCTATTAAAGTAGTGAGCCCTGTATAACTGACACTAAATGCATAAGCATCCCAAAGCGTCTTTTTCTCTTTTTTTTCTTGACTCATAAAATATACCCTTCTTCGCAATAAAACGCGCGAATACTACCATGATGCCTGTTTTTAAGACACTGTGTTTTTTATACGAAACAATTTGAAATTGAGTGTTCTTATCACGGAAAGAAAACAGAAATTCTGAATTAGAAGTTATATAAATCCCCACTGGCTTTTATTTATCTTACTCATGATTTATGTAGCAAATTTGAATGGCATTAATTAGTATTGTGTCTCTTGCTTTAAAATAAAATGAATTAGAAAAGCTGCGCTGTATTACCTAGAAATGAGTATGATGACGTAAATTGCTTATGTATCAATGACACCACATCCCCATTTTAAATAGCATTTCTTATTGTTGAATTTATTATTACTAAAAGGGAACATTAGAGTGAAAATGAATCAATTCCAATTAGCATGCACTTTATTTTTAATGATGAGCCAGACCTTTGCGGGCAATCCTGTTCTTCATTTTTTGGATAAACCTTTCCCAACAAAGAGCTCCACCTTAGGAGGGAGTGTCACTTCTACATATACTTTTACCAATAATCTCCCTTTTACTTTTAAAAAACCATTTCAGGTAATTCCGATATTGTGCCCGTCTCCTAATCAAGAATGTACAGCTACTGGAGTAGAATTTAAATACAACGATCAATGTACAGGGAAACAATTGCAGCCTAAGGAAAGCTGTACTTATAGTATTACCTTAACTCCCAACAGCATTGGCCGAAAAACGATTTTAGTGGCTTACAGCGGATATGATAATAACGTAGTTCACGTGCAACCTGCATTAACCACAATTGCAACAACAGCCCCGGCGGGTATTTTAGGTACAACCAATTTTCCTTCAGCCCAACCTTTGCCCCGTCAAACATTTGCAAATACAAACTATACAGTAGTTTTTACGTTCACAAATTACGATGCCTCAACGGCCAGCTTTATACAAAATATTACACAAAACAATAATCCGCTCCATCCCAATTTAGTCATCACATACAACAGCTGCATCCCCTCTGGAACAACGGGAACATTAGCAAGCGGCGCTCAATGCAGTATTGTCGGTATATTCAATTCACCCACTCATGGAACGGTTACCCTCGCCGCTGAATTGATTGGCAACCTAAGTTCCAATAAACTCATTACATCGACCACAATACAATCCGTTTCATTCAATCAGCTGATTGGTGTTGATTATAATCCCAATCATTATACCAATAACTACCCATTCAATTTTCATGATGTTTTCTATACGGGCACACCTAACAATTCCGCTGCCACTAATGTTTATGCAGAACTTCAACAATTGCAGGACGCTGGTTTTACAACAGTTCGCTCCTATCAAACCGAACCCTATAGTTGGATAGATATTATTAAGCAAGCTAACGCTTTGGGGATGAAAGTTATTTATGAGGCAGTGATTCCTCAACTACCCAATGACGCTATGTATCCTGGATGTCCATTAGGTGCCCAAGATTATATTCCATGCGCTCAAGCTACATTAACTGCTGTGATTCAGGCAGTTACCCCTGCAGTGTTTAATAACACCGTCATACTAGTTTTTGCGGGTCATGAAAATTACTGCAACGCAGGCAATATGATTCCTCCATGCACAGGTACCTCAAATGTTACTTATCTAACAAGTGCAGTATCTGCTTTAAAAGCCACCCTCACTGCACAGGGTTTAACAACTCCTGTAAGCTCTGCAGTCCTTAGTGGCAGTTTTGTCACCCCAAGCCCGGCAATTTCTACCGATATGCAAACATTAATTAATTCTTATTCTTCGACAGCCCCCCTGGCCTTTGATCCGTATCCCTTTCAATTTGGCGTAGCTCCAGCAAAAGCAGCTGTATGGATGCCTCCGTTAAACACAACAGTTCAACAGACCAATTCACTCGCATGGGATTACATAAAGGTTGTAGGTTCAACAACGCCACCTGCTTTACCCATGGCAAACCAACAACCTTTTTATACACCAGGACGTGTTCTCTTGACAGCAGAAACAGGTTGGGCAACAGCAGGAACTACTACTGGATATGCATGTAATTCCCCTGGCCCCTGTGCACCATCTGTGGCAAATGCTACTGCTTATTTCCAAACTCTTTATCAATTGAATACAAGTAACTTTGTAAAAAAATCAGGATATAATATAGGAGTTCTCGCCTTCGAGGCTTACGATGAGCCCGCAAAAGGTGGTCCTACAGCAGAACAAAATTATGGTCTTTTTAACTCAAATTGTGTTCAAAAAAGCGCGGGTATTGTTCCTAACAATACGACGGTATCTGCAAAGGGATGTCAAGGATTTACCAATGGTACACTATTAACCCTATTTGGTACGACTCCCCCGACCCAACCATCATTTAGGGTGCACATTACTTATCCATCGGGGCAACATCCAACAATTGATGTGACGATACCTGCTAATTCTGGAGTCGCTCCTAATATAAGTACGATAACACCATGGCCACAATTTTTAATTTATCAAGGTGCCCGAATTACTGTGGCTTCGACTACAAGTACTCAAACCTGTACAACTACTGCCGTAGAAGTTACAGCATCCCCTTCTTCAATTACTTTCGGACCAGTGACCTGTACTAATCCCCCTCCCAGAAGCATGGGATGCTTCGGTCTGGGATGTCAATTATCTAATCCTTTTTAGATTGGAGATTTGAACCTTAGATCCCGACTGTAAGCTAAGCAGAAAGTGGATATGGTGATTCCTGCGAAGGCAGGAATCCATCCATGAAGCATTGCCAATATAAAAAGGATCCCCCCCCCCCTATGCGGGGAGGACAGGCTTACTTGCTCACGTTGCGTTGATCTTACGCAGATACATAAAAAAATGGGGATCCCGGTAGTTTGCAGCCCGGAATAGACCTTAATTTGAGCCAAGTAACTTAAATAGTGCACTTACAACGTCTCTCGGCTTGTCGCGGAAGTAGTAACAAAAGATAATGAAATGCCGATCCTTCATATTTCTTAAGTACCTTAAGTTATAAATGCTATGAACAGACGATACAGAAGATTTAATTTGCATCATCTTCTAATTAGTTTATTGATCGCCAGAAGAGAAAATTAATAAACATTATGGATTAAAACTTGACAACATAGCATGTGCATCTGTAAACTTATGCGCACATTGATTAATATCAGAACACAAATAAGCGAGATAAACCATGCAATCAAAATTTTTTAATAGCGCATCCATTCCAAAAACCAGCCAAGAAGCGTTTCGTATATTAACCAAAACTGATGATTTGGAAGATATTCAAAATATTTTATTTCACTTTAAGCAATTGGTTGATATTAAAAAAAGTAGGCTTACTTCTCATGGTCGTCAAGATTCAAAAATACCTAACAATCAGAAATTTATTGAAAATATGGAAACACTCTTTCAGAAACTGCAGAACGCAGTAGCGGATGGAAAGCCCTACCAATCTTTATTTGGTGATGTGTGCAAGTTAAAAGAGGATTTGCAAGTAATTTTAGGATATTATCAATCTCAGATCCGCCATAATCAGCCCATTGTGAAAAGCTATCTAAAACAGGCAAACAGTAAGGATAGTGCGGTTAGAACATTAGCAACAGAAATTGAATCTCATGAAAAATCGTTACTTGATGAAGAGGATTCAAGCATCTTAGCCAAGTACACAATTAATTTTAGTGCTACCGATATTATGCGGAAAGATATCGAAATGATTAGCGACATCGTTCTGAGACCCTACTTAGCTGATCATAGTAATGAACCTGGATTTTCCTATATCTAGCACTATCTTAGTAAAAAAGTACCAAAATATTTGGTACTTTTACTCTCGTCGCCTACTCTATTATATAAAGAAATGATTATTGACACGTTGCTAACGCAAAAAGAGTAAGGTGTATGTTCAATGAATAAAAAAAGTTTGAGATTTCTTCTTTGTCTGACGATTTTTCTTCCTTTGAAATGGGTCAATGCAACTCCAGAAATAATAAAACAAAAAATTGATAATACAGTCTCTGTCTTTATGCAGAAAAACAATGTTCCTGGATTAGCATTAGCAGTACTCAAAGATGGCCAACCGATTCTCATAAAGGGATATGGTTATGCCAATATTGAAACAAAAGACCCTGTAAATTCACAAACCCTATTTGGTATTGGCTCCGTATCTAAAGTCATCACTGCTTTTGCACTCATGACGTTAGTCCAGGAAGGAAAAGTAAATTTAAATAGTTCTGTATTGGACTACGTGCCCAAAGCACCGGAACAGTGGCAGAATGTTACCATTCAACAATTACTTTCACATTCAAGTGGTATTCCTCAACATCATGGGCCACATCTCCCTTGGATTAAAGTATGGGACGACTTAGCAAAAAAACCCATGCAATTTCCACCAGGATCTGCAATTACCTATAATAATTTCGCCTATAGCGTGTTAGGACGTGTTATTGAAAATGTGAGCCATCAAACATTAGGTGATTATTTATCAAATACCATTTTTGAGCCGTTGGGGATGAATCATACAGGTTTCCCTAAATCGCTCTTTCCTCCAAATTTGGCAACAGGCTATCAATCGAAAAAAGGTAAAGTAGCTCTTAACCCAAATCAAAACCCATGGAGTCAAATGTGGGGTTCGGGAGGAATCGTATCGAATATCAGTGATATGGCTAAATGGGATAACGCCATGTCTTCCGGGAAAATATTAGCACCAGCAGTCTATCGTCAAATGTGGACACCCGTCTTTTTAAACAATGGAGCGCTTGCAGGCAACAAAAACTGGGCATGGTCTTTAGGATGGCAAGTTTCTTCTATCAATGGTAAACGTCTTGCCTTCAAAAACGGTGCTATAAGAGGCTATAGCAGTTGGATAGAACGTCATATTGATGATCATGTGAGTATCATCATACTTACAAATACGAATCATGTGCCATTAAAACGACTGGCAAAGCGTATTTTCAATCAAATCATGGATGGCACAATAATATCAGTAAAAAAATTCCCTTCTTATACCGTAAATAAGTGATTTTCTAAACCTAGTTAACCTATTGCAAGTACTAATAAAAATCCTTTATTAAGTGCTCAAATAAAACTTTCTTCTCCATAATTTGGATAATGCAGTAGATATTTACTTCTTGATTAAAAAAATTGCGAAGTTACAATAATCTTTTTGTTTTTCGAGCAATGATTATGGGATTTTACTTTAATACCTTCAGACAACAACAAGGCGATAAGGCTTATAATGAACAAAGATATGAAGAAGCACTTATGCATTACTCAGAAGCGTTAAAAACTCTGAATTTGCATGCTGCTTCCAATAGTGTTCGACACAATGATTTTTACGATGCCTTGGTTTATGTACTTTCCGAAATTGTAACAACCAGACTTCAGCTAATCCGTCGTGAAGCTCAAGACTTGCACTTTGATGCCATTGCAAAATATTGGCAAGATATTCCCGGTTTACTGCAAGAAATGGAACTTACTTATAAAGAGCATCTTACCGGACTTACGCATTTTTTTAGCAATAAAGAGCAAGTGATTAAGAAAACTCATAAATTGCTCGCCGTCGTTTGTGAAGAAATAAGTGATGAATTAATGGATCAATTAGAAGATAAGGACGAAATAAATCTTAATTCGCAAGAAGTACGTTCACAAGCGATTGAATGGATGAATCGAGCCATTACCTTTCAGGTAAAAACAAAAGATAGTCCCAAGCTCTCAAGCAGTCTAGGCTATTTAAATTTACTTGAGCAACAGTATAAAGAGACGGAAAGTGAGACCAGCCTTCACGTCATGTCTGAGTTCATAGGTAAATACAAGCTCTTGGAAATGCCTATTCAATCTCCCTTGCGTAAATTGGAGCTGCTAAGCTACGTAGCACGATTAGCGATTTTTAATCTTGAGGATATCAGCGAACTTGTTCATGAATGTAAAGCGCTCTATGACTTACTTTCTGAAGAAGAAAAGGAAAATCCCATTCTCGATGATCTGCAAAGTTTAGTTAATCTAATACCCCAGGAAGAAGAAGAGGAAAAAGAAGAAAATCAACTAACAGACATGGTGCTCACAGAAGAAACGCCTCCTTTTTCAAATTTAGATGAAAACGCAGATTATTCAAAAGAAGTTTCCGTTGCATCAGAAAAATTTAATTTCAGCACTGACCATCTCGATAGTTCGATGGAAGTTCAAAATCCCAGCTCTGAAACCACTCCACTTTTTATTCCCACACTTCCTTCAACAAGTCCATTTGAGACATCAGATCAGGTAATAACACCACAACCTTTGTCGATCCAGTCCAGTAGTCAGGGAAGTGCTCAAACTTCACAAAGTTTTTTTAATACCTCGTCTCAGACATCATCATCAGAAGAGTTTCACCCTTATAGCAAAGCCTTTCAATCAGCCCTGGACAAAATAATCTCTGACACATCCAATCCAAAATTTTTGGCAAATTTACTTTCTCTTATAGCCGATTTCTTCGGTAAATATAAAGCGGCTGGGATTCAAAAACAAAATGCTATTGTGTTAGCTTTTGATCTGTATCAACAAGTACTTAAAATAGATCCTACGCATAATAGAGCCTGTATCAAATTGCAGGAGTCGTCTATTCAACATCGCAGTTTGATTGGACCCTATAAATTTTTTAATGGGGCTCAAAACCATACAGCTGTTGCCACTCAAATATCGGCAGCAAAAGCTTGTTTTAAGCAGACACTCGAAGAATTAACCGTTCAGTTAGAAAGTCTACTAATGAATCAACCTGGCAAGATGCGGATAACAATAGATCTATTAATCTGCTTTATTGAAGAGCAATTAAGGAAAGGCGCGATTACCTTAACACCGAATCTTGAACTGGCAAAAATGCTTACGGACACTTTTGAGATTGAGCTTAAAAATTCAGCCTACCCAGGAGCTATCCTGGAAAAGTTTTAGCAGCTCCAAGTTCATATTTTGGAGTTTAACCCTTTGAAGAGCAATGGTACTATATATTATGGTTGTAGACTTTTACCTGATCTTTACCTGCCCGTTTCGCTGCATAAAGTGCATGGTCAGCAGCCTTTACAATCTCGTCGATAGTGGCACCATGTTTGGGTGCTTCTGCTACACCAATTGAGATGGTAATGTTATGCAATGGATTGCCTTTATAATAAATGGATATCGCTTTTATCTCTTCACGGAGTTCTTCCATTCTACTTACAGCATTGTTCAATGTCGCATTTAACAATACCACAACAAATTCCTCGCCACCGAAGCGAAAAGAAACGTCGCTTTCCCGGAAATTTTCCTTTAGTAATTTCCCTATCGATTTAAGAACTTCGTCTCCGGCTAAATGGCTGTAAGTATCATTAAATCTCTTGAAATCATCGATATCCAACATCGCCACGCATAATGTCTTTTTTTCCCGGGCAATTCGAATCAATTCCCGTGACAAAATATCATTTAAATAACGTCGATTATATAAATTAGTTAATGGATCATGTAATGACAACTCACTCAATGACACGCGCAGATTAATATTGGCAATTGCGAGCTTCACAATATTGCCAAATGAATTTGCCATATCTTGTTGGTGTTGCGTCAACTTTTTACTTTTTGACGCGAGCAAATGGATAACGCCTATTAATTCATTTTGGACCATGAGGGGCAACGCCATATTTCCACCTTGGGGTGGAGCCAGATAATGGGCACAAGGTACTGATTTATTGGGATCATCAACCACATTAGTAGTCGCCTCACGGATTGAAAAACAATCCATGGGGAAGAATGTTTTTGGCAGGAGCTGTTCCTTTCCCCACTGAACTACTGTTTCCATTTGTTTCATTCCCTGATTATAAATGGATAAGCCGCCGCTTAAGTCAGAAAATAAGTCTTGGGCAATTATGTTAATGCGTGGATAAGCCTCTTCTGCTGTGATGCAAATTTGCAGTGAACGGTTTAATTTATTTAATAAGCTTTCATCATGTTCAAGTAATTTTAACTCGTTCAAGGTTTCCATCGTTTTCTCATTCAGTTCTCGCATTTTTTCTTCATTCTGAACGCGATCACTCACATCTTTCATTTGGGTAATAAAATTAATCGGTTCCCCCTGCTCATTCCGGATCAGGGTCGCGCTGACCATTGCCCAGATAATACTGCCATCTTTTCGTACATAACGTTTTTCCATATGTGAAATACGCAATTTGCCCGAAAGGAGTTGTTTCATGGCATCTTGAGTCATAGGTACGTCATCAACATAAGTGATTTCCAGCATATTTTTATTACGCAACTCCTCATCAGTGTAGCCTAGGATCTCTTGTAGCGTACGATTGGCATGGATGCATATTCCTTCAGGTGAAACAATAGCCATGCCAATTGGTGCATTTTCAATAGTATTGCGAAAACTCTCTTCACTACGCCTTAAATCAGATAAAAGATTGGAGCTGTATATTTCCAGATAAACTGATTTCAGTAAAAATCGATTTACTTCTAGGGTGGCATAGATCACAATCGTAACGTAAAGTATTGTCGCAAAAAGCAAGGCAACCGAAAGCGAGGGTGCAATAGATACTGATAAAAAAATCAACATTATCCAAATGGGGATCATAAATGCGGCATAAGCGCTATAAATTGTTAATAACTTAGCTGCAGGCGCCGCAAGCAGACCAATAAGATAGACAAAAATTGCCATGCGATGAAGGGGATCGTCTATATAGAGGAACAATAATCCCCCTAAACTCCATAAAACACCTGATTGCAGGTTATTAACTATAAAATATTTCTTCCAAAAACCCAGGTGAATCAAGGTACCTTTTTTTTTATGACGATGATAATGAATTAAAAAAAGCCCTCTTAGTATGTGATTGAAAACAAACATCACGAGAACCCATATTATTAACAGAAGCTGGTTAGTAACTTGATTCCAAATCAGAATAGAGAAGAAGATCGTTGCAAAAAAATCAGCAATAATCATAACATAAAATTTTTTATATGACTCGCCTATCAGCTTGTTTTCTATTTGAGTGCTCGTCACGCCCGGAAAGTCCATTAAAAATTTCCTATTCTTATAAAGAATCGTCCTATTTATTAAAATAATAATAGTATTATATTGATCTTATTGCACAATTAAAGCTTACCACTATATTAAGTTACTTTGATATGCTCTGAGCAATCTTAGTTAAGATAAGTATCTATTTAATTTACAAAATAAAATTTTTAGGCTACATAATATAAACAAAGGGATTTTAATGTGAGTATTCATGAAAAAATGGACCGGTATCATCATAGCTTTGGTAGTGCTTATTCTTGTTGCTTACTTTGCTATTGGTTTCTCAATTGAGAATACCTTAAGTAAAAATATAAATTCGATTCCTAAAACCTCTTCATTTAGTGTCCATTTAGATAAATACCACCGCGGCTGGTTTTCCTCACAAGCGAACTTAAGATTTAAGATGCATATCCCTGCACAAAATATAACAGATAAAAATGGGATCACTAAAACGGAACCACCAGCAGATTTTGATGTAGACATCCCTATTTATATCAAACATGGACCTTTTATAGCTACAGATCACGGGATTCGTTTTGGAATAGGTCTTGTCACAACTCAACCTGAAACCCATTATGAAGCATTTATTAATTATCTGAATAAAACCATTTTTAGATATACGCTTCCCTCCTTCGCCATAGAGGGTACGATTGGACAAAATGAAGGAGACTTCAAGTTAAATTGGCAGGGCTTATCTTCTTTGCTCTGTGTTTCTTCTAATCTTGATTATATAGATGGTAATTTAAGATTATTGGGAGTCAAGGGAGCTGCTAATAATCCATCCAATGCGAAGAATAATCTTGTCTTCGATATTGGTGAGATCGCCTATGACTATAAATTTAAACGGCATCAGGACTGGTTATGGCTTGGACACGCTCGTTTTGATATTCCTTCTGTTGCAGTCAATCTCGGTGGTCAAAAGGCATTCGAACTCGCAGGATTTGACTTATCGGCCGGTTCTAATGTTCATGATGGTGTAATGAATATTGATTTTAAACTGTCATTACAAAAGCTATTTACTAATAATCAAAATTATGGACCAGGCACTTTTCACTTGAGTTTTAGAAATCTGGATCCAGAAGTTGCAGCGAAAATCAATCAGCAACAATCAAATATGATTCAAAATAATAGCGACCCCAATCAAGTTACGCTTGCGTTCGTAACGGAACTACCCAAACTCCTTGCCAAAGGGGCAGTATTAGAACTTTCGGAAATGGCTTTGAATGTACCGGAGGGGAAAATTACAGGCAATTTTAAAATGTCACTGCCAAAAAACGAAGGAGGGGACTTGTCTCAGATGATGCAAAAGATGAATGGCGAAGGTCACTTTAAAGCGCCGATAACAACTGTAAAAGCACTTGTGACCGCATCACTTAAGAATAACCTTGCCAACCAGACTCAAGCCACTCCAGATGCCCCAGGAACATTGCCTAACGCAACAAGTCCGGCACAAATCCTCACTAATCCGGATAATGAAGCTGCATCCCAAGCGGACAAAATGTTACAAGATTTTGTTAGTAAAGGATTTTTAAAAATTGAAGGTAGTGATTATGTCCTTACTTTCAAGATAGAAAATCAAAAGATTTTTGTGAATGGACAACCTTTTAATCCTGAGATGTTGAAATAATTTTAGAATAGTTTGCACCCACATTAACATCCAATTTTAGGATAGTGCAGAAAAGCCCATATAACGCATTGATATGGGCTTAGAAATTTTATGAGATCATTGGCATTCTACTGGGCGTATCCTTCGGATCCATGCGTTTAACATAAGTCTCAACCAGTTCAGCCAAAAAATCGATCTTATCTTGCGCAGGAAGATCTGTAGCTAAAACTCCTTGGGTAATGCCTTCAAATATTTGTGTCAGTGGAGTTGTTTGTAAGCGTTTTTCTAATCTACCCTTCTGAGAAGAAGGTTGATTCTCTAGAGCATGACTAATTCCTTGAACTATTGAGGAAATAATGCTCTCTTTTTTAGGCACAAACTGCAATACTACGCCATCATCCTCTACAGAGATTATCTCTGTCTTTTGGTTTTCAGGTACTTTTCTAGAAGGAACTATGACGGTTTTGCTTGGGCTGAAAAATGTAATGACACCCCTTTCTTTTGTAGTTTCTTGTTTTGGAGCTTCAACTTCTTGTTTTGTAGTTCCTTGTTTTGTAACCTCTTCTGTTTTTGCAGGTTTATGGCTTCGAGTAAAGTTAACTTCTAACCAATTGACTAAGCGAGAAGGATTCGCAGTGTGAAGACAAAATTTATTATGAGTACACGGGTCTTCGATATTTTTACCTCTCTCAATGCGAGCAACGTGGTTATCAACAATAAAATATTCTCTTGTTGCTTCAAAAGGAGGCAAAATAGCACCTGGATAAATAACAAAATTATAACCTAACTGCGCTGCCAATAGCATAATAGAAGGACTTTCTTCTTTGAGATAACCTCGAGAACGTTCAATCCATACTCCACGATCCTCATCTTGTTTCGCATGACGCTTCACAAAATCAGTAACTGAGTTATCAATAGCCACTCTAAGGCCATTAACTTCGTCATAATAAGGTAAAATCTCTTTTAATGTTTTATCAAAATCACGCTGAGTTACCCACGTATTCCAACGAACGATCTCGAAATTCTTTCCTTGTTCCAAAGCAAGTTGATTGATAATAGAAATTTTTTCATCCGTTGATGCATGAGGAAACTTGCTTTTGAACTCATCAATATTCATACCTAAAGGACCTAGGAAAGCAGCTAAATTTTTCTCAAAATACGCTTCACCTTCATCTAAAGCACGCCTCTTAAGACTCATTTCTTCGGCGGGAATTGGAGTTTTATCCTTAAGATTATGCCAATAAATCTCATCAGCAATTAAAAAAGTTGTTTTACCTTTAGGACCAGAATAATCAACAGGAGTTTGATGAGTTGCAACAGCTTGTTGCACAATAGCTCCTAAATACTCACCAGCGCAAAACTCATTTCCTACAATACTTAAAAGGACTAAATCTTTTGTAGTCTTTAGAGAAGGGAAACGACTTTTACTATTATCTTTTTTATTTGCTGGATCAAAACTTGCGGTAACAATTTTACCGTCTTTGGGACCTCTAACTTTTGGCATCTACATATTTCCTTCGCGTTTATTTTATCACTTCTGTACGCTATCGATTCATTCATCTTTAAAATTATCTAAAATTATGATATTACGTACGTAAATTAGTGTTTTTTAGATTACTAAAATCAAAATCATTAAATTTCCAATCGAAAATAGCTATAGTATAATTCATTTTGAAGAAAAAATAACCATTTTTTTCATAAATAGTTTATAATATCCTCACATATTATTTATAAGAGACAGCTCATTTGACGGTGTACTATACTCTTCTCAAGGAAGTCCATTATTATACTGTCTACAGAAGTTACAAGAATATTTCTACTTAATAATGCATCATCTCGCTTATTAAGATTATTTATACGGTGAAAAATGGATTCTAAAAAGATAAAAGAATTACACGACATTATTAATCAAAAAAATGCGGAAATTCATCAATTAACGCTTTCTCTTGAAGAGGAAAGATTAAAATTTAATCATGAATTACAAGCTGTTCATGATTATTATGAAAATATAATTGCTTTAATGCCAGGACATGTTTATTGGTTAGATAAGAATAATATATTTTTAGGTTGTAACGACGCACAAGCTAAAAGTGCACGTTTGAAATCAAGAAAAGATATCGTTGGAAAGACCAATTATGACATGCCGTGGAAAGATCAGGCAGAAGAGTTAAATAAACTCAATACGTTAGTAATGGAAACTGGCATACCCCATACGGCTGAAGAATATGCGGTCATGACTAATGGAATGGGCATTTATTATTCCCAAAAAGTTCCTCTACGCAATCAAAAAAATGAGATTATTGGTGTTTTAGGTATTTCGCTTGATATCACAGAGCGAAAAAAAATGGAAGTCGCGTTGCGTCGTGCCAAGGAAAACGCGGAAGTTGCTAACCAGGCGAAAACTGAATTCATAGAAAATATGAGCCATGATATTTATACTCCATTAAGCGGTATTGTTGGGATGTCGCGACTTTTAGAAGAGAAAGCCGAAGATCCTGAAAGAAAACAATATGCACGCTGGATTCATGAAAGTAGTGAACAATTACTGGATTTGCTCAACGGAGTAATGGAGATCGTTACCGCAGATAACCTCAGAGAAAGTGATGTACATGAGGAGTTATTCGAATTACGCAAGAACATTAAAGATATTGCACATCTTGTTCAACCAACCCTGGAAATGAAGAAAATTCAATTGAATATTGAAATTGATGAAACAACGCCAAATAGTTTTATCACTGATGGTACGAAATTACATCGAGTTTTGTTAAATCTTGTAGGAAATGCAATTAAATTCACTGACACCGGTGTCGTTACAATTAAAGTAGAAACCCTTTCTCACGAAAACAGTTATGCACAAATTCGATTTAGTGTAATCGATACAGGAATTGGTATACCTCCTGAATTGAAAAATAAGATTTTTGATCGTTTCTTCCGCGCTATCCCTTCTTATAAAAGCCAGCATAGCGGTTATGGGGTCGGCCTTCACGTGGCCCAAAAATACTTAAGCCTATTAGGTGGAGAAATAAATCTAGAAAGTGAAGTTGGAAAAGGCTCCTCTTTTTATTTTACCCTTACCATGAAAATTGGATACAATGAGAGCAATTCCTCTCTCTATGGGACGAGTGAAGCTAAATTACAGCAAGAGAAAACAGGAGCCAATTCACCGCTAATTTTACTTGTAGAAGATAATATTATCTCCCTGCATATGCTTGAAAATGTTGCAGAGCAAGCTAATTATCCGTTTTACTCAGCGATTGATGGTGAACATGCTTTAGAGTTGCTGGAAACAAATGATTTTGACTTAATCATTACAGATATAGGCATATCCAACAGTGAAGATAAGAACCTCATTCAATGCATTCGCGAGCTAGAAAAACAAACGCAGAGAAATGCTATACCAATCATTGGCCTAACTACCAATACCTCGGGTAAGGTAGAAGATGAACTTTTGCGTTCTGAAATGAATAAAGTGTTGACCAAACCCATTCATTTAAAAATGCTACAGGAAGTAGTCAATGGTCTCAATTTATCCTCTTCAAAAGAAGAAAATAATTTTAGCTAAAAATCTAAAAATGCGGCCCGTATGCAGCACCGAGGCAACATCCAAAATCCTGCGTTATACCCGCCTAGGATCGGTGACACGTTGCAAGATTGACCAAAATGGTGTGATTTTAGAGCACCGAAACCAGCATACATGTAGTATGCGAGTACAGAGCACAACAAATCACACCCTGTTCACCAAGCGAGTAGAATTGTCTACAGGCCTTAGCTTATTTTTATGGGATTACAAAATAATTAGAATCGAACGGATAACAAACCCAAGTCAACGATGAACCATGGTAATTAACTTCAAGTGTTGATGTATCTAAAGCAGATAATTCTGGTTGCTTATCTATATAACACACTTGACGTTTTCCATTTACGCTTACATAGTAATAAGATTGTGTGGATTGATAATCACTGGGCACATAGTAAATATTACCTTGTTTTTCCAAGATAATTGGCTGGCCGGTAATTATTATTTTTTCTGCGAAGGAAACTGCATTAAACAGTGTAAGCGAACAAATGATTAATAATAATTTTTTCATAATAATTTCACTCCATGAAATGATTTGAGTCGCCATGAGTAAGTATAGAACAATAATAGTGTGTCCATAATCTATTTTTCATTCATCATAATCACTGAGCGAAATCGCACTTTATTTGACATCATCGCTTCAAAAGCTTTTTCCGCTTGTGCAAGTGGATACTTTTGAATCATAGGACGAATCCCGACCAAAGCACAAAACTTCAATGTTTCTTCGGTGTCGATTGCGCTTCCAGATGGCCATCCTCTAATCGAACGTCTGTTGCCAATAAGCTGAGTCGATATCACTTCAATTGGATCATTAGAAGCTCCTACAATCAGGAGCTCCCCTTTATTTCCAAGACCATTAATTAAAGGAGCAATCGATTTACCACTTGGTGCTGTTGCCAAAATAGCTCGAGCACCACCTAATTTTTGCAATTCAAGAACCACATCATGCTCATCAGAATTTAAATAAATATGAGCCCCTAACTTTTTGGCAAGTTCTTCTTTGTCAGCCCCTGAGGATAGAGCAACTGTTTTAAACCCCATTTTATTAGAAAATTGAATTCCCAGATGCCCTAGTCCCCCCACGCCCTGTATGGCAACCAAATCCCCCGGACGAGCAACACTATGGCGTAGCGCATTAAACGTGGTTACACCGGCACACATTAATGGCGCCGCATCAGCAAAAGAGAGTTCATCAGGGATTGCAACAAGCGCTTCAACTGGAGCTATCATATACTGGGCATATCCACCATCATAATGTAATCCTGTGATTTGATGGTTTTCACATAGAATAAAATCACCATGGCGGCAGGAAACACATTGGCCGCATAAAGCACCTGCCCAGCCTACTCCAACACGCTGACCTGGTTTCCATTGAGTAATATTAGTCCCAACCTCATCAATTACCCCTGCCACCTCATGTCCTGGGATTCTTGGGAATTGAAGATTAGGCCACAAATTTTCTTTCACGAAGACATCCGAATGACAGACACCGCACGCTTCAACTTTGATGCGTACTTGCTTTGCTGTAGGCATCACAATATCTTTTTCAATAGACTCCCATTCTCCTGACTTATTTACTTGCACTGCCTTCATCGTTTTCATTGTTCATTTCCTTATGTAGATCCAATGACATTAATCAATAATTAAAAATTCCCCTTTCCAGATTGTAGATGATTCATGCAAAATGTCACAATCAGGTAGGCTTGTGCTGTTTGGTGTTTTATACATTGAGAAAGTTTATAATCCCTTAATCGCGCCGTGCATTCATGACACACTGCCACTTAATTTAAAAGGAATATTATAATGAATACCCTGGATTGGCTGACAAAACTTATCGCCTTTGATACTACCTCGCGTAATTCCAATTTATCTCTAATAGAAACTTTGGCGAATGCTTTGAATGATTATCAGATTAATCCCATTTTAATCCATGACAACAAAGGGCTTAAAGCAAATTTACTCGCCTCTATCCCCGATCATCATGGTCGACTTGAGGGGGGACTTATTTTGTCGGGTCATACAGATGTAGTGCCTGTTGACGGGCAAACTTGGGCTAGCGATCCATTTCAGGCAACAATTAAAGACAAAAAAATATATGGAAGAGGGGCATGTGACATGAAAGGTTTCATTGCAGTAGTGATGAACCTTATTCCCCAATTGAAAGCACTTAACCTCAAATTCCCAGTGCATTTTGCTTTCTCATATGATGAAGAAATTGGTTGTCTTGGCGCACCGAGTCTCATTGAAAAAATGACGCAATTAAATTATAAACCCAAGGCATGTATTGTGGGTGAACCAACCTCCATGCAACCTGTAATTGGACATAAGGGAATACAATGCTATCGTTGTCAGATTCACGGCGTGGCCGCTCATTCATCACTGACGCCTCAAGGATGTAATGCAATAGAGCATGCCGCATCATTTATTACTTATCTTCGTAACATGGCTCACCAGTTTAAATCTCAAGGAAATCGGGATGAATCATATGATGTACCTTATACTACGGTATCCACCAATCTCATTCAGGGCGGCAATGCGTACAATACGATTCCCAGTTTGTGTGAATTTGTTTTTGAAATTAGAAATTTAGTGGTTGATAATCCCGAGGATCTTCATCAACAAATAGTTGATTTCATAGATACTGATCTACTCCCTACACTACGTAAAGAGCAATTAAATACGAACGTGATTTTGGAAGCCCTCGCTAAAGCGCCTGGATTGGATACGCCCCTCTCAGAACCAATCGTTCGCGCTGCCCAATCAATTTGTCACAATGAAAAAAAATTAAAGGTTGCTTATGCCACTGAAGCAGGCTTATTTCAACAAGCAAAAATACCCACAATTGTTTGTGGTCCAGGCAGCATTGAGCAGGCTCATCGTGCTAATGAATTCGTTGCTCTTGAACAACTGCATCAGTGTGAACAATTTATTATCAAAATGCTGCAATCATCATTCCTTAAGAACTCAGAATAAACCACGAATCGTTACTGGCCATTATGACATGATAATCCTTTATATCCCATTCCATGAAGAAAATGATCTAATGGTCCATGCACTGCAGTGGAAAGAAATACTTAATGATCAAAAGATACTTATTGTACAACATGGTGAGGCAATTAATTATAAATTAATGGAACATGAACACCTCACCATCTATGTACTTGCTCATGGAATCGATAATTTATTGGAACATTTTCATCTGGCAAGCGCTATTACAAATCAATCTACCCATCTGGGTATCGATAAGATAGCAGAGCGCTTTAACTATGATTTTGTCTATCTACATCACAGGATTGGCAAAATAAAGCTTTATTTTTGTAATAATAAAGGAAACCAACAAACCATAGCACAAAAATTTCACAGACATTTAGTCTTATTCGATGCATTTATTGATTATTATGCCGGAACCCTTTTTTCTCCTTCAGCGGATAAAAAAAAATATTCCCATTGCAATGGCAAATGGTATTCCAGCTCAAATGTGCGCACGACACTGCATAAAAATAAAATTTGCCAAGAAGCGTATGACGAAATAAGTATAAAACAACTGAGTATGCTTAATTTTTTAGCAAGCGCAAAACAAAAACGTATTGATTTAATGCTAAATAGACAAAAAAAGGCACGCCAACAACTTTTTATGCAAAGAAGAAATGAATATCAGAAATCAGATAGTGAAGAGGAAGAGATGCAAACCACAGAATCAAAGCAGCTATCCAGTCGCTACAGATAATCCGGCATTTGCATTAATGCCAATTTATTATCAGCACCGAGTACGTTAACTACTTACCCATACTGTGTGCTTGCGGTAGAAAATCATAAAGTTTTTTATGGTTTATTTTTCCGCTATGGGTCAATGGTATCTTTTCAATAAAATATATTTTTACTGGGATTTTATATTTTGCTATAAATTGGGTTAGATATTGGCTAAGTTCTGCGTCGGTCAATTTCTTTCCCTTTTTTAGTACCACAAATGCGACGGGCACCTCCCCTTCATGAGGATCAGGAATACCTATTACTCCCGCTGCTTCAATTGCGGAATGTTGATAAATCGCAGCCTCAACTTCACCTGGCATTATATTTGAAGTGTTCCGAATGATTATATCTTTAATGCGACCGCTAAAATAATAAATTCCTTGGCTATCTTGCTTTGCACTATCACCCGTTTTAAACCAACCGTCTATAAATGCTTTTTGTGATTCGCCAGGATTATGCCAATAATTCAGCATGAGTATATTTCCCCTTACCAAGATTTCTCCATCTTCCCCTTGCGCTACTTCTTTGCCTGATTTATCCACCAAACGCAGTTGTACTCCGGGAAGAGGTTTACCAATACAGCCACTTTTAGGATTCTCCTCTCGGCAAACTGCCATCCAAATACCCTCGGTCATCCCATAACCAACGTGAATTGGCTTGCCGGCACAGGCAATAAATCGCTTTTGAACTGAGTCAGGCAATACATCCCCCCCGGTATACACCCCACGTAGTGAAGCAAAAGTATCTGAGGTACAACGGCCGGAATCCAAAAGTTTCATCAGCGTATCAATGTGGGGGACAGCCAAAGTGGGTCTGTGTTTCGTTAACCCCTCTAAATAACTATCCAATTGAAAACCATCATAGACCAGAACAGTGCCGCCTCGCGATAAAGTAGAAAAGGTTTCCATAAAGCCGCTTATATGACATTGTGGTTCGCACACGATTATTTTATCTTGCGCAGTAATCGTATCTAAAGCATCCGAAGTTGTGTCTAATATTGCCTCTATTGAGTTCAGCGTATGAACTACCCCTTTGGGCTGCCCAGTGGAGCCTGAAGTATAAAAAATAACCGCAGGGTTATTATTGGTAAGCGCGGATACCTGAAACTCAGTCGATGCATTCATAATTTCTTGAAACAATGAGTATTTATTGGGCGTCTTGTTGCCGCCAACAACAAACACCTCTTTAATACGTGTTGCGGCCAAATTAAGGTCTTCCAATAAAAATAATTTTTCCTCTTCAATAATCAAATAATAAGGCTCTGCATCATGAAGCACTCTTTCCAGTTCAGGTTGGGCATAACGGCGATTTATGGGCATTGCAATACAACCCGTCTTAAAACAGCCTAGATAAATAGAAATGATTTCAACGCTATTAGGAAGCATAAACGCGATACGTTCACCCTTAATGTCTTTTTGAGACAAAAAATTGGCAAAGCGATTTGCTGCATGCTCAAGCTCCTCATAGGAAGTATATGTTTTTTCAAATATAAGTGCAGGCTTGTGTCGATAATTTTTTTCTTGAGAATAAATTAGGTTTTTAGAGAACATGCCCATCATTGTATCCATCGCTCTTCAAATACTTCTGTTAATACTATAGGTTAAAATTTATTTACTTGATATGAGAGATGAATTAATTTATAACCGAGTGTAAAATTTTTAGATAAACGTTCATCTTAAGAATTAAGAAAATCCTTGAATTTCTGCTTGTAACGATGAAAAAACGCACGATGGTTAATAAAAACTTAATAAAACTTTTTTAAACTACCGCCATAAAATTTTATAATTATAGGTGTTCATAATGCCAACCATTCGATTCAGAGAAACTCCCTTAATCCGTGAAATTTTAACAATTTATAAAGATTTGCGTACGAAAATCATGGATGTCACTCACACCAGTCTCGTTGAACTCCCTGTAGAGCATCAAGGCTGGGGCTATACGTTTGGTTTAACCTATAAAGAAGGAGTGATTGAAGGATTGGAATATCCTCAACCTGGCGCCTTATCAAGCATGGCCAGGAGAGTACAAGAACAAAATCACTCAAAAGAAATTAAAAGAAACTGTGATTATTTTAACTTTGTATACAATACGTGTTATCAATACATTGCGGATAATCAAAACCGTTATTTTGGTCGCGCCAATTTGAATGATATTTCGCATGGCAAAGTTATCGCCATGATCTTATTGGCTCACCTTTGTCGCCAGGCCCTGGAAAAACCCGTTCAGGAACAAAACAAATACAAAGAGCGAATTCAACTTTTTACTGTTGAATTACTAAAGCATAAAGACATCCAAAGTACTAGCAGCCAAGATGAGAAACTTCTTTCCTGTAAGTCTGCTCTTGATCGTATATTTTCTGCTTCACAATACGAAGATGCCCTGGATCAAGAAAATAAAATTGATGCTTATTATCAACACATTGAGGACACAACACGAAAATTAAATGAATTGCTTGTTGGTATTGATGACCAAATGCTGCCGTTATTTAGCATGCAAAATCAAATTGATGTGACGCATTTGCAGGAGCTGTTCACAAAAGAAGATAAAACGACGTTCACTCTTACAGAACAAAGGGTGATTCATGACCCATTTGTTGCAGAACTATTTGGCCGACCTGCAGCTTCTTTACAAGAAGATAACTACCTCGCACTTTATAAAGGACTTGATTATCAATTGCCCAATGAGGGTAATTTTTTATGGGAACAATTTGAACACGAACAACGAGAAAACTTGATTAAGTTATTAAGGTTGCGAGATAAATTACACGTATTGCAAAATGAATTAAAAAAACTTCACCAGTTCACCGGCGCAAACAAAATCAGCTACTTTAATGATTTTATTAAATTATCCGAACCTTACTTGAAAGACATTCATCATGTCAAAAGTGAATTAAATGTTTGTTTGGAAAAATTTGAAGCAGATTGTGGTAAGGTTTATCGACAACGAAGTAAATCTTCAAGCTCAGCCCGCAGTTTATGGGAACCTTGTTATTTAGATAAACTTCCCTTAGTTAAAGTACGAACTCATTTTATCAGCGCATCCCAACACATTAGTGCAGCATTTGCGAGTATTCCATTTGATTGCTTTGATGCACTAAAAGAATTCAGTAAAGAAGCCAATGAGGTCGTAAAACGCGGACACACTCTATTGGGTGACGAATTTGATATGGCAAGCAGCTCCTTTCAATCGGATATTTCACGCGCACAAGCAAAAGAATTGAATCGACAGGCTGAGCTTATTTTAGTAAAACAAAAAAGTATCTTGGCTGAGTACGATGAACTGATTTTACAAGCACAGCAATCTCAGGATGAAACAATAAATAAACTGATTGATGTCCTGCAACGTAGACGCGCAGTTGTTGCGCAAATGATCCAGGCTCTTGAATTACAAACTCATGATGTTGCTGAAGAAGAAGGTTTTGTGCTTATTGAGAGCAATAATTTTGAAACCAGAATACTCGAAGAAGAACATCAAACTGCCGGTTTTTTTCAAATTATTAGAAACTACTTATCACGCCCATCAGTGAGTACCCTTGAATATACTGCGTTAAAGAGTGAACTTGAAGAATTAGGCGTCGAATTAAGCGACACTAAAAAAGAAAATTTAAGTTTGAAACAACGTAATGAAGAGCATGGAAAAACTCTTTTGCAAAAAGATGAGGAAATTCGATCTCTTACTGATGAAGTACAGAAAAGAGATGGGAAATTGGAGCTTGTCGCAGATGTAGCGAACGCCATGACATTAGATGCACATAATTCTCGATTATTGATGAAGCACATTACAAACGATCAAACGTCCCAAGTAAAAAAATTATTAAGTGTGGTACATAATATTGAGGCGATTATCCAACAAGGAAAAAACTATCAAAAAGCTTATGAGACAAAAGCTGGCCAATACGATAATTCATTCTTTTTTAGTCATAATGATAATGGCAAAAGACATGCACGTAAGATGATGAGTACATGGGAGCGTGGTGTGCACTCAATGATGAATAAAGCGCTTACTCAAGCACTCGAAAAAGGTGAACATATAGATAGAGCAATAATCCAGGAACTTACCCAATCCCTCTCTGAAGCATTAGTGGACTCAATCGACAATTTAATAATTAATGAAGAGTACAGCAGCTACAAACAACATTCTTTCCGTAATTATCTGCGTTATATGCATCAACAACTCATTACCGCCGATGGACATTTAAATGAAGGTTTAACTGCTAAAAGAAATCCAATTAAAGACGTTGATGCAATTTTTACAACAGTCAATAATTCATTTAATCAAACAGAGTTAGAGGAGTTTGAGCAATCGATTAAGGACTATAAATCATTCAGTATCATTTAGGAACATTTCAGTCTGGCATTGGGAAACATGTTTTCTTATCTGGATTAATTGTTAAAATTTTACTATATATATATAGATTATCCCCTCAAGGAATACTGATGAATAAACATAAGGAAGAGAAAAAACACCCAGAGGTCGCTGATATAGAACATATTTGCGATATTACGCCTAGCAATCCGCAGACAGGAGATGTTTGTGATAAAGTGAATAAACATAAAGACTCTAAGCAAAAAATAAAGTCAAATCCAAAAGCTAAAAAAACTTAACACTAGGGCGAAATTAATTTTCTACAATACTATTTGATCAAAAAATAATCTTATCCCAGGCTCCATAAGAAGAGTGGATTTTTCCTCGCGGAATGGATAAGAAGAATAGAAGAACGCCACTAACCAGACTTGCAAAAATACTCCATGCTGATGCATGATAAATAAATGGTGTAATAAACAAAGCGACAGCTAAAAATAAGTTAAGTAGGCGCAAAATACGGACTGTTTCAGCTAATGCTGTTATGGTTATTGTTATGATAAGACAGCCAATGAGATGATCACTATTAGCCATTGGACCCGTTGTCTCCAAAGTAATACGTGTAAACATTAACCAGATACCAATGAGTATGCATCCTATTAAATTCCAAGGTAAAGTGATGCCACCACTCAACATTTCTCGCAGAATTATTTTAGGCGATTGCTCAAAGTCATCCACTCCTTTCCTAGATTGAGCTGTCTCATCATCTCGATCACCAACAAATAAAATTCTCAATAATGGCCTGCCCGCTTTCCATCTTCGCCAAAGAAAAGCACTCGTTGCAATTAACTCATCAAAAGAATAGGGGACTTGAATAAGCATGGCAACTGCAGCGATTAGACATAAGGTACACCATGTATTTAAAAGAATAGGTTGGATGACAATAAAGGAAATAGAGACTATTCCTAATGGTACAATCATAATACCAAACAAAAGCACCAGCCATGGCATCGTACGCCAACGATTTGAGCCTCCAATAATACCCGTTAAAATTTCTAAAATATAAACTGCTGCACCTAGCCCTGCATCTGGGACTGGAAATGCTTTAGATATAGAAGATGTAATAATTTCTTCGGTTCCATTTTTTGCATCAGGTAAATATCCCATAAAAAATGGTTCCCAGACATGATCAATATGACCGAGTTGATAAGCCGTCATATATCGTGAAATAAAAAAACCAATATAAGCCAAAATTATTATCGGCAATCGCTGGAACCAACTTGAAGGCGAAAAATCCCATCCAGGAGGAATGATCGGCCCTTCTAAAGCAGCATTAGGTGCTACACCTAAGTCAGGCCGAACTATTATAGAAAAACCAACAATTAGGGTGCCAATAAGCGTATCATTTAAATACGCAGCAGCAGTAGGTGCCCAAAAAACCAAAGGGGCAAATATTAACCACAGGCCAATTAAAGCACAAACCCATCGAGCTGATGATAAACGCCAGGATAAGCTTAAAAATGCAAAGAAAATAAGGGCACTACCACTAATAATATCACTTAATATTAGAGGATAAGATGTATATCCTAAGGATGCTGGCGAAGTAATTAGCCAGAATCCAAAACCCATATTTAAAAAATGTGCCCATAGGTTTTGCTGGTGTTGTTTGCGGAAGTTACTTTCGTAAAGGGAGCGTATTTTCTCTGGATTATGCTTAATGGCAGCCATCCAGTCTGGTTGGATTACTCTGTTTTTTTTATACCAAATTTCAGGATCAGCCTTCAAAGAGTCGATAATTTTAGGAAGGGTTTCTTCAATTGAATGTTTGGGTTCCCAATGAAGATGTTTTTTTGCTTTAGTAATATCTAAAGCATAATGATCTGAAGCAAGGTCTATCATAAATGAACGAATAAATGGTTTTTCTCCCTGATCAAAATCATCAGGTATCAATGGTTCTGCCTGATGCTCAAGCCAAGCGCCTGCTTTAGCGACAGTATAGGGTACTTTGTAGAGAGAAGATTGTTCCCCATGAATTAATTGAGCTATACGATTTTGCAATTTCCTATAGCTGAGCGTTTTGGGTTCTCCTGCTAAAATAATTTCCTTTTGCGGTAATTCATTACGATAAAAAAGAGCTTTTTTAAAAAGCTCTATCAAGTCTTTCTGATGAATAAATGACTGACCCACATTTAAATCTCCCGCGTATAAATGGCTTTTAATATCCCGTTCATAGGTTCGAGCAATTTGGTTAGCGAGTGTTGGGGCACTGGTCACGTCGTCATATAAACCTGCCAAGCGCAAAATCAGATAAGGTATTTTTCCATGATATTTTTTAATTACTTTTTCCGCTTCTAATTTGGATTTTGGATAGGACCATTTCGGCAGGAGAGGAGCATTTTCATTAATGGTCTCTCCTAAAATACAAGGTTCATGTACGAGCATGGTACTAGCATAGATAAATCGTTCTACCTCAAAATCTTGTAATGCCAGAAGTAAATTTTTTGTACCATTTACATTTACAGCCTGGTACAAAGAAGACTCTTCACCCGTAAAATCAAAATAGGCTGCAAGATGAATCACAGCGGCAATTTTATTTCCATATTTTTCTTTAAATAACCGAAAAGATAAAGCTAAAGAGATATCTGATGTAATATCACAGGGAATCTCACAAGCATCTTTATCTTGGTCAAAACCTACAATTTTATAAGAATTTCGTAATGCACATGCAAGCGCAGTTCCTATTTTGCCACTAGACCCCGTAATAATGACAATGGGCTTATCTGCTTTCTTGACCATATGAAAATTCCTTTTTCATAAAACTAACTCGGTTTAACGATTAATTTAATTAATTCTGCATAGGCTTCATATGAATTATATATGTGTTTCACATCTTTATTAAAAAGTTAAGCACGAGTCAAAAATCTTCTTAATATCTTAATCATAGTACATAGTATTGGATAAGGGTATTAACGAGATTCCCTTGGGCGTCCTTTATCCATTTAATATATAATGACTCAAAGGTACTCTCTACTGTGGCAAAAAAAGTAAAGCCATAATTTTCATAAAGGGACATTAATGAAATCAAAACTATTGAACTTCTTTTCAGAATTACGTGCAAGCTATTGGTATATTCCTCTACTTATGTGTGTGGTTTCTTTATTGCTATCCATTTTAACATTACGCCTGGACTACTTATTTGATTGGAATTGGCTAGAAAGATGGGGCTGGTTTCATGCAAGTAATCCTGAGGGGGCCCGAACTATTTTATCCTCAATTGCCACTTCCATGATTACTGTAGCAGGAGTTACTTTTTCTATGACAATTGTAGCAGTAGCTTTTGCTGGAAGCCAGATAGGTCCTCGTCTCACTACAAATTTCATGAGGGATAGGGCAAACCAAATTACACTCGGAACTTTTATTGCCACCTTCTTATTCTGTCTGTTTATTTTACTGGCTCTTTTTAATGCAAATAAAAATGATATTCCACAAGCTGATGAATTAGTTTTTATCCCTCAGATATCGTTACTTGTTGCTATTATCCTAACTCTAAGCAGTATCCTCGTTTTGATTTATTTTATTCATCACATTCCTGAAAGTATTAATATGTCCAATGTAATTGCTCAAGTAGGTGAAGAACTAAATCGCCAAATAAACTCCCAATTTCCTATGAATATAGGTAATGAAAATGCTAATCTATCAATAAACTTAACTCAAAATACTCTAAAAAAAACGACTGTTGTTGCCCCCAACCAAGGATATATTCGCATTTTAGATGGAAACTCTCTTATTGATATCGCCACAAAAAATGATTTAATTATTCAGTTAGAAGCTAGACCTGGAGATTATATAACTGAAGACTCAACACTATTAGTTATTTATTCGTCTCAAACAATTGACGACTTCATCTGTAAACAATGTATTGATGCATTCGCATTGGGTCATAAACGTAATCAGGAGCAAGACCCACTCTTTCTTGTAGATGAAATGGTCGAAATTATAGCTCGGGCGTTATCACCTGGTATTAATGATCCGTTCACCGCAATGAATTGTTTGGATTGGCTGCAATCGAGTATACAAAAACTATCAAAGATCAATCAGCCTTCTGCGTATCGCTGTGATACAAAGAATAAATTACGATTAATTACAAAGCCAATTACGTTTCCAGAATTTTGTGACCTTGTATTTAACAGAGTTCAACCTTATGTATGTAGAGATAGAAATACGACATTCCATATGATGAAAATGATTGTATCGATACATAAAAACATAACGAATCAACAACATAAAATTATTTTAATATCTTATGCAACATCGCTAAAAGACGTGGCAAATAAAAGCCTTTCTATTGAAGAGGATCATAAAAAACTTTTAAGCCTGTATGAGCAATATTTCCTTAATTAAAAGAATGGGTATATGAAACAGAACTTTTAGATTGAAATATGCAAAGATATCACGTTTAATTAGTTGCTGTTATATTGAGATGACAACTGATTTGACTAGTCTAACTAAAGAATTTTCAGCATCTGATGTTGTATACTCAGTTTATAAAACATGGGTAATATATTGAATAAATATTCGAAACCGATTAGAAATATACTTCTGCTGGCACTAGGATTATTTTCTCAAGATAGAGTACAGAATAATAGATTGGGTAAGAATAATCCAAAAATTTGGCTATGAGATGCTAAGCAAAAAGAATAAAAAAGCTGTGCGTACGAAGAAATACGTGAACATATGAAATTTTCCTTAATTGAAGGACTCGCTATTGTCAACGGAAAAAGCAGGATCGCAAAATGTATCAACCTCTTATTTTGTTTATTATATTAGTTATTACAATAGCTTTATTTGTGTGGGGGTATTGGCGTTATGATTTCGTCGCATTATTTGCATTAGTTTTATCGGTATTAACAGGCATAGTACCAGCAAAACAAGCTTTTTCCGGATTTAGCAATCCCGCTGTCATTACAGTAGGTTGTGTCATGATTTTAACTTACGCTATTACACAATCTGGAGTGTTAAATGTCTTGTTAACCAAACTAGAATTTTTATTTAAAAAACCGCTTCTTCACATCAGTTTATTTACAACCACTATTGCAATTATGTCGGCATTTATGAATAACGTCGGAGCATTGGGACTCATGATGCCAATCGCCATTCAATCTTTTATTAAGCAACAGACCTCTCCTTCTATTATCTTAATGCCAATTGCATTCAGTTCAGTCCTCGGGGGATTGATGACCCTCATTGGTACGCCGCCTAATTTGCTGATTTCATCTTACAGAGAAGAAATCATCGGCACCCCTTACACCATGTTTGATTTTTTTCCTGTTGGACTAGCCATTGCATTTTTTGGCATACTGTTTATTTCGTTGATTGGATGGAGACTTGTTCCGTCACGACAAAAAAATAACAAAACAGATGATTTATTCCAAATGTCAGATTACATGACGGAAATCAAAGTTCTAAAAAACTCTCCATTTTGCGATAAAACTATCAAAGAGTTTCTGGCAGGAACCCAAGCTGATTTTGATCTCATTGCTATGAGTCACAGAGGTAAGAAAAAATTTTCTTTTAGTAAGAAAGACATTATCCGGAAAAATGATATTTTAATCATAGAAGCGTCACCCGATAACTTGGAAAAAATTCTCGAATCAAGCCAGTTCATATTAGCGGGAGATAAACCATTTTCCTCAAAAAAATTATCAGATAGCGACATTATTATCATGGAGGCAGTTGTTCCCCCTGGCTCCAACATGGTAGGTCGCTCTGCGGCCATGGCCAACCTTCGTTATCGTCACTCCATTAATTTGCTTGCCCTCTCAAGAAAAGGTATTTCCTTCAGACAAAAATTAAATGATATTCGATTCGCTGCAGGAGATGTAATACTCTTGCAAGGAAATGTTGAAACCTTACGCGAAACAATTGTCGATCTGGGACTTTTACCCCTAGCCGAACGTGACGTCAAGATTGGATTATCACAAAAGAACCTTTTGCCTTTATTATTTTATGTTGCAGCCATTATTTTAGCAGCGCTACAGGTTTTACCTATTACTATTTCTTTTCTTTGTGCCGTGCTTGCGGTGGTTATTTTTAAAGCCATGCCGCTGCACAACTTATATCGGAGCATTGACTCATCTGTGCTGTTATTATTGGCGGCCATCATTCCAATTGGGGGAGCCATTGAAACCACTGGAACTGCAGACCTTATTTCAAATGCCTTTATTCAAATAGCTGGCCAGCATTCGCCAGTAGTTGCACTGATTGCAGTTTTGATTGTAACCATGACCCTGTCAGATTTCATGAATAATGCTGCAACTGCCATAGTCATGGCACCAATTGCCCTTAATATTGCACGCTCCGCACATGTGAATATAGATACTTTTTTAATGGCTGTTGCAATCGGCGCATCCTGTTCTTTCCTCACCCCTATTGCTCATCAAAATAATACGATGGTCATGGGGCCAGGAGGTTATCACTTTTTTGATTATGCTCGCTTAGGACTTATTCTTGAAATCATTATTGTAGTAATAGGAGTCCCTGCTCTATTGTGGATTTGGCCATTACATTAAAAAATCGATGTCTTATAAAATTCAAAACATATATATTTTAAGTCAACTTATCGACAATTAAACTGGGATTTAGCTGCTAAAAGAAATCCAATTAAAGACGTTGATGCAATTTTTACAACAGTCCATAATTCATTTGATCAAACTGAATTAGAAGAGTTTGAGCAATCGATATAAATCATTCAGTCTCTAGGAACGTTTAATTAAATATTAAAATCAGTCCAAGTCACTTTGGCTTGGCTGGGTATCCCGAAATATCGAATTTAGATCATTTTGATTGAAATGAGTACACAGCTCAGGTATAATTTTCCGGACTTCTTGGAGCAGAGTAATCATGAAATATAACGTCCAAAATAATCAAGCACTGGATTTTTGTATGTCAGTGGAGTTGAGCGACTGTCAGGACATCATTGTATATTCACCACTATATGACAAAAAAGCAAAAGAAATTTATTATAATCAAGCTGATTTCACCAATATAAATTCTAGTAATAACGAATTCTTAGATATCCTTGGTTTTTTTAATGATTCTCGTTCAGCAGTTGCTGTTTTTAAACTGGGTGGGGGTGTATTTCATTACTTTATGATTCAAAAAGAATGTGTAAACAATCAGAACTTCTACCGCATTTTACAAGCTTATGATGAAGAGTACTCCCTGCAAGACTGGTTGCAACCAGCTAGAAAATGGAGCACCACAGCAAAGGAAAAATTTGGGAAAGGGCAATGGCTATCCCAGGAACAAATACAAGAATTCGTTCTTAATTTAAAAAGAATTTGTCAAGACGATGAAGAAGCTTATTTCAGCAATTTTGGAGTAAAAACTACCTTTACGGATTCTGTCTTTATTTCTGTAAACCATTTTTTAAAGAAATTCGATTGCCAGGAACAGATTACTGTTACATTGAATCCTCCCACGCCAGTCTCCTCTGCATTAACGGAAAACAGCATGTTTACAAAACCTGGATTTGAAAACAAAACGGATAATACTCCACGGATAAACCATACGCTGTGAGAAAAAACCGTGACAAAAGGATTGTCGCACTTGGAGTTAAAATGCGCCCCGCGATTATTTTTTATAACTCATTGAGTTTATTGATAGGCCGTATAGGGTTCGAACCTATGACCAAGAGATTAAGAGTCTCCTGCTCTACCAGCTGAGCTAACGGCCCGTTTTTAAAATGAATTGCAAAGAGAATTGTTAAACATCTACCATGTCAACTACACTTAAATAGTAGCTGATATCGATAAATTTTCCAACCCTATCTCTGTACTTAAAATTGTTTTGGATATGGTTGATTTTTAACATTTATTTAGATAAAGGCTGGATTGGACAAGTTCAGCCTGACATTGTTTTTTCTTAATCAGGGCATTCATTCTACTCAGCACGTACAGCTAGTAGATTGAGGCAATTTTGACCTGAGGTAACGTCAGCTTTTGACCTCCACTAATTTTTTCGTCTACGTACCGCGCTTAATTTCTTCGCCTACATACCGCGCTTTATGCGCGGTATCCAGGGGATCTTGCTATAGGAATGCTCAACCGCATCTTAAAATCTCGTTATGGATACCGCGCATAAAGCGCGGTATGTAGAGAAATTTAAACAGTACATAGAGAAATTTAAGCAGTACGTAGAGAAAATTTTAAATAAAAAACTGATGATACCTCAGGTCAAACGACCCAACCTACCTTGCCTTAACTTGGTGACCCTACTGGATAGAGCTTTGATACGGCATATTTCTCTCGATATGCAACGAACAGAAAACCGATAACTCCCATTGCCAGCGTGATCGGGATAACCCCTACCCCGTAAATAAAAGCACTCGCTTCACGAATACCACCATTTGCATTGACTACATAACCAATTACTGTATGGAACGCATAGCCAAAAATCATGATTATCATGTTAGCAATCGCGGTCGTCAAGCCAGCAAGATGCTCAGGAACGTAAGTAGAAACTGTATAAATCGCCAAAATCTGATAAGCGCAACACATTCCAACCAATATAAACGATATGGTAATGCTGGATACTGTTAACATACCTGTAACAAGTGCGGTGAAGACCACGCACATGGTTATTCCAGCTGCAATGATTGTTCCCAGGTAATACCCCGTTTTTTCTGCGATTAAACTTAAAATCGGCGATCCGAAACACATTCCTATAAAGATCATTGAAGGCAAGTAGTTTGCTGTTGATGTATTCAAACCATAGACTTGTTTTAAAAAGCCAGATCCCCATACATCAGAAAAACCTTCAAGAGGTCCGAGCATCAATCCGGAAAAACAGCAAATCAAGATTACTTTTTTATTGGTAAAAACCGTTTTAATATTGGAAAGGACTGATGTGTGATAAGTCGGTTTTTCATCAGGCACAATAAAATAGGTTATGCAAGCCAGTATGAGACCAATAGCAATAAACACTTCAATTACCATTTTATAACCCACTGCCTGACACATGTAACTTACAGGTCCTCCACCATAGACAGCACCGATAAGTCCTATCATCACCGAAAAACTGAGCATCCGGGAAAAATGCTGCTCTTTAAAAGCCATACGTATGATTTTAAATGTTCCCAAAATGGCAGCAGAAGATCCAATACCAATTAATGCCCTTCCTGCAAGCGGATAGAACCAATGATCAGCAAAAATAAGCGGCAGCAATCCAATAACAGGGAGCAAAATGCATATTGTCATTACTTTTCTTGGCCCAAAACGATCCAACATGATCCCAATCGGCAAGTGCATTAAAGAGTAACCAAGATAATAAACACCAGAAAACTGCCCAAAAACCGTCGCATCGATATGAAATTGCGACGTAATATCATTCATCATAATATTGGGCATCACTCTAAGAACATATTGGTATGCATAAAATATTGACGCAATAATCCATACAAACCAGGCAACAACTCGTGATGTAGACATAAAAATCCTCAAAAAAACAAGCAGCTAATATACGCACAATGGCTATAACCTATGCATTAACGCATATTTTAATTCATTTTCTTTGAAATTTTATTGCAAATATAAGTCTTTATTGAATTAATTTGAATTAAAATTTCAATTTTTAATGATTTTTTAGATTTAAATGCTAAAATATAAAAAATTCATGTTATTTTTAAACACTATGGACCGCACTGATAAAAAAATACTTGATATACTTCAATCAAATTGCCAAATCAATAATCAAGAGCTCGCAGACATGGTTGCCTTATCCCCTTCTCCTTGCCTCCGCCGTGTGAAATTATTGGAAGATAATGGATACATAAAGAAAAAAGTGGCTCTTCTTGAACCCGAAAAAATAGGTTTAAAATTAGCCGTGATTGTTTTAGTTGGATTAAATAGTCACCAACCCGCTGTGATGAATCAGTTTGAAGAAGCGGTGCGTTTTCTTCCTGAAATCGTTCAATGTTATTTAATCACAGGTCAATCCGCAGATTACGTATTAAAAGTAATTGTACCCGACCTAAATGCATACCAATCTTTTTTATTAGATAAGCTAACACGTATCAATGGAGTAACGAGTGTCCAATCAAGTTTTATATTAAGAACTATTTGTGAAACAACTGCTCTTCCACTAGATCATCTCGATTAATTATTTGCTTCTTTTGATTAAGGTTAACCAATATTGATCTCATTTTTCAAAGGACCATCATGCTCTGGGCGCTGATTTCACTATTTTTCTTCTGGCTAGTTTACAGAGAACTCACTGGTCACTTACCCATATCCAAAGGCTATCTCACCGTATCGCTGATCTTGGCTTTGTTATTTGCTTGGCCTCCTTTTCATCACTGGCGTTTTGAACATTTTTTAACAGAAATTGCGAGTGAATTAGCCGAAAATCATCCTGCAAAAGTACACTGCAATACTTTATTTGACACACTTTTCGATGAAGAACCAAGAGTTTATGGTCATGCGGACCCCAAAACTGGATATATTGTTATCCAATATCCCAAATGCTCACTCTTGATGGATTATGTGAGTCATCCTGAGCGTGCAACTTTGGATGAAATCATCACGCTAAATATTCTAACCCATGAAAGCATGCACGCACGCGGTGAATATAATGAAGCAAAAACCGAATGTGAGGCAGTACAAAGAAATTATCGCACCGCACGCCTACTTGGAGTTCCAGATAATATCGCCAAACAAAATGCTCTTGATTACTATAATGATGTTTACCTCAAGCGCCGTGATGGTTATTTCTCCAAAGAATGTGCCCCAGGTAAAGCAATGGATGAGCATTTAAGTGATTCGACTTGGAATGAATGAACGCTTAATTAAGTATTCATTATTAGCAATTGTTGACTAACCCTAATCATTTCAAGGAATATAATGAATAACCTTTGACAACATAACCTACTGTAAATAAACATGAGAAATACATTTCTGCTCGAGACGATGATCGATTCATGTTAAAGAAAATACTGTTCTTGATATTCTTGGTAGTAGGATTGTCAAGCTGCAATAAACGTGTTGCACAGCAAATCGTTTTGCCAGCTAAATTTCCTTCCAGTACAAAGGATTACAAACCCATGGCCGATTTACCTTATGTTGCTTGGTGGCAACAGTTCCATGATGTAGAATTGAATCAATTGATTGAAGCTGGCTTGAATAACAACATGGACATTCACATTGCCATAGGAAACTTACAACAAGCACAAGGTGAATTGAAGCAAGTCAAGCTCAGTTGGCTTCCTCTAGTACAAATACTTGCTGGCTACTCTACCAATCCCGCCCTTGGAGCGCCCGGTGCATTTTATGGGATATGGCCCTATTATTTTGTGAACATTATGAAGCTTTGTGCGCAACAGAAGCAAGCCACATACAATGTTCAATTTTACCACGCTGCAATTGAGGGAATGCGCCTGGCATTAATTGGCCAAATCGCATCAGCTTACTTCACCTTAATTGCGCAATTAGAACAATTAAGATTATTGCAACAATTAGATAGTGACTTGAAGTCATTAATTAAATTGAGCCAAGGGGACATTAAAATTGGTTTAGAAAATGAAATTGCCCTAGCCCAGTTGCAAACTGATGAGCGTCTGATTGCCGCACAAATTAAACCTATTTTGCATAACATTGTGCTCAGTGAAAATGCGCTTCGTTATTTGATCAATGCAAATCCTGGCAGGATAAACAATAAAAATAATTTCGCCAAAATAGATTTTTCCCGTTTTAAACCAGGCAGCTTACCCGCTACAGTATTAAACAATCGTCCTGATTTGAAAATGGCACTCTATGCCTTAAAGACCGCTCATGCAGGTATTAAAGTTGCCTACAGTGATTTTTTCCCCGGAATTCAGTTAGATGATTTTATCGGTGAAGTAGATTTGCCAAACAGTACTTTTGCTGACACAACTGATGCTTACGTCAATTGGACGCTTGCCCCCAGTACCTTAGGAAAAATTGCGGCAAGTAAAGGCGCCTATAATGCAAAAGCTGCTGAATTCAATAAAACAGTCAGGCGGATTCTAAAAGAAGTCGATAATGACTATTCTGCCAACAGACGCATGAATGAAAAATTTATGGCTTACTTAGGTGCCGAAAAGGATTATCGCCACAAATACAAATTACAACAAGGATTGTTAAAAACAGGATTAATTTCTTATAAAGAATTATTACAAAGCAAAATCTATTTGGATAACTTGGCGCTCTCAACAAATCTGGCCAAGTTAGAACTTGCTATGTCATTGGTTATTTTATATCAAGACTTGGCGGGTGGATATGCATATACTCAATAGTCACTCTAATAGCTCTTAGGAATAACCTGTGTGCAGCCAGGAATTTGGTTAAGTATGGAATTTTAACGGTAACTTATATTTATGATACATTTACGCAGATATCGTCTACACGTTAAACAGGGATTTGTTCGATTAAAACACTGGTTTACCATAGCCAATGTCGTCATTTTGATTGGTATTGTAACGAGCATTATTTATATTTTTTCTTATTTATTCCCTTTCACAGATAATGCATTTGTCGTCAATAACGTACGCCCCGTCGCAGCGCTTGCGAATGGCTATATCACAGACCTTTATGTGCAAAATGGAGAAATTGTTAAAAAAGGACAAAAGCTTTTCACTGTCTTTCAAAAACCCTATATATATGCGGTGGAACAACTTAGTGCGGATTTGGCAGGTGCCGAGGCACAATTAGCTGCGTTAAAAAGCACTTATGAGCGGGATCTCAAACTCAGTGAAAACGAGCAAAAAAGCTACATCAGGCTCAAACAGGATGATCAAAAATATTCTAAAGGCTACGCGTTAAAATCGGTCTCTCTTATTACCTTACAAAATTCCCAACAAGAAACAAAAGCTGCTCAATATAAATGGGATGCCGCTTTAAAACAGTTGGAAATTGTTCAACATCAAATGAAAGCACAAGAAAATGAAATTAAATCCCTTCACGCACGATTAAAAAATGCCAAAGTGAATTTGGAACAAACCAATGTATACGCACAATGTAATGGGATTATTCAAAATTTGTTTTTTAGTATTGGAACACCAGTAAATATTAATCAACCTCTTTTTTCTTTAGTGGATGTAGATAATATTTACATTCAAGCAAATTTTAATGAAACGGATTTGGGGCATGTGCGTAAAGGCGCAAAAGTATTGATATTTCCCAGAATGTATCTGGGAAGAAAAATGTTTCATGGTGTAATTGATTCAGATTATTGGTCGGCTAATCGACAATTAGTAGACAACCGTACTCAGCTACAAAATGTCATCAATGAAAATCAATGGATCTTATTACCACAAAGACTTCCCGTGATCATTCGAATCACCGATCCTGATCCTCATTACCCGCTGCGCCTTGGGACAAGTGTCTATGTCTATATCAAAGTTTAAGCAATGGCTTGATGAAGTTGATCCCTACGCATTACAACGAATTACTCTATATAAGTGTCTCTTTGTTGCGACTATAGAAGTATATGTTTATTGGTTGTTTCAACCTGTCAGTTTCCTTACTTTTTTTGCTCCCTTTCTTTTGGTTGGCATGTATGAAGCCCCAGTACTCACCACTTTTAAAGAAAAAGAGTGGTTGCTGTTTTTTATTGGCATTGCAATTATTCTCATCAGTGTATCCTTTTATCTTGTCTATCCATTTCGTGGCATCTTTTTCTTTTATTCAGTGTTTGCCTTCACAGTAACTTATTTCTGTGTATTAAAATATTTCTATGCACTAAAAAATTTAATCATGTTGCTTATAGCAACTGGAGCTGTAGTTTTGAGCACAGAGCCACCTGCTAACCTTGAAGTCGCATATGGTTTTATTTCATCAACTTCATTAGCGATGATCTTTGTATTCATTAGTTTGAAATGTTTCCCCAATGTCTATTTAATCGTATGGAACAGGGCCATGCAAAAATTTATTCAATACCTTGAGGAAGATATTGATTCTGCCATAAATCAGAATAATAAAAGTCCTACAGGAGAGGAGATTCTTCATTTGGGAATGGTACGAAACTATCGACGAATGCTTCCTAAAAAATACATCATGCAAGCGTGTCGTATTTCGGTACACATAAGAAATATCCAACACGCATTAGATAATTTATATTACGAGGCAAAGAATGAGATATTTTGGTACGGTATAAAAAATAATCTCCGTTGGCTTAGGCTCAATATGCAAACGTATACACAATGCGGCACGCCCACAATGCCCATAGAACCAGAAACAAAATTACAGCATTACGTTATGCATTGCTTACAACAAGCATTTATCCGTTGGAATAAATTATGCTTTCTGCGACACAACTGAAAAAGAAACTTGATTATGCACGTTTTACTCAACTGGCAATTATGTTTATGGTTGCCATGTTGATTTATTTATTTACAACGATACCTCATAAATTTTGGGTTTTACTCACGGTTCTGGTGATTAGCGCAGGAATTGAACCCGGGCTTATTATCAGACGAGCTGTTCATCGTATTGGTGGAACTTTTGCCGCTTTGTTGATTTTGATTCCTTTAATTTATCTAATGCAGTTAAATTATCGATTAATCCCTGTCGTATTTATTATTTGCATCATTGGATTATCTGTTTCAGCATTAAACACACGCCGCTACGATATTAGTGTATTTTTCATTACTGTTGTAGTTTTTTTGCTATTAGCGCAAACTACTGATGCGAATTCACCTGCAGGCCCATTTGAAATGGTAGTGAATCGCGGCATCTGTACCTTAATCGGTATTTTTATTGTTCTAGTAGGTGATTATTTTTTATTTCAAGCTTATCGTTATTCACAAAAACTCTATTTATTTCACCAGATGATTGTTTATAATTTTTTTAACAAAATCGTTAAGGAAATAATTAAGTGTCGGACAGAAAAAATTAATACGTTTATTTTTGTTGAAAAACTACGAAGTCAAGTAATTAAAAATTGTGCCCCCATTGCAATTAGTTCTGAAAATTTAAAACTGGAAGTTAAAATCAGCCCTGAAACCAAAAAACGAATTGATATTTTTCAGGAAACAATTTGGGATATACGCAGGCTCATATTTGCATTATGTGTTTCTGAATTTGTTCTCCATTCCACACCAGCAACTGAGAAACACCTACAACAATTTAAGATCCTTATGAATAAAGCAAGGAACAATTTTATTTATACTCAGGATATTTTAGAGTAGCCTTTCTTCCTATTATTGTTAGTTTGAAACTAAAAACCTAGGGCAAAGTATTCAATAAGCTTGATGAATTATTGAATACTTTCAATCTCGTTTTATTTGTACCTCAAAGAGAACTTAATATCAAAATCCCAATTGATTCATGGTGGGTCCAGGCATGGGTTGTCTCTTTTCTTTGATAACATCATTTAAAATTCTTAATTCAGAAACAGCAGTTCTTTTCTTTTGCTCTAAAACCAGAATAGCATCATTCGCGCGCTTAATTTCATCAGATGTTTTTGATATTTCTTCACTGATACTCCTTTCCTCATATTCATACATCTCCATAGGAGAAATACCCATTGCTTTTAATCCTAGATTTCGATCGGTTTGATTCGTTTCCATGAGCACCTCGTTGCGAGTTGATTGGTATGATTCTTCATGGATTGCGGTTGCTTCATAAGTCTTTAGGTGAGCCTTTTGCCGTCCTATAAAGTAAGCCCTGCGCGTTCCAGCCTCATTCAAAACCTTTTTGAGTTCATCAACTCGATTATCCAGAGACACGAAATGCGGTTCGTAAGAGTGGTTAATTTCGATTAGTTTATCCAAGCTTTGTTGATTAAAGTATCGGCGCAGCTCAGCAGGGGTTTTAAGCGGAAATTTTGACATAATTCATTCGCCTGTATGTGAAAAACTCTGAATAATATCACTCTTTATCCATATAAGAAACTATTCCATCATTGTGTTTATTTCTCACTCTATAGTATTCAGGAGCTATTTAGAATTTTGGGATTGAAGTGTCTCGTTTTACCAAACAATTTAACACGAAAGCATATCTAGCCATCAAGCCTCGCTAAAACATTGAACTCAGTATTAGGAAAAGCATGAAACAGATTAATTTTTATGAGATCTGCCAAAGTTTTAGTTTCCATTTTTCGCATAACATTTGCGCGGTGGACTTCTACCGTAGATATAGATATATCAAGTTCATGAGCTATTTGTTTGTTTAATTTCCCTTCAATGACTAAATCCATAACCTGTCGTTCACGTTTGGTTAAGCGTTCCAGGCGTTGATAGAAATCAGATTGAGACTGGATGGAATTAGTGTGAATTTTTTTAAGGCATTTTTGCGTAATTTCCAGCAAATGCTGGTGATTTACCGGCTTAAGAATAAAATCAGCAGCTCCAGCCTTCATAGCTCGCACAGCCATTGGAATATCACCGTATCCAGTGATCATGATTACTGAGAGTTGAGTTCTTAAAGTATTAATATGTTCCAGTAACTCCAGTCCGCTCATGATAGGCATACGCACATCGATAATTAAACATCCTTTTTGTGTCGCATCATAACTATCCAGAAAGGCTTTGGCATTTTCATAAGTTTTTACTGGGATATTTACTGATTCAAATAACCAACGAAATGACTGGCAAATTTCAGGATCATCATCTACTACAAAAACAGCTACATTAGCAAAACCCATATCAATTCCCTTGGTTAAATAATACTAAAATAATTAGAAAGCACAATGCGGCTATCCCCAATATAAACGGTTAATTTTTCTTAATTAAAGCAATTCCTGCATTACGAAAAACTCTTCGACCACTTTAACAGATTTAACCGCTTTTCTATCCATTTTCGTGAATTTTAGTTTATTAGGGTTTACCATAGCGCCTTCCAAGGTAAAAACTAACTAGTCATATTACGATAAAATTTTGAATAATATCGAAACGCTTAATCTAGCATAAAGAAAGCCAATATCCAATTTCATCGGGAGATTCTATTCATGGATAGAAAAATAGCAGTTGTTACTGGAGGTACAGGAGGAATAGGTACTGCAATTTGCCGTCGTCTCGCAGCGAATTATAAAGTTGTTGCGTGTTACTTTAAAAATGGTAAACATGATGAAGTATTGCAATGGCAAACTGCACAAAAAAAAGCAGGGTATGATATTGAAATTCTTTTTGCAAATTTAATCAATTTTTCTGATTGTGAAACACTCACCAATTCAATTATTGAGCGCTTTGGCCGCATTGACATCCTGATAAATAACGCAGGGGCCACATGCGATGTCAGCTTAAAAAAAATGGAACCTCACCATTGGCAACAGATAATTGATGCAAATTTAACAAGCACTTTCAATATTACACGTAACGTTCTGCCCTTCATGATTGAGAATAATTACGGGCGTATTGTGTGTATTTCATCAATTAATGGTCGAAAAGGACAATTGGGTCAATGCAATTATGCGGCAACAAAATCTGCATTATTTGGATTCTCAAAAAGCTTGGCTCTGGAAGTTGCAAATAAAGGAATCACTGTAAATACCATTTCCCCTGGTTATATTGAAACATCCATGGTCACTACTTTGAAAAAAGACATCCTTGATAAAATCACAAGCAGTATCCCGGTAGGACGACTAGGTAAACCCGAAGAAGTTGCCAATGCAGTTTCATTTTTAGTAAGTGAAGAAGCGGGATTTATTACGGGTTCTAATATAGATATCAATGGCGGTCAATATATGAGTGCTTAATTGAGTTCTGCAATCGCCCATAGCCAAATCACATTCCAGCCAATGATGTGATTTGGTCTGAATTGAATAGAACATATTTTATTTCAAATATAAAATTCATGGCCAATACAGATAATATTGAAGAAATTAAATTAGATCTTTCAACACTCTAACAGTCTACACTTCACTCACTTCTCAAAAACAAGATAAAATAGTGCCTTTTTCTTTCTTTGTGTAATAAGATGGAAATAATAAAGCATTTTTTACTCAAAAATAACTTTAGTATTCAACTGAAAATCAATAACAAATGACATTTATTGAGTTTTTCGTGGGAGATGAATCATGCCAAAGCTTCATCCTAATATTGAGCTAGTAGAGGTAAAAAAAGACGAGTTGCCAGAGAAAATTGCATCCTCTTTATCAAAGGGAATCACGGAAAAAAGAATATTATGCGATCAATTTGGTGCTTATTATCTGATCAAAAAACCGGATCCCCTAACAGTAGAAGATGTATTTAAAGGATATCTTTCTAATGAGGAACTGAAAAATCCTTCATTTGATACAATGGAACATATTTTCTCAATCAAACTTGAAAGTGCTTTTCTTGAGGTTTTAATTCCTCTTATGGCAAAAAAAATGTTTGAGGGTATTTTAGTTGTCCCCGAAAACTATCTTTATGTTGATAAAGATAAGTCAATCGGCGTCATTTCTAAATTCATAAACAGTTTTTCCGAATTTTTAGCAAAAAAAGAAGCAGTCAAATCAGAACCTTTATTCGAACGAGAATATTTACCCAAACGTGCTCATCTATCACTCACATCAGAAGAAGCAAGAATTCTAGGTCAATTGTATGCCGTAGCTTTAGTTTTTAATTTATGGGATTTATTAAATTCTAAATTACTCAACTCTGGCTATTGCATGGATAGTAATGCTGTAAAGCGAGCCGCCATTGTTGATTTTGGTTGTGCAGGTATTCTGAGTTACAAAGGACGGCATGCAGATACTTTAGCATTGGATGATCCTGATTTTTCTCCGGCTAAAAAAATAAGTTACTCATTTTTTGGACAGAACTATCGTGATCATTACCGTCATGGTTTTGCTCTCCCCTTTGATAAATTAGTTGCGCCTCTACTTCCTCATACAGTAATTTCTGATTTATTCAACATGTCTGAAAAAGATCCAATTAGCCGCTCCATGCTTGAAGGTTTTTGTGAGGCAATTACAGTAGCTGAGAAAAATATGAATCAAAACCCTCATTTATTAGAAGAAGCATTAATACAGTCATTCAACGCAATTACTTTAGATTCTTCATTACACGCCGATGAATTGAAATCCCATTTAAATGCTGAGTTTTATGGTAAAGCAGAAAAAAATTCACATTCCCTGGTGGCGCTTCTTCAACAACGTCTTGTCAGCGCCAAGATGCTTATCTATCAATTTAAAGCAGGAAAACCGGCAACCATGATTCATGAGGAAATAAGGGACTGCTATTATTATTCTCAGTGTTGGGGAAACACAAAATGAGAGAATTTGCTATTTTATAATTTTGTGTATATTACTTAATATTGTAATCCACCATTCCAGTTGAATCATCCTAAAATGCGAGGCATGTAAATGTTTAATCCTCTTGATAATCGGTATCTTTACAATATCTACGATTTTAATATGCGTTTACTTCAACCTTACTCAGATTATTTTGACAATATGGCAAAACGCTTTCGCAGAATTTCTGACAACATTAATTTACCTGTTCGCATTCCTTATATGTCAGATGATGAGCAAAGTGGATTGAAAAAAATATTGGATGCAACTTCAGGTCATTTTCGTAGATTATCCGGATATTCTTATATATTTCATATGGTTACCAATGTATATGATAAACCAAAATTTGATATTAACGAAGTTAAAATCAAAGATGAATATTATGATATTCAAGAAGAACTAATACACAAGAAAAGTTTTTGCAATCTGATTCGTTTTAAAAAAGTAAATGGGGAACGGCTGAATTTACCCAAACTGCTCGTAGTTGCACCAATGTCTGGCCATTATGCAACCTTATTACGTGATACCGTGAAAAATTTACTTCCTTTTTATGATGTCTATATCACGGACTGGAAAAATGCGCGCGATGTCCCTTTAATTGAAGGCTCATTTGATTTGGATGAGTTCATCGAGTACATCATTTCTTATTTAAATTTACTTGCACCCAATTTGAATGTTATGGCAGTCTGCCAGCCTACGGTTCCTGTTTTAGCTGCAATTGCGCTTATGTCCACCAATAATTCGCCCAATCTACCGCGTACAGCGATATTACTTGGAGGACCAATTGATACGAATCAATCTCCCACATCAGTAAATGAGTTAGCGTCTTCCAGAGGAGATGACTGGTTCCAACAAAATGTAATTTCGATTGTACCTTCTCGTTTTCCTGGTGCGATGCGTCTTGTTTACCCGGGATTTATGCAACTTGCGGGTTTTATGAGTATGAATTTTCAACGTCATATGGAATCATTGCAAAAAGCGGTTGATCGCTACGGGGAAAATGAAAAGGAGGCAGCTTTCAAGATAATCAAATTCTACCTTGAATATTTTTCTACCATGGATCTGACTGCTGAATTTTATATGCAGACAATAAATACCGTATTTCAAGAAAAACTGTTAACAACTGGTCGATACAAATCGCGTGGTCATAACGTACGTTTACAGGATATACAGAACACCTCTATTTTAGCAATTGAAGGTGAGCGGGATGACATCACAGGCGTAGGACAAACAAAATCAGTGCTGGGTTTATGTAAAAATTTACCGGACTCCATGAAAAAATATTTCCTTGCAAAAGGAGTAGGTCATTATGGATTGTTCAACGGCAAGAAATTCCGTAATATTATTATTCCAGAAATTCATGCCTTCACTAAGGAACATGTTGATTAGAGGTTTTCGTAAGCATTCACGCTATAACGTCGTTACCCCAAACATAGCATAGAGGCTCTAAAGCCCATCAATGCTGCTCCAATGCATAGAGAATGAATAAACGTTTAAGAAATAAAGCATCAAAAGGATACGATTTTTATACTTTTTGTTCTACTATTATTGAAAGCCAATTATCTCCGCATACAAATTTAGAATAATGAGATTTATGGATAACTTTGTATCATACGGGATCGATGAACTTTAATGTCTAAAAAACTATATATACTACTCATACTGTGTGTTGGTGCTTACTTTCTTCTTTTACAGTCCCATGCTGCCTGGTCGTTTATTATTGATGATGTTTATATCCCATTACGTTATGCCAAACATTGGATTAGTGGAAGTGGATTGTTATGGAATCGTGGAGAAGCCCCGGTAGAAGGATATTCCAGTTTTAGTTTTCTTCTGCTGTCTGCTGCAGGAATGGCTTTAAATTTAAATCCTATTCTTTTATTAAAAGTGGCAGGTTTTTTGGGATTGGCGTTTACAACGTGTGCAGTATATTGTTTGTCCCGATTATTATGCTCAATGTGGTTTGCACTTATTCCTTGTTTTTGGCTGTTAATGTATCGGGGGCAAATTTTCTGGGCTGTGAGTGGCATGGAGACAGCAGTTTACCAAGCATTTATTTGCTTTGCCTTGTTTTTTTTATTGCGGGGAATAGGTTATACCCTATTCCCCGCAATACGCACCCAATCAAAACCCTTGTTTTTAGTTTTTTCGGGGCTATTTTTTGCATTTGCCGCATTAACACGTCCTGAAGCCCCTATACTCGCTCTTCTATTTTATATGTTAGCACTTTGGGATCGTCCATCCTTTTTTAAAACATATTACTGGCATCTTTTTTTAAGTGGGCTAGTATTCGCTGGAATTTTTGTGCCCTATTTTTTCTGGAGATGGCATTATTTTGGCCGGTTACTTCCCAATCCCATTTATTGCAAAGGCTTCAGCAATGAGTTTATCTATAAATTAGATTGGTCTTATCTACGTTTTGCCTGGCCTTTTTTACTCCTTGCTGCTGCGGCGAGTTATAAGTCAAAAGATAAACTTCTTTACTTTTTTTGGTTGCCATCACTTATTTATTTGCTGCTTTTATTGAATGCCGATCCTCTTTCAGCATACTTCAATCGTTTATTTCTACCTGCTTTTGCGTTAATTCTTCCTCTTGCTTTACAAGGATTAATGCGCTTTCTTGACAAGTATCTACCAGAAAGGAATGAAGTTTATGCATTTACTTTATATATTATTGCGGGAAATATCGCATTTTTTTTCATCCCAGCAATGAGTTTAAAAGCGTATCGTACTTTTACTATCAATCCCCAACAAGGGGAAGTATTAAGAGAACGTGTTGCAGACTGGTTAGATCGTTATATACCCCAAGGTTCATGGGTGGCATTGGGTGATGTGGGTCTCATTGGTTATCGAAGTAATTTGAATTTTTTAGACTCATATTGTCTTAACAATAAAGCGATGAGCTTCCATCCAGATATGTATCAGTGGCAATGTGACGAGGTGATGAAAATAAAGCCTGAAGTAATCATTCTTCAATCTACGATTGACAAAAAGGGACAGTTATATTACCCGGCAACAGATGCATGTTTACGTGAAAAACTTAAAACCAATTCCAAGTACCATTACAACATCAGTTTAACATTTTGCAGTTTTACTATAGATTGCCATAGCTATACAATATTTTTAAGGAATAGCAAATAGGTGACCTCATTCTTTCTAAGAAAGTGATTGGATTATGCGATATAAAATTACCGAACAATTTGCACGAGGTGAAGAAAAAGTCATTGCCGAGTTTGGGGAATTGAATGACACACGCATCTTTCTTGCGAAAAAATCAGCAAATGCAGATTTGGAAAAACAAAAAATTATTTTCAGGCTCTATGATGATTCTGATTTAGTACATGAAATAAATCGGGAAAATATTTCTGTAGCTTATGCGAAATTTGCAGAAGGTAATGGAGATCTTAATCTTATTCAACTTCCATTCCACGTAATGATTAGGACACAAACTATTTTGGAAAAAAGAGGAATTGCAAACTTTAATGATAAAAATGACGCGAATTTATTCATAATTAGCAAATGTGAATCAGATGAATCCATCCAGGATAATGATCTTTTTTTCTTATTTAAAGGACAAAATCTAATTGATACCCTAACCCGAATTATCAACACCCATCGGGAAAAAGAAGCAACACGCAGCACTAGAAATGAAAAAAAAGCAACATTTCATCCGACACCAATGCCAAGGCGTCCAACGCCTCCTGGAGGTCCAAGTGATTGCTGGATTGAGGAAGAAGAAGATGATGATAATCAATAAGAGTTCAGAATAGAATAGGGAACTACCCAAACAGGAAGCAATCTTTCTTAAACTCGTACTACCGCCCTTGCGCACATTATCTCATCGCGGCATTCAGATACAAAACACGCCAACATTTCCTTAATTTCGGATTGAATTTCTTCTTTAGCTTCGGAGTCTATATTTTTAATAAATTGCTCCGGATGATTTAAAAGAGCATTTAAGGTTACGATCTCGGCAGGAAAGGAACTATTGAAATGTCCATCAATAACAAGATCAATCGCATTAACTAAATTAGGGTCCTTTAGTTTTCTTAGACGATTTAGTATCGTTTGGGTATGGACTTTAAATGTATTGACTTCTTTAAAAAATTTATAATGTTCGCGCATAATATATTTAGTTAACTAAAATTCTTGCCACAAATAACAAAAAGCTGCAGTATTGTATAACAATATATAATTTTATTCTATTTTCATGCACAGCAGATCCGTTTTTTTCACTGTTTCTCCTTATGAGTTTTCATCAATAGATAATTTTGATTCTGTTTTTCGCAAGCTCGTATTATCTGCCTATGCGAACCGCTATAAAAGTGTGGCTGATGCTCGACTTTATTTGGCTATATCCGGAATAGATTTGGAATCTACCGTCAAGATTCTTTTGATCATGGAACAAAATGGACTACTCCATACCTCTATAGCTAATTCCATTTTTGCTCCAGTTGGATGTGGTGATATTGCAAATACGTTTTGTAAAATGATAACAGGGGATGAAATGATTTCCTCCGGGAAAGAAACTTCTTCCCTAGTACATCTTATTGAAGAACTGGAACAAGACTTACCCAAAATTATTCGTATCGACATACCAGGACATTCCTATGTCATGCTTGCTTGTGAAAAAACATCCAAGGGTGTTTTAGGATATATCTATCAATCAAATGTAGCCTATGGCATGGAAGATAACTCTTTTTCTCTTGCAGCATGGCTGATGGATACAAAATCATTTAAAACGAATCTTTCAGAACATTTGCACAAGCTGGCTCTCTTAATAAATCCTGCCATTTCCAATTTGGTAAAAGCACATATCTATCTTGAATTATATTCCGCCAACCCTATAGTTGAAGTGAAAATCCCTGCAAACATGCAAGAAATTATTTCATATATTAATGAGAATATTTTTTTCAAATATAAAATCAAAACAATTTGTGCCAAAGACATGCTACTTATTTCAGAGCGAATAAAGAATTTGACCATTCAAAATCCGAGCGAACTGCAGCAATCTTTGGATACCTATATTGCTAAGATGAAAGAAGAATTGAAAGCTTTAGATTATCAACTTCCTGTCGCAGAGCCCCTACAACAATCCTATCCGCAATAAATTGAGTTCGATTTTTCATTCCTGATCGATTATGGTACAATGTGGGCAACATTAGATTGGAATTAACACGTGTTCTTCTCAGCATCTCCAAAGAGTCATCCATGGATAGCCAGTCTTTATTTTTTTCAAAGTATGCCCTATGTGGTAGTCACTTTGATCGCAACCATTATGTATCAACAGTATGGAATGACCAATACCCAGACTGCTTTCTTGACCAGTCTCTTCATGCTGCCTTGGACAATTAAGCCTCTATTTGCTCCTTTTCTGGAAAATCTTGGTACGAAAAAAAAATTAACGCTTTATACTCAAGCGACTGTGACTCTGCTTTTTATAATATTGGCATTTTGTGTTGAAAACCCCAATTTTCTTGTGATCAGTTCATTAAGTTTCGCTGCCCTTGCCTTTATTTCCTCACTTCATGATATTGTCTCCGATGGTATTTATTTACTTAATTTAAATAGTGAAGAACAAAAAAGATATGTCTCTTTACGAAGTTTCTTTTATCAAATGGGACGCTTAATCATTAAAGGAGGTTTATTGGCTTTTATTGGAAGCTTAGCCTTGAATTACGAACTTAAGGTGTGGCCAATGTTTTTTTTCAGCTTGTTTGCTATAGGTTTTGTACTCACCCTGTATCATAAAGCCAGAATTCCAGAGGCCCAGACAAAACAAGAAACAATTAATCCGAATTATCGCCAAGTTTTTAAAACACTTCTTTTTAATACTGCACTCTATCCTATCTTATTTTTTATTTTTTTATACAATTTTTCCGAAGCGCAAATGCAGAAGATTATTCCTCTATTTTTGCTCGATAAAGGGGGATTAGGTTTCAATTTATATCAGGTGGGACAACTATACGGAATTTCTGGGAGTATATCCTTGATGCTGGGTATTTTTGCGTCAGGATGGCTTATTACGCATTTTCTCCTTGAAAAATGCTTAAAAAATGTGACCATATTGTTGCTACTAGGTCATTCACTTTACTTTTTATTCCCCTTATTTCATGCAAATACTCCTCTACTTTATCTTGTTATTTTATTGAATCAATTTTCCGTGGGATTAGCCAATGGGACTTATATGGGATACCTATTGAAGGTTGCCAATGAAAGTGATTATCCGATGTCAATGTATACCGTTTGTACTTCCCTCATGGCTTTAAGTTATGTACTTTTTGGCGCATTAAGTGGCTGGATAGAACACCTATTGGGATATTCCGGTTTTTTTCTTTATATTTTTGCAGCAAATACCGTACTAGTCATTATAACCTGCAGCGTGATGAATAAGTATGATTGATTTCCTCGTTACATTAGAAAATGAATTAGCTCAAGCATCCTCACTGACTGATTGTGATTATGCCTTGAGTTGTTATTTAAATAAAAAAGGTATTACAACATTTTCATTCACTTATTATGCCTACCATCCAAATTCAGCCAATCGCTTAAAATATGATATGTGTTCTGCCAATTTCAAATCCTGGCATCAACATTACCTTGCCGAACAATACCATAACATCGACAGTACACTAAACTTTGTATATAACAACCATTTACCGATTTACTGGAATTTAAAACAGCAATTGGCACAAGCAACCAGTGAGTCAGAGCGTAAAATGCGCAGCGATTCCATAGCATTTGGCGCGGAATCAGGTCTATCAATTCCTATTCATGGTCCCCATAATAATTTTGCAATTCTGTTATTAGTACAAATGCAACATCAACAATGTAATTTACAAAATAGTTGTGCACAATATGAATTCTTTGTTGCAGCACATCACTATTACCATTACATTCAGACTCATCTTTTAGATCAGGTTAGTGAAAAAGAAGCATTTCATTTAACCCAACGGGAAATTCAATGTTTATTGTTGATTGCAGAACAGCATTCCGTTAGAGAGATGTCACAACGACTCGAAATCAGTGAGCGAACCATTAATTTTCATATTCAAAAAATCAATAAAAAATTAGGCACCAAAAATAAATATCAATCTTTAGCTAAGGCATTAGAGCATCAATTATTGACCTTATGATCTCCAGGACCCCTGTCATAAATGACAGTGGTTACTTATTAATTACAAGTATTAAAATTTAACCACTTGTCTATTGGAGAATCATAATGACTTTTTTGAAGAAAATTATGCGATTAACCATGTTTGTTGCCTCTCTTATTCCTGCAGTGACCAATGCAACATTAACCTTATACACCACCAATTGGTCTATGTATGGCCAAAATCCTTATGAATATGATGGCGCTTATAAAAATGGTCGACCTTATGGACAATTAGCCTATGTTTCCAATCCAGAAATGGTTGCTCAATTTAATAAGGCTGATGTCATTGCCTGGAGTTTTTTACAAGTATGGAATAGCAAAGATCCAAACCAGGCACAGTATCAAATCCCTTCCAGTTGGGATGGATTACTGCATTTTGCCGATCTCTGGGGTGAGTTACCTTTAGAAGGATCCTGGATATCACCTTTACCTCCAGAGACTAAAAATTTCCTGGATTTTTGCGCCGCAAATCAAGGTGCATGTACTTCCGTACAAATGAACGGCAACACCGGTCAAAAGGAATTATTTAATTACACAGATCAAAAAGGAGTAGGACAACTCAATAGCTTTGGCGCTTTTATTCATTCCAATAAATATGCCGCAAAACGTATCATTGCGATTGGCGGAGCGAATACGATAGATAATAAAGGAATCAGTACAGCCACATTTGCTGCAATCTTTGCCAATCAGGACAAATTCCTAAATCAATTTAAATCCTGGATGAATCATTTTAAAAATTTAAAGGGAATTGATTATGATTTCGAACCACCTATTGATTTGCAAACTGGTGGCCAATTACCTCCTGATGCAAGCACATTGGCAGACTACAAACATCTTTTTGATTTAGTTAAAGCCAGTCGACACACGTTGGGCAAGGATGCATATATCTCTGTAACCATTACCGTGAATAAGGACTATTTGGAAAAAATCAACCAATCCGTTGATGGCGGTTGGTTTAAACAAATTGCAAATTACGCTGACAGCGTCAATTTAATGACCTATGATTTGCACGGCCCCTGGTCACAAAGCAGTGATCCCTATACCGCAGTTCATGCTTATTTAAAACAACCTGATACTACCCGTAAGGATGAGTTTGCAATCAACTATGCAACCGATTCCATTACAGAACAAGTTCTTGCATACGGAATGCCCAAAGAAAAATTACAAGTAGGTTTAGCTGCCTATGGAAGAGGCTTTTCTGGAGTAGAGTTTGGTGAAAACCCCGCCCTTCCTGGCTTTGAACAACCTTGGTCCGGGGCCAGCCATTTTGCTGCTGAATATTCAATACAGGATGGTCTTTTACCTTATAAAGCCGTAAATAAATTGGTAAATCAACTCAATTATAAAATGTATCACGTGAATGCTTTGGATAAAAATAACAATTCATTCATTACCGGATCCTATCTCTACAATTCAACAGCGAAACAATTTGTGGGCTACCAATCACCTGAAGTAGTTAAAGCGGTATGTAGATTTATCCAGGACAAGCAACTTAAAGGCGCTATTATGTGGAGTGCTGATACAGATTTGCCAGTTTCTAATCCCAATAGTCTAGTTGCTGCTTATAAAAGTCTCTGTAACTAATATTTTATAGTCTTGGCGCAGTAGAACCCATGGCCGTCCAGCTAAGAGTATTTGTTTTATATTGGCATCAATCATGGATGGATTCCTTCCGTCGCAGGAATGACAAGATCCACTTTCTACTTAGCTTGACGGCTATGCAGCAGAACCCGAGAAATGCCTTGCTGCGCCTAGGTTACAAGCGTAATTTTTTACGTATTTTAGCCAGTTAAAATTATCAGTTTGCACTATACTATATATAGGAGCAGGAAATTGGAGGTATAGGATATGAACTCACCTATAGAGAACGATCCCTATGAAGCCATAGTGAAAATAGAGGAAATAGTTATTTCTAAAATAACTGGAAAAAACATCGATGCATTGAAAATACATTTGAGTGATAAATGTGATTTAGAACATTCAGGAGCTGAAGGAACAATTATTGAGCTGGCTACAGGTAAAATCATCTACCGATGTCATAAACAAACCATAATAGACCAATAAATCTCTTTGAAAATCATTCATATTCCCCTATCTTGCTTTTATTTTTTCAACTTACTATAAATATTCAGATCATTTATAATGAAACGCTTACTTAAATTATAGGCATTGGACATACACGCTTTCGCAAAACAAGCCATTTTCCTCATTTGAGAAAGCAGCTACGCGTTAAAGAAACTAAGGCGTGATCGCATCGGACTTTACTTAACACTACAATTTCAGGTAGCAAGGAGCCACCATGAAAATTTATCTCGTTCAGCATGGAGAACATTTAGGGAAAGAAATGGATCCCCAACAATCTCTTAGTAAAAAAGGAACAACAGATATTGAGCGTTTAGGTCATTTTCTAAATGAGAAAAAAATAGAAATTGCTCGCATACTCCATAGCAGTAAGCATAGAGCCGAGCAAACTGCGGCGATATTGGCTTCCAGTTTATCCTCCTCAAAGAAGATTGAATTTCATCAAGGATTGGAACCTCTAGACCCCGTGAGCCCGATCGTAGATGAAATAAATCAGCAACAACACGACATCATGCTCGTAGGGCATATGCCTTTTATGGGTAAACTTATTGGTAAACTCGTTTTACTCAATGAAGACCGCTCCATTGTTGCCTTTGTTCCAGGAACTATCGCTTGTCTTGAACGAACTGATGAAGGAAAATGGCTTATCAATTGGATTAGACGCCCTTAAACTGTTTGCTATGCAGCGAAACCCGGATTCCGCTGCGCTGCATCCAACACTACACCATACGGAGCAATTGGAAACAAGTCTTAGGTTTCAAATTCCAATCCACAGATTAAGGCATTTGCATAGGTATTGCCTGTGCTCAATGGTTCTCTTACTTGATCGTTAAAGGAACTGAAATGGCCTTTCCCTAAATAGAAAAAACGATAACCGCATTCCAACGGCACGCCGCCACGAATAACGTGATTCAATTTTACATGAACTCCCGCGGTTGCACTAAATTGTGCCGTGAGATCTCTAGAAAAGATATTATCAGGAAGTGTCTGGCCGTCAAGTGAATTCTCTTTAAAATTACGAGCATTGATAAGATTAGGACCAGTCCCTACATCAATAATTAACCCATAGTCCGGATTTTTTGTATTAAGTGCAGCGCGAGCCATTACATAAATAGGAAAGTGCTCTACATCATAATGGTATGATAAATTTTGGAATAAGCTCTCTTGGATGACATAACCATTCACTGAAGTTTTAGCGAGATAATAAGCATTTAGTCCATAAGACATATCAAATAATTTAGTTTGGTGGCCATCTACAAAATAAGCCAAACCAACTAAATAATTTTCGTCATTATGATTCGTTACGGTAAAATAATCACCAATCAATCCGTTAATATTAAGATGCTGCGCTTGGCCTTGATGCAACCAATAACCTCCCGCCTGTATCAGTGCGTAACCACTTCTATGTACCGGAGGATGTGTCTGAACGTGACCCGCAGAACTTGCTGTTGACGAATATAATCCCAGCAACAATAAAGTATAGTAAATTTCTTTTTGATTAAAAAACATCATTCTTCCTATCGATCATTTAGTCAAAGTATTTTTCAGGGCTTGTAAAACAGACCCTGGTAGTTTCTAACTTATTCCAGCATATCTCCTTAATTTTTTTAATCTACCAATCTCCACTAAGAATTACAACATACTCCTATAACAGCAAAGATATATAATATCAATTATTGCAAGCAAAGCCAGGTCTGTTTCCATTGCGCTAGCTTGAGTCAAAATGGCCTGATTTTTGAGTACCGAAGCGCAGCATACATGAAGTATGTGAGCATCGGAACGCAGATAATCAGGGAAGTTTGGCCAAGGAAGGTAGGGATCTGTTTACCTGAGGTATCTTCAGTATTTTGATGAGAAACCTCCACTAATTTTTTCGCCTACATACCACGCTTAATTTTTTCACCTACATACCACGCTTAATTTTTTCACCTACGTACCGCGCTTAATTTTTCACCTACGTACCGCGCTTAATTTTTCACCTACGTACCGCGCTTTATGCGCGGTATCCAGGGATCTCGCTATAGAAATGCTCAGCGGCATCTTAAATATCGTTCTGGATACCGCGCATAAAGCGCGGTACGTAGAGAAATTTACAAGTTCGTAGAGAAATTTAAAATGAAAAACTAACGATCCCCCAGGGTCTGTTTCCAATGCGCTAGCTTGAGTCAAAATGGCCTGTTTTTTGAGTACCGAAGCTCAGCATACATGGAGTATGTGAGCATCTGAGCACAGAAAATCTGGACAGTTTGACCAAGATAGTAGAAATGGAAACAGACCCTAATGTATTATTAAATAAACAATTTTACTGGCAAGGAAGTCTCATCTATGTACAAACAAATTATGGTGGCAGTGAATGATACTAAAGCATCCGTTTTAGCATTAAAAGAGGCAATTAAAGTCGCAAAAAGCCAGGGGTCCAAGATATGCGTGATTCATATAATTGATACCTTATATGAAGGTGATGTCGATCGAGAAACATTTGTTGAGCTCACCAGAAAACAAGGACAAGAAGTTTTAGACTCAATGAAAAAAATACTCAGTCGCTCAAAAGTAGAATTTGAAATGAAACTTACCGAACTCACCCCTTCCAAAGCACAAATTGCCGAAAAACTTGTTGATGAAGCAAGAGGATTGTCCGCCGACTTAATTGTTATAGGTACTCAGGGTCGTCGCGGAATCCATCATATACTTACTGGCAGTATTGCTGAGGAAGTCATACGCATATCCAAAACCCCAGTATTGCTGATTAGACATTAGAGATATATAAAATCAATTTATTGTCCATCGTACGATTTGATATGGTTGTTTCCGGAGCTAAATGTTCCCCAGTAATTGGTTTAATAAATCACTTATTTTCTTTGATTATACAATTTGATTTATGAAATCATAAAGAATCTTAATAATCACTTCATTAATCCTTAATAATCTTGTGCTATAAATTATTAGCTCACCAATTATACAATTGATACGAATATGCCTGGATTATACTCAAAACAACGAATAAACTTTGATTCGCTGACTGATACAGATCTGTCACGATATGAGTATCATCGTACTTTACGTAGCGCTATTGGTCTATCTGCTACCAGCTATTCACAGCAACAAACCACAGAGGGTGTCATTTATCAATGGGATAATATTGCCCCAGAAATTGCTCTCGTTATTTTTCAAGATGCTAAAAAACAAAAGATTAATATCCAAGACGAAGTGATTCAGCACATAGGAGCTGAGGAGTTCAATAAGGAGCGTTTGAAAAAAGCGATAGAGAAATTACAGAGCAATCCACGTTACGCTTTGTTTGTACAAAAATTGGCATTACATATTACCGCAAAAAAATCTACCAAACTGACCTTGGAACATTTAACCTCGGCAGGAATTTTCACCCTGGAACAATTTGACGAGGTATTCACTCAATTTTTGTATGTACAGAAAAAATTAACCAAGAGTTTTCCTAATTTCGACGAGATAACAGAAGAAGATGATTATTATCAGTTCATTGCTTTTATGGCAAATGAACCATTATATGAATCTTTTCTCCGGTCATATACCGATTATATTGCCTCCGAGTTTAATAAGGGAAGAATAAAAAGTAGCCAAGTAGAAGCGCCTAAAGAAATTGATAGTCAGTCACTTTTAAGTTTTTTCAATGCAATGAGTTATGATTTAAGTTTACAACCACCTAAATCAAGACCACTGCAAACCAATACCTTATATATCACATTACTCCCTGACACATTACACTATACGGTCGTTGATCTAAGCGGCAAAGAAATTAACGCAACAATTAATTTCAGTGAGTGCAATTTTATTGTAAATGAACAAACTACTGAAGAAGAATTAAGAAGCCATTTACCTGAGCTTTTGAAAATCACATCTCAAAGAGGCCATACTGGAGATATTGCACGGAATAATACTGTAGCATTAAGAGATAAAGGAATCGCTTTTTTGGAAAATGATGTGGGGAGCAGCTTATTTTTATCTCATTTACCAGCAGTCGATCTGGTTAAAGATGAAGGATATAAATTTACTCTTTATCAGTGGCTAAATCAGGGAAATCTAGAGCGATTAAAAGATCTTTTGGTTGACGGAGCATGTCAACGTTATAACCAAGTTCTGGATGCTTGGATAAAACAAATGAAAGAGCCAGCAGAAATAAATGAAGAATTTAAAAAAGAGATTGATGCTGTTGGTACTTTAATGAAGGAAATCACTGCACTAATTGCTAGCCTTGATGATAATCCAAATGCAAAAGATAAGGAGTTAGATGAGAAAATAGCTCAGCTGATCATTCATTTAAAAGAAGTTAAAAAATTTTATGGTAGCACTCCACTTCTGCAACCTGGAGAGGAGTTCCCTTCAACAGCCGGCAATTTTGAAAATTTTATCAAAAAAATCCTATTCCTTGCACCCGATGATAAGTTAATTCAATATGTCCCTGACAGTCGGGATGTGGATAGAATTTGGAAATTGAATTTGATCGATTTGGTTAATGGATTAGTGAATGATAGAAATTTTGTTGCTGCTCGTGACGTAAAAAACAAAAACAACCTATCATTTTTAACAAATGAATCGGGTCTTGTTTTACCTCCTTCTCCTATTTTTAGAGAGCAAGTTAAAAGAAAATTGACAACATATCTTAAAAAGGATGTTCACCATTATCATACAGTACAAAGTTATCAAAATGATCACTTAAATATGACGCAAGCCCCTGTTGTTTTTAGAGGGGGGCACCTAACTAACTCGTTAGAAGAAACAGTATTTTTCGCCAAGAAAATGACCCGGACTGGTGAATATTCTGCTGACAGTCATCTATTAGCCGGACAAGAAAATAATGTTAAAAAACATGAAATTCGCTCCGGAACTGCTGTTACCTTGGCAACTACAGGGATTGGGGGGACACGATCAGTTACAGATAAATTTGATGTAGCCCTTAAATTTGGTGGTATGAACGATGTAAAGATTCTCTATATCGTTCGTGGTAAAGAATCATTTCACTCGCAGCCTTTTGCAGAAATTGTAGGTAAGTCAAAATTAGCTGAAATTGCGTATACGCATGTTAATCCTCATGATTATGTCATGACAATCCTTTATAACCGAGATAATGAAATACTTGATGTTATTCCTGGGAATTTAAATGGAGAAATCCAAGGTATAAGTGAATTTACAAAAGAAGTGATTCATGCAGGGATTGAATTTTACAATAAGAAAAATGGCTCCCCCCCTGCATCCAACAAACCTGTAAAGCTCCCAACGCCTCCCAGACAAGAACAGAGGATAGCACTCCATCTGTCTGGGGAAAAGCCGTTACTGGATATTCTTTCCCTTCATAAAACAGAATCGTCTTCATCAGCTAAAAAAACAAATCCTTATGGAAAAAAATTGCATAGCATCCGGATCACGCGTAATACTCGTGAAGGCCATAAAACGCTCTCATTAGAAACATTGCGTCCTGAAGTAGAAGTCATTATGCAACATAGAGAAGAACTGGCTCCACCTGAGGGTGCATTTAAATTAGTTCCTGGAAGATTAAGTAAAGTGAGGGAAACTGCTGTTGAACACTTCAATATGCGACATGTTATAACACTCAAAGGTTTTAATCGATGGAGTCTTCAGGAACGAAAATTACAGGAAACATATAATCGCATATTACAGCCTAATTTTATGGAAGGTGACATTCAGGAACAACTCGCGCATGCCAATGCCGCTTATGAAGAGTGGTTAACTGATGTGCTAGTACCCAAATTACAAACTGCATTGATGCTTCATCTTTCTGCACGATTAATTACAGATTACCGAGTTGATACTGAAGAAGTGAACGAGCTTGCACAAAAATTATTTCATGAAATTTTGAAATCAAGCTCTCATTATTTACAACTCATCACTAATTGGTCAAGAATTTACACTTTACTGGAAGGAGAAGATCTACATCAACGTTGTGTAGAAAATGCACATGCAAGGATGGAAAAAATATATCCCTCCTTGAGTAAAGACAGCTATGAATATCAATTGAAATTCGAATCATGTTTGATCATGGCAAAAAATAAAATCCAAAAGCAATTGGTAAACCAAATGATGTCCGAATTCTTGGATAACAATTTGGACCATTTTACTCAACAATGTAAGCTGCAAAAGAAAACAGTTTATTCACTTGCCGATAATCGTCATTTAGTCTTTTTAGGTCCAGCCGCGAGTGGTAAGAGTACTATTTCCAATCAATATATTAAGCGAGAACAAAGAAAAGATTATGTTTCCTTAGCCACAGATGATTATCGAGGCATATTTATGCCATTTACGGAGATGTTTGAAAAACAGGAAACCGATCAAGTCTTTATCCGTACACAAGATAGCGCTTATTTGATCAGCGAACTCGTTGAAGAGCGAGTTTTATCCCAAAAAAATAAAAGACCGAATGTAATTATAGACGGCGTGACTTATAAGCCCTCACAAAAAGCTTTAATAGAAAAAAATAATAATTCTGTTGTAGTCTGTGCGTGTTTGGATGATATGTCTTTGGCCGTTAAACGCTCTTATGATAGGGCAAAACAAGAGGAAAGTGGTTCGGCAGATAAAGGGCGCTATGTGAACACAACCAGTTTACTTCATATGCATAAGACAGCAAGCATCAACCTACTCATTTCTTGCGCCCCTAATACAACCATTGCATTTTATAATACCAATATACCTCGTGGAGCAACTCCTCCATTGATTGCTACTGTAGATACGCATGGAGAAAAGACGCTAACAATTAATCAGGATAAAGGCTCCTTGATGTGTTTGGCCTCTTTTTTCAATAAAGCACGAGTGAATGTTCAAGCTAAAAGTGATCAACATCTTTTTTTAGACAAATTAAAACGACCTGAATTTCAGATTGATTCATTATTCGCAGTAATGGATTATGGATTTAAAATTGTTTTAAATGGTGAAAATAACAAGCCCTGTTTAACAGTTAAAAAGGAAAAAGGGCAGATAATTATGGAAATCCTCGACTCAGAACAAGTCAAAAGTAAAATACGAGAAAATACAGCTGAAAAACCCTTATTACAAATGTTTTTGTTGTATGGACAACACGGTAGTTTAAAAGCAGTTCAGAAAGAATGTTTGATGCATGAAGATATTGATTTAATGGTTGAACAAATTATTGATTCCCAATCGAGTACACGGCAGATATCAGTAAGCGACAACAGATTATTAAAAGACAACTTGCATCTATAATATATAAAGTGAAAAATTAATGCGATATAAATTATTTATAGATCAAAAGGAAGATACAATGAACGCTCGTTTACTGGAAAAAATTGCGCACGAGAAAGATAAAGTAGAACTGTTTATTGACTCGATGCGCGATATCTTTGAGAGAACCCCTGATGAAGTGGAGAAAGCGAAACGTCTTGAGATATTCGATACTTTATTACTTTTAGCAACCTATGCTGAAGCTGAAGAGCTTGAAAATGAATTTCAAATAGCGTTACCTAATAACGAACACAATGATTCAATTACCTATCTGTGCCAACAACTTCGAGAAATCAATGGTTTTTGTCAATGCACCTTTAGCGATGAGCATAACGTGTATCAAGATTTACTTTCTGAGGTGATAACTCCAGAAAAAAAACAAGCTGTGCGTGAACTTTTAAGTAAAACAATTTCTGAACTCATTTTTGAGAAAACAAATACTGGAACACATCGTTTAGGTCTTTAAAAACAGTAGATACCACACTTTAAAAGAAACAATCCATTTTATCCGCTTTAAAATGGATTGTTTCAAAATTACTAACGTAAGTACTTGTTTTGCACTGCAAATAATTCCTATGGGTTAAGAAGTCAAACCATAGCACTCTAATAAAAAATGAGATAAGATGGCGCTCTGTTGTTTTCTCAGGAGAATCATTCTGAGTACCTTTTTTAATGCCACATATACAGCAGCCGCTGCAATTTATGCAGAATTTAAGTTCTATCCTTACTATAATTTTGGCTTTCATCTTGATGCACTTACCAGCTTTTTCTGTCATATATTTCGTGCCCTGTATGACTTGACTGCTTTTTTATTACGTGTAGTTGCTACTCCATTTTTTCTTTTAAATCCCTTTTGTTGGCCCAGTCTACCAAGCCATGCGTTAAATCTTGTCGATGATATAGTAGGTGCTGCGCTCAGTGTAGTCAGTATTGCCATCCATCCTATTCTTTTCATTATCCGTACGTTAAGCTCCATGATTCGAGGCTATGATGAAGGAACAGATTATGATTGGGGTTCCGATCAAGAAGAAGAGGATCTGAAAATGGCGATGGCGATCTGGTAACATTAGGAACGAAAGATAATAGACTTCTGCGGCAAGTCTACTCCAGAGGAGACTTGCTTCGTCGATAGCTCGAATTCTCATGTGACTTCGATATCTCCTGCCACTACTCTTTGAAGAAGTCTAATGAACCGAAGCCTGGCTTTTATGTTTCTTTTCAGGAAGTTTTCATCCACTTTTTTTAGAGTTAGGTCCTGCTGCTACTGGTGCAAAAGTTCCGTTTTTTAAGAAACTCAAAATTAATTGCCTCGCTTTTGCATTATTCATAATAAAAGTATGACTGGAATTAACAATCACTGGCTCATTTTGTCCTAAACGAGCAAATTCAGGTGGTACTTTCGCATCATAGCGTCCTGCGATGATCCCTATTTTAATGTGTGGTACTGATACATGATGTACGTATGAAGCGTGATCAGAACTCAATTCAACCAATGGTTTGATTGGAAAAGTAAGCATGGGAAACAATTCAGTAGAAAGCTTCGCCAGTTTTGAACCTTGATTTGGTGGAGCCAGCATGATGAGACTGCCAATATTTTTTAATTGTTTTGCTGAAAGGCTGGATAGTGCCTCTCGGGTAATAATGCCTCCGAGACTATGAGTAATAAAATTAATTTTAACACCTGGATTTTTTTCTAATAAATTTTTAATAAACTGATTCAAATAAATCCCGTGCTCTTGAATACTGTATTTTGCAGAAGGATAATTATAGGAATAAACCAGATAACCTTGTCTTTTTAGATAGACTTTTAATGGCAACATGCTGAGAGAAGTACGCATCAAACCATGTATTAATACTATGATTTCCTGATTTTGTTTTGGTTTGACCTGAGCAGCAATAGAAGTTGTATTGGATTGCTCCCTGCTCCCAGGAAAAAATGCATAAGCTTGAACCATACAACCTATCCCAATAAAAGCTATGAGAATAAGTCGAGCAAGCAATCGATTTTTATTAAGAATGATTCTGGTCATTATCTCCCTTTAATTTATATTCACCCTCATCATTCTAACTAATTTTCAACGAAGATAGCAGACCGGTTCAAAAAATTTTCCCATAAATAGGGGCTGTATCCAAGGAGTAAACGCTCTATCTCGCAGTCTTGCATATTCTGTCATCTATCAGTAGGTTAATTTGAGTTATGAACTATTTTGATGGATGGATCCCCCTGCCTGCGCAGGCAGGGATGACAGAATATGCAAGGGATTACAGCCTTTTAGGCAAAACTGTAGTCTCTAGAAACGTATTTTCCTGTCTCGATTTTGTGAGAAACTGTCAGGATTGGGTGCCGGCCATTTTGATTCAATGGAAACAGACATTTGTGCTCATTAATTTGCATCATTTTATGCTCATAAAAAACACTATAAATTATCTTTTTTTCTGAATTGATATATTTTTTACCTACCTTATGGTACATGATATCCATATTATGCAGACATTGACGAAACAATGAATTATTCTCTGGTGCCTGTTATAACGAGTAGCTCATCAGTTAAACCCCGATAATAATCCAAAATTAGGAGTTTGTTATGTTGAAAAAAATGATTATGGCCACTCTTTGCATGATTAACTTATCTGCTTATGCAAATGAGGATCTGAGCTGTACAGTTGAAGTTGCTGTGGCCACTCCGCCCGTACAATTTAATCAAAACGTCGCATTTAATGTAACGAATGAATTTGGCTTAAGTAAGTCCCTCACGATGTTCGGTGGAAAAACCCCTCAATTTATCGATAGATTGCCCTGCTCTCCAGCTCCTCTGACAATCAGCGCAACCGTTTATTCAATACCAACTTTGTTTCAAGGACCGGCTATTGGTCAATGTGTTTTAAAAGCAGGGCCCGTTATTTTAAATGGTTCGGGGAACAGTGTTTCAGTAGTATTTCCTTACGATTTTAATTGCCCTTTTTAAATGGAATATTTTGCCTACATTACTCAAATGTAGGCAATACAGTTTGGATATACTTTTTTTAAAGTGAATCATCGTCTTTCTTGCAACGCATTCCCCAACCTGCACCAACACAAGTGAATATAGCTCCCAGGAGAAACAGGACAAAAATTATGAGTGCTCCTGAAGCAAGATTTGTTGGAGTTACATTGACTTCTACTACAGCCTCTTTTTGGCCATTTTTTGTTAAAGAAGAAATTTTGGTTGTACCAACGGGAGTGGAAATTTGATTCACTGTAATTGGAACTGCCACTACTGTGCGAGAAACGGAGTTGGTATAGGTCACTACATATTGACTCAAAAGTCCTATCAGTGCAGCCCCTAAGATTAAAGCCAACACCCATGTCGTAAAACCATAAATGATCCCCAAATTACGTGCAGGACAATACAATCGCCCTAAATAGCCAGCGACATAACCAGCAGCAATCGTGGAGATCGCAACACCGATAATTATTCCCAACAAACCACCCACAACCACGATGACAGATCCATTACTCATCGTTTTAAAGGCACTTAACCCAATAGCGATTCCCAAAAGATTTAATAAAAAGCTAAGACCCAGTGCCGTTAGGGCACCAACAAAAACAGCAGTCCAGGAGATCCGTTTATTTGGATGTATATGGCAGTGTTCGTGATTCGGTGTATTTTTATTTACCATTCGAGCCTCCTTATCTCATGACGAACATTGCGACGTCAGGGAAGTTTATTTTTAAGATATACTGTCAATTTATATTGGATTTTATACCAATAACTTCTTAATAGTCCGAAGAAAAACTCAACCTACGTTCTACTGCTTTTCCGTATCCAGAAATCGCGAATTGGCCTAGAGTTCTGGATCCTGCGGGCAAGGCCGCAGGACGTAGGAAAAGGTAATTTGTCCTTATGGAGAAATTACTTACACATAGGTAATAAATTGTTTTTATTAAAAAATTAACCTATATATTTTTACTTTTCAAGAGCATACAACGGCATACCATACGTTGTATATAGTATGTCGAATTCTTAACCTTATTTAGGATTCAGCTATTTGCTCTACATTTCGAACAATATTTTTTGTGATGGTACTCAAAGGCAAATCATTATCATCTTTACCAAAAGGCTCTTCTAACTCTTCGGATAACATTTCCAAACCTAACAAAATATATACGATCATAACCATCATTGGAATAATCAAAAATCCGAAGGTATCTACCCAACCAAAGGGGAACATGATGGCATAAAAAAGCAATGCTTGCTTCACAAAAAAAGCAAACGAAGGCGGCATATGGGTATTTGCAATACGCTCACAACCTCCAGTCAAGTCAATCAAATTGGCTAAATGTATGTCCAACGCCAGATATTGCTCCAATTGCAATTTATTTTCTTGGCGCAATTGATTCAGAATACGATACATTTTTTTGGTTACCAAAAGTACCGGATTTTTTCCGTCGAACTCATGAATACATAAGGATAGCAACTCCGTTTGGATCGCTTTATTTTCATTACGTAAATGGGATTTGATAATAACCGGTAATTTTTTCAACGCTTCATAAAAATCAGGATATTCATGCAAACCAATAAAAGCTTCGAATTTTAAACCTAAGTTTCTACAGTTATTGACAATTGAACCCCATAAAATTCGTCCTTCCCACCAACGCGAGTAGCTTGTGTTTACCCTGAAACTAATAATTATGGTGAGGATAAAGCTAAAAATCAGATGGAATTGACCTAAATTATAGCGTGCTACATTTTCAAAAAAATAAAGGATTATTTCAGCATACACGACAATAACGATTGTTATTGGTAATAATTTCCTAAATACGTTTTCTTTATAAAACAAGAAAAGATGATGCACCCAGGTTAAAAGATTATGTGATCTCATCAATGCTTACCCTACATAAAAAGATACAGTGTAGCTTGAGAGCTATCGTGAAGCAAAAACTCTTTTTCCGTTCGTGACATAAGTCGATGAACCGTTTAAAATGCACACTCAACTCAAATAAGAAGTTAAAAATGAACTAACTTCCTAATTTTTCTCAGTTCTAATTTTGAGTTTAAAGGCAAGATTTCCTGGATACCGCGTATAAAACTCAGTAAGTAGGAATAACAAAATTACTTCGCTTTGGGATAAAAGTTTTCTAGATTGCCCCCTTCATTGAGGCCGGTTAAGATAGAAAGAAGTAAACTCTAAAGGAATAGATCGATGAGTGATTTTTTTCAAACACCTCCCCGCTTGGGCAATCAATATGATGAAGATCGCGTTTTACAGACTTATCTGGAATGGAAGCTCCCTTCTTCCATGCTGACGCAAATTCAACCGGAATTGCATCGTCTTGGTCAACGAGTCATTGAAGATATCTATCAATTAGGACAAGAAGCTGAAGCATTTCCCCCAAGGCATGTACCTTATGATCCCTGGGGAAAACGCATTGATCATATTGAAGTATCCCAAGCATGGAAGGAGCTTGACAAAATCTCAGCAGAGGAAAAATTAATTGCCATAGGTTATGAACGGCAACATGGTGCATTATCACGCATACATCAATTTGCCAAATTGTATTTGTTTCATCCTTCATCAGCAATCTATACGTGTCCTCTAGCAATGACCGATGGAGCTGCGCGTGCCTTAGAGCTTTATGCAGATGAATCCTTAAAAAAACATGCCTTCCCTCATCTAACCTCTTCTGATCCGGCCTGTTTCTGGACTTCAGGACAATGGATGACTGAACGTACAGGAGGCTCTGATGTCAGCGGTACTTCAACCATCGCCAGACCCGATGGTTCCCATTTTCGTCTCAGCGGGGTTAAATGGTTTACTTCTGCTACAACCTCCCAAATTGCCATGACTCTTGCCCGTATTGAAGGTGCTCCCGAAGGCAGTAAAGGACTTAGTTTGTTTTATCTGGAACTCCGGGATGACAAGGGAAAACTCAATGGCATTCGCATCAATCGCCTAAAAGATAAATTAGGTACTCGCGCCTTACCTACAGCAGAATTAACATTGGAGAATGCTTCTGCCCTCTTAGTTGGAAATGCTGGTGATGGAGTTAAAAAAATTTCCTCTCTATTTAATATTACACGCATATATAATGCGTGTTGTGCCGTTGGTTACATGCGTCGTGCTCTTGCGCTTGCTCGTGATTATGCAACAAAGCGTGTTGCTTTTGGCCACACTTTGTCAAAGCACGTGCTCCATCTGGAAACATTAGCAAGGATGCAATTAGAATTTACCGCAGCATTCCATCTGGTTTTTCATGCCATTGAACTCTTGGGAAAGGAGGAGTTAGGTGAAGCAACCGAAATTGAACGGGCTCTACTGAGGCTTTTGACTCCTCTGATAAAGCTTTATACGGCAAAACAGGCAATTGCCTTAGTGAGCGAAGCCTTAGAAGCTTTTGGCGGAGCTGGCTATATTGAAGATACAGGGCTTCCAGAATTATTAAGAAACGCTCAAGTTTTATCCATATGGGAAGGAACAACCAATGTTCTCAGCCTCGATGTATTACGCGCTATGCACAAAGAGAATGCGGCAGTTTTTTTTCTTGAAGACATCAAAAAACGATTGAGCCATATTAACAGCAAAGAGCTCATTCAATCTCAAGTAAAAACTCAGCACACCCTTCAAAAACTGCAAAATTATATTCAGTCTATGCCGCAGATGAGTGACGAAGAGCAACAAGCGGGAGCACGACAGCTTGCTTTTGCATTAGCACAAACCTATGCAGCAAGTTTATTGTTAGAGCATGCCCAATGGTCTTCGCACCACAATAAGGACACGCTGCCGACACTTGCTGCGATTCGGTGGTGTGAAAAAAATCCACCTGAATTGCTTGATTTCTCGGAGAGTCATAGAAAAGGATCTCAATTATTGGCTATGGATTATAATGACTTCCACTAAGTGATTGTCCCCGGCAGAAGCAAATTGACTGAACTATGGAGCTATACTATTAGATAATCCAGCCAGGGAGTTATAAAACATGAATGTTTCACCTTTGCGCTTTTTATCTTCTTTCTTTTTATTTGTGTTATTCCCGCTGTCTTTAATCGCCGCAACCAACAGTTCAATCAGTCTGGTTGGGGATCAAGGTTATGATCTCGTATCTTATCAACAAAAAAGCGGACCCGTACGAGGAAGTGGAAACCATGTCGTATTTCATCATGGTGTGGCCTACATTTTTGCAAGCAAAGAAAATAAAAAAACCTTTGCAGCAAATCCTGAAAAATATCTGCCTGCCTATGGAGGTTATTGTGCTTATGGCGTAGCAGCCGGCCATAAAGTAATCAGTGATCCTCTTGCATGGAAATTAGTGAATGGGAAACTTTATCTTAATTTAAATAAAGAAATCCAAAATATTTGGGCAAAAGATAGTGCAGGAAATATCAAAAAAGCGGATGAGCAATGGTTAAAAATAAAAGATAAGGATCCTTCAATTTAAAGCTGAAATTTTTTAGGGGGATCTCCAATCTCCATTTTCACAAAAAATTTTTTCCTTCTTCCTACCCATCACGTAAACATATCCCTACGTACCGCGCTTTATGCGCGGTATCCAGAAATCTTATCTTTGAAACAGAACCCAGAAGTACACCAAAACTTCCTTCTGGATACCGCGCATAAAGCGCGGTACGTAGAAGTTTTATAAAATTTATTATGTAACAACTAAACTACTTTTTAAGTTTTTGAAAACCGCGAACATGAACTGAGAGTAGCCTATAAATTCTTTCACCTACGTACCCCGCATAAAGCGCGGTACGTAGTTGGAGCATTTTGTGAGATTCTGTTAGGCATGAAGAGTGTAAGTAAGGACTTATAATTTCTTTTTACTCAACCGAAATGATATTATCGAAAAGAGTCCAAAACTCGATAACAAGGAAGAAAATGAAATTATTTTATGTCTATATTATGGCAAGCAAGCGTAATGGTACTCTTTATATCGGTTCAACCTTTAACCTGATTAAACGAGTCTGGGAGCACAAAAATAAAGTGATACCAGGATTTACAGCGAATTATAATGTTAATATTTTGGTCTATTATGAAACTCATGAAACCTATATAGAAGCTGCTCGTCGGGAGAAGCGTTTCAAAAATTGGTCCAGACAATGGAATTGAATTTAATTGAAGATTTAAATCCAGAGTGGCGTGATCTTTATCATGAAATCTGTGGTTAACCTTTCCCTACGTACCGGTACACATTCCCCTACGTACCGCGCTTTATGCGCGGTATCCAGTAGTTCTATCTTTTGAACCGAACTCAGAGGTACCAAAATTTTCTTTCTGGATACCGCGCATAAAGCGCGGTACGTAGGAGGATGGCGCGTGGGGTATGTATGGGGATGGCGTATGGGGTGGGTAGGATAAAAAAATATTGCATTAAACTCTAAAGCTCTTTATTGTTAAAAACTTACCAATAATTAATGAAAATTAAGGGAATTTATGAAAAGAATAGGATTCTTATTCGGCTTCTTGTTTTTCTTAAATGATGGGTTTGCCAAAACTCCGATTGTGGCGCCTCAACCAACCTCATGCATCACAGGCGGTTTCAGCGCAACAGGGACAAGTAGCTGGAAAACAATTTCCTTAAAACTAACCAACAATTGCAATCAAACAGTAGATTTTCAAAATTCTACAATAACATTTTCCAATCTCAGTAATCTGAACACATCGTTTTGGGGAAATTTCTCACCATTATCTTATCCGGTTAATAATTTGCAAATTACATCACAACCCCAAAGTGGCGGCACGTACTTATCCTCGCTCTCGTTACAATTTCCTACATATCCGGGTGCCAACAGCAAATTGCCTAAAGGAAGCTCTTTTACCATTATTTACGGGACACCCACTGCAGATTACGTAGCTAATAGTGTCCTTGTTTATTTAAATTCTTCAGTACCTACAGGCGATATCAGTTTAATTAACGATACAGCAAAGCCTGCTAACGTATCGCAAAACTATGCTTTAGTGAATTTAACTGTAAATGGACAGACTGTGAGCAGTGTACAAGTTCCCTGGTCTGGACAACAACTTATCTCTGGCCTGGCTGCAGGAACTTATACCGTTTCACCAACTCATGTTGCGAGCAGCAACGGCATCATCTATCAAGGGGTAGCAAATCCTGCAAGCCTAACCGTGTCCGCAGGTACCACTGTGTCCTCTACCATTACCTATACCGCAAGCCAAACCACTGGGAACATCAACATCTCCTTAACCGCATTACCCGCACAATTATCTGGCTATACCGGCATTCCTACGGTAACCTTAACGCGTATGGATAATCAGAGTGCAACCAATGCGCAAGTTCATTGGAACACAATTAATGTAATCAGCCAGTTAGCCAATGGAGTCAACTATTCTTTTTCTACTCCGGCAATAACGTATAATGGATATAATTGCACCCCAATGTTTAACCCAACATCGGCTACCGCCGCAATTTCTGCCCCAACAGTGCAACTGACGTATAATTGCGTTCAAGTCGCCCAGGACAGTATCCCTGTTACGGTCACGGGAGCCCCCTCTTCTCTTTCCTCTATTAATGTAATTTTTACGCCCACTAATGGTTCGCCTGTAGCGGCAACAATTTCTTTAAGCAATGGGGCAGGAACAGGTAATGTCAGCTTAACTGATGGAGCAATCTATACAGTAAGTGCAACCGCAGTGAATGGTTATGCAGTCAGTTATTCCCCCCAACCATTAACCGCCTCTTCTTCTGCTACCGAAACCATTACCTATACCCAAAATACAAGCACTGGAGGCAGAATTATAGGCTACCTGCCCGGCTGGCAAACACCTCCACCTGCTACTGCTTTGGCGAATGCAGGTTATACCCATATCCTTGTTGCTTTTGGCGTATTCAGTACGACAACTCCTGGACAAATTACATCCGCCTTCGATACGGTATCTGCAAGTTACATTCAATCACTGCATAACGCGGGCATTAAGGTATTGCTTTCTTTAGGCGGTGCGTTAACCAGTATTCCCAATACCACAGTCAATTTCCATCAGGTAGTAGCTGCTGCCCCCTCCCCTTCGGCATTCGAGCAAACTTTTATTGGTTCATTGGAAAACCTTATAACCCAATATGATTTTGATGGTTTTGATTTTGATATTGAAAGCGGGTTGAATGCAGGGGGAACATTTACCAATCCTACTGGTGATATTGCTGTTTTAGCCAATATCATCAATACCATGCATACCAATCATCCGAACTTGCTGCTTACTTTGACACCGCAAACTGCAAACATTGCCGCCACGTCAGGGTTTGACGCAACCTGGGGAAATTATGCCTCTTTAGTGATGCAAACCCACCAATCTTTGGCATGGGTTGGCATTCAAATGTATAACGCAGGGTGTACTTTTGGCATCGACTTAATTTGTTATGATCCAAACAATACAAGCAGCCCTAATGCTTCTGTAGCCATGGCCACTGATTTATTAGAAAATTGGCCTGCAGTCACCAGCTCCGGACAACAAACAGGGTTCCAACCTTACATCAGTTATCTTAATCCTTCCCAAGTGGTTCTTGGTTATCCTGCACCGAATGCCTCAGGACAAAGTGATGGTTCACCTGCAGCAGTGATTAGCACAATCAAACGCGCCATCCAATGTTTACGCACCGGGATTGCCAGCCCATCAAGTTGCGATACCTATATTCCACCACGAACTTATCCTGGGTTTGGAGGAGTGTTTGACTGGGAAGTAATTCATGACCAAAACAACAATTATCATTTTGCAACCAGTTTGGGACATTGTGTCGTGAACCATAATTGTAACTAATTATAGGCTTTTGCAGCATAGCGAGACCTGGGTTTCCCGGTTCCGCTGTGCTGCACCCAAGCTAAATATTTTAGATGAAAAGAGTATATTAAATACTTTTTGAAATCAGCGGTTTTTTTCTTCTTTTCTTGATAAACCTTATTTTTTTCCAATACAGAGTTATTTTTGTAAAAAAATTAATTTATTAATCAAATCTTAAGCATTGATAAATCTGACTTTTTTTCCCTCACAGAGTTTTTTTTGTACAAAAATTAATTTGTTAATCAAATCTTAAGCATTCGTGTTATATACTTTAAACATGCATAAAAGAGAAGCATGTTCAAATGAAAAATGAATTGATATAAATAAATATTATTCAAATTTCAAACAACATGCATTAAATTTGTTATACTTAATTAAAAGTAATGAATCATTTTTTTAGAGGAGATACATTATGAGTGGTCACAAAGGTGAAGAAGGTTTTTTGGATAAGATTAAAAGAAAAGGCGGCGAATTTATAGACGATGTTGGAGGAAAAGTTAAGAAAAAAGTAGAAAAAGCTATTGAAAAACCAGAAGTTTGTACCGCTGTAGATGAGTTGATTACTCGAATTGAGCAACTGGAAAAGGATGTACGTTACAAAAATAGTCCAGATGAAAATTTTCGAAAATCTCTTGCAGAAGCAACTAAACTAAAAGATAAGCTTGTGGAGGCTAGAGAAACATTTAACACAAATACAAAGGGATTTTATAATCTTATGAGTGGTGCTGAGGTAATAGATCAGCGTCGATTAAATAGAGCAGTTTATGATTTTGCAAAAGCAAGTGTTGATGCGATTCATGACCATCAAGTCAAAATAATGGCAGCTCCTGGTGTATGGAATAAAATCGCAGCATGGGTAAATAATGTACTTGAACAGTATACGGATATCAAGAAGCGCTTTGATGTAGAAGGCAGTGACCTTGCGAAAACCTCTATGTTCAAACAAAAGTTTGATAAGGTAAAACAAGAAGGTCATCATATGGTGGATGAACTAGAGAATGATAATCCACTCAACCCAAAGAAAATATAATAATGAGAGCAAATGTAGGTTGGGCTAAGGCTCAACCTTGCTTGTTTTTTTGGGTTAGTGCTTTATCTTTTTTTGTACATCTCCAAACAACCAATCGGCGCTTACCTCAGGCTTCATTCGTGATTTTTTTATGAAAATCACCAATAGTCATGTGATTTCTCAATTCCAGGATTAACAAAATGGGATCTCAAATGCAAAAAATTTCACGGAAAAGATCTTTTTTTAATCAAGCCTTAAGCTTAATTGTTTTAAAATATATGCATAATAAAAATTGTGGCCAGGTATCAATATGTGTATTTTTAAGCCCCTATGATTTATAATTATATATAGTGCGAACTTTTAAGCACTTAGAGGAGAAGTTATGTCCAAACATTTAAATAAGACAACAGCAGAAAAACCCCAAAAAAAGGTAGGAAAATCAGAGCCCTATGAGGGTAGCGAGCTTCAAAAAAGAGTCCATGGGGCTATTCAAAAAGGAGAAAAAAGGAAGGAAGAGCAAGCAAAGAAAGAAGAAATTGAAAGACAGAAAGAAGAAGCCTTAAGTGACCTTTTGGGAAAGCATGGTGTTTGGAAACAATTAAAAGCCGCTCAGATAAAAGTACAAGCTGAGAAAAACGAAAAAATTAGTGGTCAATTGGAGGAGGCAAAACATCATATACACAGGAACACACCCCCTTCAGTAAAAGCTGTTTTTGAACTTATTGAAGCACTTAATAGTTTTGAAGGAGAAATAGGCTTAGGAACTGATAAAGCAAGATTGCTCGCAGCAGCCCAGTTAGGTGAACAGTTAGCAGCGCTTGCTCAAGCAACTAATGGTAATCCTGAAAAGAAAAGATATCAACAAACACTAGGGCAGTTTGAAGAGGCATGCTCAGAAATAATGAAAGTGAATTATAAAAGGTTGGCTGCAGAACCCACTTTATGGAACTATATTAAAGACAAGTTTAATAGTGCAATGAAATGGATTCACCTAGCACCCCGAGGATTAGTTCTTGACACAACTCTTGACTCATCTGCCCTTATAAAAGATGAAAAGGTACAAGCTAAGTTTAAGGAAATTCTAAATACAAATGTGAAGATAGAGCATGAGCCAGATGTAGATACCCCACTCAGAGGACCTACTAAATAGGGGTTGCTTCGTTAGAACAAAAAGCCCATATTATATTCGTTAATATGGGCTTTTTGCTTTTTGAGGAATATTTTTTGCTTAACACGTAGCAATGCTATCGATCTTAAAAGGGTATTTTCTTTTTATTTTTTGAAAAGATTCGTAATTTGTTAATCTCTTTGATTAATAAAGAAATAAACCGCTCCGGGTATGATTATTCCTCGAGATTCGATTTAGACTGCTTCATATTTCCTTTAAGTATCTTTTATATAACTTTTGGATTGTCCTTGCAATCACTTTTAATTTTGTTGGGTCAAATGGATGTATAATTTTTTTGCCTACGTACCGCGCATAAGGCGCGGTACGTAGAAAAATTTTAAATGAAAACTGACCATACCTCAGGTAAAAATGACCCAACCTACAGCTTATTGTTGGATTAGTGTTTTGTCTTTTCTTGAGCAGCTCCAAATAACCAATCGGTGCTTACTTCAAGTTCATCAGCAATTTTTTGCATGGTAGTTCCATCTAAAGCAACACCGTGCAATAACGCTTCGATTTTAAATTTAGGCAATTCGAACATCCTGGAACACGCTTGAACGCGTTCTTTCATTAAGGCAGGAACCCCAAGTTCATCAAGCTCATAGTTCAAACGTTCAGTTAGTTTTTTATTTGACATGGTAATCTCCTTCTTTGCTTTTTATCAGTGTAAAACAAGCAAGCTTAAGGATTGATTAACAAAAAGAGTTTTTTAAATAAAATTATGGGTACGAAAAAAGGCAGAACAGCCGCATTCTAAAATTTGAAAATCCATCTGTGGATTAAAGTGAAAATTATACTCACTAATGTTATGATTTGCGCATTTAACTTAACTATGGATGGAAATTATGCCAAGCTGTAAAGAAATGTTATTAAACATTTTAAATAATACTCAAGCGCAACTTAAAGATTCACTCTCACCATTTCAAACCGAGTGTCTTGATATGTTTCAAATAAAGATTAAAGCCATTCCTGTCGATGAAAGAACCGAAATGGATTCAAAAATCGGGATCATTCTCCTGGATCACTGTTTCTGTGATTTGGATAATCTTTTTGGAAGCGAAGATAGGATTATTAGTCTTATCAATAAAAGAAACCTTAACGATAATGATTTTTTTAAACAAGTGAATCAAATTTTTGATGATGAAATTAAAGCATTAAATCAATATGCATTAGAAAGCTTTTATGCCCAAACCTTTAAGCCCGTAAAAAACATTTTGATTGATATGAAAAACGAATTAACACGTTTAAAAACCTCCTTGGATCAACAATTAAGCGATACCCAAAGTTCTCCTGAATATCAAACAAGATACGGTCTAAATTGATAAGAAACCCGGGTTCCGCTTCGCTTCACCCAGGCTACAGTAGTTCATTAACATGCATTACCCTGTAGCCTGGTAAAGGCGTAACCCGGGAAACTCAAGAAGAAACCAGTTCGTTGACTATTCAAAAAGCAAAGCCATAAAAATATGGTTTTCATATACCCCATCGATCCGCACCGCATTTTTATGTATCCCTTCTTTTACAAATCCATATTTTTCATACAGTGCAATTGCCGCCTTATTATGTTCGCGCACGGTAAGTTCTATGCGTGTTAACCCTTTTAACTGGGCCATCTGCAGTGCCCTGCTTAATAATGCCTCACCTATGCCCTGCCCTCTATAGGGAGCAATGACGCCAATTCCCAAAGACCCAACATGAGCAAACACAGGCCGGTCAAGCGGACTGATATCACACCACCCCACTAATTGATCCTGATGCATTGCTACAACTTGAGGCCAATTATTTTTAATATGATCTAAAACAAAATCTTTAGTTAATTGGATGGGCGGTCCTTCTAAAAAAGCTAAAAATTTACGCTCACGGGCAACACTATCAACCGCGGACCAAAATGCTTCGATATGTTTTTCTTGAATAGGGACAATAGAAAATTGCATAAGATTCTACTTAATTCTGGATCAAAAGGTTAGTAAAAAGAAGTTTTGTCTGGGAGTCAATAGCGATTATTCGCTTAATGGTAATATTACTTAAAGATTTGCAAGTACCAATGGCACCTTGGCTGCTAGCAGCTGTCTCATCATCATATCTCTGCTACGCCCTGCGGCTTGTCCGCGGGGTCCAGTATCTTAGCTAGATCTTCTGGATCCCGCGGACAAGCCCTGAACGATCGTCAGTTTTTTAAATTTATCATGTACCACTTAAGTTTCTCTACGTACCGCTTAAATTTCTCTACGTACTGCTTTCCTACGTACCGCGCTTTATGCCTGAGAGACGTCGGAATAGACTGGGCTGCTATCTCCTGTCTCTTCATCATATCTCTACCTACGCCCTGCGGCTTGTCCGCGGGGTCCAGTATCTTAGCTAGATCTTCTGGATCCCGCGGACAAGCCCTGAACGATCGTCAGTTTTTTAAATTTATCATGTACCACTTAAGTTTCTCTACGTACCGCTTAAATTTCTCTACGTACTGCTTTCCTACGTACCGCGCTTTATGCCTGAGAGACGTCGGAATAGACTGGGCTGATTTTTCAGGGATGTGTAGAAGATTCAGCTGGCAGGCTCTATGTGGGCCCGAAAAAATCTTGTTTGCAAACAGACAGGTTACCTTGCTCACCGAGATCCGTGCCCAAAATTAAAATAAGGGGAAAATACAAAAAACATGCTATAGTGCAAATTTATCAACAAAACTTAAACAAAATGGAAGAAATTACAATCTATCACCATCCTCGATGCTCCAAATCAAGAAAAACTTTGGAGCTTCTTCAGAATAAAGGGGTAAAGCCGGTTATTGTTGAATACCTTAAAACCCCGCTTAATCTAGAACAATTGAAAAACTTAAAGGCTCACTTTGCACTTAAAGATTTTGTACGAACCGATGAGCCTGTTTTTAAAGAACTGGGATTGTCCCTGGATAATGAAAATCAAGTGTTACAGGCGATGCTCAAAGAACCCATATTAATGCAACGCCCCATCGTTACTTATAAAGACAAGGCCATTATTGGGCGTCCGCCTGAGAATGTTCTGAAATTATTTGAATAATTGCTTATTGGTAGCTTGGGTTAACAACTGAATCCTCTTCTCATGCTTAAAAAATCAGCCCAATACTATTCCGACGTCCCGTCCCAGTTCTTGTTTACGGAATTGGCCGCGGGATGCTGCAGGCGATGCTCAAAGAACCCATATTAATGCAACGCCCCATCGTTACTTATAAAGACAAGGCCATTATTGGGCGTCCGCCTGAGAATGTTCTGAAATTATTTGAATAATTGCTTATTGGTAGCTTGGGTTAACAACTGAATCCTCTTCTCATGCTTAAAAAATCAGCCCAATACTATTCCGACGTCCCGTCCCAGTTCTTGTTTACGGAATTGGCCGCGGGATCCAGAGATCTGCGCTAAACCCTGGACCCCGCGGACAAGCCGCAGGGCGTAGGTAGAGATGTGATTAAGAAGCAGGGGGTAGGAAAGCGGATCCCGGTTACAGGTATTTATTAGGATTTTAATTGATTCGGACAACCGGCTTGATGAAATGATACGAGCGCATCATAGATACCCTGGTAATCTGCAAATGCATTTCTATTTGCTTTAATATCATCAAAAACCAGGTCTGTTCTACCACACGTTCCGGCATCTGTGATATTTAAATGATCACCACTCGCTTTTTTATAGGCTATAAACGTTTCACCGCAATGCAAATGAGGTCTTTTTGACGCATTATTGCCTAAAAATTCCTGATTACCGCAATAAGTTTTCTTAAAGTTAGGTTTAAGATGAGCCATGCCGGCAAATGCATTTGCGGAAATTGAAATAATAAAACATGCTGCTGTAATTGAGAATTTATTCATCATAGAGTTCCAAAAAAATTGTTAAGAGATAAATTTAACACATCTCAGTACAGTAACCAAGATTCAATTTATGAAAGTAAGTATCTGTTTCTTGAGCACATCTCTGCCTATGCCCGCGAATAACTCGTTGTCTCTTGATCATACCTCCGCCTACGCCCCGCGAATAAACCGTTGTGTCTTGATCATATCTCCGCCTACGTCCCGCGAATAAACCGTTTGTTTCTTGATCATATCTCCGGCCTTCGTCCCGCGAATAAACTGTTGTTTCTTGATCATATCTCCGCCTACGCCCCGCGAATAAACCGTTGTGTCTTGATCATATCTCCGCCTACGCCCCACGGCTTGCCCGCGGGGGTCCAGTGTTTTAGCGCAGATCTGCTTCCGGATCCCGTGGATAAACGGTGGGATGAGATATCGAATTAGAGCAATGAGCTCTATTTTTGCATCACATAACTTCCAGGTGCAGAAGGTAATGAGGAATCAAGATGCGGTGACGAAACACGTCTTTGCGAACTGTTGTCGACTAACCATTCATGCCAAGCAAACCACCAGGATCCATCTCTTTTTTTTGCTTTGTCCACCCATTTCTTAGGCCCTATATAAGACATGTTTTTTTTGTTTTCAAGAATAGAATAATAGCGCCCAGGATGATTAGGTTCACTGACAATACCAGCGTTGTGACCACCACTTGCCAACACAAAGGTAATATCGGTATGCATCATAAGATGGATTTTATATACAGACTCCCAGGGAGCGATATGGTCATGTTCAGTACTCACTGCAAAAATGGGTACATGAACATTCTTGGGCGCCACTATTTCATCCTCAACGCGAAAATGTCCCTCTGCAAAATCATTTTGCAGAAAGAGTTTCTCAAGATATTCTGTATGCATCTTATAAGGCATCCGCGTAGCATCAGCGTTCCAGGCAAGCAGGTCAATCATGCCGCGTTTTTTACCCGTCATGTAGTCGTCAATCATTTTTGACCAAATCAAATCGTAAGTACGCAACATCTGAAAAGATCCCGCCATATGCTTGGGATCAAGGTACCCTTTTTCCCACATCATGTTTTTAAGAAATGCGATTTCGCTTTCAGTGATGAACAGCATGAGCTCGCCTGCCTGTGTAAAATCCCCTTGTGCTGCCAGGAGCGAAAGGCTTTTAAGACGACTGTCTTTATCCCTTGCCATTGCAGCCGCTGTAATCATTGCCAGAGTCCCGCCAAGACAATATCCCACCAAATGAATTTTTGTCTTGGGTAAAATAGTACTTACCGCATCGATTGCTGCCATTGCGCCTTGGCGATAATAATCATCCATCCCTAAATCACGGTCTTTTTCATCCGGATTGCGCCATGAGACCATAAAGACCGTATGTCCTTGTCCAACAAGCCATTTAACCAAAGAATTTCCAGGGGATAAATCCAGAATATAATATTTCATGATCCATGCAGGTAAGATGAGTATTGGTTCTTTGTAAACAGTTTCAGTTTTTGGTTCATATTGAATTAATTCAATCAAATGATTTGTAAAAACTACCTTTCCAGGAGTAATCGCAACATTCTTGCCTGGTTTGAACTTTCCCGCACCAGGAGGAGGCAAACCAGCCAATCTTCTTAGCGTATGTTCCACGGCAATTTCTGTACCTTGAATCAGATTTACGCCACCACAACGCATCGTTTCATAAAAAAGATCGGGATTAGTCATTACGAAATTGGAAGGCGATAAAGCATCAAGTAATTGACGAATACAAAAAGAAACCGTACGTTCTGAGCGCTTGGAAAGTCCAGGAACTTTTCGTGTTGCATTACAAAACCACTCTTCAATCTGGAGAAAAACTTCAGCATACAAACGCCATGGCATCAATTGCCAATTCTCCTTATGAAAGCGCACATCTTTTCCTTGAGCTGGTTGTTTGTCACACAACAGATGCGCTAAAAATTCATCGGTATGCAGGAGAGGATAAAAAGCCAATGCCAATAAGTGTCCCGGCGATTGCGCTAATTGCAAAAGCCAGGCACAATGAGCAGTTCCAATTACAGCAGGACTCATGCCCATTGTAATCTTACCTAGATTTGCCTGATACAATTTATTTATAAAATAAAAAAAATCATCCAATTTATTTTTATAGAGTGAATATTGGGAATTATTAATCTCAGATGGAGGAGCAGATTGATTCTTCAAGCCTAAGTGAGTTAGGGCATTTTTTTCTTCAGTTCCTTTCATGTCAAATTCCTTTTGATTCCATCCAATAATGCTTCATGCTGCGATTTAAGTAAATACTGATGTAAATTATAGTATTATTTTCAATAGTGTGCGGGCATTACAATACAGATAAAGAAAATAAAATTATCTTGAGTTGGGCTAATATTTGAGTATGCTTAAAGAAGATATAACACGAATCGAGAGAAAAATGAAAAACCTACTGGCTATTTTATTGTGTGCCATATGTACTTCACTATTTGCAGATAATTTAGGCCAAAATACCTATGAAATAACATGTCAAAATTGTCATGCACCTCAATTTGCAAGCGGGATGAAAGCGCCCGCTGCTTTTGATAAAAAAGCATGGGCTACCCGTTTTAAGAACGCTGAACTGGAAGCCAAAAAAAATCCTGCAGAATATAAAACCGCAATGGATTATTTATTATCCAGCATGAAAAGTGGAAAAGGTCTAATGCCTCATGGTGGTTTGTGTAAGGAAGCGGATGTACCGAAGAAAAATTGTTCTGATGCAGCGTTCATTCAGGCCATAGACTATATGTCACAAAATTAGGTTTACCCGGTTGATCTTGGCCTCGCAGCGAAACGATTCGATTGAAAATCTCCTAGAGGCCTCATTTCGCTATAAATTTTAACTGAAATTTAATTCTTGGCGTGCTCAAGGTTGTCACGATACAAACCAATCAATTCCTCATGGGAAGATACCTTCTACAGTTCTATAAGAACTATTCATATTAGGGATTCGTCTCTACTAGCAATTTTTTTGCAGTTAATAAATCTAGATATGCTTTTTTCTTATCGGATGGATTACGTAAAAGATAAGCGGGATGATAGCTTACAATGAAGGGGATATTATTATAGTGATGCAATGTATTACGCAATTCTTTCAAAGGAAGTGGTTTATTAAGTAAAAATTGCCCTGCAAAACGTCCCAAAGCCAAAATCAAATGAGGTTGAATCAATTCAATTTGACGGGCTAAATAAGAACTGCATTGAGTTATTTCATCCAACTGAGGATCCCGGTTATTTGGCGGCCTGCATTTTAACACATTGGCAATGTAAACTTCTTCTTCAACGATTCCAATGCTTTGCAACATGTGATTGAGTAAACTTCCTGCTTTTCCTACAAAGGGAAGACCCTGTTTATCCTCATAAAACCCTGGAGCTTCACCAATAATCATCAGCTTTGCTTTTGCACTGCCGCGGAAAAACACAGTTTGCGTGCGGGTTTTATGTAAAGAACAGCGAGTACACGCAGCTACTTCTTTTGCTAATACAGATAAATCCTGCTCACATGAAGAATGAGGCTGGCGTAACTCCCAGAGATCGATTCCCATAGCCTGTAGATAATAACGACTTAAAGCATCTGACATAGAAAGCTCATTTCAAATATAAATTGCTAGAGAAAAATTGAAGGGTTATTTTCGTTTTTAATTTTTGATAAATCAATGCTGCTTTTATGAAAAATAATTTAGCCTGGGCTCAGCGCAGCGAATCCGAGGAACTCCCTAAGTTTTTTTACCCTACGTACTGCGCTTTATGCGCGGTACGTAGAGGAATTAGAGCAATATGAATAGTTACCTCTCCAAAAATTTAGAGGCCTCTTCAAGCATCACTTGGCGTACTCTTTCAAATTGGGCCTCATTCCAGATATTTTCAACACGTAAAGTTCCGTTATCGAGGCATTTCTCATAAGCGGCTAATCCAATCAATATATGGGAAAATTTAACCCTCCTAAATTTGCTTAATGCTTCAAGTAAAGTCAATCGTTCAATTTCAGACCCTGAAATATCATCACCAAACTCACCCTCGACTCCATTAAACTGCAGAGTAAACCATTCTTCTAATGATTGCCCGCACATAATAAAGCTGTGAGATATTTGTGATCCCCCCAGCACTCGGGTCTCCAGATACTGCTGAATATCAACACAAATAGTATTTTTCTTTATGTATTGTAATGCTTCATCAAATAATAAGGTTAATTTAAATGTCTCAACCTGTACCACAGCACGTAATTCAATAAGAGACTTAAGCAGATGCTGATTTTTCAGTTGTCTTTCTTTAGAACGCTTACCCAAAGACGCATCCATATTGTTCTTTGCCTTTTCTATTTGATGGTCGAGTTTATTAATTATCCTTTGTAAGCGGGTCGCATTGCTATCTTGAGTTAAAATTTGCGCACGCAACCAATCGTTCAGTTCTGAAGACAAAGATTGTGCTTGCTTGCTTAAAAATGCTTTTATTAATGCAGCATTAAAATCATGCTGAGTTAATTGATCATATAATTCAGCTGCTTTTATATAAAGATTTGCATGTTCTTCCTCCAAATGTTCCTCCAAAATTTTGCGCTGTAAATCATCAATTTTGGCAACATTGCTTATTTCAATCATCCCTCCTCCAGGCAAAAGATAAAATCCATGATGTTGCGCAAAACGAATTCGTCCCTGTGGATCCACATGGATTCTATCTACTGCTTCATTTTCAAGCTTTCCACCCATTTGAATTTGAATGGGGTATAACTGAGCAGCAGGAGGACAATCAATATTAAGCTCATCCAAGTTAAAAAGATGTGATTTATTGGTTTTCTTTAAATGAGTTTTTTGTGCAGTACGAAATTTTTCCCAAATTTCTGGCGTATACTCACGAATTGGATGTTTCAATCTCATTTGACCTGGAGTTTTACCAAACTCAAACCAAGAACTTAATTGCTTATCCATTTCCATGTCATAGAAATCGAATAAAATATCAAAATACTGCTGATGCTCCATACGGTGTAACACATCAGCGTAATTAATAAATGTCGCTGCATAAGCTAAGACTTTATAATGAGTCTTTGCTTGAGTCTGATCAGTGACTTGGCCAGAAAGTTTCTTGATTTCTGCGATCTTATCCTGCACCATGGTGCGTCGACCATGCGTATTCGCTTCTTTATATTGGATTAACATTGGGCCGATATCTGAAAATAACTGCACGATGGTTCTCCTATTAAATTAAAGTATTTTAAAACTCTAAATGTACTTTGAACTAATTCAATACCCTAATTTATTCAAGTTTTTATGTCATTATAGTTAATGATTTTGAATTATTTTGTTAATATATCCTTCTGTTGTCATTTAGGATGAAAAATAATTCATGGCATTAGCAAAAAATCCAAATCCTTATTCAGCGGACACAGCGTTTCAAGATGGCAGATTACGTCAAGCTCAATTCAAGATGCTTGCCATGCTTGAAGTAGTGGATGCTATCTGTCTTAAACATGGTTTGGACTATTGGCTTGATGCGGGGACTCTTTTAGGGGCTGTACGGCATCAAGGGTTTATCCCTTGGGATGACGATGTGGATATTGCCATGCCACGGGCTAGCTACGAACACTTTTTACGTGTAGCACCTACAGAAATCCCTAACTGGATGTGGTTGCAAACGGTTCATAGCGATCCAGGCTATTTTAATATGGCTACCCCTTTAAAAATCAGAGATCGCTCCAGCCGTTTTATTGAAAAACACGAAAAAGGTAATGAACCTTACATTCAAGGTATTTTTATTGACGTTTTTGTCTATGACACCATGCCTCTAGATCCCAAACAACGTAAGCGATATAAATTCTATGCTAAAAAGCTCTCACGTTTATTAAGTACTAAATACAGTAAAGTAAAAATAGGACACTATCCTGCCTTTTATAAGGCTATAGCCTCTTTTTTTCCCAAGTCTCTGCTTGAGTTGTGCTTGCAAAAAATTATTCATCAGGCAAACACCAGTAAAAGCCCTTATATAGGACGAGGTTATAATTGCGTAGGAAGAAATTTAATCAAAAAGGACGAAATATATCCTTTGCAACGAGTTGCGTTTGAGACTAAAGAATTTAATATTCCGCAAAATGCAGAAATATTTCTTATTCAGCAATATGGAGATTATTTGCAGCTGCCTCCTGAAGAGCAAAGAGTAATGCGGCATTGCAAAGAACTTATCCCTCATCTGGAAGAAATTATCTAACCCCCTTTTCCTTACTGGCTTACCCCTTTTTTGCCTGCTTGCCGTGCTTTATGCACGGCATCCAGTCGCTCTGCATGAGGCAAAAAGCTGGATTCCGCGCATAAAGCGCGGAACGTAGGGATTTTGTTTTATGCGATAAGATGCGGTTGCCTTGTCCATATCTTTTTTGCCTACTTGCCGAGCTTTATGCGCGGCATCCAGTCGCTCTGCATGAGGCAAAAAGCTGGATTCCGCGCATAAAGCGCGGAACGTAGGGATTTTGTTTTATGCGATAAGATGCGTTTGCCTTGTCCATATCTTTTTTGCCTACCTGCCGTGCTTTATGCGCGGCATCCAGTCGCGGAACGTAGGAATTTTGTTTTATGCGATAAGACGGGTTGCCTAGATATTGACAGATAATCACGCAATCGGTTATTATTATACCCAATACCAAACAAGCACATCATTTAAAGAGGCTTAAACACATCATGGACATTCTCTCTTAAGTACGCCCTAAGCACAGGGCAATGACGGTAGCAGTCACACTCAAACTGCCTATTTGCACTACTTAAGTGAGTTACATGATGCATAAGCCAATTCAATTGAAACATCTTTGTCTTTCTTTCCCCCATAAAACATGTTTTGTGGACTTTAGCGGCCAAATTGTCTATGGCAGTCGTATTGCGATTATTGGGCGTAACGGCTCTGGAAAATCCACCCTGCTTAAATTACTTGCAGGAATACTTGAGCCAACTGATGGTGACATCTGTTTTCCAAAAGAATTAAACATAGGTTATGTGCCGCAAATTATTGAAGAATTTGATTCATTAAGTGGAGGGCAACGTTTTCATAAATTATTAACTCAAGCGCTAGTATCGGATCCTGATCTTTTGATGCTTGATGAACCCAGTAATCACCTGGATCGTAACAATCGCCGCTCTTTGATGAGGATGCTTTCTGATTATAGGAATACTTTGATTATGGTGACGCATGATATTGAATTATTGCAATCCACTGTAGATACGATTTGGCATATCGATCATGCTGAAGTACGTGTCTTTACAGGATGTTATGCGGATTATTTACGAGAAATCAATATTCAACGTAGTACGATTGAAGATGAAATTGCAGATCTGAGACGTCAGAAAAAACAGATCCACGCAGATATGATGAGAGAACAAGCACGGGCTAAGAGCAGTAGAAATCAAGGTGAAAAACACATCCTCCAGAGGAAGTGGCCTACCATCGTTTCGCAGAGCAAAGCAAGAAATGCCCAAGAGACTTCAGGTCGTAAAAAAAGTGCAATCAATCAAAAAAAACAGGAATTAACTGAGCGCTTATCTACGCTTTACTTACCTGAAGTCATTCATCCTAAATTTGCTGTGCACGGAGTAGAAACCAATCAGACTTTAGTGACAGTCAGTGAGGGTACTGTCGGTTATGAGAACAATAATCCTGTTCTACGGGAATTGAGCTTCTCAATAAAAGCACGCGACCGGATTGCGATTCACGGGAAAAATGGCTCCGGTAAATCTACCTTGCTCAAAGCCATTTTGAGCAATGAATCGGTAATAAAAAAAGGAATCTGGGCTGTTCCTCACTCTCATGAGATTGGTTACCTTGATCAGCACTACAACAATCTGCCATTAACAAAGACGGTATGGGAAGCCATAAGTTGTTTAACGGATAAATCCTATACCGAAATCAGGAGCTTCTTAAATGATTTTTTATTTCGAAAAAATGAAGAAATAAATGCGTTGGTATCAACCCTATCCGGTGGAGAAAAAGCCAGACTTTCCTTGGCACAAATCGCAGCAATTACCCCCAAACTACTTATTTTGGATGAAGTGACAAATAACCTGGACAGAGAAACCCGGGCTCATGTAATCCAGGTACTCAAAGTTTATCCAGGCGCACTGATGGTGATTTCTCATGATTCTCATTTTTTGAGTGCTATTGAAGTTACCGACGGATATGAAATAAAGGATGGATTATTACGATCCATATAGGCCTGTTTCCTGCGCTTCGGTACTCAAAAATCAGGTCATTTTGACTCAAGTTAGCGAAATGTAAACAGGCCCTTCTAACAAAAATCGAGTAAAAAGTATGAATAAAAAAAATAGTTCACTAAGCAAATTCTTCCTCAGTCTGATAAAGCCTTATAAAGGGTATGTTATTGGATTATTCCTTACTGCTGCATATTGGGGAATTAATAATTCACTTTCTCCTTATATGTTAAAGCTTATTATTGATAAGGTTGCTGCATATTCAGGCGATAAAGCAGCTGTATTTAATGCGATAAAACCCAATGTCATCGTGTACATTACGCTTTGGGTTTTGATTGCCATGGATATGCGTCTTTCAGATTGGTTCCGACTAAAGTTATTCCCCTACATCCGTTATGATTTAGTGAATCACATGTTTGCCTACTTGAATCAGCATTCACATCGCTTTTTCCAAAATAACTTTGCAGGAAGTTTATCAAATAAAATTTCTGATATGACTGCAGGCACTATAGCGATATTCACAACGATCGATGATGCAGCAGCTCAAATTGTTGGCCTTATCATTGCAATTATCAGTATGTTGCTTGTGCATCCTGTATTTGCCTTAATTTTACTTATTTGGGCGATTGTATTTTTGGGAATTGCAATGGTTTATTTCAAGCCGGTTCAGGAACTGTCTAATATGTTCGCTACCAGTAAAACAACATTGGTCGGGAAAATTGTTGATAGCATAAGCAATATTACGAACTTGCGTTTGTTTTCCAGAGCAAGCTTTGAAAACAAATTAATCCAAAATACAGCTCAAGATACCACAGATAAAGATCAGACCATGCAATGGACTATTTTGAAAATGCGTACTTTTTGGGATGTAAGTATTATTGCGCTGATTGCTGCCAATTTATATGTGTTAGTCGTTATGTACAGTAAAAATCAAGTATCAATCGGCGATTTTAGTTTCATTATCTCACTATCGATCAGCATTTTTTATAATTTATGGTATCTGGCAAGTCAATTTGTCCTTTTTGCAGAAGAATTAGGTAAATGCAAACAAGCCCTGACTCTGATTTCAGAGACACATGAGATTGCTGATAAACCCAATGCACAACCGCTAATCGTCACTCAAGGTCATATTGAATTTAAGAATGTAAGTTTTCATTATGATGAAGGAGCGCATCTTTTTAAAAATAAATCTGTAGTAATAAAGCCTGGGCAAAAAATCGGTCTTGTCGGTTTATCGGGCTCTGGAAAAAGCACTTTTGTTAATCTGATTCTCCGTTTGTTTGACGTAGAATCGGGACAAATTTTGATTGATGGAAAAAATATTTGCGATGTGACCCAAGACTCATTGCGCGAAAACATTGCTATGATTCCTCAGGATGTGACTTTATTCCATCGTACTTTAATGGAGAACATTCGTTATGGCCGCATTGATGCAACGGATGCAGAAATCATTTCAGCGTCAAAAAAAGCACACTGCCATGAATTCATTTCCCGGCTTCCTGAAAAATATAATGCCTTGGTAGGTGAACGAGGAATTAAGTTGTCGGGAGGACAACGACAAAGAATCGCTATTGCCAGAGCAATGTTAAAAAATGCACCCATTCTCATTCTGGATGAAGCGACTTCTGCCTTGGATTCACTAACTGAAAAATTGATTCAGGATGGTCTGGCTGTGTTAATGCAAAATAGAACGACTATTGTTATTGCGCATCGACTCTCGACTTTATCCGAAATGGATCGCATCTTGGTTTTTGAAAAAGGGCGTATTATTGAAGACGGTTCGCATGAAGAACTTATTAAAATATCGAGTCATTACAGTCGTATGTGGCAGATGCAAGCCGGGGGATTTTTACCTGATAAGATGTAGCAACGTGCATCCTTTCAAAATTGTAGCCTGGGTGAAGGCGTAAGCCGTAACCCGAGAAATAATCGGTGAAAAAAATCCCGGGGCCGCTACGCTGCACCCAAGCTACAATGCTAACGCTTTTTAAATTGAAGCTTCTTCAGTGACTGTTCTTTTATTTTGTGCATGCTGAATGATCATTTCAGAAAGTGCTTCTGGTGTGACATCCTTTTTAGCATCAATGGCACGTTCGCTCCATTTAGGAATTCGCACTGCCTTAAAAAAATTATCTTCAGCTTGTTCAAAACGTTTATCAAAATTGACCGTATGAATTTTGCTAAATCCAGTGATGTTTCCCTCATCATCTGCATCCAATTCCACAATGGCTTTTTGAATTGCAGTTTTAGCATCTGATTTTGTACCCTTGATTTTTTCCTCCAAAGTCTTTTTAGCATCTTCTATCGTTTCAGAAAAAAAGACCTCATGACCTAATGAATAACCACAAACCTGTTCGAATGCTACTGTGTGGAAAGGAGAAACTACATAAGAAGCTAAATCCGTAAAACCATCACCTATCTTGGTATATGCTGGACTAACGATTGCGTATATCTTTTTCATTTTATTCCCTAAAATTTAAAATATATAAAAAGTCCGTTCACGAATAGGAACTGACCCAATCTCCGTGTAAATGCGTTTAAATAGTATCACATTTGTCTTATTTGTATATGTCTGAAATAACTTGGATATAAATCCTGTTTACACCCAAAACTGCGAGCCGTTGATACAACTCATTCCAAGTAAGTGATGCCAATTCCACTTTAAAATAATAGCGAAGAGCTCCAGCTAAAATATACTAAAGTGTTTGGGGCCACCCAAATAATGCAGGAAAAACTTTTGCGGAAAACCATTGAGAAATCAAAATTGCTGCAGCGACTAAAAGCAAAGGAAGCACCTATTCCTTGTATCAAATTAGCGAATGTAAAAACCGTCAAATTATCAGCAATGGAAATAAAAATGTTCCCTTATGCCAATACTAAAACTCCTCCACTAACTGCAATTCCCGGGTTCAATTTATCAAGAAAATAACCGCCGGAATTTGCATGCAGGCATAGCCTAAAATAAACGCACTGGTTGCTAGAGAAACACCATAATCACTGGTATGCAGTGTATTTTTTATTGGGTCAGAGAATACTGCTGCAGCAGTGTTCAAGCAAAAAGAATAAACAGAACATAATGTTGCAATCAACCAAACAATAGTTCCGTATATTTTTTGCATACATTATCTTTTTTATTCTGCCTGGATGTCTTTTTTTATGAAGTAGATGTTAAAAAAGTATAGCAAAAATTCGGCATGTATTTTCTGATGCAAAACACCTCTGAAAAATGAACATTGAGAGTAATTTTCACCCACTAATCTATACTCAAAATACCCAGTTAAAAATTTTTAACTTTTTGCAAGACGCACTACTGGGCTGACAAAAGGAGTTTTTTATGAAAGTCAATTATTTGGTTACTTCCCTCATTTTAATACCGCTATATAGTTTCAGTCAGACTCAGGATGATGTTACTACATTAGCCATTTCACAAAATCCGGAGAATAAAAATAGCCATGTCATTACATACTCTAACGAAACAGAAAATTTAAAACAAAATATGTCATTTATCCGCAGCATTGATTACCCTACTCAAATCATTCGTATGGAGAAGAATATAGAAAGTCAGCAGTTTTCCTGTGATGAGGTGAATGATCAAATTGATAAAATCTTAGTGCAACACATAGTAAATGAGAAATTCATTTATGCAATTTATATTAGTTGTTATTATAATCCAGAAACCAAATTGGCAACCCAATTCATTATCAACAGTTATTTTGACCCTGTAAGTGATGAAGCAATTACGTACTTAGAATCCTATCTCAATGAATACAATGGTACCGATCTGTTAGGAACACAATACAAAATTGAATCTGCAAAAGGTCTCGTCATTTCCTTAGAGATTGCTGCAGGAATGAAGAAAAAACCCAATAGACCTCCTTTTACAGAATATAGAAAAGACCATAGCAGTTTCTATTTCAAAAGCAATTACGAAATGAAAAATAAGTTATTTAGCGATATTTATCAAAATTTCTTTACTCCTGATCCAGATAAAATACTCCCTTTCCTGGATAAATGGATTTCTTCACATGCAAGCTCTATTTATAAAGCCGTCTTAAGAGATTCAAATTACGTTGAACTACAGCCTGAAAAAATTTTCCTCATGGATAATGAGGAAATATTTGTATCGAACTTGAAACAATACTTTTCACACTTCTGTGAGTCCTATGAAAATCATCGATGCTTGAATCGGGCAGGAAAAATTGGCAATAAGGAAAACTATTCAGAGGTCGCTTCGTAAACATGTAGTCTGCCCTGGTTGCTTGCAACTGAATCTTCTACGCATCACTGAAAAACCAGTCCAGGCTCTATTCCGAAGTCCCGCGGCTTGTCCCTGAGAGATGGTCACAAAAAGTGACCATCTCTCAGGCATAAAGCGCGGTACGTAGAGAAATTTAAAGCAGTACGTAGAGAAACTTAAGTGGTACATGATAAATTTAAAAAACTGACGATCGTTCAGGGCTTGTCCGCGGGATCCAGGATATCTACACTAAAACCTGGACCCCGCTGACAAGCCGTGGAGCGTAAGCAGAGATTGATCAAGAGACAACTGCGAACAGCCAGGCTACATAGTTATATACTTTTTAACCTAATTCAGGTTCAAATGCAGATACCTTTCTGGGCTTTAATTTAACGTGTTCCTCGGCAATGGCTTTATCATTCACGATCTTAGTCACACATGCATCAGACCAAACATTTAAAGCCGTTTCCAGCATATCGATTAAACCATAAAAGGGTAAAATAACACCCATAAGCACAATAGGGACATTCATACTGGATAACAAACTAATGCTCAGAAAAAAACATCCCATAGGGACGCCAGCATTTCCAATAGCAGCTACTGTGGAAACGAATATCCATAAAACCATCGTACCATATGAAATTGGCATACCGTGATTCTGCATTAAATAAATCACCGTAGCAAAAATAAAGGCTGCACACCCATTCATATTAATACTGGTGCATAAAGGTAAAACAAAACGACTTACCGATGGTTTTACCTGCAAATTCTTTTCTATAGTATTCATTGTGACAGGTAATGTCCCTACTGAGGACTTAGAGAAAAAAGCGACTGATAATGCAGGAAGCATGGATCGCATTGCTGCAAAAGGCTGAATCTTATTCTTTTTTAACCATAAAGGTAAGACCACAAAACCTTGAACTAAATTAGCTAAAACAACAATCAGTAAATATTCGCCTATCCCTTTAATATCCATGCCTGAGCGTAACTGAACAACTGTTGATGTAATAAATCCAAATAATCCCAATGGAATAACTGTGATAATCCAACGCGTCATGACTAAAAACATACCATGTGCACCACGGAAAAAACGCGTAATGGTTTCACGGGACTCTTCATCAGGAATTTGTCGTACGGCAATACCGATAATAATACTTAAGAACAATACCCCCATAACTTGTTGTTCAAGAAAGGGAGATAATAAATTGGTAGGTATAATATTCGCCAAGTAACCTAAATAACCTAAACTGCTTGCTGAGTTGACTGCTTGTGCATCCAGATCAACCTGAACCGAACTGGGTTGGATTAAAATATAAAGCAGGCAACTAATCACTGCTGCCACGATGGTAGTAGAAAAAGTATACTTAATTGTTCGCTGCCAAATTTTTTTCATGAACCCATCATCAGTCTTGTAATGAGCCAGGGTAACAATTATCGATAAAGAAATAATAGGTAAACTAATGCACTTGAAAAGCTTAATAAACAAATCAGAAATCAATAAACCTGTCTCTTTCAAAACAACAATGTTTGACATCCCGCTGGCAATACCCAAACCGATCATTAAAGCGTAAATCAAAGGAGTACTGAAAATGAATTTTTTTTGTTGATGTGCTGCACACATGTTCGTGATCCTTAAAAAAGAAAGAAGTTAAAAAGTAAGAAAATTAAATTAGCAGCAACAACAAGAAACAAGCTTAAAGTGGGCGAGGGTTGAACGATGTGGTGTCGGATTCGAATGAGTTAACATAATAGCCTTACATTTTTTCTGATTAAAATATGTACAGAGAGAAATATTCTAACACATTCAATATGTTCGTCAAGAGATTTTAAACAGTAAGCGATTAGTCGACTAATTCGATACAATTGATTTGCTGTTTTAAACGAATGATCCGGCGATAAGCATCTTCTATGCGCTGCTGTTCTATTTTTTGCTCGAAAATCAAACGTTCGATGGCCTCAATCAATTCTGGTGCCGTAATTTTTGCCAGTTGATTCGCAAAAATCAGCATATCTGCTCCGGCATTGATGGTCAGACATAAAGCATCCTCAAGAGAGTAATGATCTGTAATTGCCTGCATTTGTAAATCATCTGCAATAATTACTCCATCATAGCCTATAGTCTCACGCAACACGCCTGTTAAAATTTCGTGAGATAAAGTTGCTGGTAGCCCCTGCTTATCCAATTGTTTATTCACCACATGTGCTGTCATAATCATAATGGGTTTATAAATATCGCGCACTAATTGGTAATATGGGATCAACTCTTCTTTCTGGAACGTTCTGGTAACATCGACAAATCCTTTATGAGTATCACCAACCGCACTACCATGGCCTGGGAAATGTTTGTAGCAACATGCAATACCATGATGATAAAAGACATCAACAAATTTTTTGGCTAAATGAATTACATCATTATGATTCGCTGAAAAACTACGCTGTAAACCTCCAATAATTCCTTGCTCGTTTTGTAAATGCAAATCAACAACTGGAGCGAAATTAAGATTAAAACCCAATGACTTCAATGTAAATGCCATTTGAGTTAACTCAGCCTGCAACGCTTCGGGCGATAATTGTGCCATATCATGTGCACTCATAGTCGGCATACAGCCTTCAACCCGAGACAATCGATCTATGGATCCTCCTTCATAATCTATGGCAATTAATAAAGGCGAACCATTATTTTTGTAATTTATTTCTGCAGAATAATGATTGAGTTGATGCGTTAATCGTTTGATTTGCGTCTGGTTTTTTAAATTTTTACCATATATGCCCGAAGAAGCATCTTGATCAAATAACAAAACGCCACCTAACCCGTCTGTGGAAAGCCACTCAGCTACTGGACTTTTGTCATGAAGGTCATAGCCCTCAAAGCCCATAAACAACATTTGACCAATTTTATTTCTAAGGGTAATCATGGGTTGCTCCGTCAACAAAACAAGGAAAAATCTTCCCTAAATAGTAGTTGATGTTGTAACGAGAATCATACACAAAGATAAAAATTAATGCCATTATATCTTTTTTGGAGGTATTGCTGGAATATCATTAAAATCACAACTGCAATTACCTGACGCCTTAGGTGGAAGAGGAACGAGTGAGAAATCACTCGCAAAACAAACAGTCACGTTCCAAGCTGAATCACCAGGATTTATTGTATTAGGTAAAGACCAATAATTTTTAGCAATATAACTTTTCCCTTCGTCACTTTGCCAAAAAATTGGGGAAAACTGGGCTCGATACATTAATTTCTGGCCAGGTTCGCAAGAGAAAGTCTGACGTGTCCAGGATTTTTTAGCAGGCACAGTAACTGTTGTTAACACCTTGGCAGTTAGAGCATCCATTACCTTTACAGATACATCATACTCAGTCCAACAATTATCTTTAACTAAAGTGTAATAACAGGTAATAGCAGCCCAAAGAGAATTTGATAAAATCAGGCTGAGAATGAAAATAAAAGTTCTTGCTAACATGATTCAATCCTTTTATTAATAGAGCGTAACACAGACATTATAAAAATGTATCTGAACAGTCTTTAGAGTCTATTATTCATAGTATATACAATATCAATCATAAGTTATAAATTTAAGCCCAGAGGTTGATTTTATTATCCGACCTGTATAAGCTTGCCCAAAATGGAGAGATGGCCGAGCGGTCGAAGGCGCACGCCTGGAAAGTGTGTATACGGCAACGTATCGAGGGTTCGAATCCCTCTCTCTCCGCCAAGTTTGATAAATGGCAGTTAAATCATGACTGAAGGTAATAAATCAGGCTCCCATGTGAATGTTTACTCGAACGGTTGGATTTGAGCACATACGGCTAAGCACCTGCCGTTTTTTATGTTTTATATTCCCATAGGTGCTTTTGCAATGATGGAACTGAAAATCCTTATTTGTGGGCATGCAAAAGATTATGAACAATTCATTTAGGGATATGGCATATGAAATTAATTATAATAGGAATTTTATTATCATTTAATGCAATCGCTGGTGATTATTTCCCTAAACTGACATCACAAGATCAGCCATGGTCTGTTACTGCAAGCGCTGGTGCAGGTAATTATCAGATAACCCCCAGAGACAAAAGTGTTCCAATAGGACGATTAGCACTAGCCAATGAAATGATGCTTGCAGGAAATATCGCCTTGGGCTTGGAATTAGGACTGCAAACGGGTACTCACATAAAACTGAATATACCCCGGGAAACTCTTGAGGCGCTTAAAAAATGGATTCCCATGCAAACTACCCTTGCTCCTACCTTGGATTTATTGATAACCAGCAAAAGCGATCCTCTGGGCAGTAGTTCCTTTTTTGCCCAATTAAAAGGTGGGCTTGCCTACAGGCATTGGCGGGATAACCGTGTTCCTTTGAACGATATTTCTCAATTAGCAGGTGAAGTACAGGCAGGATTTGGTTATCCAATCACCGCATTAGCCAATCTTAGCCTACTATATCAAGGAATATTCAGCGGCAATGGACCAAATCTGCATTTGGATACCTATTCTAAAAGAGAGCAATTATCTAGCATCCCTACATTACATGCCGTACTCTTGGGATTGTCGGTTAACTTATAATTTATCGCTGCTAATAAATAAATTGTCATAATTTCGGCAAAAAATTTCTTGAGAAAATCAAATTACTCTATCGCTTCATTCAAGGTAGATTAGGCTATAATGTAATCAAAATGGATCTACTTCTCTATTGAGTTGCATGGAGTATTATCATGAAAGAACAACATTATGCCTATAAAATCACTCATAGCACATCAGGCTTGAATTGCCCTCATTCCGCATTGGAAAAAGATAGAATGGTGGATTTATTAAAAGAAATAGACAGCCAGCATCATGAAGGAATATTTTGGATATTTAAACAATTTGGCGATCAACCTCAAGAACCGCTGGGGATTATCGACTGTTCAAAAAAACGAATTTACTTTCATTATTCCGGCGAAGTTGAAGACTTAAAGAATGCTATAGCCAATCTAAGCCATTAACCTGCCTCTCGAAATGAGCCATATAACACTTTTAAATCAAAATGGTTATTATTGGTTTATTTTGCGATCATTTAGCACATAAAAGCTCTGGACAAATGGTTTTTTTTTAGTCACCATTTCATCAATTTTTATTTCCAAACAAAGAGAATATTTATGTCTTTAAAAACGAAAATAATGAGTATAACTTCCATCGTTTTTGCCCTGTTACCCTGTGCTTATGCAGCCGCACCAGCAAAGCACATTGATAGTGATACTGCCATGCAAAGTACTGTTTTATTCTATATAAACGAATACAGGCAGAAACATGGATTATCCAAGCTTACAATGGATAAGCATATGGTAATTCAAGCCAGGCAACATTCTCAGGACATGGCCAATCATCGCATGCCTTTTGGTCATCAAGACTTTGGAAAGCGTATTGCTAAACTGCGCTCACAAATTAAAAATACTGGAGGTGCGGCCGAGAACGTTGCATACAATTACAAAACAGCTCAAATTGTAGTCAGTCAATGGGTTAAAAGTCCGGGACATAGAAGAAACATTGTAGGAAATTATAATCTGACAGGGATAGGTATTGCTCGCGATAAACAAGGTAAGCTCTATTATACCCAAATTTTCCTGCAAACTAGCAAGAGTCCCCGAAGTTATACTGTGAGAAGACCTTACATCGGTGTTCCCTTCTTCGGTATTAAAAGACATGGTTAAAAAATATAATTAAAGATCAGAAGCTTGTGAACAAAGCGACTCATAACTGTGTATTATATATTTTAGGTGAACATTATCGAATGAATAGATAATTAACGTCCCTTCTTGCTGCAAGCCTGATGGATCGACAGTTTTTTGATAAGAAACCTACACTAATTTTTTTGCCTACGCACTGCACTTAAATTTCTTCGCCTACATACCGCGCTTTATGCGCGGTATCCAGGGGATCTTGCTTTAGAAATGCTCCGCGGCATCTTGAAATGTCGTTCTGGATACCGCACATAAAGCGCGGTACGTAGAGAAGTTTAAATGAACAGGTGAAGATATACCTCAGGTTGGATAAATTCCTATAGATGTGTATTGAAATTTTAATTGGTCTGTTGGTAGTTGTTCTGACAAAATCGGCTCTGGTATTTTTTGTACCTCACCCATCCGATTTAGAATTTTGATATCCCCTTCTGCAGAGACTTTTGTAACATAATCCAGAATCAATGTTTCCACACAATCCGCTAGTTCTGACTCCTGTCCTCGTATCCCTTCTGGTTTATTAATATCAACCCGAAGATATTCCAGCATATTAAAAAGGCTGTGGCCTATTGCTTTAGCTGTCTCTGAAGATAAAGGTGCTTCGCGCTCCACTTGAAACTTAATCCCATTAACTATTGCATCAATGGTTGCGAAGGTATGCTCATCCAATCGCACTATAGCCTTATTTAGGCTTTCCCAATTTTTTAAAAAATCCTCTGATAGCTTAATAATGAGTTTCTCGCGGCTGTCGCTCTTCTCAGTTAATTTCTTATCAGGTAAAGATTCTTTCTCGCTTGCCGCCTGCGTTGTATGTAACCCGGCTTTGAACATTTTTTGAGTGGAGCAAGCCAGCAGTTCTGATGCTGATTTGTTTAAAGCTAAATCCTTATTGAGATATTTGATGTCGATAAATTGTGAAATAAAATTTATCAATGCCCTAAACAACTCATTCTCTTGATGAAATTTATTTGCTTTATTCTGAAAATCATCTACCGTAGCATCTATTTTTTTCTCATCATCGCATTTCAATAAATTGGTAGTCGCCTCGATTATTTCTTTTAAATCCTTATAATCCCTTCCATTATTATAAAGATCGAGTATTCGTTCTCTTACAGCAATCGCACGGTCTCTAAGAGATGGGTCTTTTATTTTATAAATTTCCTGGTTAAGCGCACATAGCTCATCCCCAACGGATTCATGCGTTTTTATTAATAACTTTGCGAGCGCAGGATTATATTCAACAATATTAAAAGAGATGCCATGCTCTGCAAATTGTTTTTCGTAAAACTTAATGGTACTGACAAAATAAGCTGCCGCAATTGTTTCAGGGTTTTTAAAAGCACCACAACCAGGTAATACAAAAAGAACATGAACAGGTTGTTTTGATTTTTCTGCATTTTCCTTGGCAATTTTGATTGCTTGTTCGCACTGATTAGAGACCCCATGATGAATCATGTACCCCAACGTACCTTCTCTAGTTGGATTTGCCAAGATACTGTTAGAAGTACATCGAGTATCAAGTGGCGATGTTTCTATAATGCGTAAATCAGGCGCTGCGTAGCTTGTGACTCCTATAGGGTTAGGAGAAGAGGTTTGCGCCTGAACAATAACCTCGCTAATTGATGCCAACTTGCTCGTGTCCTGAAATAGGCGAGTAGAAAAAGAAACATCATCAACAGGTACTTGATACGCATTATCCTGCATATCAAAATAAATAGGCAGACCATTAGGACCGGGAAATGAATTAAAAAGATCATTAAAAAATTCGGGCGATTCGAGGTACGCTTCGTTTTGAACGAGCTTGCTCATGATGGTCAAAACCATTTTAAGATAACGTTTTTGATAATCAAGAACATTTATCGTGGGCCTGTCATCCTGAAAACTGCAAAACCCATTCTCTTGATTAAGCTTGTGCACATCATCAAAATGAAGGGCTAATTTGAGCGCTTGATCGGTAAAACGGCTAAATAATTCCTCCAAAGAACCCTGAGAGTATTTCGCAGCACCATCACGGTGGGAGTTGGCTGCATCATTGACAATCACATAATAACCCCCATCTGACTTAGATCGTACTTGCTGAATGACATCGCCTTGTATCACAACATCGTCTTTATTCTGTTGGTTAGCCGGGGCTATAATTGTTTTTTGTTTGGACGTTGCATGCTGTTCCAAATTGTGAAGAAACCCTTTGAGCACCTCATCCTTATCCAATTGTTGGATTAATGTGCCTATTTTCTCTTTCAACTCGCTACTTTTCAAAAATTCAGGCTGGATCTCAAGAAGATTAATTAAAAAAAGAATTTGCGTGTACCAATACTGCTTTCGGGCTTTAATCTGCGCGGGTGTATAGCTCATATGAGTCATTAAAGCCGTAAATGCGTTCATACGATCGCGCTGAGCCTCTTGCATTTCTGCATAGCTGCTCGTTTGTCCCTGATTCACTGATTTTAATGTGTAATACCCAGCTTTTACCAAACCACTCAAATAATCAAACATCACTTTCCTATTTCTTAAAACTTTTTGCATTATTATGATCCATAGACCTTAAGAATACATTATGGGAAAATCGCAAAAAATGCATTCATTTACTCAAGATAGAGTAATCTCCAGGGTTTGTTTTCCTCCAACCTTTTAAAATTCTATTTATTCAATGGCCTGGATATTCTTTTTTCAACTTTAACGAAATCTTTGCAAAAAACCACGGAAATTATGTGGCATAAACCCCAAGACTGGCCTATCATAGAATCATAGACAGTACACATTGTTCAGCCAACATCACTACTGTAGGAGCCAGATTGAGAGTGCCGTGAGCAAGCTTAGCATGACTAAGAAGCCTAAAACACTCCGGAGGAGTCCACTTTGGTAAAAAGGACTGTACTCAATCTTACTGTCTATCCGGATTCCCTAAAAGAGCGTATTAAAATAATACGCTCTTTTTTATTTACTTCTTTATCATTAAGAAAGTAATGATGCTCATAGCCTGAATGCCTCCTCAAGAGTTATATAAACATTCCTTACTTATCCGGCTGTTTTTTTTATATATAACCACTATAATCGAATGGTTAAATCCAAGTTAGTATTATAATTAAATATATGCTTACAAAACGGACATTCAATCAAATGGATATTTTATTAATTTTCCTTGTCCTGTTCTTTTTTAGCTTATCTTTGGGGCTAATCGCGTTCTATGATTATTTATCAAGGAGTGAATCATGAGCATGTATTTAATCTGTGGAATAATTGCTTTCGGCTTATTAATTTTTTTGTTAGTTGTATTATTCAAACCTGAATTGTTCTAAGCAGTGGATTTTAATTTAAATATGGGAATGGACCCCTATGACAAAACCTGGTTTCCTACAAATTGCGTTTTATCTATTCTTTTTATTGCTCCTTGTCAAACCGTTGGGTTGGTACATGGCACGAGTATATCAAGACCGCCCCTGCTTTTTAAACACTTTATTAAAACCTTTTGAGCATCTAATCTATAGACTTTGCGGTATTCGTACTCAAGAGGAAATGGGATGGAAAACCTATTTATCGAGCATGCTCTTCATTAATTTAGCAGGGTTATTGGTCGTTTACCTCGTGCAACGCATCCAATTCTATCTGCCACTAAATCCCCAACAATTTGTATCTCCTTCTCCTGAACTTGCATTTAATACCGCTGCAAGCTTTGCCACCAATACCAATTGGCAAGCTTATAGCGGCGAAGCAACAATGAGTTATTTCACACAAATGTTTGCCCTGACAGTACAAAGCTTTATTTCAGCAGCGACGGGTATGTCTTTATTAATTGCAATCATACGAGGCCTCGTAAAACATGAAAGTAACAGTCTGGGGAATTTCTGGGTCGATACGGTTCGCGGTATACTCTATATTCTATTGCCTATGTCATTGATTTTTGCACTCATTTTGTGCTCCCAAGGCGTCATTCAGAATTTTAAGCCCTATCAAAAAATTAATTTGACTCACCCATTTACCTACCAAAAACCTGTTACCGATGGAACAGGTCAAACGGTATTGGATAACCAAGGCAATTCTAATACAACTTCGACAAGCGTATCAGAACAAATTGTCCCTATGGGGCCTGCAGCATCACAAGTTGCCATTAAACAACTAGGGACTAATGGGGGTGGTTTTTTTAATGTCAATTCTGCCCATCCATTTGAAAATCCTACGCCACTCACCAATTTTCTGGAAATGGTAGCGATCTTACTCATTCCGGCAGCTTTTTGTTTTACGTTTGGCACCATGGCTCGTGATAAAAGACAAGGATGGGCACTATTAATCGCCATGTCCATTCTGTTTGTTCCATGTTTACTACTTAACACACTAGTCGAACAAAGAGGAAATCCTGCATTTCAACAAATGGGGATTGATACTACAGCTCGATCTGAATTTTATCCTGCAGGAAATATGGAAGGCAAAGAGACTCGTTTTGGCGTTATTAATTCCGCAATTTGGGCAACAGCTACAACCGCGTCCTCTAATGGTTCAGTCAACTCCATGCTTGATTCATTTACTCCTTTTGGTGGTTTAGTGCCTTTATGGATGATGCATTTAAATGAAGTGAGTTTTGGTGGCGTTGGTTCCGGATTATACGGCATGTTGATGTTCGTGATTCTTACTGTATTTGTTGCAGGACTTATGGTCGGCAGAACCCCTGAATATCTGGGTAAAAAAATCGAGCCTTATGAAATGAAAATGGCATCCATTTCTGTTTTAATTATGCCCTTAATTGTACTCATCACTACTGCCTATGCTTCAGTAACAGATATGGGCAGAAGCTCCATAGCCAATCCCGGAGCACATGGCTTTACAGAAATTCTCTATGCGTTTACTTCCATGGGGAATAATAATGGCAGTGCTTTTGCCGGTTTAAATGCCAATACCCCCTTTTATAATATCGCTGGGGGCATGCTGATTTTAATTAGCCGATATTGGCTCGCTATTCCTGCCCTGGCAATTGCTGGCTCACTCGTTAAGAAAAAAAGGATTCCCAACAGTTTAGGTACATTAGCAACTCATACACCTCTTTTTATTACTTTATTAGTCTGTATTGTCATCGTTCTTGGCGCTTTATCCTTTTTACCTGCTCTTGCTCTTGGTCCTATTGTGGAGCATTTGATGCTTTGGGGGAAGTATGGATACTAAATCACGCTCTATTTGGGATTTTAGTATTATTAAAAGTGCATTACTCGATGCATTCTTCAAATTGACACCTCATGTACAAATAAAAAACCCCGTGATGTTTACCGTATATCTAAGCTCAATTATCACGACAATTCTCTTTATAAAAGCACTTTTAGGGGATGGTGAAGCGCCACCATTTTTTATTCTTGCTATTAGTTTGTGGCTTTGGTTTACACTCTTATTTGCCAATTTTGCGGAAGCTATGGCGGAAGGGCGCGGCAAAGCCCAGGCTCAAGAGTTACGTCGGGCACGCCAGGAAATTCAGGCTAAAAAATTAGCAAAAGCATCTAAAGGTGCAAAATTCACTATTATTCCCTCAGTGCAATTACGGGCCGGGGATCTGGTATTAGTTGAAGCCGGTGATTTCATTCCCAGTGATGGTGAAGTTATTGAAGGGATTGCTTCGGTGAATGAAAGTGCTATAACCGGGGAAAGCGCGCCAGTAATTCGTGAAAGTGGTGGAGACCGTAGCGCAGTAACCGGAGGCACGCAAGTGATTTCTGATTGGCTTATCATTCGTATCACCTCCGATCCAGGTGAAACATTTCTGGATCGTATGATTGCCTTAGTTGAAGGGGCTAAACGACAAAAAACACCCAACGAACTTGCATTAACCATTTTACTTGCTGCGTTAACCATCGTGTTTTTAGTGGTTTGCAGTACTTTACTTCCTTTTTCTATGTACAGTGTATCCGTATCTAAAACAGGTTCGGTCATTTCAATCACTGTGCTGGTGGCCCTTTTTGTTTGTTTGGCTCCAACAACTATTGCTGGATTGCTCTCTGCAATTGGTATTTCTGGCATGGACCGAATGATTCAAGCAAATGTCATTGCTTTATCTGGACGTGCGATTGAAGCTGCAGGTGATATCGACATTTTATTGCTTGATAAAACAGGAACAATTACTTTAGGCAACCGACAAGCAACGGAATTTATTCCCGCAGAAGGCGTCGATATTACAGATTTAGCCGACGCGGCTCAATTAGCTTCCCTAGCTGATGAAACACCAGAAGGCCGAAGTATTGTTATCCTTGCTAAAAGAAAATATAAATTACGTGGCAGAGCTCTAGCTCAATTGAAAGCAACATTTATTCCTTTTACCGCCCAAACACGTATGAGCGGTGCTAATCTCGGTACTCGACAAATCCGTAAAGGCTCAGATCAAGCGATCGAAGAATACATCAATCAATTAGGGGGCAACATTCCTGAAAATGTAAAAACCAATGTTGAGATTATTTCACGTCAAGGAGGAACAGCCCTGGTAGTTGCTGAAGGACCAAAAGTATTGGGCATCATTCGACTTAAAGACATCATTAAAGGGGGGATTCGTGAACGTTTTGCACAGTTACGACAAATGGGCATTAAAACCATCATGGTAACTGGCGATAATCCCCTGACTGCTGCTTCTATCGCCGGTGAAGCAGGAGTGGATGATTTTCTAGCCAATGCAAAACCCGAAGATAAACTTAATTTAATTCGCAATCTGCAAGCTCAAGGCCATTTAGTAGCGATGACGGGTGACGGAACCAACGATGCACCTGCGCTCGCTCAAGCGGATGTCGCTGTTGCAATGAATTCAGGCACACAAGCAGCAAAAGAAGCCGGTAATTTGGTAGATCTGGATTCAAATCCAACTAAATTGATTGAAGTCGTGGAAATAGGTAAGCAGTTACTTATGACACGTGGAGCCCTGACGACTTTTAGTCTTGCCAATGATATAGCCAAATATTTTGCCATTTTACCCGCAGCATTTGGAACTACTTATCCCGTACTGAATATACTCAATATCATGCACCTTTCAACACCACAAACTGCGGTGCTTTCCACAGTCATTTTTAATGCGATCATTATAGTTCTTCTCATTCCTTTAGCGTTACACGGAGTTAAATATCGACGCCTTCCTGCAGCACAACTTCTGCGAAATAACGTGATGATCTATGGGTTAGGTGGTTTAGTCGTACCTTTTATTGGCATCAAAATGATTGATATGCTTTTAACTACATTGGGTTTAACAGGATAAATAAATGGTTATAGAAGCTCTGAAACAAATAAAAACTGCTTTAATGTTTCTACTCATTTTTTCCCTGCTAACGGGTTTAATCTATCCTGCTGTTGTCACTGCGTTAGCCCAATTATTTTTCCCTTATCAAGCAAATGGCAGTTTGGTGCTACGTGATGGAAAACCTATTGGTTCCGCATTAATTGGACAATATTTTGACACACCTAACTACTTCTGGGGAAGACCTTCTGCCACCACTCCATACCCTTATAACCCCGCCAATTCTTCAGGATCAAATATGGGGCCTTCTAATCCAGAATTTTTGGCAATTGTAAAAAAACGCGTTAATCGCTTGCATCAAGTCAATTTGGAAAATCCTAATCAAAAAAACAAGCAATTAATTCCAGTTGATTTAGTTACTGCCTCTGCAAGTGGATTGGATCCTGAGATAAGTCCACTGGCAGCTTATTATCAGATACCGCGTATCGCCAAAGCGCGGAATATCCCGGAACAAGAAATTCAAGAATTAGTGAGCAAGCTAATAAAAAAACGTACCTTACACCTTTTGGGGGAACCGCGAATTAATGTATTGGAACTTAACTTGGCTCTGGATCACCTAAGGACTCCTCAATGACTGACAAACGTCCCGATCCTAATGCATTATTACAACAGGTAATCGAAGAAGAGCAACAAAAACAGCGCGGCAAACTCAAAATTTACCTCGGGGCGGCCCCAGGGGTAGGAAAAACTTATTCCATGCTTCATGAAGCAATGGGAGAGCAGGCCAAAGGACTGGATATAGTAGTAGGGATTGTTGAGTCTCATGGGCGCGCCGAAATCGAAGAAATTCTTAAAAATTTCGTGGTTTTACCTAAAATAACGATTGATTATCATGGCAAAAAACTCAAAGAATTTGATCTTGATTCTTCCTTAAAAAGAAATCCGGGGTTAATTCTCATCGATGAAATGGCGCATACCAATGTGAGTGGCGTACGGCATAAAAAACGCTGGCAAGATATTAAAGAACTACTCGATCGCGGAATTGATGTATATACGACACTCAATGTTCAACATATAGAAAGCCTCAATGACGATGTCTCACAAATCATTCATGCTCCTGTTCAGGAAACGGTTCCCGATTTCATGATAGAGAGGGCTAATACCATCGAATTAGTGGACTTAGCTCCAGAAGACTTGTTAAAGCGCCTTGCTGAGGGCAAAGTCTATGTTCCCCAACAAGCGCGGCTTGCTGCTGAGTTTTATTTTCGCAAAGGCAATTTAATGGCCTTACGCGAACTGGCGTTACGGACTCTGGCAAAGCAGGTAAATACACAAGTGCTTTTATACAGACAAGGCCAAGGTATTAGACATATCTGGCCCATAATGGAAAAAATACTGGTTTGCGTTGGTCCAGGTCCTGAATCACATAAATTGATTCGAGCAGCCAAAAGAATGGCTACCAGTTTGCAAGTGGATTGGATTGCTGTATATGTGGATTCTACGCGAACCCATTTATCCACAACCCAACGCAATCAAGCCATTAAAAATTTATTTTTTGCAGAACAATTGGGGGCTGAAACTCATATTTTGATGGGTTATGACCTTGTTAAAGAGATTATCAATTTTTCCCGTGAACAAAATGTTACCCTCATTATGATCTGTAAACGAATTCGTCATCGCTGGAGAAATTTTTTATTTCGTAGTCTGGCAGATGAGGTTTTACGCTATAGTGGTGAAATTGATGTTTATACCATGACCGAAGTAACAAAGAGATCTAGAAAAAAATCTCTTGCAAAACCAATGACTCCCTGGCTTTATTATTTTTTATCAACCAGTATTGTAGCAATCACAACGCTTATTAATTATTTAATTTATCCGTTAGTAAATGAAAGTAGTTTAATCCTGGTTTATTTAATAGGGATAATTTCTACTGCCACCTTAGGACGAGCAGGTCCTGCCATTTCGGGAATTATTCTGAGCATTTTGGCGTATGATTATTTATTTATCCCCCCCTACTACAGTTTTCTCATGGAAACATCAGATTATTTCTTCACATTAGTTTTAATGTTCATTTTAGCACTCGTTATTTGCCAATTAACCTTAGTGACTCGCCGCCAGTCAGAGATTGCGCGTCTTGCAGAATATCAAACATCAGCTTTGTATACATTAAGTCGACGATTATCCAGAACACGTGGAATAGTCAGATTATTGCGGGCAGGGATCAATTTTATTTCAGAAATTTTTCATTGCGAAATTATCGCCTTATTACCAAAAAACGGACGTCTTGTTGTTCGCGCGCGAGCTAAATCACATGAGCAATTGGATGAAAAGGAATACAGTATCGCTCAATGGGTATTTGAATTAGGACAAAAAGCAGGATTGGGAACTGACACGCTCTCGTTTTCTAATGCGCTGTTTATTCCATTACTGGGCGCGCGCGGAACCGTGGGTGTTTTAAGAGTACATTCCTCTAAAAATAATGATTTCACAGCTCCTGAAAAAATACAGTTGTTGGAATCGTGTGCCAATCAAATTGCATTGGCTTTAGAGGTAGATAGCCTGCAGGAAGAATCTAATAAGTTAAATCATTCTCATTCATAAACAGGGTAACATCACAACTTTTCACACGGTGTACTGCGCTTTAATCCCCCTGAGGAGCATCATAAAATTTTCCCACACTTCTGCTTACAATGTACGCGGGAAAACAAATAAAAAATGAAAAAACCTGAATTCAGATATTCCTCAGCGAGTAGTTGGGTCAAAATGACCTGAGGTATTGTCACTTTTTTATAAGAGCCTCCAATAATTTTTTCGCCTACGTACCGCGCATAAAGCGGTACGTAGAGAAATTTTAAATAAAAAACTGACGATCCGCAGGTCAAAATGACCAAACCTACTCGTTACTTGCTATGGATACAGCGGATAAAGTACGCTACTTAGGGATTATTATTTACAGTACGTAGGAAGGTTTATTCGGATATGTTGGCGAAAAAAATTTTTGGGATAGTTCCGGGGATTTCTTCGTCGCACTCAGCTTCAATATCTTTGATCATCTTATTTAAAATCATTCTTAGTCTGGAAAATCAATCTAAATTACAATAGGATAATGAATATTTAGGTGAAAAGGATTTACCATGATGATTGCAACGTTACTGGCACCAGACAATGAAACCCGAGTAGCCATTACTCCTAACTCAGCAAAGCACTTTATAAAATCAGGGTTTGAAGTCGCCATCGAAAAAAATGCAGGCCTTGCTGCCGGTTTCAAAGATCAAAATTACGAAGAAGTCGGTGCCTCTATTCAGGATAAAAAAAGTATCCTCGGAAAAGCGAATCTTCTTTTTTGTATTGATGAGCCTGATCCCAAAACTCTGGAAGGCCTGTCCCAGGGTGCCTTGGTCATAGGCCATATAGATAATGATCCAGAAAGTAAACTCATCACCTGGTGCAAAGAAAAACAAATTACACTGCTCTCAATGAACCTTATACCCCGCATCAGCCGTGCTCAAAGCATGGATAGCCTATCCTCACAAGCAAACTTGGCAGGGTATAGAGCTGTTCTAGAAGCATGTTCTCAATTCCATCGCGCCATTCCGATGATGATGACAGCAGCAGGAATGATTCAGCCAGCTAAGGTGCTTGTTCTGGGTGCAGGAGTCGCGGGTTTGCAGGCCATAGCAACAGCCAAACGTTTAGGGGCTGTAGTTTACGCGTTTGACGTACGGCGGGCAGCGAAAGAACAAGTTGAAAGTTTAGGCGCAGAATTTATTGAAGTGAGTCAGGATCAAGACAGTGAAACTAAAGGTGGCTACGCTTCGGAAATGAGTGAAGAATATAAAAAACTTCAAGCAGAACTTATTGATCAATACGCTAAATTAGCAGACATTGTCATTTCCACAGCCTTAATTCCAGGGAGAAAAGCACCTGTTTTAGTGTATAAAAAAACTGTAGACCAAATGAAGCCTGGATCAGTTGTCGTTGATCTTGCAACTTCCCGAGGGGGGAACTGCGAAGTCAGCATTCTTAATAAAACCATAAAACATGGAGAAGTGACTGTCATCGGTTTAAGTAATATGGCGGGACTAGTTCCGGCTACTGCAAGTGAACTGTATGCCAATAATTTAGTGCATCTTATTAATTTGCTCGCACCCCAACCTCCAGAAATCACATTAAACCCCAGTGATGAAATCATTCAGCAAGCAGTGCTTTGTCATCAAAATCAATATCTACCATTTCAGGCAATAAAGGAGACACAAAGTGCATGAGATTAACACTCTAGGTAATCCCTACATTACCATACTCACTATTTTCGTTTTGGCCTGCTTTGTAGGATATTATGTCGTATGGAAGGTCACTCCAGCTTTGCATACTCCATTAATGTCAGTCACCAACGCAATATCCAGTATTATTGTTTTAGGGGCACTCATTGCTGCAGGAAGCCAGTTAACAGGAAAAATCACCTGGATCGGCGGTTTAGCAATATTTATTACGTCGATTAATATTTTTGGTGGATTTGTTGTAACTCAACGCATGTTGCGTATGTATAAAAAATAGTTACAAAAATTAAGGATAATTTCTTATGACAGCCCTAGTTCCTTTATTTTATTTATTATCTGCTGTGTGTTTTATATTGGCACTCAAAGGTTTAGCCAGCCCTGCATCTGCAAGGAGAGGAAATCTTTTGGGTATTGCCGGTATGATTCTTGCCGTAGGCTCAACCTTGATGATGCCAACAACATATCATCAACCTTTACTCATCAGCTTAATGATTGCAGGAGGGATAATTGGGACTTATATTGCATTCAAAATTAATATGACTGCTATTCCACAACTCGTCGCAGCATTCCACTCATTAGTGGGGATGGCGGCAGTCTTAGTTGCTTTCTGTGCTTTCTTGGCCCCCGCTTCGTTTCATATTGGTGTCCCAGGGGCAATTGCTAAAGCAAGCCTTATCGAAATGAGTCTCGGTTTAATTATAGGTGCCATCACTTTTTCTGGCTCAGTCATTGCCTTTCTCAAATTGCAAGGAATTATGTCGGGTAAACCGATTAAGCTTATAGGTCATAACCTAATTAATCTGATTACTGCGCTAGCCATACTCGCTGTATTGGCCTTGTTTTTTATTAACCAAACACTGACACTTTTTAGTGTCATGGCTGGCTTATCTTTTTTAATTGGCATATTGCTCATTATCCCTATTGGCGGTGCGGACATGCCAGTGGTTATCTCAATGCTTAACTCCTACTCAGGGTGGGCAGCAGCAGGTATTGGATTCACACTCAGCAACCATTTACTTGTTATTACCGGAGCTTTAGTAGGCGCTAGCGGAGCCATTCTTAGTTACATCATGTGTGTGGGGATGAATCGTTCCATTTTTAATGTAATTTTTGGGGGCATTCAGTCATCAGCAGCTAATTTACACGCTAATACAGTGGATGAATCACGGGCAGTACGACAAGGTAATGGTGAGGATGCAGCATTCCTCTTAAATAATGCTAAAGATGTAATCATTGTTCCTGGATATGGTATGGCGGTAGCGCATGCACAACATGCAGTCAAAGAATTAGTTGATGCCTTAGAACATCGCAACATCAAAGTTCGCTTTGCAATTCATCCTGTTGCCGGTCGGATGCCTGGCCATATGAATGTGTTGCTTGCAGAAGCTAATATTCCCTATGATAGAGTTTTTGAACAAAGTGAAATTAACCGTGATTTTACAAGCTGCGATGTGGCTTATGTAATTGGGGCAAACGATATAACCAATCCTGCAGCAAAAACCGATCCTGGCTCACCAATTTATGGTATGCCCGTTTTGGAAGTAGAAAAAGCAAAAAATGTATTGTTTGTTAAACGAAGCATGGCACCTGGCTATGCAGGTGTAGAAAACGATCTGTTTTACCATGACAATACTTACATGCTGTTTGGTGATGCAAAAGTAATGACTGAATCCATTGCCAAGGCTTTGGAAGCATTATAAATCCGGATAAACAGCACAAAAAACCTGGGTTTTTCCCCGGGTTTTTCTATATCCCACTTAGGTTACAGCACTACCATTCAAGGCATGAATATTAATTTGCCATACGTACAAAATAAATGTATCTTAGTTCAGTTATTATCATTATGGAGTTATTTAATGTTACGAAAATTCGGACTTTGCTTGTTGTATTTTGCCGCATCTTTAAGTACAAACGCATATTCTATGGAAAGTCATTTGCTCCAACGAGGGGTTACGATTGAATATGAATTACCTAGTAATGATCCTCAAATATTTCTTAATTATCTGTTTTGGCCTGTAGAAGCAAACTGTAAAATTGCTTCAGAAGATGAAGGGGATGAGTTTTTGGTTGTAGCATTAGCTAAAAAAGGAAAAGTTAATGATATCGGTTTGTCTACGGGAGAATCGATACGAATCACCGTCCATCCAGGTGAGAATTTAAAGATTAATGCAGATTCGGGCGCAAAAGTTGAAATCACTAACTTAGGGCCGCATACAGTAAAAGCTATGTGCACTGCTGCTTAATATACACAGAAATTCATTTATAAAGAACACTCTAATTATATCCTGGGCTCAACAGAGTCACCGTTCAGAGGGTATGTTTGAACCTAGAACTCAGGTTGAACGAAAAATACGATGAGAAAGCGCAGCATATCTAAGCATTGATCAGCGTATTTTTTCGTTCAAGATGAGCCATAGCTTTTCGGACATCGGATCTTGAAGCGAAACGTCCTAGTGTTCCCGCGTCGCATGGAATTGAATTTTGGGATAACGTTCTTCAGCCATTGTTAAATTAACACGAGTTGGAGCAAGATACATTAAAGCATCGCTCCCATCCAGTGCCAGATAATCATGCGCTTTTGTTCTAAATTCACTCATTGCTTTATCATCGTCAGAATAAACCCAACGAGCACATGCTATATTCACTGTTTCATAAATACAATCCACCTTATATTCATGTTTCAAACGGTGAGCGACCACATCAAACTGCAGTACTCCAACTGCTCCCAAGATTAATTGATTGCTATTTAATGGTCTAAATACCTGGGTTGCGCCTTCTTCAGATAATTCAATTAAACCCTTTAATAAGGCTTTACTCTTTAACGGATCCTTTAAACGCACCAACCGAAACAGCTCAGGAGCAAAATTGGGAATTCCGGTAAATTTTAATTGCTCACCTTGAGTAAAGGTATCGCCAATGCGAATTGTTCCATGATTATGTAAACCAATAATATCGCCAGGCAAAGCAACTTCTGTATGGGAGCGATCACCAGCCATAAAGGTTAAGGCATTAGAAATTTGTACTTCTTTACCAATACGTAAGTGATTGATTTTCATTCCTTTTCTGTATGCTCCAGAACAAATACGTAAAAAAGCAATTCTGTCCCTATGTTTCGGATCCATATTAGCCTGGATTTTGAATACAAATCCGCTAAAAGTATCTTCATTAGGTACTACAGACCGCTCTTGGGTTGCACGAGGTTGTGGACCTGGAGCATAACGAACGTAATCATCCAGTAACTCTTTGATCCCAAAATTATTAATTGCAGATCCAAAATAAACTGGGGTCATTTTACCCGCTAAATAGTCCTCCAAATTGAATTCATGGGAAGCGCCTTTGACGAGCTCGATTTCTTCACGTAATTCCTGAGCACCATCGCCCAATATTTCATCCAATTGGGGGTTATCTAATCCTTTAATTTGCATCGCATCTTGCTTTTGCGCATTTTTTCCGGGTTGATATAAATAAACGATATCTTCATAGCGATGGTATATGCCTTTAAAACGTTTTCCCATGCCTACAGGCCAAGTAATTGGCGCACATTGAATACCTAAAACTGATTCAACCTCATCCAGTAAATCAATAGGATCGCGACCTTCACGATCCAGTTTATTAATAAAAGTCATAATTGGCGTATCACGCAAACGACATACTTCCATTAATTTAACCGTTCGCTCCTCGACCCCTTTGGCTACGTCAATTACCATCAACGCTGAATCTACTGCAGTCAACGTACGGTAAGTATCTTCTGAAAAGTCCTCATGCCCTGGAGTATCCAGCAAATTCATGACATGCTGATTATGTACAAACTGCATAACAGAAGTAGTAATAGAAATACCACGCTCTTTTTCCATTTCCATCCAGTCAGAAGTCGCATGCCTATCGGCTTTACGTCCTTTAACAGTTCCAGCTAATTGAATTGCGCCTCCAAACAAAAGTAATTTCTCGGTTACTGTGGTCTTACCCGCATCAGGGTGAGAAATAATTGCGAAGGTTCGTCGTGTATTAAAATCCTGATAAAAATCGGACATGAAATTCTCTAAACAAATATAATATTATCGTATGTAGTGAATTTTAAGCGATTCCTGAACAAATACAAGACGAAGCGATATTTCTCAGGAAAAACAGTAGAGTGAAAAGACTTATTAAAATAGTCTTTTCACCTTAAAGACGCTATGATCAAAACTCAATTCATACATTAAGGCGGGTTGACGCCTAGCCTACGTTCCGCGACTTGTTCGCGGGATCCAGAACCTGGAGAATAAGATTAAGTTTGGTATGAATCAGATCCTGCATGGATTCCGCGAACAAGTCGCAGAACGTAGGACAATAAGATAAATTTTCAATTCATCTTAATAAAATTCACGCTAAATGTAATACATATAGGAGATAATGAGTCCATCATGAAACGTTGCACTTGGGTTGGAAGCGGCAAGCCTTATTATGAACAATACCATGACATGGAATGGGGTATTCCTGTACATAATGATCAGAGACACTTTGAAATGCTTTTACTTGAAGGAGCACAAGCAGGATTGAGCTGGGAAACAATACTTAAACGCCGCGAAGCATACCGTAAAGCATTCAAACAATTCGATCCCAACGCTGTAGCAAAAATGACGGATGAAGAATTACAGGCCTTACTCACGGATCCGAGCATTATTCGTAATCGCCTTAAAATTTTTTCAGCACGCAAGAATGCACTTGTGTTCTTGAAAATTGTTGAGGAATTCGGCTCCTTCGACAACTATGTTTGGCGATTTGTAAATGGAAATCCTAAAATAAATTATCCTAAAAATCTTCAAGAAGTACCAGCCACCACCCCCGAATCAGATGCTTTGTCGAAAGATTTAAAAAAAAGAGGAATGAGTTTTGTCGGGTCAACGATCATGTATGCTTACATGCAAGCAGTTGGAATGGTCGATGATCATTTAGTTGATTGCTTTTGTAAGAATCGAGAACTTAATTCATAGAATGAATATTTTGAAGTTGAAGCCCTAACCCGGGTTCCGGGTTACGCCTTCACCCAGACTACAATAAAACTATTAGTTCTAATGTTCTGAGATTGTAGCCTGGGGCAGTGAAGCGAATCCCGTTTTTTTGCGAACTCAGCTGTTATACAGATTGGTTAACATTTTCCTGCTTTTTAAGCTCCGTGTAAAAATCCTGTGCTTTTTGTTCAATATATTTTTTGCAACCTTCCGGATCAATAAAGGGATTCTTCCTACCCTTCTGCAATGATAAATATTTGTTTTTGAGATCAAACATTCCAGCATGAGCTCCCAGAAAAATATCACAGCGCAACGATTCGAGTACCTTTATGGAATGCCTATAATCCTGGGCAATATTAGGGTAAGTCATATTATCAACCAATTTATAGCCAGGATTTACGCCAAGGCTTCCTACAATTACGGCCTGATAGTGCTTACCGTGATCTTTTAGTTGTATTGTCCAAGTAGTACAACCTTTAGTATGTCCGGGAGTCACATGAGCAGCTAATACAGTTCCTCCTAATTCCACCTTATCCCCGTCGTGAAGCACCTTATCCACCGTGCTTTGAGTAAAATAAGTACTGGGGTCATTTGCATAATGAAAATCAGATTTACCGCCAGATAGAACCAAAGGCACATCTTCATCCATAACCATATATTTTGCATTGGTTTGCTGCTTAATCAATTCACTACCTGCGGCATGATCAAAATGAGCATGGCTGATTAGCAAAATTTTTGTATCGCTAAATTTAAAACCTAGTTTCTCTATACTGGCTTTAATCATAGGAACATTTGCCTCAAGGTCACTATTAATCAAAATGTTTCCTTTAGGCGTAACAATCAGATAACTTGCAAGATCATCAGTCCCCACATAATACAAGTTTCCGGCAATCTGAAAAGGTGGAAAAGAATTTGGCATTGGATAGGCAAAACTCGAATGATTCAATAGCATCATCAGTGCGCTTAAACATAATACTTTTTTCATGATAATAAAATCCAAAGAAAAATAAAGCAAATTACTTGGTAGAAGAGTACTTCATTTACGAGGATATAGGATACAGATTGTTTCATTTTTTTCAAATAAAATGAACCCGGCAGTATATTAATTCCACGTTTTTAAGGCTTTTGTCGTGGCCTGCATATTTTATTTCTTTGCGGCCGCAACAAACATCCATATAGCTAAAATAGCTGAAACACTTAAGGCAACACTACTGGCTGACATTGGGATACTGTATCCTGCAACTGTTACTTGCCAATAATAGATAATGCGTAAAACATGGATTAAAGCCACTAAAGTAAAAATCAGCCCGGCAACAATCAAAGCAATTTTTTTGTTCATTTTTTTCTCCCATCCATAGGGTTTGTTTACTTTTCGCTCGCTTGAGTCACAATGATCTGATTTTTGAGTACCGAGCGCAGCATACAGGAAGGATGTGAGCATTGAAACGCGTAAAATCAGGGGCAGCTTGGCCAAGATAGCAGAAATATAAACAGATCCTAATAATTTTTATCCTCTCATCATAGAAATTGGTTCGGCCAATTTTTAATGATTACCATAGAGTATTGATGCATGGAAATTTAAATGATCCTCGATAAAACTGGCGATGAAATAATAGCTATGATCATAACCCTCATGCATACGCAGATTAAGTGCCACCCGAGCTTTCACACATGCTGTCTGAAATAACTCTGGCTTTAGTTGCTCCTTTAAATAAGGGTCCTGGACACCCTGATCAATTAAAATATGCTGATGCGGCCATCCTCTCTCTGCAATGAGTTCGCACGCATCGTACTCCTTCCAGTGTTTCTTATCTGTTCCCAGATAACCTGTGAAGGCCTTTTGTCCCCATTGACATTGGGAGGGCGCACAAATTGGAGCAAAGGCAGAGACTGAACGATACTGATTCGGATGTTTCAAGGCTAAAATAAGTGCGCCATGTCCTCCCATAGAATGGCCCAAGATACCACAAGCACGATGATTGAGTGGAACCTTTTGCTGCAGCACAGTCGGTAACTCTTCATGTACATAAGTTGACATATTATAATATTTTGACCAAGGTTGTTGTGTAGCATCCACATAAAATCCGGCACCCACACCAAAATCATAACTTTCTTTATCCCCTGGCAAGTTTACCCCTCTAGGACTTGTATCGGGTACAACAAGAGCCAAACCTAAATAAGCAGCAATACGCTGGGCCCCTGCTTTAGTAATAAAATTTTGTTCTGTACACGTTAATCCTGAAAGCCAGTACAATACAGGGACACTTTGTTTCTGCGCTTGTGGTGGCAAAAAAAGACCAAAACGCATCGTACAATGAGTTACCTCAGATTGATGGGAATACACCCGTTGAGTACCGCCAAAACAGAAATGCTCTTCAATAAGTTCAATGGATGCCATTTAATTTATTCCTTAAGCCTCTAAAAAGTGAGCACCGTCCGAATTGACTCTCCCTGACGCATTAAATCAAAGGCCTGATTAATATGCTCAAAGGGAAGAACATGAGTAATTAAATCATCAATATTGATTTTCCCATCCATATACCAATCAACAATTTTAGGGACATCGGTACGTCCACGCATCCCACCAAATGCAGATCCTTTCCACACTCTGCCCGTAACCAATTGGAAGGGTCTGGTAGAAATCTCCTGCCCTGCCCCTGCAACCCCAATTATGGTACAAACACCCCAACCTTTATGACAACACTCCAGTGCCTGACGCATCAGTTTTACATCACCTACACATTCAAAACTGTAATCAGCGCCTCCCTTAGTCAATTCAACAAGGTATGCCACTAAATCATTATTAATTTCAATAGGATTAACAAAATCAGTCATTCCCATTTTTTGAGCCAATGCTCGACGTTCGGGTCTAATATCGATACCGACGATCTGCTCTGCCCCAACCATACGCGCGGCTTGAACCACATTAAGTCCAATGCCGCCTAAACCAAAAACAACAACACGAGAGCCTGGAGTAACTTTTGCTGTATTAAATACAGCTCCTAGCCCTGTAGTAACACCACAACCGATATAGCATACTTTTTCAAAGGAGGCATCTTCACGAATTTTCGCAACAGCAATTTCAGGTAATACAATATAATTAGCAAATGTTGATGTCCCCATATAATGAAAGATTTTTTTTCCATTAAAGCTGAAACGACTTGTTCCATCAGGCATTACCCCCTGACCTTGTGTTGCGCGAATTGCCTGACAAAGGTTGGTTTTCTGGGAAAGACAATATTCACATTTACGACATTCAGGAGTATATAAGGGAATTACATGATCCCCAGGTTTTAGAGAAGTCACTCCGGGGCCAATATCGACAATAACGCCAGCACCTTCATGCCCTAAAATAACGGGAAAAAGCCCTTCAGGATCATCACCAGATAATGTAAATGCATCAGTATGACAAACCCCTGTAGCCTTAATTTCGACGAGTACTTCTCCTTTTTTTGGCCCTTCCAACTCAACCATTTCAATTACCAGTGGTTTCCCAACCTCGTATGCTACTGCTGCCTTTACTTGCATCACACCCCCTACTAAGAAAATACTCCTTCCCCCAATAACTAATTATTTAATTTTATTGAAAAAAGTTACCTTTATTAAGATAATTTAAATGCAGATGATCGCTTTAGCAATGATAAACGTAATTAATACCACAACTCTTCAATCTCATTTATTTCTTTTTAGTGTTATTTTATACTTATAGATTAAACTAATACTAAAAAGACCAAATAAGTCTCAACTCAATAGGACAGAGCATGATCATTCATAGTGAATTTAAACCTGCTTGGTGGCTCACCAATACACATGGGCAAACTCTGTATCGGACATTGACTCATCGAGTGAATGTCTCTGTTGATTCTTATGAGCGACTTGAGCTTCCTGATGGCGATTTTATTGATCTAGCCTGGAAAGTTAATGGATTAGGTACTGATGCCCCTTTAATTATTCTTGTTCATGGATTAGGTGGTAATATCAATTCAGCATATGTAAGCACCTTGTTCAATTCATTCAATAAATCAGGTTACCGAGCTGTTTTAATGAATCTTCGTGGTGCAAGCGGTGAGCCAAATCGTCTGCCACGCTTTTACCATGGAGGAGATACCACTGATTTGGCTCATTTTCTCAATGTATTGAAATTTAGAGAACCCAAAACCAAGAAAGCTGTGGTGGGTATTTCATTAGGCGGTAATATACTTCTCAAATGGTTAGGAGAAGTAAGCTCCCAATCTTTAATTGATGCAGCCGTAGCAGTTTCTGTACCATTCCAATTGAAAAATGTAGTTCAAAAGATAAATAAAGGATTTTCTCGTGTGTATCAGGCACATTTGTTAGAAAAATTACGCACCGTCTTTTTACAAAAATTGGATGTTATAAATTGCCAATTACCGCTTTCTAAACAGAAGCTGTTTTCTATAAAAACCCTATACGAATTTGACGAACAAATCACTGCTCCGTTACATGGATTTGCTAATGCAGATGAGTATTATCAAAAATCCAGTTCCAGACAGTATCTCTCTCAAATTGCTACACCTACTTTAATTATTCATGCTTTGGATGATCCTTTTATGACGCCTGAGATCCTCCCCGGTACTGGTGAGCTATCTTCAGATATTCTTTTAGAATTAAGCCCACATGGAGGCCATGTAGGATTTATTGCAGATAAAAGGCACTTTTGGTTGGAGCAACGTATCCCTAATTTTTTAATGGATTATCTGCTGTTTTCTTCCAATACATGTGAATTAGAAAAAATTAATTAATCACTTATAGATTAGTGCATGTTGACAATCCATCCCCGCCGCCTACGTGCCGCGACTTGTTCGCGGCACGTAGGCAGTGGAATTGTCAACATGCCCTAAGCAATTTTCTTGAATAATAAATCTTGTCGTCTCAATGAGCGCAATAACACTTCAAAAAATTCAAATGGTTCTTATGTATCTATGGTGACCCACTATAAATTGTCTTATTTACATCATTTAGATAAAAAATAATCCAATATGTCCTATAATTGAAAATAGAGTTTTTTTTGAGCCTGGATGATGATTAAAACAAAAATAATTAAAAATGATAGTTTACTTAAAATCTATGGAACCCATTACTCATCCCTGGCGCATAATCGCTCTGACCTTGAATACTTTAAAAGCTCCAAGGTCCGTATTTTTTTTAGAGATTCAGAGGAGAACATGTTGGCAGGTTTTTGTATCAACTCAGGTCCTAACTATCGAACCTTTCTCCCATTGAATCCATCTCAATTGCAGAAGCTCTATAGCGACTACAACTTTGATCAAAAAAAGCCTCATGAAATCACCTGTCTTTGGATTGAAAAAACCTCACAACATGCCTCCTGGGTCGTATTTCTTTATTTTATCTTATTTCTTGATGTGCTTCGTTTACCCATGGGCCCCATTATTTTTGGTACCCATGGAAAAAATATTAATAATTTTTTTTCTCTCCCTTTTCCGAGAATCATCTTCTACGAAAAGCTATTTGTACTTACAAAAGGAGAAGAATGCGATTTTTGGATTAGAAAAGGGTCTAAGTTGCAATTCCTAAAAGGTTTTATTGTACTTGCAACAATCAGGTTATTTATGGGGAATAAAACTTTAGCTCGCTTTCGTTTGTGGCTTGATAAAAAGAAGTCAAATTAAAAACTACAATCCTAAGTGGTAACATGGAGATAGGTAGTATGAGTAGTATAAAAAGAGAACACCCTTCCCTTAATGAATTAGCATTATTTGGAGGTTCACCAGTTCGCACAAAACCTTGGCCAACCTATGACAAGGGAAATGTTATCATCGATGACGAGGATACCAATCTAATTCTGGATGTGATTAAAAGCAAGCGGTTATTTCGCTATGACAACCGGGAAATCAAGGATACAAAAGTAGGCCAATTTGAAGAAGGACTGAAGGATTACTTTAATTCTGAATATGCGCTTGCTGTAAGCTCTGGTACTGCAGCAATTTCGCTACCACTTATGGCTCTTGAGCTGCCTGATGACTCATTAGTTGGATGTCCCGCGTATTCCTTTACAGCAACACCCAGTGCGATTATCCAAGCACGGTTAAAGCCGCTCCTTATCGAAGTGGATCATAATCTTCACATTGATTTAGCGGATCTTGATAAAAAAATTGCTCATATGAAAGCATTAGTAGTGGTCCATATGCGAGGTTTTCCTGCTCCGCTTCCCCAAATTCTGGAACTTGCCGAACAACATGGTGTACCTGTTATTGAAGATGCTGTTCCCAGCCTTGGATGTAAGTTAAAGAATAAATATTTAGGCACATACGGTCTGGCGGGGGCATTTAGTACCCAATCGGATAAATCATTAAATACTGGAGAAGGAGGATTTATCTTAACCAACAACAAGGATCTCTATCTAAAATGTGTTATTTTATCTGGAGCCTATGAACGTCTTTATGAAAAGCACTTCTCCAATCAACTTTGCCCCATTGATTGTACCGCGATACCTGTATTTAATTTTCGTTTAGATGAAATCCGTGGTGCGCTTGGATTATCTCAATTAAAAAAACTCAATAAGCGGCTCAATTTGCTCACCCAAAATTATACTTATGTCATCCAAAACATTGTAAATTTAAAATGCTTAAGACCACGTGGTACTTGGAATGAAGCTGCATTGCCGCTTGGTGATAATTTACTGTTGGAATTGGATGGCTCAATAGAAGACTGTTGCTGGTTTGCTGAAGCACTTACTGCAGAAGGGATCGATACAAAAGCTCTTGGAGACCTCACTAAAATCAATGTTCGAAGATTTTGGGACTGGGCTTATTTATTTAAGGATGTAGCAAAACACGAAATTCCAAATCTTTATCCTGACAGTTTTAGAAACATTCAATCATATATTGATATTGCGCTTTCGCCCACATTGAAAAAAGAAGATCTGGATGAATTCTTAACTGCCATCAAAAAGGTGCATCATCATTATGAACTCAAAAGATAATTTGAACCAATGTGTTGCCTTGATCACAGGTGGAAATGGTGGGCTAGGTCTTGCCATGGCACTCGCCTTACGAAAGGCTGGAGCACAAGTAATTGTTTGCGGTCGAGATCAGGAAAAGCTAAAACAAGCCAAAACACAGGATCTCATCCCACTTATGATGGATGTAAGTCATGAAGAAAGTATTCATGAGGGTTTTAAAACGATATCCGGCCAGTTTGGAAAACTGGATATATTGATTAACAATGCGGGGATCTATGAAGATCAACACCTGTTAGATCTTTCACTGGAACAATGGGAGTATCTCATAAGCACCAATCTTACCTCGGTCTTTCTCTGCTCGCAAAGCGCAGTTCGTCTTATGAAAACCCAACATCATGGTAAAATTATCAATGTAGGCTCTATGTATTCTCTGTTTGGCCACCCGAACTCCATTGGATATGCCACCACAAAAACAGGAATATTAGGTCTAACGCGTTCGCTTGCATTAGAACTTGGTCCCTGGAATATCCAGGTTAATGCTATTTTACCAGGTTGGTTTGAAACAGCAATTAACGGTTCCTTACCCCAAACGGACAGAGGTGAGGAAATCAGGAAGAAAACACCTCTGGGTAGATGGGGCCAACCTCAAGATATTGGCCCTTTAGCTGTTTTTCTCTCCTCAAGTGGCTCAGACTTCATAACTGGGACAATCATCCCGATTGATGGAGGATACTCGGTCTCCGATCGCACTATTTGGTGAGGGAAGCAGACCTTAGTACTCATGAAGCATTTTAACTTTTTATCGACTCCCAAAACGCGATATGAGCACCTGTTGGATCGGCAACCACTGCAAATAAACCAAAATCACCCACTTTGGTAGCAGGGACTTTTACCGTTGCCCCATGCTTTATTGCTTTGGCTAAGGTGTCTTCTATACCTTCTACCAAAATATATGTCATCCAATGAGGTGGAATTTTATCTTGTTCCTCTTGGGGTATTTCCAAAATCCCCCCTATTGATTTATCGCCCGTGCTCGTTCTAAATAAAGTGTAGATCGTATCGCCTACCGCTTCTTCGGTATATTGCCAACCTAGTACATGCCTATAAAACTCTTTTGCAGCGATGACATTATTGGTAACCAGTTCGTTCCAGCAAAACTCACCAACCTGTGGGTTATTCATCATTAATCTCCTTATTTGTTTACTGGATTCAGCAATAAAGGTACTCCTATTTGTTTTCCTTGGTGGAGTAATCGTAAGAAAAAATGCAGAATTCCAGAACTTCCGACCATCAAATCCGCCGTGGCAACATGAGGATCTTCAGTTAACCAATAATACGCCCCTGTTTCTGTTGTTTGTCTCATTGCATACAGAAATTTCGCTACCAATGCTGCTCTCTCGAGCCATTCCTCATCACCTAATACACGAAATGCTTCCAAATAAATATCTCCTAATCCACTTAACCCATGACATTGGCTAAAATTAGGATAGCGCAAATGGATAGGATGAATTCTTAATGCGTGACGAACTAAATCCGCATACTCTTCTTCACCTGTCAATTCATAGAAGCGTAAAAAGGTCAATGCAATACCCGGGCCACCATGACACCACCAGCGCCACATAGCAGGATTCTTTGTACTGTAAGTCCACATGAGAAGAGAGTCTTCCCCTACGTGTTGATGAATTGCCTGTTGCTGTAGCCAATTTATTGCGCGTAGAGCACTTGTCCGCGCTGCAGTGTCATTTTCTCGTGCAGAAAATTCAGTTAAAAAATAGGCAATACCTGCAACACCATGAGCAAAACCAGATAAAACTTCTCCTGACATTCCAGGTACACCTTCTGGCATAATCCATGAACCATCAGCGAGCTGACTTGTAATTAAATAATCAACACACGGTTTTATATTTTCTTGAAAGGATGGTATGCCCAACCGATCGAAACAATACATTGCTGCTATTCCCTGACCCGCAGCGCCATGAGTAACATCAGGCCAATCCACAGTTTTATTCAAACAAGTATGAATGACTTTAATTAACGATTCATCGGAACTCTGAATACCTGATGAAATCGCCTCCGTCAAAGCAACACCGACACCAGCTGCGCCAAAGTGCAATCCAGGTAGTTCACTATCAACGGTATATTGATCTGAAATCAACCAATTTATAGCTTGCTGAATTCGTAACTTGCCTTCTTGAGGTAAAAATCCAAAGTGCTCCAAACGGCTCAATGCATATACAACTCCAGCCACACCGCGATTTGCACTTCGTCGAAATTCATATTGCTGACTATAGCGGTGTTTTATTTGATGTTGCGCCCCATTTTCTATGGATACCGATAACCAAAGACCCGTTTCAGATTGAATAGCGCCAGATTGTAATAAGCCTCGAGTACCCTCTACTAATGTATTGTGTATTTCTTCTTGAGTTAAGAAGGGTTCCTTCGGATTTTTTGTTGGCGCATGTTTGGGTTTTAAATCTGCAATTGACTGGGTAAGCACCGATGCAATCACTTCGAGTGAAGGACGTACTTCTGGGTCACTACTAATACAATCTATTATAACTTTCAGCAATGGCAACGGAGCTCCTTGGGTCATTTCCTGTAAACAAGCGAGCAAATGGTCATTATTATTCCTAACAATGCGGCGTGGATCGATACCGGTTAAGACTAACAGCATCAGGCATCCAATAGCATATAAATCATCTCCGATCGCTGGAGGCTCTCGATTTGCCTGTTGTGGTGACATAAAACCAGCGGTACCGAGTCCAAAAGCGGGAGATTGGTCGTCTAAAGCATGGCATAGTTCTAAATCAAGCAAATAAAGCTCGCCATTCTCCGCAAGCCAAATATTGGATGCAGTTAAGTCGCGATGTACATAGCCCTCCTTATGCAGCTGATTTACAACGCCTAGAAGCTTTTGGCACCAATTGAGTAATAACATTTTCTTGTCGAGCGGGAGAGTGCCGAAGGTAGACCCTCCTAAGGTTTGCACAGCAAATGTTTCAATGCTCCTCCCTTCAACCCACTCTAGCGGTAAATAACCATCTCCTTCGACTTCAAAGTAAGCATCAGCAGAAGGAATAGAAAGATGTTGACTAAGATTAGCGTGCAGTTCAGCCTGCCGTTGTAACCGGGTGCGCATATCTCTATTGTAATGGTCAGTCATACAGAATTGTTTGCCCTGTTTAAGAACTTTTAATCCGACAGAATCCTGGCAGCGTAAATCCAAAACTTTATAAACCCCTCCCTTGGGTTGATCGCGCAGGATGTCCAAAATTAAATAACCAGGACCAAATAATTTGGTTGGTCTTCCATCGACAAGGTGTACAGACTCAGGCAAATCATCATTCTGAGTTACTTCAAGACGCCAATCTTTAAATGGGTTCTCTACACCTTCAGGACATTTGAATGGCACTTGGTATTCATCAATTCGTAGTGATTGATCGGGGGCATAGATCATAAGGCGCATTAATCCTAAGCGATCGCGTTTAACAATCGGATTAAAACCGCCATATCGCGTATAAACGATATCACCTAAACGCATGTCTGAGATAATGCGCGGGCCAAGCATACCTTGAGTTAATTGAACAAGTTCCTGGGCTAATTGAACGGCATGCTTGTCATCCCTTGGGTAAATCGTCATAAATTTACCTATTTGGGTCCTGCCTAACTCCCCTTCATTGAGATAGCCTAAAGTCATGGTATCCCTTGCAATTTTAAAAGAAGGTACTTTATGCGTTAAAAGGCAAGGAATAATACGGTCCAATAATTGAATTGCCTCTCCGGGTATCGTGGAGATGTGTAATTTCCATCCCTGTATTCGATCAGTTTTGCCAACAGATGCCCAAGGACCACGTAATTCGGCTTCCAGTGCAAAAGAGCGTAGATAACTTGCATAATCAACATCTTTTGCACTGTTATTTAAAGAATTATTATGATCCTTAACTTGCTCAATATATGCCATAATTGTTCCCTAACGGATTCGTAAATTTTGTTTACCGCATTTGGAGATGAGAGGTGTAGCCACAGCTATCCCCACAGGTAGAGCCACAACTATCACCAGAACAAGTCACATCACACGTACTGCCGCCACATGTGCTACCACAAGTTCCAGAAGTACAACAACACGTTACATTTTCGTCACATATTAAATAGCCACCGCCAAATCTCGCTGATTCCAGCGCCGCAACGTGACTTCTTTCTTTAGCATTTTTTGTGACGCTGCATGTAGGACCACATGTATTTTCTGCACAGGTTTCTCCGCAAGTTTGCGGACAATCAAAATAAGGGGTTTTGTTACTATCTGCTCTTGTCATAGGAATCTTACCAACTAATCCTTGCACAATAGCTTGAAGATTCGCGTGTAGAATTATCTCGTCACCTGAGGAATTTTTTTTCTTTAGTTCTTTGACTGCCTGTTCTGGTTCAAACACCAGCTTATGAAAAAACTCAGGATCTTTTTTAGCACGGTCAATCAATTTGGTAATTTGTTCCCTGTTCATGATATCTTCCTTGACTACGACTGCTAATTTCGGAAAAATTTGGCAAGTCAAATCTTGACTTGCCAAACAAGTTTATCGTTCAATTTTAACGAATGTTTCCTCCAAACTTTCCTTGGAGGCTTGTTGTGTAACCGCAACTTTGGCCGCATGTATTATCACAACTGCTGCTGCAGGTATTACCACAACCTTCTAACGCACCGCCGCCTTCCCACATGCCTGCACCAGCTGCGTGTGTCATTCTCTCTCTTTCAAGAGTAAGGTTAGTGGTGTATCCGCAGCTTTGGCCGCATGTATTATCGCAACTGCTGGAGCAAGTGTTTCCGCAACCTTCCAGCGCGTCTTTAGAGTGAGAAAAATAAACGCTACTTTTTAATTTTTCAGCTGCAGTGATATTCGTTGTATATCCGCAACTTTGACCACAGGTATTATCGCAGCTCGTAGAACAAGTGTTACCACACCCTTCAAGACCAAGTATATTTGCGAAAAGTGCTTCTACATTTGAAGATACGATGCTTCCTCGACTGTGCCTATCCAAACTATCCAGTGAACCTAATACCTTTTCGGGTTCAAAGACAAGAGAATGGAAAAATTTAGGGTCTTTTTTTGCGCGTTCTATTAACTCATTAATAGCTTTATGATTCACGGTTATCTCCTTAATATTTAAATAATAAAATTCCTTTATATACAGCTACACATACAGCTACACCTACCGCTACATATACAGCTACAAAATTCATTTTTTTATTAAATAAATCGAAGAAAATACGAACTTTTGGACTGATCAAAAAAAATACAATTTTTATTTTGTGTCAAATAATATTAGGAAAAATTATATTCTTCGTCAAGTATAAAAATTTCCCAAAAGTGATGGTTAAAAGATAAAATTTCATTTTAGAAATCGGGTTGCGAATTAGCGGTTGAATTTACTACTGAATTCAAGATATTGTAGATTGAAAACTTAATGCAATCAAAATGGCTCTCATGAATATATTTTATGAAAATAAATAGGAATCCAACAGCTAAAGACATTTTTTACGCTGCAATTATTGAATCCAGTAATGATGCTATTGTCGGAAAAGATCTGAAAGGCACAATTATCAGCTGGAATAAAGCAGCTGAAAATCTGTATGGATATACAGCCAAGGAAATTATCGGTTTATCAATAGATTACCTTATCCCTACTGATAGAAAATATGAGATTCAGCAAATCTTAACAAAAATTAAAGAAGGTAAGAAAATAGATCATTATGAAACTGTTCGCTTGAAAAGAGATGGAACAGAGATCAAAGTCTCCATATCTGTCTCTCCAATTAAAGATGATTCCGGTAAGGTAATAGGCGCAGCGTCCATTATCAGAGAAATTCCATTTGTAACCCCTGAGCAAAAGAAGTTTGAATTAGCTGTGGAAGCTGCCCCAAATGGTATGCTTGTAATTGATGTTCAAGGTAATATAAGACTTGTAAATGAACAAATCGAGAAAATGTTTGGCTATACTCGATCTGAACTTTTGGGAAAACCCATAGAGGTTCTTGTCCCTGCGCGTTATAGAGAAAACCATCCGCAATATCGGGAAGATTTTTTTAAAGATCCTAAGGCACGCTTAATGGGGGCTGGGCGTGATCTTTATGGATTAAGGCAGGATGGAACTGAGTTTCCTGTTGAAATTGGCTTAAATCCTTTACAAACAGATGAGGGAGTTTTAGTTTTTGCTTCCGTTGTAGATATTACTGAACGAAAACGACTGACCCAGCGATTTGAGTTGGCTGTTGAAGCGTCTCCAACTGGAATGATAATGATTAATCGCGCTGGGGAAATTGAACTTTTAAATTCGCAAATTATTAAAATGTTTGGCTATGAGAAACATGAATTAATGGGCAAGAAAATAGAAATTCTTGTGCCTGAACGATTCAGAGCAAAGCATCCTGAACATCGACTTGTTTTTTTTGAAAATCCCAAAGCACGGCTCATGGGCGCAGGACGAGATCTTTTCGGTCAAAGAAAAGACGGTACTGAGTTCCCTGTTGAAATTGGTTTAAATCCATTAATTACTGAAGATGGAAGCTTTGTTTTAGCGTCTGTTGTTGATATTACGGAAAGAAAAAAAGAACAAGAAAAATTCCGGTTGGCGATTGAATCGACCCCAGCAGGAATTTTGATGGTAAATAAAATGGGAGAAATAGAACTTGCCAATAGACAAGTTCTTAAAATGTTTAAGTATAAAAAAGAAGACTTAATTGGACAAAAAATTGAGGCACTTATACCTATCCGATTTCGTGCCAATCACCCCAAATATCGTATGGCTTACTTCATGAAACCCCAAACACGAGCAATGGGAACTAGTCGTGATTTATATGGCTTGAGAAGCGATGACACTGAATTTCCTGTTGAAATTGGCTTAAATCCATTAAAAACAGAGTCAGGAATCTTTGTTTTAGCCTCTATTATTGATATAACTGAACGTAAAAATAATGAACAAATGATAAAAAGGAGCAATGCAGAGCTTGAACGGTTCGCCTATATAGTATCTCACGATTTAAAGGCACCTTTAAGAGGAATTGCTACGATATCTGAATGGATTATTGAAGAATACAAACAAAAATTAGATTCCAAAGGAAGGAACTATTTAGAACTGCTTGATAACCGAGTTAAAAAACTGCAAGCTTTAATTGATGGGATACTGGAATATTCAAGAATAGGACATGTTCAAGGAGAACCTGAGCGAATTAATTTAAATAAATTAATTGAAGAAGTTAAAGAGGTTTTAATGCCTCCCAAACACATTAAAATAAAAATCCAGCAAGATCTTCCTGTTATCTATGCAGAAAAAATTCATATATATCAAATAATTCAAAATTTAATTAGCAATGCCATCATTTACAATGATAAGAAACAAGGGCTAATAGAAATTGGAGTATCCGAGCATTCTAAAGAGTGGAAATTTTTTGTAAAAGATAATGGAATAGGAATTGATGAACAATATAAAGACAAAGTTTTTGAACTTTTCCAAACACTACAAAGTAAAGAAAAATACTCATCTACGGGAATAGGTCTTTCGCTTGCCAAAAAAATTTTAGAGCTTTATGGTGGAAAAATTTGGTTTAATTCAATAGTTGGACAAGAAACCACCTTTTATTTTACATTAAATAAAGAAAAAGTAAGTGCGGGGTAATAATGTATTCAACAAAACCAATTCTCCTTATTGAAGATGATCAAATCGATCAAATGGCAATTCAAAGAGCCCTTGCAGAACTTAAGATAACCAATGAACTCGCCATTCGTGAAAATGGCGAAGATGCTTTGATCTATCTTAAGGAAATTGGGAGACCCTGCCTTATCATTTTAGATTTAAATATGCCGCGAATGAATGGTTTGGAGTTTCTAGATATTATTAAAAGGGATAAGTTATTTAAATTCATTCCTGTAGTTGTATTTACAACGTCTCAACAAATAGAAGATAAAATAAGGGCTTACGAAAAATGTATTGCAGGGTATATTGCAAAACCAGCAGATTCCAAAAAAATCATAGAAATATTAAAATTAATTAATGATTATTGGACAATTTCAGAAGGCCCCCTCTCTTAACAAGATAAGAGCAAAGTAAAATTTTCAGCACTGAAAGGATTAAAAGTACAATACGAAACGCTTTGAAAAATCCAAGTAGCGATTTTTATTGCAATTCACTACATTATGTAAAAAGAGAGACCACTGTTTTTTTAAAAGAGTTAAGCAAAGCTAATGCTCCAATTTCTACTGCTTGGTGCGTCACTTTGCCACTCCATTGTATTCGCGCTGCTCTCCAACCTATAAAAAAAGCAGAAACAAGGACTATTGGAGTGATTAGGTGATAACGAGCTATTCCGCTTTGTGCAAAATACTCTTTATGCTCAATCACCTCATCTTTTTGGGATTGTAAGTACCTGTCCATCACCTCAATTTGTACTATTATCTGCTTTCTCGATTTTTTCATGCTCAACACTCTCTTGCGAAAAGAATTCCCTTGTTTTCTGAAAACTCATACTCTTTATGTTAAATGATAGATACTTAAGCAATCCCAGTAAGAATCCCACATTAAGAAGTAAAACAAATGCAAAAGATAATAGAAGTCGATTAGAAACTAAATGCACAAAATACCCTGAAGCCAAGTATGCAAAATAACCTATTAAGAACATAACAGATAACCATACTGTAAGTAGCACGACTAACAGCAGACAGATATTTAGCAATAACGGAAAAACGCTCAACCCTGCCAGCCTTGCTTCAAGGCTAATTAAAGAGCAAACTGTTTTAATAACAGATATTTTTGCGGCAATTAGGGCTTCTAACTGTTTTAAGGCTTCCATTACTTTTTCATTAATCGAGATAACAAAAAGCCAATTCCTCCTGCGACCAAAACAGAGGCTAATGGATTATCCTGTATTTTCTTCACTATGCTATCTGAATATTCTTTGACGTTTCCCTCTACTTCATTCGCCTTGTTTACCCCTTCCTTATACAACTGATTCACCTTTTTCTTCCCTTCTGTTAATAATTGGCTTGCAGCTGCTTCAAGATGCTCTTTAGGAGTATAAGTTCGATTTTCATTAGTACTTTTCATGTGGATACCCTCCTTAGTTAACAATACTTTACCGAAAAAATTTGTGAAAATAATATATTAAATATAGTCACTGAATGAGATTAATCAAATAAATCCATTCACTTTTATTATGACTTAATTTTTAAAAACATCATAAAATTATTTTTTGTATCAATGAGTTGTCATTAAAATAAAGAGTCATATCTCTCAAATTCGGTTATCAGCTTACTGCAAATAATGTGTTATTGAGCATCAAAACCTCACATTGACTTCAATAGAAAAATGCGTACACTAAATTGCCAGGAATAATAATAAACTATAGGTAAATTGGAAAAATGGTAAATTCAACACTTCTCAGTGACATACAGCAGTTAGAAGACGCTGTAACTTTTTATTGTCAGGGTAAATCTCAATATTTTGTTGAGAAAAGATCCTTTAACTTTACCTCACTGACAAATGTTTACAACTCAATCAGGTTGCTGCCATTGGACAGCGAAAAAATTGCACTGATGGAGCGTTTTCATCAAAATATCTTCAAACAAATGGTTGCATTCCATCCGAAGCTTTATTTATCTATAAATTTTACTAATGAAATCAATATATATAAACCTTTACTTGAACAACTTCATGAACTAAAAACACAAGCTTCAGAACTGTTTGAACATTATTTTGATGAGAAACCACGCTTTGATTGGCAGGGTATGCATCAACTTCGTGCCCAAATTCATAATCTGACAAATACCTCAGATAAAACACAACTCATGCAATTATTTGAGCATGGCCTATTAGCAACAATCTCTCAAATAGAGCCTAAAGCCTATTCTGCCCTAACTTTTCAATCTGAATTAGTGGCAGCGGAAGAGTTGCCAATATTAGACGATCAAAGCATGGCTACCCGACATATCAGATAAATAATTCAGTTATAGAACTCGTACGAGTTCTATAACTTTTTCATTGAACTCTCAATAAATCTCTAAAAAATTTACTCATTAGTATCCTGAAAATCACTCTGACAGCATGAAGAATCCTGAGGATCGCGATTAATAAATTATATTTTATTTAAGCTATTATTATTGGAAAACATATGAAATAAGGAGATAAGTATGTTAAGTCTTGATACGGAAACAATTCGTGATCTTCTTGATAAAGCACGACAATTTCAGGCTAAAGAAGACGTCAGCTTTCCGGAAGTCACTGATGAAATGGATGCACTCTATGTATTAGCTGATCATCAAGATGATCCGGTTTATCAAGAAACAATAGAATTCATTGATAATTTACGTCCTGATCAGCAAGCAACTTTAGTCGCATTAATGTATTTAGGCCGCGGAGATTACACTCAAGAAGAATGGGAAGATGCGCTTAATTTCGCCGAGGATGAATTGACTGAGCATACCGGGGAATATTTGTTATCCAGACCCACTGTGGCTGATGACATTGCACGAGGTCTAAATATGCTAGGGATTTCCTATCAGGAATAGTTTTGAGGGGTTAGCATGCCATTTGTTAATATTGGTACCTCAGGATGGGTCTATAATGGTTGGAAAGAAGTTTTCTACCCTAAGTCTCTTGCAGAAAAAGATGAGTTAACCTATTACTCAAATATCTTTAATACCGTAGAGCTTAATAGCAGTTTTTATCGCATACCTACCCCAAAATCCATTACGAAATGGAAAGAGACGACCCCGGATAAATTTATTTTTTCGTGTAAAGCCAGCCGCTATTTAACTCATATAAAAATGCTTAAAGATGTCCAGGACAGTGTTAATTATTTGTTGCAAGTACTTGAAGGATTAGAAGAAAAATTAGGACCCGTTTTATTTCAACTCCCACCTTATTGGCCCTTTAATCTGGAACGTTTGGAGCAATTTATTAAAGGATTACCTGAATCCTTTGATTATACATTTGAGTTTAGAAATAAAAGTTGGTTACGTCAGGAAGTTTATGATTTACTCACAAAAAACAATATTGCACTTTGTTTTTATGATTATAAGGGATTTCAGTGTCCAGAAATTATAACCAGTGATTTTATCTACTTAAGATTGCATGGACCGCATCTCCAACCCTATTCTGGTCATTATGAAGAAAAATCGCTTTTAAACTATGCTCATAAATTTTCCAGTTGGCAGCAACAGGTTAAAAAAATTTTTTGCTATTTGGATAACGATGAAAAAGTAGTTGCGCCCCACGATGCACAAGTATTGGAACGATTAGTACAGTGTACATTTAGCCATCCCGATCAATAATCTATCAAATTCAGTATCTCGTTTTTCCTTACTTAATCCACTCCTCTACGACTTTTAAAAATAGTCTACTCTTTGAATAAGAAATGTAATTAAGGATTAAGCATGCCTCAATCAATCTGGAAAGGCGAGATTTCCTTTGGGCTTGTCTCTATACCGGTTTCGTTGTATTCCATTGAGGAGCAAGATGAGCTTAAATTTCATTTGCTTGATAAAAAAACGAAATCCAGAGTACATTATCAACGAATTAGTGAAAAAACCGGCAAGGAAGTTCCTTGGGATCAAGTGGTGAAGGGATTTGAATTTGAAAAAGACCGTTACATCGTTGTCGATGAAAAAAAGTTCGAAAAGGCGAGTCCAGATTTATTTAAAGCAATCAACATTGAGGAATTTGTTGATTTTCAGGAAATTGATAGTCTTTACTTGATGAAGCCTTATTACCTTATCCCAGAAAGCAAAAATAAAAAAGCATATGTATTATTGCGGGAGTCATTAAAAAAAACAAATAAAGCAGGTGTTGCGAAAGTCATTATTCGGACGAAAGAATCTATTTGTTTAATCCTTCCTCATCATCACTCCCTACTTTTGTACTTGATTCATTTTAAAAATGAGATACGTGAGGAAAAAGAAATGGATGTTCCGAAAGAAGATTTTAAAAATTATAAGATTTCCCAATCAGAAATAAAAATGGCTGTTACTTTAATTAATGAAATGACTACTAAATGGCAGCCTGAAAAATACCATAATGAATATCGTGAAGCGTTGAAGAAATGGCTTGATCAACAAATAGCAAAACAGCCACTAATCAAAAAAGAGGCAGATGCTGAGGTTGCCAAGGAAAGCTCTGCAGATGTAGTGGACTTTATTTCGCTTTTAAAAGAAAGCATGAAAAAGAGAAAATCTGCAGAAAAGCCAAATAAGAAAAAAAGCTCATAAATCAAGAAAACAATCAATCTGCCCCATAAACTACACTCTTGTCAAATTATATCACTTTATGTAAAGATAACTTGAGACATCTTGGGAATAAGTGTCATAGACCTCTTTCGAAATTCGCTGCAGAGCGAAGTGCAAGAAAGTCTGCAATAGAATTTCGGAAACAGTTCTAGTGTTATAGCAGCAATCTCGGAGGGACCTAAAATGAGACAAATATTTAAAATTAATAAAGCCATCAGATCAGCGAGCTCTGTATTTAAAACGCCTCAATCTCAAATAATGCTTTCGCAAAAAAAAACATCAAAACCATCGGTTGCAGCTCAAAAAATAACAACAATAGCCCCCCCTGTGACAAAAGCACTCAATCCGCTATTTTTTACAAAATTAAAAGCAGAGGAACACAAACAGTTTACGACTAAAAAACGGCATCGCTCTGAATATAAAGACAATTACAGCGCTGCACTCAACTTGCCTTATTCAAATTATCAATTAGCTGTAAAGCACCGCGATCACAATGCGCTTCTTATCATGTCGAAACAAAATATTATTGAACATGCAAATCGACGTGTTGATTTATTTTTTTACACATTAATTGCTTATTATAAAACGGGGATTTTGCCAACCTATGGGCATACAACATTGCAACATGGTAGAGGACGCACCACACGAAGTAATATAAGTATCTCTGAGGCATGTCATAGCAGCTTGATTCCTTCATTAGTGGATACAACTATTTATCAAAATAAACAAACAGGAGAAAAACATAAAAGTTTACTGTCTGACACACATTTTATGGATAGTCTGAACGCCACAGTCGAATTGCCTCCTTTTGTCAATGATCTGGATGATCTGTTAGAAAATGCATTAAGGGAAAAAAGTTTGAATATACTTCGCGAGGTTTCACTTGGAGTAATCAATCCAGTTAGAGGATTAACTCAGTTTTTGCAAATATTGAGTACCGTTTTAAAGGATCTTAAAGAAGATGCTGAAAATAAAAGCAAATCAGCCCTACCCAAGCATCCCTTAATCAAACAACAATCGATTAGCCCAAATCTGATTGAACTTGTACGAACAGGGTCATTATCGACCACCTATTTACCTCAGACACAGACCGCAAATGATGAGTACATCCAACTCCTACTTAGAATGACGCCCGAAGAAAAAGCATCATTCAAAGATGAGCACAGTAAAGAAAAGATATACCTCAATAAAATTATGGAGTTACAAAATGAAATTTTACATACGCAAAGCAACCAATTCCCATCATTTAAGTAAAGAAAACCAAGGGGTAGTGCACACAATAATCTTAACCTTATCACTACCTCCTCTTCCCAGCACGTGTTCGTGGGTGTTCCGCAAAACTATAACCACTCTGCCTAAGTACTGTGCCTTATACCGTAGTACGCAGGCACTAAGGAAAACCGGAAGCTAAGTAAGAAAAAACTGCCTCTAGCTATACCTGAGAGATTTGACTAAAATACAGTAGCTTAGCTGCTGATAAATAAAAACTTTTTTACACGGGTGTCAATTTATGAATATCCATGCTGTTGTTGAAGAACAGAGAAAATTTGCTGCTGCCGGACAAGCTAAAAAAATTGATTTTCGTAAACAGCAACTGCAAAAATTGAAGACGGTTATTAAACAAAATGAGCAGCTCCTCTATGAAGCGCTGTATGCAGATATAAAAAAATCCCAGTTTGAAACCCATTTAACTGAGCTTGCCATGATTTATCATGAGCTTGATCAAGCAATAAAATCGGTACGTAAATGGGCAAAACCCAAATCCAAAAGAACGGAATTAGTACTTCAACCAGGAAAGAGTTTTATCTTACCCGAACCTTACGGCACGACGCTCATTATCGGTGCATGGAACTATCCCTATCAGCTGACTTTAAGTCCTCTAATCGCATCCATGGCAGCAGGAAATACCAGCATTATCAAACCAAGTGAGCTACCACAAAATACTTCATCCGCTCTCGCAAAAATAATCAATCAAAATTTTGATCCGTCTTATCTTTATGTCGCAGAAGGCGGTGCCGAGGTAACTCAGGAGCTTCTTAGCATTCGTTTTGATAAGATCTTCTTTACTGGCAGTACTGCCATAGGAAAAATCGTAGCCAAAGCTGCAGCAGAACACTTAACTCCCGTCACCTTGGAATTAGGCGGAAAAAGTCCTTGCCTTGTTTTTGCGGATGCCGATCTCAAAATTTCAGCCCAGCGTATTGTTTGGGGCAAGTTTTTAAACGCAGGCCAAACCTGTATTGCACCAGATTATCTTTTAGTTGAAGAATCGATTTATCAACCCTTATTGGAAGAACTCAAAAACCAAATCAAGGAAATTATTGGTCCTAATCCTCTTACAAGCGAAAGCTATGTACGAATTATCAATCAAAAACATGTACAACGCTTAAAAAAACTCATCGACCCTCAAAAATTATTTACAGGGGGAGAAGTCATTGAGACAGAAAATTATATTGAGCCAACAATTCTTAAGGATGTCAGTTTTGCTGATGGAATTATGAAAGAAGAGATTTTTGGCCCAATTTTACCGGTTATTCCTTTTTCCGATCTGCACGCTGTTCTCCAGGAAATAAAACAACGTCCACGTCCTTTATCACTTTATGTTTTTACAAAAAACTCAAACGTGCAAACACAAATTTTGCATGAGGTTTCCTTTGGCGGTGGTTGTATAAATGATGTGATTATGCATATTTGTAATTCCCACCTTCCCTTTGGTGGTATCGGAGAAAGTGGTATGGGGAGTTACCACGGTGAAGCAGGTTTTAAAACGTTTAGCCACTTCAAAAGTATTTTGAAAAGGCCTTTTTGGTTTGAGTTGCCTATTAAATATAGGCCATATAGCCAATGGAAACAGAAGATAATCCGAGCTCTTTTAGGGTAAGTTAATACACATAAACTCAAAATCACCATCCTTTGATTTGGGTTATGTCAATCAATCTCGATTTTAAAAGCGACAAACAATCTAGGATTTTAGAAGCATTTTCTCCTCAAAATGTAACAATTGCTTCTCGTTTACATAAACTGTTTATGGTGTAGGATTTTCCCCTATTTCCTTTTCGTTCTGGGCAGCACGTTGGGCCCGCTTAGCAATAGCTTCTTGTAATTGCACAAAAAAGCGAGAAGGTTGCAGAGGTTGACTCACTTCTGATTCAAGCTGTTTTCCCCATGACTCATCCAGTTCAGATTGAATATTTAACTCATCATCCAACATTGAATCTAAAGCATGGGTTTTTTGTTGATAAGAAATTACGAATGTTCTGCAGGCATCAACAAAGCAAGAATTTTCTTCCAAGATCAAAGCAGAATTACTGAGAAAGCCAATAATGCGTTCATCTTTATGATTTTTCTGATTTTGTATTACTAAAAACAAAAATTCTTTTAATAAAAGATAAATTGATGAGTAATCCACATCGCTTTCCCCTTTTTGTCCGTATTTATCCACCAAATTTTGCAATAATTTAATACATTCTTTACTCACTGGCATTCCTTTCTCCCAATAAATAAACCTTTCTTTATTAAAAACGCTGAAAGCTAATTAAGCAAGAAAAAATAGTGTGCTTTTAGAATTTGATTCAGTTATCTTAAATCATTTTTAAATATGCCTCCTTAGCTTGTACGCTGCCAATATTGGGTCTATAACTTTAAGAATAAAAGAGAGCACTTATGTCAGAAAAGAAAGCTAAACTTAAAATCAGCAGTCCTAAGGAATCTCCTGAGTCACCTTCTGTTGAAGCAAATCCTTCTATTCTTGCAAGCATCATTAAAGAATTGCCAGGCAGTATTTATTGGAAAGATAAAAATGGGGTGTATTTAGGTTGTAATGACACCATGCTTGAAATGACTGGAATGAAATCCATAATTGGAAAAACAGATTTCGATATGCCATGGGCAGCATCTGCAGAAACAATTCGCAATAATGATTTAAAAGTAATGGCGCTTAATTCTTCATTAGAACTGGAGGAAACAGGAATATTAGCCGATGGGAAACAAGCTGTTGTATTAACCAGGAAAACCCCACTACGCGATGAACAAGGAAATGTAGTGGGTATCCTAGGCATATCACTGAACATTACCCATCGTAAAAAGCAAGAAGCGGATTTACGTTCAAGCCAGGAAAAGACGCAATCAACTTTAGAAAATATTCTTGCCAATATGCCGGGACATGTTTATTGGAAAGACAAAAATGGGGTGTATTTGGGATGCAATAACCGACAAGCACGAAGTGTAGGATTTCAATTTGGCTATGAACTGATAGGGAAAACCGATTTTGATTTACCTTGGGGTGAAACCCAAGCAGAGTTATTTCGGCAAAATGATCTTTATATTATGCAAACCGGTGAAACTGAAATTATTGAAGAAAAAGCCCTGATCGATGGGAAAAATGCCATTTTTTTAAGTCATAAATCCCCGATGCGCAATAAAAAAGGGGAAATTACCGGGGTACTTGGTATTTCAATTAACATCACTGAACGCAAAAAAATTGAAGCTGAGCTCAAGATTGCAAAAGAAAAAGCCGAAGCAGCAAGCCTTGCAAAAACAGAATTTCTTGAAAATATGCGACATGACATCCGCACGCCCCTGACTGGTATTGTTGGATTTGCAGATCTCATTAAATCGGAAGCAAAAAGTGCTCAGATTCAAGAATATGCGGATAACCTGGTAGCATCCAGCCATGCCTTGCTTGATTTCATGGATGAGGTTCTCGAAGCAATCCATGTCAGTTCTGGCGAGGTGCCCGAAGTTAGAAAAAAATTCGTCTTACAACGAATCGTTCAACATGTTATTGATCTTAATAAAGCCAAAGCATCTGCAAAACACCTGCATTTATCTTTGAATTTTGATCCCAATATTCCCAAATACCTTATTGGTGATCCTGTGCGCATCCATCGGATTTTGCTGGAGCTGATTGCTAACTCGTTGAATTTCACCGATACAGGCTTTGTAAAATTAACCGCTAAACTGGCAAAACAAGAAAATCGCGAAATCATTATTCAATTTGTCGTAGAAGATAGTGGAATGGGTATTCCCAAAGACAAGCAACAGGAAATTTTTCTGCAATTTAAACGCTTAACGCCTTCCTACAAAGGAATTTATAAAGGAGCAGGCTTAGGTCTTGCAGTAATCAAACAGTTTATTGATGAATTAGATGGGGAAATATATGTTGAGAGTACGGTTGCCAAAGGAACGCTCTTCACCTGCATCATTCCCTTTAAAACAGCACTTTTAGAAGATGAAACGGGCATTGAGAAAGATTTTGTCGAGCTCAATATCCCAACTTTTGCACAAAATACTGCTATCACTCAAGCTCCAGACTCATCTGCAAAACCCTTTAAACATCGTATCTTATTAGTTGAAGACAATACCATTGCACAAACAATCGCAAAGGAAATGTTGAATAAATGTAATTGTCACGTTGATATAGCAGTTGATGGACAATCTGCCTTACAATTCTGGAAGAAAAACAAGTACGATTTAATTTTCATGGATATCGGTTTACCTGATATGGATGGTTATCAAGTGACCCATCACATTCGTGTACAAGAAATCACTAAAAACCATCACACCCCCATCATTGCACTAACAGCTCATGTCGGTGAAGAAAACAAGCAACGATGTATTGAGTCAGGAATAAACGCAGTACTCAGTAAACCCCTAACTCAAAAAAATTGTTGTGATATTTTAAATTCATTTATTCCCTCCATACAAAAAGAAAAAGGAATCTCCTCTGAACTTGATGTTTTAGATTTACCACCAACAGAAGAACAATTTTTTGAACTTTCTAGATTTCCTCTACTTGATATTGAAGAAGGAATTAAAACTACTGGCACAGAAGATATGCTCTGCAAGATGCTCAAGTTAATGCTCAATCATTCTCTTCTTGAAGATATTCCCCTACTAAAAAAAGCGCATGCACAAGGTGACTGGGAAAAAACCCAGAACCTTGCCCATAAAATTAAGGGAGGTGTGATGTATGTCGGCGCCATCCGTTTGAAAATCGCCTGCCAATATCTCGAGCGTTATTGGAAATCAGGACAACGTAATTTATTGGAGAAATTGTATCAGCAAATGATTCAAGTGGTTGATGAAACAACTTCTGAGATTCAAAAATGGATAAAGGCAAAAACACCCCATTAATTTAGATATTTTTGCACCCAGGCTACACATTTAAATGAAAACACTTAAAAATCGCCAACCACAGAGTCATTTTCCAGAGCACCTTCCTGAATCGTTTGAAACTCATCTCCTTTTACCTTTCCAGGATATTTTTTAAATCGAAGTGCAACTGGCCTTAAATAATTTGGATAATGAGGCTTGATTAAATAGTCATAAGTGGCTGCCATCGCCTTGTTTCTGCCGCTGGGATAAACTTCAAAATCATATGCTTTCTCTGTCCATAGGCACATCACCGAACACTCTTCGAGCAAATAATCAAGACAAAGTCTGAATGCCCGCTCATAATCAACATTCACAGCAGAAAATCGGCTCAAGTAGCGTGTTAAAAAATCATCGATATTGGCATGGATCGCATGACGAAATGATTTATTAGAGTCATATTCTTTTTGTACTCGTATATAGCTTTCAATGTAATTCTGACTGTTGTACCAATCATCCCAACGCATAATTTCAAAGGGTATGGTTAATTGATTGTAAGCCATTTCATTTCTCAGCAACCAATCATCACCTTCTTTTACAGCAAGCTGATATAATTCATCCGGGGTCCCTTGATGCATAATACCCATCGTATGGCGTTGAACACTATCATCAACAAGGATGGTACACTGCTTAAATGCTCCATTAATGAGTTTAATCACCGCTGCAAATTTTTCACCCTCATGGATGGGTTGCCCCACACTGATGGGCATAAGACAAGAAGATAGAGGGAACCGTTTTCTTTCTTCTACTGGGTTTTCTCTAAAGGAAGCTTTCACAATCCTGTTATCAATTAAACTCATATTCCTTACCTCCTTTTGAGTTTTAAATCGCTATTTTTTGCATAAAATGAAATCATATTTTATTTTATAAAAGCCACACTGTCCATTAAAGGTTCATCAGCACATTTCGTTCACATAATAATTACTTAATGTTATTATTGTATAATTTGTGTAATATATATATCAAACCTAAAAGCGAGTATGAAATGTCTTATAGAATAGATAATCCTGGTGGTGGTGATTGTGGATTTTATGCATTGGCTATAGGTTTAATAGCGACCATTCAAAAAGAATACGAAGAAAACAAGAAAAACAAAACTTTTACTCAATGGCAAAAGAAAGGTCTTAATCATGTGAGCTTACCAGAAATTCTAGACATTGATTTAAATCAGCTCTACGAATCTCCCTATACTTATAAAAAAGAAACCCTGCTTAAATTACAAATGTCTTTAAGAGATATTTCTGCCACTGCATATAAAAATGATCTTCTTAAAAAAATAGCACAAGCAAAAAGTAGCGGAAGCACCCAGGTTGAAAGCTCACCTGTATATCATAAGTTTATGGAGTTAGTGCACTATTACTTAAAAGAAGAGCAAGAAGAGAATGCACTGGATAAAATAAAACAGTTCAACGAGTTGGCTTTATCACCTGAAGTCCTTGACTTAGCGCAAAAAACTGCGAAGTCATTGGAGCCAAAGCTTCAAGGTAAATCCTTTGAGCAAGGGCAAAAAATAGAAAATGCACATGTTAAAGAGGCATTAATGGCAGACGTGCTCTCTGGTGGTAAAGAAAATTCTCGTTCCGTCATTTTGAAAGGTATAGAAAAGATTAAGGAACAAGGAAGATGGGCAACACATAGTGATTTAAAAGAAGTTGCGGAGCAACTTGAGGTAAATCTCTACGTAACCAATGAACTCAATGGAGCACCGAAGAAGGGGTGCCCTACTATTGTTTTAAATAACGAAGGTCAGTCAATCCATTGGACAACCACTGTAGAGGAATTGCCTGCGCCTAAAGTTAAGCCTGTTGAAAAACGTATTGAGAGTCCAAAACCAATAGAAGAAACTCATACGTCTTCTAAAGAGCAGGAATCTTCTAAAACTCGTGAGTCTTCTAAAGAGCATGAATCTTCTAAAGATAGAGAATCCCGAGTAATTGCAGCAACTGTAAGCACTCAAATTAATGAAGAGAAAGCAGAGCGTTATCAACAACACGTAAAGACACTCATGGTCAGTGCATCCGATCCGAGGTTCTTTGCTAGTGTTCAAAAAAGAATAGAAAACCTTGATAAACTTGATAAGGAAGAAGCTCTTAAGAATGAACATGGCGCTCAAATTGAATCGGATGAAGATTTTGCTATACGCTTACAAGAAGCAGAGTTCAGACGAGCTAATCTGAAGTAAGAACTATTAAAACTGTTTGGAAATAAAAACACCCTGGAATATGGGTGTTATTCCTTTTTTGAGCCTGATTCAATATTCGAGCATTCATAAGCTTTTTTTCGTTCAAGATGAGCCAAATATGGCTTTCCTCTCATAGAACCGTGAACAACTTGTTATACCACAATACCTTAACTAATATAACGTAAAAGCACAGAGTATTCATTTAAGGGATTTATGATGAACACCATTCAACGCTTTATCAAAGCACAACAAGGCCAAGACGCATATATCTCATTCCAACAGGCTTATGATGAACTCAAAGCTGGAAGCAAACAAAGCCACTGGATATGGTATGTCTTTCCTCAGTTAAAACAGCTTGGGTTCAGTTCTATAGCTCAACATTTTGGCATTGTTGATTTCAAAGAAACGTGCGCCTATTTGCAAAATGAAGAACTTTTTCAAAATTATGATGCAATAAGCCAACTGGTAGAACAACAACTAAAAAGAAAAATCCCTGCTCTTATCCTTATGAATGGGGATACGGATACTAAGAAACTGGTGTCAAGCCTCACTTTATTTCGAGAAGCGGCTTCATTTCTTGAGCGCCAGGGAAATACATCGCAGGATTTTGCTGCACTTGCTCATTGTTGTGATCGAATTCTAAACGAAACCGCAAAACAAGGTTATTTTCCTTGTGAGCTCACTCTTGATTTGGTACAGGAACAGAAAAATAATCAGTATGACTAGCACGTGGACAATTCCTCCATAGCTATGTCCCGTGATTTTTTCCTGTCTCTTGATCACATCTTTGCCTACGCCCCGCGGCTTGTCCGCGAGGTCCAGTGTTTTAGGGCAGAGCCTCTGGATCCTGCGGACAAGCCCTGAACGATCGTCAGTTTTCTAAATTTATCATGTACCACTTAAGTTTCTCTACGTACTGCTTAAATTTCTCTACGTACTGCTTTCCTACATACCGCGCTTTATGCGCGGTATCCAGAACGATATTTTAAGATGCCGCTGAGCATTTCTATAGCAAGATCCCCTGGATACCGCGCATAAAGCGCGGGACGTAGGCAGTGAAAATTGACCAACACACTATGGGACAAATTAAAAATTTTTTGGCCCTGTTTTTTCTTTCTTTCAAAGGTGTATGATTGCTTCATAAAGTAATTTAAATTATCGGAAATATAATGAGAAAGTTCGCTGGCATCCTTTTTCTATTTTTAAATCTAGGGATTCAACCTGTAAATGCAAACAATCTCAGTTCAATAGAAAAACAGATAACCCGGTACATTACAACTCAATCTCAAGAACAACTTTCATTATTAGAACAATTAGTCAATACCAACAGTGGCACTACAAATCTTACAGGAATTGATAAGGTTGGAAACATAATACGCCAGCAACTAGACCAACTTGGATTTAAAACTTTTTGGGTTACAGAACCACCAGCCATGCATCGAGCAGGAACCTTGGTTGCTCAGCGCACTGGCCATAAAGGCAAAAAATTGCTTTTAATTGGCCATCTAGACACAGTGTTTCCTGCAGATAGTCCATTTCAACATTTTCAATATAAAGGAGCTGTTGCAACAGGTCCGGGGGTCATCGATGACAAAGGGGGAATCGTTGTAATCCTTTATGCCTTAAAAGCCTTACACGAAATGCATGCTTTAGATAATGCAAATATAACTGTTATTTTAACAGGTGATGAAGAAGATTCTGGAAAACCCACCTCGATTTCAAGAAAACCTTTAGTCGATGCAGCAAAGAATAGTGATATTGCCTTGGATTTTGAGTGGGCAATTACACCCGATACAGCAACCATTGCGCGTAGAGGCATAGCACACTGGACAGTAGAAACTCATGGTAATGAAGCACACTCCTCAGAAATTTTTCAAAAACAAGCGGGTTATGGTGCTATTTATGAGTTGGTACGTATCCTAAATACAATGCGTACTGAGTTAAGTGGGGAGCGCTTTTTATCATTTAGTCCAGGCCTTGTTTTAGGTGGAACCACGATTAATAGTAAAAATAACATTCAAGGCGAGACTTTTGGCAAGGGGAATGTCATTGCAAAAATTGCGATGGCAAATGGCGATTTACGTTTTATTAGCGAACAACAAAAGAAGGCAGCAGAAAAAAAAATCACTGATATTGTTACCCATCACTTACCTGGTACCACAGCGTCCGTTATATTCCAAGAGGGTATCCCGAGTATGCCGCCTGCTCCAGCCAATAAAGCGTTATTAAAACAATATAGTGAAGTCAGTGAAGACTTAGGACAAGGCGTAGTACATCCTCTTGAGCCAGGTGCAAGAGGTGCCGGGGATGTGTCCCACATTGCCTCTCTAGTAAATGGGGCATTAGCAGGTTTAGGACCCGTAGGCACTGGTGCACACTCAGTAAAAGAAACTTTAGATGTCCCTTCTCTTTTAACCCAAACTCAACGCGCATCCCTATTGATTTATCGATTAATTAACAATTTCAATTAATTTCTCCCAATTTTTAAAAAAATTTGCAGTATAATATAAACTTACAATCTTTTTTCGAGGGGTTTCCTTGAGCCCTAATTAAAATTAATGAGTTCTCCATACCTCAATTTTAGTGTGCCTGCTCACAAACGCTATAATATAGTTAAGAAGCCTTTAATTAATCAGTAATGGCTCTCATGAATTAGCTTTTATGAATTTTTAAATTCTAACTGCTATTTAAATTTTCATTAAACATTTAACATACAATTTTTTTATGGATTGGCTTGATTTGATTCCTTACATTTACCCGAGTTCTTATCTCAAATTACCTGCTAATTTTTATGAGGTGATCGAGCCAACGCCGATCGCAAATCCTTATTTAGTTAAATTCAATCACGAATTGGCTTCGTATCTTTGTGCTCCGAACTCCTCTTCTACCCATGAAAAAGAGATAATCTCTTTTTATGCCGGAAACCGAGTGCCTGCACATCTTAAAAGCATTGCATTAGCCTATGCAGGACATCAATTCGGATACTATGTTCCCCTTTTGGGAGATGGGCGCGCTGTGTTACTTGGTGAACTATGCAGTCAAGATGGAAAGCGATGGGATATACAACTCAAAGGCTCGGGAAAAACAATGTTTTCGCGAATGGGCGATGGTAGAGCTCCCCTTTCCGCAGTATTAAGAGAATATCTAATCAGTGAAGCAATGCACGGTTTAAATATTCCAACTACCCGTTGCCTAGCTGCCATAGCAAGCCAAGAAAAGATCTATCGCCAAGATGGCCCTGTACCATTAGGTGTATTAACCCGAGTTGCATCCAGCAGCCTGCGGGTAGGTTCTTTTGAATACGCCGCTGCTCAAAAAGATAACCACTTACTCCAATCCCTCGCGAACTATGCTCTTGAAAGACACTATCCCGAACTTTTACCCAGCGCACACCCCTATCTCGAACTGTTTAAAAAAGTTGTGGATCGCCAAGCATACCTCATTGCTGAATGGATGGGAGTCGGCTTTATTCATGGAGTCATGAATACAGATAATATGACCATATCCGGTGAAACCATCGATTATGGCCCTTGTGCGTTTATGGATGAATTTGACTTTGGTACTGTATTTAGCTCTATTGATCATGCAGGTCGTTATGCATTTGGAAATCAAGCCGCTATAGCAAAGTGGAATTTAGCACAATTTAGTCTAAGCTTATTGCCCCTATTTAAAGATAAGGAAGCACCCAAACAAATGCTCGAAGTGCTCAACTCATTCACAGAACGCTTTTCTCAATACTGGAACAAAAAAATAAGAGAGAAGTTAGGCCTTTCTGAAGAACATACTCATACGAGAGAACTTATTAATAATTTTTTCGCGTTATTACAGCAACATAAACCGGATTTTACAAATACCTTTAGGCTTTTGAGCCAAGCCATTGATTGTGAACGCTCGCAGAACGATTTAATCAACGCACTAGGAAATCAACCTAACAGTAAACAGTGGATTACTGATTGGTTAGTGTGTATTAAACAACAAAATGTTGAGGTCAACAAAATAAAATCCAAGATGAATCAAATAAACCCAGCCTATATTCCCAGAAACCACTTAATTGAAAATGCAATTAGAGACTTTATTGAAAACAATGACAGTACCTTAATGAATACCCTTTTAGCAGTACTGAAAAATCCTTATCGCCAACAGAGAAACACTGAAAAATTACAATGTTTGCCTATGCCCCATGAACGAGTATATCAAACGTTCTGCGGAACTTAAGATGACTCGACATGCAAAGGGTAAACACAACTAACTTTTGAGCAGAAGACCACTTTTCTTATCTCCTTGTCATACCGAGCTTTTCTAGCGCGTCTATTTGCATGACAGCACTGGGAATTCCGCGCATAAAGCGCGGAACGTAGGTATTTTGTTTTATGCGATAAGATGCGTTTGCCTTGTCCCATATCTTTTTTGCCTACTTGCCGTGCTTTATGCACGGCATCCAGTCGCTCTGCCGAAGATAGAATCTGGATTCCGCCCGCATAAAGCGCGGAACGTAGGTATTTTGTTTTATGCGATAAGACGCGGTTGCCTTGTCCCATATCTTTTTTACCTACTTGCCGTGCTTTATGCACGGCATCCAGTTGATCTGCATGAGGCAAAAAGGCTGGATTTCGCGCATAAAGCGCGGAACGTAGGCATTTTGTTTTATGCGATAAGACGCGTTTGCCTTGTCCATATCTTTTTTGATCTACCTGCCGTGCTTTATGCGCGGCATCCAGTCGAGCGTGAAATGGAGAACAAAGCTGAATTCCGCATAAGCAAAACGGATCAATAAATTAAATGATTTTCTGATAAAGAACTTCTTTTAATAAAGCCCCGCCCTCATAAAATTCTTCTAATTTGGTTGAGTTTGTGGCTTCAAAACCTAAGGCATCATAGAATTTGCGTGCTTGAATATTGTCTTCGAATACCCATAGAAGTATTTTCTTATATCCCTGATTTGCGAGTTCAGAAATCGCAGCCAGACATAATTGGGTTCCTAATCCCATGCGCCAGTAATCGGGATGTAAATAAATAGCACTGATCTCACCCATTGATCTATCCGCACTAAAATCACGAAAAGGACAAATGCTGGCAAAACCAACAGTTTGATTGTTGATTTCCATGATTAATACTTTAACGTCCTGCTCTATCAAATTGCGCCACTGCAGAGTTCGTTCTTCCAAGGATAAGTTTTGTAATATAATTTCTGGAATGAAATCTCGATACATCTTTTGCCAGGAACAGATATGAATTTGAGCAATAGCTTCAGCATCATCTAATGTAGCTGTCCGGATACTGGGCGTTAAATTTTTAATCATAATAAAAACCTTAAAGACGTAATTAATTTCTAATAAATTATTCACGTTCTTTTAAATTCAATATTTAAATAACTCATATAAGTGATATGCTATGTTAGAATGAAAAAATTGTCACTAAAAAGGATTTAGCCATGTATAAATTCAAACAAAAAGAACAAATAATTCTGGGGGCAATGACCTTGTTTATCGCATCAATGGCCACTGCAGGAACTGTAACGAGTGATGTTTCCACCACTGATGGAACTTCAGTAGGAAAAGTCGTTTTTGAGGACAGCAAATACGGTTTACTTATTAAGCCCCAATTGACCGGGCTTCCTGCAGGAGCTCGCGGCTTCCACATCCACCAACACCCCGATTGCGGTGATCATGCTAAAAAAGCGGGCGCCCATTTAGATCCTGCCAAAACCAATAAACATCTTGGTCCATATGGCACGGGGCATTTAGGTGATTTACCTGTGTTGGTTGTGGATAGTAATGGCGAAGCAAATACTCCTACATTAGCACCTCGTTTAAAAACTAAAGATATTAAGGGACATGCCATTATGATTCACGCCGGTGGAGATAATTATAGTGATAATCCTACTTTGGGGGGCGGCGGTGACCGTATTGCGTGTGGAAAAATTCCTTCTTAATTATAAAAATACACTTTTGAATTCAGATGCAGTTGAGTTTGTATCCGGATTATTCTAGTCTTAACAATAAAAAGAGAGATGTTATGCCCGGTTTTTTTTCAAAGTTAGGATCGACTTGGGATCAATATTATAGTTTGCGAAGCAAATACGCTGAGTTGATTCCAATCCCCAATCCATCTTATTTTAAACCTATTCATGAAAAGAATAACTTTAGAAAAGACTTTACAGAGGACTGTGCTGACTTAATTGTTCGCCCCATTTATTGTCCTATCTGGTTAGGGGTGAATGCATTATTGCTGTTTTTAAAAAGCTTTATTTTTCTGATGGCTGCTTTATTGTTAACCGTCCCAGCTTTGTTATTAGCAATTTTTGCCCCTAGTTCAGATATCAGTTCCAGTACTTGTTCTGCATTCAAAACCTGTGCAGCACATACTATTGTGGATGCAACTATGGGTATTATCGCAGTCTGTGCTGCAGTTGCCTCTATTGTTTTTAATCCCATATATTTGCTTACTCGATTCCTAAGTACTGTTGTTGAACATTTAAATGAAGTCACTGAATCGTGTTGTGGTTTGACTATCGCTCGGTTTTAATTCTTCTGTCCTGAAATAAAATCTACTTTCCAGAAATCAAAAAAACTACATTCCGCGCTTTATGCGCGGAATCCATCTCGGATCCCTTTCATGCACGATCGACACATAGGCCCCTCCTTTGACCAATCACCTTCATGCCTCCCGCAACTTGGTCGAGACGTAGGCAAGATGTTACTTATTACACTATCATTAAGAAGGTTTGCTGTATCTGCCAACTAATTCAGCATGCTCAATAATGTGATTTTGCATGGCAGTCTCTATTTCCTTTTTTGTCGCATGCTCTCCTAGATTTAATAAAGTATCTAAAGCATAGAGTTTAAAGAAATAACGATGCGTACCGCTTGGGGGGCAAGGTCCACCATAGCCTGTTCTGTTCCAACTATTTCGCGCACTGATTGCATTCAACGGAATACTTCCTGTTTTAAGTTCGTGACAATCAGCAGGCAGATTAAATAAAATCCAGTGTACCCACAATCCCATTGGCGCGTCAGGATCATCCATGATTAGAGCAAAAGATTGAGTATTTTTAGGTACATTTTTCCATATTAATGGCGGAGAATGATCGTCACCATTGCAGGTATATTCTTTAGGAATAAGCGCATTATGAGCAAACGCAGGACTCTCTAATATCATTGCACACTCCTTATGCGAAACCTCTATTTGCAATTTAGACTATTTTTAAACAAAAATACAGGCATATGGCTTAGAACTTCTTGGATTATATTTTTAATTTTCCTCTCAAAATCTGCCAAAGCATGACAAAATCGCCCACCAGACTATATAAAGGATAACGAAATGTAGCGGGTTTATTTTTTTCATAGACCAAATGCCCAATCCAGGAAAATCCATAACCCACCATAAGCATCAGAATAAGCCATAAGTAACTCCAAGTGAAAAGAAAAAAAAGAAAACTCAAGCAAGCTAAAGAAGTTCCCAGAACATGCAAACGCCGACACATCACTGTTTTATGTTCACGCAGGTAAAAAGGATAAAACTCATTAAAGCTTGAAAATTTCTTATCTTTTTTCATAAGAATTTAGAAAATAACTCCAAAGTTTTTAAATTTTAGTTTAAAAATTCAATGTTATTATTTTTAAAGAACGTATTGGATCCCGCGGATAAACCGCGGGACGTAGGACGATTAAGAACCATACACAGCATATCTATCGAGGAAAAGATGCAATTATAAATAACACCCTACTCCATCATAACCAATCACATGGCATGACTTGTAAGCACTTTGATCGAGCCGATAACTTACAGAACCATAATAGGCAATAATCGTTCCCTTTTTAGTTTGTTCTATATGAGGTTTTTGAAAGTTTGCTACAGCCTCGCATGTGGTGTGGTTTTTTATCCAAACTCCCCCCTCTGAAATAACACGAGCCTTGTTGGGAGTTAATGCATCCTTTCCACATTTTTGAATTGCCAAACGTTCCATTTTTGGAGCGGAAAAGAGGAGATCATAACCCGCTGCTGCTGCCTTAACCGCATTTTCAGCATCCAAAATTCCATGTCCGCAAGGTTTCTTACCAACACATGATTTGTTGGCATCAGTACTTACTCCAAAATCATGCGTCGTTGTATAGAGTAATTGTTCCACTTGTTCTGGACTAAGCACTTTTTCACTGGCTGCAATAATCAATCCAGCAACACCAGCAACATGGGGGGTAGCCATACTGGTCCCTTGATAAAAATCAAAACCAGATCCATTATAACCACCTCCGGGATTTACTGTGGATAAAATTCCTCCCCAAGTACCATAGCGTTTGTCCCCCCCTGGAGCAGATAAAGTAACGCTTGGGCCATAGTTCGAAAAATAGGACCTAAGCCCCTCGGGTCCAGTAGAGGCAACTTTAATGGTTCCATTACAGATTGCAGGTGCATTAAAATGTTCCCAAACATTATCATTTCCTGCTGCAATAGCGAGTACCGCTCCTTTTTTGCGTGCAAAAAAGACTGCTTCCTGTAACGCTTGATCACAATAATCAATTTCTTCTTTTGGGCCCTTGTCCACGCCAAAGCTCATGTTCAAAATTTTGGCAGGATGAATATTAGAAGGTACTCCAGGAACATCTCCTCCTACAGACCAATAAATGGCATTGATGACTGAGCTTTCATAGAACATGCCATTAGCAGCAGGAATTTTTAAAGGAAGAATTTTTAAATCTTCACCCATGCCGCTCATAACGTTCCCATAACCCGCAATAGTTCCAGCGACATGAGTACCATGGTAGGATCGGGTTTCATCGATTAAGTTATTATTATTTCCTGCAAAATTCCAACCCCATAGATTGCCTGCACTATCTTTTACCAGGTTATTGATCAAACTATCATTTAAAGCAATCCCGGTATCTAAGACTGCAACGACTATTGGCTTTTTAGAAAAACCAGTGGTATAGGCCCAAGCACCATCTCTCACTCCAGGCTTGGATTCCAACATAATCCCTGCAGGACGGGAAAACTCATCCCACTGACTTTCGTGCGATAATAAATCACCTGTACCCAAAATCTCAGGATCCGGAACGGGTTTAAAATAACTAATTCTGTCTTTAACTGCGTATAAGACTTGGGGATTTTTACGCAAACGCTCCAAAATCAAAGACGAAGCATCTTTATCAACTTCTTTAGCCAAAGTACTGTTTGTTGTGTCTAAAATTAATAAAAAAGCACCATTAGCCATAGGATTTAATTCTTTCACGGGTAACTGGGTTACCTGCTTTATTTGTGACTTTAAAGAAGAAACACTAGTTATTTGTTCTTTATATTTTATTATGAGTCGAACGCTATCTTGATCGGGTGAAGCAAAAACAGTATGTGCGATAGATAAAAGACCTAAACCCAAAATCCCTGATTTAAACATGCAACAATCTCCTTATAAAATAAGTCGCAATTCAGTATGCAATAAGAAACAGGGCAAAACAAGATCAAACTTATCCCAAAATGTTACTCTCCTATACGTAATGTATTAATCTTAAAAAATAGCGTGTTGAAATTCTTCACACGCTCTATATACTGCATCTATCCCTTTGTTTGTATTAAAAAAACTCATGATGAACCTTCGATATTTTTTTTATAAAAACGCCACTCGCTGCATACGAAAATTACAATCTTTATTTGGTTTAAAAACTCTTGGTTCCCGTGCCATTATTTTAAATCATAACCATCAGATCCTTCTGGTAAAACATACCTATCAGCCGCATTGGTATCTTCCAGGTAGAGGTGTAAAAAAAGGTGAGTCCGCTAAAGAAGCAATAATACGTGAATTAAAAGAAGAAGTAGGCATAACCCCCACTGAAGAGCCACAACTATTTGGGATTTATTTTCATACTTATATGGGAGTATATGACTATCCGATAATCTTTATTATTAAACACTTTATCTCAGCAAAAGCCTATTCTCCTGAAATTGAACAAATGGCTTGGTATGATTACAACAAATTACCGGATATGGTGAGCCCAGGAACGAAACGTAGGCTTGATGAGTATTTTGCTCAAAATGCAAAATCAGATAGATGGTGATGCTTATAGGCTCTCTATCGTTTTCCCAACGATAGAGTCCTAATAATACTTTTTGTTAAGCAACTTCTGTTTGTGATAAAACATGAGTTAAATGATCAATGTCACTTTCATTATTAAAATAATGTAACGAAATCCTGATTCCTCCATCGCGTTGGGTTACCCAAATATTATTTTCTTCCAATTTTTTCATAACCTGTTCTAAATTGTTAAAGGGGCCCAATAGAGTGATTCCCGATCTGTAAGAACCAGGATAATCAGATTTGATAGGAATATTGATTGCTTTGACCTTCTCAACTAAATAATTTGTGAGCGATTTAATTCGTTCACTGATTAAAGGGATACTGATTTCATTGATTAAATCCAAAGCTGCATCTAAACCAGAAAAAATGGTCATATTATCCCAGCCAAGTTCAAAAATTCGCGCTGTATTATAAAACGAGCACTTTCCATCGAAACTCATCGCACTTTCTACACTTCGCCAACCGACAAGGCTTGGTTGTAATTTTTTAAAGAAGTCCGGATTAATATACATAAATGCAATTCCTTCCCCACACCCCAGCCATTTATAACAAGAACATATTAAAGCATCGATTTTTTGCTTTTCCACATCGATAGGGAAAGCACCAATTCCTTGGGTTCCATTCACGATAAAGTTTGCATTTGGACAATATTCCTTAATAAGTTCCAAAGGAAGCTTATAGCCATTTCCATAATGAATAAAGCTAGTAACAATCGATGAAATTTGATTCATATTTTTGCTTGAAATAGCTTCGAGCAATTCCTGTAAAGAATCTACCCAGTGGATGTTATGACCATTATTATTCCATGGCAAAACTGTAGATCCAAAATCGTTTTTTGCAATTAAGACAGAATTTTGGGGTTCAAGAGACTGGGCTATCGCGTTCATGCCAAACGATACATGAGGTATAAAAGCGATGTGCTCTTTATCTGCATTAATTAATTTTGCTATTTTTTCCCTGCAATGTTCCATTATTTGAATGTTTTCTCCGAAGACTCTTCCACCCATCTGAGCAACAATTTCATATCGATTTTGAATTGCTTTAAGTACAGGTAAAGGAAGCGCCCCGCCTCCAGCAGTCATAAAATAGGTTTGTTGTTGTACCACAGGATAAAGATCTCTGATTGCATCCCAATTTATCATAATAATTTTACCTCTTCTCTTTGCACTTAAAACCTGGGAGATTCTCACAAGTTTCTCTATTCTTCGTACCGCGCTTTATGCGCGGTATCAGGAGAGCTTGCCTTTGAGGAAACAGGCTTAAAGTGCGAATATGGACGTGAACGAATCTATAGAACCAATTAGAAGTTAATCTGTAAGCGTTCAGCAATTTCACTTTCACTTAAATTATCAAGTTTATAAAGTGTTCCTGCTTTTGCTTTAGCTACTCCTAATTTGTTTGCTAATGAATTAGGGTTATAAACAGTGATTTTCTCAATATCAATATTTAACTGTTGCTTAATCTTCTCTTTTACGTCGTTAATTAATGCATTTTTCTTATCCTCACTTAAGCTTGAATTAAGTTCGATTTTAATTTCTATCTGCTCATTCTTAGAGATAATTTGATAATCGCAACCAATTTCTTCAAATTGGAAGAGGATCTCTTCAATTTGAATTGGAAATACTGAGAGTTTGTTTTTGGAACAGTATATCTTATCCGCAGCCCGGCCAAGTACGTGAATCACGGGTGTATCGTATTCACAGCCGCAATTAAATTGGAGCGTTCCAAAATCACCCGTTTTGTAACGCAATAAAGGCATATAATTTACATTGGTATTGGTTAAAACGATGTTACCTATTTCATTTTCTTGATCTACGGGAGTTACAAAATCATCTTTAAGTAATTCAACAATCAAATAAGGATTGGAGGGCAAATGGTAGTTATGCTTGCTGCACGAAACCAAACCTCCACTATCCAGCTCAGTCAAACCATATACGCCGTGTACCGAGGCGCCTCCATAGACTTTACTCAGTCTTTGGAACTTCGCTTTTGAAATAATTTCACCGGTTAAGATTATTTTCTTTATAGAAGATTTGCATGGATCAATACCTTGTTCTGACATTGCTTGTGCATAGCGAAGGGTTTCCAGGGGTCTTCCAATCAGAAGCTCCGGTTTTAACCGCTCTATAAGTTCGATTACTTTTTGGGGCATACATACTAGAGTTTTTACCCCAGCTGGAATAGCAGTGATCCCGGCTTTGGTTAATCCTGCAAAATATTTTATTCCAATCGGATTCATTTCAAATGGAAGTGCAATTATAGCGCGCTTCACTTCATCTTTATCTAAGTTAAGCCAATCAAAAATGAAGTTTGCGAATTCCCCACCTCGTTCGGGTCCGAGATCAGGGATAACTGGGAAAGGATTTCCTGAAGTTCCACTTGTTTCGAAATATGAAGGTGGATTGCTTTCTAACACTTCATTAACCAAGACAGATATATTAGGTACATTTTTATCAATTAACGGAAAATGTTTTAAATCATTCAAGGAATCAATAGGATGTTCTATATGCTGATAATAATCCTTATAAAATTGAAAATGGCTTTTAACATGCTCTAAAAGTTGATTAAAACGACTACATAATACTTCTTGATCATTCAAGTTAAGAAAATGGCTGGACATATTTACCTCAAGGAATGTTACAAATTAAAAAGTCCAATGTCCCTTAAAATTGGGACATTGGATGTAATTTGAATAATATTTTTAAACAGTTTCAACAACATCTTCGAGTTCTTTCGCACCAAGAGTATAATTGCCTTTGATACGTCTCATCAAATATCCTGCATATTCAATGGATTCATATTTTGGCGGAACATTGTTGATAACCAGCGGAGAAATATGCGCATGCATATTAGGCTCAAAGAAAAATGGAATTGAATATCTTTCTTTTCCTGAAATGTTGATAACACGATGTGGTGTAGAAATATAAGTGTCATTACTTAGTCTGCGTAACATATCCCCTGTATTCAGGACAAATGCATCTTCTAAAGGTTCAACATCTAACCAGGAATCATCCTGTTGTTTCACCTGTAAGCCGCCAAGGGAGTCTTGAGCCAAAATGGTGAGTATTCCATAATCAGTATGTGGTGCAATACCATATTGATCTTCAGGGATAATATTAGGCTGTGCTGGGTAGTTTTGTAACCGTAAGAAAGTAGTCGGATTGACAAAATATTTATCTAAAGCGTAGTAGTCCTGTCCCATTGAAAGAGAAACCACGCGAATTAAATTTCTTACTAACACGGTTAATTCATCTCGATAATGAATTAATGTATTCTTGAATTCAGGCAGTAATTTTTCATCCGGCCATTGATTTGGTCCAGCAAGATTAATTCCCATTTCAAAATCGGGATCATTGGCATCAACTTCATGCCCGAGAATAAACGCTGAACTCTGATTCGGTTTTATTGCCTCTCCCAGTGTTGATACTGAGAGAATCGACGTAGCAAACGGCATGTAGCCTCTAAAAAATTCATTTTGAATGATTTTAAGTTTTGCTTCTTCTGGAAGATGATGAAATAACTTAGCCTGCTCAAAAATAGAATTTACCAAACATTTCGAAATTCCATGATTTTTAATATAAGCAAAACCAATATTACTGTAGATATACTTAAACTCTTCTGCCAATCCCATTAAGTCCTGCTTCGTTTTTGCTGTACGCAAAGCAGATACATCAATTACAGGTATTTGATCATATATTTTCATTTGATTTTCCTAGGCAACTATTTAAATTAATTGCTGGTATTAGCAGTAGAAGAATAGGGTTGAGCATTTTTTTTCTTAAAACGAAGATACAACCATTGGCATTTATCTTGATCTTCTTCAGAAAGGAATAACTCACGAGTTTTAGCCATACCAACAGTAAGTGGTTTAGGATAAATAATAAAATCGTACCCCATTTTTGCCCACATTGGCATAACGATTGGGCACTCTTCTATTAAGTAATCCAAACCGTGTCTAAATAATGTATCTTTATCGGTCAACGGGTTGATAAGAGAAAGTCTATCAATATAAGTAAGAACATTCGTTTGGATAGCTTCTGCATATTGTTTGTTTTCATTATACTCTTTGACGATTGACTCTTTTAATCCATCATAATCTGGGTGGGAAAGTAATTCGTCCCAGCGAATAATTTGATGCGGTAGTTTAAGAAGATTTAATGCATGCTGACTGCGTTCCAACCAAAGATCGCCCGCTTTTTTAGAAAATTCAGTAGCTTTTTCTAGTCCCATATTACCTCTGTGATTATGTCTTTGCAAAGTATCCGCCATGACAATGTCACATGATTTAAAAGAATATTTATTAACTAATTCAATCGTTGCTAAAAACTTACCCTTTTCATGATAAGCTTGGCCTACGCTAATAAATAATAAGGCTTTTTTACCCGTAAAATCGGGAATCTTATTTTCGCTATGATTCTCAATATCCAACTCTGAATATCTAAAAGAAGCTTTATGCGTATTTAGCTCATCTAATGAAATGGCACTGGGTTCTTGTTCAATTTGGAGAGAAGAAAACATAGACTGTTGAGTAGAAAACATAGTTAGCAATCCTTGAGAAAAATATTTATTAATTTTTTTATGCAACTAACAACTATTGAACATCATGAACTCTAATAATCTTTTATGAGATTTATATAAACACATTGTTAGATGTGGGCGAATTATGAGGCTTTTTTTATAAATGCGCAACAATTTTAAAAGGTGGTTATGATTAAATCTCTTTGTAAAATCAGTTGTTTTATGTTGTTGAAATAAATAGATTTTTTTATAAAGAAACAATGATGTGAAAAATCAAGAAGGTACGGGTTCTGTGCAGCAGAACCCGTATTTTAGGAGTAAAGAAAATTAATAACGATATTGCTCAGACTTATAGGGACCATTAATTGCGACGCCTAAATAGTCCGCTTGTTCTTTGGAAAGTTGCGTCAATTTCGCTCCGATGCGTCCCAAATGCAAACGAGCTACTTTTTCATCCAATAATTTGGGAAGAACATACACTTGCCTGTCATACTGAGTCGCATTTTTAAATAATTCGATTTGCGCAAGAATTTGATTGGAAAAAGATGCTGACATGACAAAACTTGGATGGCCAGTAGCACAACCTAAATTAACCAACCGCCCTTCGGCTAAAAGAATCAGGCGCTTCCCATCAGGAAAAATTACATGATCAACTTGGGGCTTAATATTCTCCCATTGGTATTTCTTTAAACTCTGTACATCGATTTCAGAATCAAAATGGCCAATGTTGCATAAAATAACCTGATTACGCATGCGCTTCATATGTTCATGAGTTACTACATGGTAGTTACCCGTAGCAGTAACCACAATATCTACCTGCTCGGCAACATCATCCAGAGTCACCACGCGATACCCTTCCATTGCAGCCTGAAGCGCACAAATAGGATCAATTTCAGCAATGAGCACAACAGCGCCTTGACCACGTAATGCCTGTGCACACCCCTTACCCACATCACCATAGCCTAAAATGAGCGCGACCTTTCCTGCGATCATCACATCCGTGGCTCGTTTTATTCCATCCAATAAGGACTCGCGACATCCATACATGTTATCAAACTTGGATTTAGTTACTGAATCATTCACATTAATCGCAGGGATTTTTAAATCACCTTTTTTGGCCATTTCATACAAGCGGGCAACACCGGTTGTTGTTTCCTCAGACACTCCTTTAATTCCAGATAATAATTCCGGGAACTTTTGATGCACGATTTGTGTCAGATCGCCACCATCATCCAGCAATAAATTAGGAGTCCAATGATTCGGTCCAGTAAGAGTTTGCTCAACACACCACCAGTACTCTTCCTCAGTTTCACCTTTCCAGGCAAAAACAGGAATGCCCTTAGCAGCCATAGCTGCAGCAGCATGATCCTGAGTGGAAAATATATTACAAGAAGACCAGCGAACCTCAGCACCCAAAGCAATCAATGTTTCAATCAGCACTGCTGTTTGGATTGTCATGTGCAGGCAACCTGCAATGCGAGCGCCTTTTAACGGTTTTGTTGCAGCAAACTCTTCACGCAAAGCCATTAAGCCAGGCATTTCGGTTTCGGCAATTGCAATTTCTTTGCGTCCCCAAGAAGCCAGCGATATATCAGCCACTTTATAATCTTGAGCCATTTTACTTCCTGCTCCTACTTTATTGACTAGTTCCATTAGAGCCCTCCTTTAGGCCATACCCCTATAAAGCTTTACGTAGCTCCGTTACTTTATCCAAACGTTCCCATGGAAGATTCTCACGTCCATAATGACCATAAGTAGCTGTTTGTCTGTAGATTGGACGAAGCAAATCATGATATTCAATAATACCTTGGGGTGTTAAGTCAAAATGAGCATTAATTAATTCAATAATTTCGCTATCCTGCAAACGACCGGTACCAAAAGTTTCAACAAAAATTGAAGTGGGCTCAGCAACCCCAATTGCATAAGAAATTTGTAGCTCACACTTATCAGCCAGTCCGGCAGCCACTATATTTTTTGCAACATGTCGCGCTGCATATGCCGCTGAGCGATCTACTTTGGAAGGATCCTTACCTGAGAAACATCCTCCTCCATGCCGCGCCATCCCACCATAAGTATCTACGATAATTTTACGACCGGTTAGCCCACAATCTCCTAAAGGTCCACCAATAACAAACCGGCCTGTTGGGTTGATAAAGTAACGTGTTCTATGTGTTAGCCATTCGCCGGGTAATGTGGTTTTAATAATTTCTTCACGCACGGCCTCGACTAAATCATTATGTCCAATTTCAGCTGCATGTTGCGTTGAGAAAACAACTGTATCTACTTCAACAGGGATACCCTTTTCATATTTTAAAGTGATTTGACATTTGGCATCAGGCCGCAACCAGGGCAATGCTCCTGATTTACGTAAATGGGCTTGTTTTTCCATCAAACGATGTGCATAGGCAATAGGAGCTGGCATGTAAACATCTGTCTCACGGCTGGCATAACCGAACATTAAACCTTGATCTCCAGCACCAAGAATTCTCGTTTCTTTATTATCTACACCTTGAGCAATATCAGGAGATTGCTTGCCTATAGCAGAAAGTACGGCGCAAGATTCCCAATCAAAACCCATTTGCGAACTATTATAACCTATATCTTTAATTACTTGTCGCGTCACCGCTTCCACGTCTACCCAAGCTTTAGTAGTAATTTCCCCGCCGACTAAAACCATTCCCGTTTTAACAAACACCTCACAAGCAACACGAGCAGCAGGATCCTGCATTAAAATAGCATCTAGAATTGCATCAGAAATTTGATCGGCTATTTTGTCAGGATGTCCTTCAGAAACCGACTCAGACGTAAAAACGTGACTTTCATTCATTAATTAATCCTCTTAAATATTTATATGTCCTATTTATTTCATCAATTGTATAAATTCATTAAATATTATTTCTATATCATGGGGTCCGGGACTGGCTTCCGGATGTCCTTGAAAACCCAATGCTGGTTTCTCCTTATGTCTGATACCCTGTAGAGTATTATCAAATAAAGAACGATGAGTAATGGAAAGACACTTGGGCAAGCTCTCTTCATCAACCGCAAAACCATGGTTTTGACTTGTTATAAAAACGCGTTTTTTCCCTTCAGTTTCAATTACCGGATGATTCGCACCATGGTGACCGAATTTCATTTTTTTGGTCATTCCACCACAAGCTAAAGCTAAAATCTGAAAACCCAGACAAATACCAAATAGAGGAATATCATGCGCCAAAAATTCCTGGGTTGCGCGAATAGCATAATCGCAAGCCTGTGGATCTCCTGGGCCATTTGATAAAAATACTCCATTGGGATTCATCGCTAAAACTTCCGCAGCAGAGGTTTTTGCCGGAACTAAAGTTAAATGACACCCCTTGTCATGCAAAATACGCAGAATATTGTGCTTTACTCCAAAATCATAAGCAACGACATGAAATTGTTGCGGCTGAGAATCCTTCCCCCATTCACCTTGGCCATCATGCCAGCGCTCTATGGTTTTTCTAGAAACTTCCTGAGCCAAATCAACACCCTGCAACCCAGAGAAGGATCGTGCTTTTGCCAAAACCAGTTCAGGGTTCCCTACATCAGTACTAATGCAAGCACCCAAAGCACCATGCTCTCGTAAACGTAAGGTTAAATCGCGAGTATCAACTCCAGCAATAGCAACTACCCCATTTTTTTTGAGCCAATCTGGAAGAGATTGCTCCGCGCGATAATTACTATGGATTATTGAAGAGTTACGAAGCACCAAACCGGCAGCCCAAACTTTATTTGACTCCATATCTTCATGCGTACATCCAGTATTTCCTACATGTGCTGTAGTCAAGGTAATGATTTGTCGTGCATAGGAAGGATCAGTGAGCATTTCCTGATAACCGGTTAAAGAAGTATTAAAAACCAACTCTCCGACACAATCGCCTGTTGCCCCCACCGAAATACCCTCATAAACGGTACCATCGGCTAATACTAAAATTGCTGGTTGGTTCATCATGGATCTACTCTTTTTGGTTCAACTGGAAACTCTATTGGCATTTGAACTTGCATCTTGGATGCAAAAAACATATCCCAGACTTCGCTGACAAGGGTTTTTCCGGCTAGAGCTTTGCTTCATCCGGAAGTGATTCATATTCCTCGACACTTAAGTTCAAAAAATGCACATTTCGATAAATGTGCAATTGTAACTTACTTATTTCAAAATTTCATGTCTTCGAAGAATTTTTTCACACCTGCAAACCAAGAATTAGAGCGTGGAGAATGTTTTCCTTTAGAATTTTCCAGTGATTCTTGGAATTTATTTAATAATTCTTTTTGCTCTCGCGATAAATTCACAGGAGTTTCTATAACCACTTTACATAGTAAATCCCCTTGGCCATGCCCACGTACGGACTTCATCCCTTTACCTCTTAAACGAAATACTTTACCGGTTTGCGTTTCTTCAGGGATTTTTAAAGTGACGCGTCCTTCAAGGGTTGGTACTTCTATAGAACCACCCATAGCCGCGATAATAAAACTTATTGGCACTTCACAATGTAAGTCATTTTCATGACGTTCAAATATAGCATGTTTTTTTATGTTAATTTGTACATAAAGATCGCCAGGCCCCCCACCATGTGTACCCGCTTCTCCTTCTCCGCTTAAACGAACCCGATCGCCGTTATCAACACCCGCGGGAATTTTAACTGTAAGTTTTTTGCTTTCACGTACCCGGCCTTGACCATGACAGTCTGGACAAGGGTTAGAAATAATTTTTCCTTCACCATGACAACTAGGGCAGGTTTGCTGAATGGAGAAAAAACCTTGCTGAATTCTAACTTGTCCCATACCACTGCAGGTTTCACACGTTTTTGGTTGGGTTCCTTTTTTGGCACCACTACCACTACACGTAGTACACGCACCATGTCTAGGAACTGTAATTTGTACTTCTTTACCTTGCGCCGCTTCTTCAAGTGTTAATTGCACATTAAACTGTAAGTCAGCACCGTGTTGACCACGAGATTGGCGTCCAGCCCCTCGTCCACCCGAAAAAATATTTTCAAAAATATCTTCAAAGACGTCCCCAAAACCTCCGAACCCACCAAAACCTCCGGGTCCGCCTCGCAAGGAAGGATCAACACCCGCGTGACCAAATTGATCATATGCGGAACGTTTTTGTGGATCAGAAAGAATGCTGTAAGCGGATTGAATTTCTTTAAATTTTTCTTCTGCAGCAGAATCACCAGGATTACGATCAGGGTGATACTTCATTGCCAATCTGCGATATGCTTTTTTAATTTCAGCGTCACTTGCAGTTCGACTTACTTCTAAAAGTTCATAATAATCCCGCTGTTCCATAACTACTCACAATATTAAAAATTAAAATGGACAATGTGGTCTAGGTACAGCGAAGCGAAACCCGGAATTCCAAGCATAAATAAGCTCTTAATTCCGGGTTCCGCTTCACTGTACCTAAGCTACAAAGCACCTAAGTTACTAAGTCACGATATAGCACCAATTATTTCTTATCGTCTTTAACTTCCTCGAACTCAGCATCTACAACACCTTCATCCGTTTTAGCTGATTCTTGGGATTGCGCTTGTTCTTGGTGTGCCTGCTCTTGTCCTGTTTGCCCTGCTTGTCCTTCTGATGCTTTTTTAGCATAAACTCGTTCAGCCATTTTTGCAGAAGCATCGCTTAGCACTTTTAATTTGTCTTCAATTTGTGCTTTATCACTACCCTGAACTGCCTCTTTTAATTCGGCAATAGCATTTTCAATCCCTTTTTTCTCATCTTCGTTGAGTTCAGTTGCCAGATCTTTCATAGATTTTTCACAACTATGAATCAAACTGTCTGCCTGATTGCGCAGCTCTGCCATTTCTTTAAATTTCTTATCTTCATCAGCATGAGATTTAGCATCTTTGACCATTGCTTCCACTTCTTCATCACTCAAACCACTGGATGCTTTAATGACAATTGATTGAGCCTTCCCTGTCGCTTTATCTTTAGCAGAAACATTTAAGATACCGTTTGCATCGATATCAAAAGTTACCTCAATTTGGGGTACGCCACGTGGTGCAGGAGGAATATCACCTAAATCGAAGCGGCCCAAAGATTTATTCGCTGACGCTTGATCTCTTTCACCTTGCAACACATGTACAGTAACAGCTGTTTGATTATCATCTGCGGTAGAGAATACCTGGTTGGCTTTAGTGGGAATTGTGGTATTTTTCTCAATGAGTTTGGTCATTACGCCACCCATGGTTTCAATACCTAAAGATAAAGGCGTTACGTCAAGCAACAAAATATCCTTTACTTCACCAGATAATACTGCAGCTTGGATGGCAGCACCTACAGCAACTGCTTCATCAGGGTTAACGTCTTTACGCGGCTCTTTACCAAAAAACTCTTCTACTGTTTTTTGGACTAAAGGCATACGGGTTTGCCCCCCCACCAAAATGACTTCATTAATTTGTGATACAGTCAGTCCAGCATCTTTCAATGCGATTTTACAAGGCTCTACAGTACGCTCAACCAGCTTCTCAACCAAAGACTCCAATTTGGCGCGAGTCAATTTGATATTTAAGTGTTTTGGTCCAGAAGCATCCGCTGTAATATAAGGTAAATTAACATCTGTTTGCTGTGCTGAAGAAAGTTCAATTTTTGCTTTTTCAGCGGCATCTTTCAGTCGTTGTAACGCTAATGGATCGTTGTGTAAATCAATACCAGTATCCTTTTTGAATTCAGAAGCCAGGTATTCAATCAAAGCCAAGTCAAAGTCTTCACCGCCTAAGAAAGTATCACCATTTGTTGCGAGTACTTCGAATTGATGTTCTCCATCAACTTCTGCGATTTCAATAATTGAAATATCAAAAGTACCACCACCAAGGTCATACACAGCAATGATTGAATCACCGCGTTTTTTGTCCATGCCATAGGCAAGAGCAGCAGCAGTAGGCTCGTTGATGATACGTTTTACATCAAGACCTGCAATACGGCCAGCATCTTTGGTTGCCTGGCGTTGAGAATCATTGAAATAAGCAGGTACGGTAATCACCGCTTCTTTCACTTCTTCACCGAGGTAATCTTCGGCGGTTTTTTTCATTTTACGTAGTACTTCAGCAGAAATCTGTGGTGGTGCTTTGTCTTGATCTTTCACACGAACCCAAGCATCTCCATTGTCTGCTTTAACAATCTTGTATGGTACCATTTTGATATCTTTTTGTACAACCGCATCTTCAAAACGACGACCAATCAATCGCTTAATTGCAAATAGAGTATTATCCGGGTTAGTTACTGCTTGACGTTTTGCAGATTGTCCAACCAATACTTCACCGTCATCTGTATAAGCGACGATGGAAGGAGTAGTGCGGTGACCTTCACTGTTTTCAATAACCTTAGGTTTATCACCCTCCATGACAGCAACACATGAGTTGGTGGTACCTAAGTCGATTCCTATAATTTTAGCCATTCTATTCTTGCTCCAAAGTAATAATTTCTAATGCGATGATTCTTATATGGGGTATAACTTGCCAATTTCAACCCACAAAGCGCACATTTTTATTTTTTTGATACGACAACACGCGCTGGTCTAATCACGCGATCACTGAGTTTGTATCCCTTTTGGAATACCGCTAATACTATATTGGGTTCTGCATCGGGTGCAGCCTGCATAGACATTGCTTCATGAAGCTGCGGATCAAAGGGCGTGCCCATAGGGTCAATTTGCTGAACCTCGAATTTCTTCAATACATCCATAAAAAGCTTCAAAGTTAATTCCAAACCTTCGTGCATTGATACATCTTCTGCTTTAACAGCCAGCTGCAAGGCTTGCTCCAGGCTGTCGATCACCGGTAATAAATCAGTAATTAACTTCTCAACACCATAACGATGAGCATTCGCTACCTCACGCTCAGCACGGCGACGTACATTATCCAACTCCGCTTGGGCACGGACAGCTTTTTCCCAATTTTCATGAGATTGCTGTTCAGCAAGAGTGAGTTTTTCACTCAATTCAATGTAATTTGGATGATCTAAAGAAGGTTCCAGGTGTTCTATCTCTTCAGGCAGATCTAGAGTACCTTCAGGATGCTCAACTTCTTTGGATTCTTTAGATTCATGTTCTTTTTTAAGTTGATGCCAATTTCTTTTATCTTGTTTTTTACTCATGCAATGACTCCTAATCCGACAGCTTAGCAAGGTGAAAACCAAAGATGGGGGCACCTGATAAGATTTCAAGCCTTTAAATTTTTTTATTTATAGAACATCGAATAGCACAGAGTAACCCGTTAAATTAAAGATCTTTTATTTCAAAAATAGTTATTTTTTTAATTAGATCACACAATATAAGTATAAAGTAGTATAATTTGAGTCCAAATTATTATATTTATTGCCAAACAGGTAGTTACCTAATGTATACAACTTTTGAGACTCTCATAGAAGATACTGCAGAATGTATCTCAAAACACCTTAATCTGGAACAACAAGTTCATTTATCCACCATTTCCACAGGAATTAATCAATTATTTCATAGCTCCCTGCAACGATGTAAGAAAAAGGCATTTTTTGAACATGTGAAGAAAGCAAATTATCCTATGGTAGAAAAATTTCTCGATAAAGAACCCCAACTATTATTTAAATATGGCGAATTAACAGAAAATTTTCCCCTTCGATCCATAACACCTTTATCTTATGCTTTTATATTTTGCGATCGTTATATGTTAAAACTCTTTAAAAAAAATATTGAAAAAAAGTGTACTGAAGAAAATAAAAAAATGATTACTTTACTTCAGGATAATCCACCCGAACATGTGGATTTAACCCATCTCTTCGATATCTATGAACATTATATTAGCTGTTGTCGTGACTGGTCCGCTCACAAGATATCTGAATCCGAACTTAATCAAGCATGGCTTAAATTGGGTAAAGCTCAGCGCAAATATTTTCCATGGACCATGTTAAAATTGTATTGCAGCACTGATTTAAAAAATACTGGAGTAGTATCTCAGGAAAAGCTGAATGATGTGCCTCAAGTTTATGATTACTATAGTGGACGAAGACATAAAATCGCATTAGATATCACACAATTAGGAGAACAGTTTGCTTTATATCATACCGTGCAGGGAGTCTATGCTATAGGAATTAAGGGATCAATGACACCTCCTCGAAATAGTGCTGCGATTCAATCAGAACTCACTGCTTTGAGAGCTTTATTTTCTCAGATGAAGAATAGTACTGATGAGTTATTAGCTGATATTTTCAACGAGGTACCTCAGCAGTGTTCCCTGAACTTTAACAAGTTCGCATAAAGAGTACTATTTGATTATAGTACCTTGAACGATGTTGTTAGTTCTTCCCGAGGTTCTTTTATTCTTTCGACAAAATGCTCTAGAAACGGTTTAACATGCTTGCAGGTATCTGGTGTCAAAGCCCCAAGTGATTTATGACCCACATAATCTGATACAAGAAGACCAGGCATAATACGTATCTTATCTTCAGGATGGTCTTCATTCCACTTTTTAATTCGTTCAATAGCAAAATGGGATTCACAATCAACCATAGTACACCGTTCATCCATTCGTTCTTCAAGCCAACCAAAAGTTTCTATAAATGGTGAATCGACATGAACATGTAATCCAACGGACTCATCATTAAGCCATCCTTTGCCTTTCTGATCGATAGGCGGCATGATTACTTCTGTATCCTCCAGTGTATATCGTGCTCCTGTTTCAGGATTAGTCGTTGTAAAAAAAACATGATAAGTTCCAATATGCTGCTCTACTACGTCTTCTTCCAATTTTTCCTCTCTGCGACCAATTGCCCCTCCTATTCCCGCCAAAAATACCTCACGTACATGCAAGTGTTCCGCCATATCGGTCATCATGGGTCCCATTACTTCTCCATAGGGCATACTTAAATTAATTATACCCACCACACCGCCTTTGGCTCCTTTAGTGGGGTAAAAGGTCATTGCACACTTACTTCCAGGCTCCGATTTTATTTGGCCATCGACATCAATGTCTTCATCTAAGCGTTCAATCTCTCTCCCTAAAATTCCCCCATTTCCTGCAATAACAAGCGCTGTATTTTGCTTTTCTAAATTAATACCTGATGATAAGAGTTTTTCTTTGAAATTTAAGATATCTTGAGTGATATCATGCTCGATACTCTGAGTGTCTCCATACACTTTGACCTTATCAACATTAACCCCTGCCATTTTAAGCGTGAGTAATTGTGAAATTAAATTGGCTTGGCTTTGGAGGCCCGCCAATGTAATTATAAAATCACCCGTTTCTTTATTAATGAATGAATAATATCTTCCTGTGGAAGGGAACCATATTTCCTCGACTAAATCAAAACCTCTGTCTTTATAAAAACCTATCATATCTTCAGTAGGCCCAAGAAAGGCCTCAAGCTGTCCATTATTCCCACACGATCGCAATAAACCTTTTAACGGTCCACCAAGTCTCATGTCGAGAGATTGTTGTATTTTATTCTCTTTCGTTTGCCCTTCAAGAGGTATAAAAAGCGTATGATTATCATTCGGATCAAACTTCTGTACACAAGCAGGAATATGAGTTCCAACCTTACTTCTATTTTCAGAATGCTCCCTTTGAGAAGGGCTCTCAGGCCCGCTTTTTCCCTTTGACCTTAATTCAGCAATAACTTTTGCCGCACTACGTACTTTATAGTTTGTACCTTGTATTGCTACAACATAGGGTACTTTAAATCCTCCACTGACTGCATAGTATGATAGCTCCTTTTGGGTTCTCAACGAAGCCTCATAAAAAAAATGCTGCTGGCGTGCTTGTTTGTGTAGTGGGCTTAGACTACGTCCCTTTTTTATATCCTCAATGATGTGTTCATCAGTTAAAGTGGGAACCCGTCTTCTTCGTGTTTGTATTTCCTGATGATTATTAGCGATTATTTCCTGCATTTTCGGATCCAATTCCGAAAATTTAATCATATTCTGAGTCCACGCTTTTTGAATAATAGGGTCTTTTAAGTTATCTGAAAAATAAAGTGTTCGAAGATGCCAATCACCAGGCGCCACATTACTTCTAGGTTTATATCCAAATATTTTTAATTGATTATTTTGAATAATCAATATAGGAGCATGACCGTTTTTCTCTGAAAGCTCCAAAAGACTCTTAGAATCCAATGGGCTATCATCATCCATTCTTTTGAGAATAATATTATAATCGCCCTTGATTGTACGGTTAAATTGCCCTTTTTCGTCAGTCTTATCTTGCTTGTCTTGACTCATTTTCACACTCTCTGGATATTAAACCAATCACTATTATTATAGGCGATTTATTGCTCATACTGTCTCATTTCAACACCATTAAAATGATTATTAAATGCACACAACAAAGGGAGAACTCATAGATGATGACACCGCCTCAATATCGTGATGCGATTCAATCTGGGACTCGAAGTACGAATGAAGTATTCGCTGATATTTTCAATAATGAACCCAGGCAATATTCTCTATGAAATTTAAGAATTATTAGTTGAAAGCCCAGGGTCTATAACAGACTCTAACAAAGTACTAATTTAAAATAATCGACTTATAGATAAAAAATACATTAATTGAATAATACAAGAACTTATTGTATGTTATTTGGTTTATGCAAAAATTAGTTTAAAGGCGCAGTTCGCTTGCAGTATGTGTTCATTTATTCCATACTTAGACTCAAAAAAGTTACATAGGTTTTTTTATGCAAAAATGGTCGCCTACGTCTTGGCTCCAGTACTCGTATTTACAAGCTGCAACTTATTCTGATAATGAACAGTTAAATAAAATTGTAGATCAACTGAGCCTTTTACCTCCACTCGTTACCAGTAGTGAAGTAAACAATTTAAAAAAAGAAATTGCACGTGCTGGACGTGGGGAAGCCTTTATTCTTCAAGGGGGTGACTGTGCTGAATCATTTAATGACTGTCGTTCGGAAATTATTAGTAATAAATTAAAAATCATTTTACAGATGAGTTTGATTTTATTGCATGGCTTAAGAAAGCCCATTATCCGTGTGGGACGCATCGCTGGTCAATATGCAAAACCCCGTTCTTCGGATTATGAAACAATTGAGGGCGTTACTTTACCCAGTTATCGTGGCGATCTGGTCAATTCTCCAGAATTTACCCAGGAAGCACGAGAACCTAACCCTAAATTATTGTTGCAAGCCTACAACTGCTCAGCGATTACCTTAAATTTTATACGTAGTTTGCTCGATAGTGGTTTTGCTAGCCTTAATCACCCCCAGCAGTGGGATTTAAGTTTTGTTGAGCATTCAAAGCAAAAGGAAGAATACCAGACTCTAGTTAAATCAATTGCCGATGCGTTGGACTTTTTAGATACTATTGGTGGAATACAATCCAGTAATTTATCTAAAGTCGATTTTTATACTTCTCATGAAGCATTGCATTTGCATTACGAACAAGCATTGACACGGCAAATGGAAGATGGTTTATGGTATAACCTTTCTACTCACCTCCCGTGGATTGGTATGCGCACCGCACAAACTGACAGCGCGCATTTGGAATTTTTACGTGGCGTAGAAAATCCTATTGGTATCAAAATCGGTCCGGGGGCCACTCCCGAATGGCTGGAAGAAGTATTGAACAGAGCGAATCCCCAGCGCGAAGAGGGACGTCTTTTGTTGTTTACCCGACTCGGAGCACGACATATAGATAAACTGCTTCCCCCTCTTATTGAGGCAGTGAGAAAAACAAAAATCCCAGTCACCTGGTCCTGTGATCCCATGCATGGTAATACAGAAACTACAACACATGGCATCAAAACACGTCACTTTGATAACATCCTTTTAGAACTAAAACAAGCTTTGGAAATTCATCGCAATATGGGTAGTTATCTAGGTGGTGTTCATTTTGAACTTACGGGTGATAATGTTACCGAATGTATTGGCGGTGCTCGCGGATTAGCACCTGATGATCTGAAAAAAGCCTATCATAGTCTGGTTGATCCCCGACTCAACTATGAACAGTCAATAGAAATGGCCATTCAATTGAGTAGGCAGTTTAGGAATGAATAACGCTCTATTTGCCAAGAGATTGGTACTTCCTAACCTTTCTTAATAGAAATCAAGTAGCAACTGTTTTGACCGTAAATTCAAGATGGTGCTACATCCGGCCTATTTTCAATTTCTTATCAAGTCGCATTGCAAAAAATAAAGACACAGCTGCCTTTCATGATTCAAAAAATTCTTTGATTTCAAATGGCGCCATTTTCATAGAGAGGATTATAATAGTCCTCACAAGATATGGGGTTCTAGAACAATGCCCCTCTATCACCTTCATCATAGAGGACTCTTTTAACAATGAGCTTCACTTCAGACTCAAAAATAATTACGATGAATACGCTTTTCCTCTATTTCAGAATGCTATTTTCTATGGCAGTTAATTTGTACACTTTGCATGTAGTATTGAATACTTTAGGTATTTCTGATTATGGGATTTATGGAGTAGTGTCCGGGATAGCAGTATTATTTTCTTTTCTCAAAAACTCGATAAATGGCGCCACTTCGCGTTTTCTGACCTTTGAATTAGGATGTAGTAGTAAAGAAAAATTGAAAAAAATTTTCTCCGCAGCATTAACTATTCATATATTGATTGCGGGTATTATATTTATATTAACTGAAACGGTAGGATTATGGGGATTGGGAAATAAAATTGTTATTCCTATAGAACGTATACCTGCTGCAAATTGGGTATTCCAATTATCTATTATCAGTATAATGATTTCCGTAATTCAAGTACCGTATAGCGCTATGATTATTGCACATGAAAGGATGAATGTGTATGCATACATAGAAATATTAAATTATACATTACAATTATTAGCTGTTTACTTTTTGTCAGTAGTTGGTAGTTTTGATAAATTAATTTTATATGCTGCGCTGCTCCTGGGCGTGTCATCTTTTATTACATTGGTATATAAGTTTTATTGTGTGAAAAACTTCTCAGCGTGCCGATATAAATTGAGATGGGAGAAGGAAATTATCTATCCAATGTTAAAGTTTTCTGTTTGGGATTTATACGGCAATATGGCTGTTGTAACAAAATTACAGGGTATAAATATACTTTTCAACTTATACTTTGGTGTGGCAGTAAATTCCGCATACAGCATAGCTACTCTAGTTGATAGCGCGATAATCAATTTTTCAGGAAACTTTCTAGCAGCAGTTCGCCCGCGAATAGTGAAATATTATGCTGCAAATGAAATAGAAAGAATGGAGCACTTGATAATTAATTCAGCTAAAATCTCATTCTTTCTTCTTTTTTTTACATCCCTTCCTCTTATTATTGAGAATCACTTTATACTCCATTTTTGGTTAACAAATGTACCTGAGTATACTGTACTATTTTGCCAATTAAACTACATAAATAGTTTGCAAGCATCCATGTTTTTTGTGCTTATATTTGCTATTCATGCAACAGGACAGATAAGATCATTTAGTTTTATTTCGGGTAGTATTTATTTATTAGTAATACCCATTTCCTATTTTTTATTGAAAGCAGGATATTCACCAATAGTACCATTTATAGTTAATACTATTTTATTTGTATTTTACTTTGCTGCATCTTTAATTATGACTCATTTATTAATTCCTCAATTTTCCCTCGGTCGTTTTTTATTTAAAGTTGTTTTTATTTGTTTTGCAACTCTTCTGATAGCCTCCATAATACCCATTTATCTACACTATTGTTTTGTAGAAGGATGGTTGCGATTTATTATTGTGGTGGTAACTTCTACCGTCTCAACCGCGCTCTCTGGATACTTTATTATGTTAAATAAGGAAACGAGGCAACACATGCGAGGAATGGTTTTTAGTAAAGTAAGTTTTAGGAAATTAAGCAATGAATACACCTAAAATATCAATTATAGTGCCGGTATATAATACAGAGAAACTTCTTCCAAGAACATTGCACGGTATTTTAACTCAAACATTTACTGATTTTGAGGTATTGTTGATTAATGATGGTTCAACAGATAATAGCGGAAAAATATGTGATGAATACGCGAAAAGGGATAGCAGGATAAGGGTATTTCATAAAGAAAATGAAGGGGTGGGTAGCGCGCGACAATTAGGGGTTATAGAAGCTAAAGGAGTTTACTCCACTCATATAGACAGTGATGATTGGGTTGAACCTAATATGTTATTGGATATGTATAAACAGATAGCAACAGAAAATAGTGATATTTTAATAACCGATTATTATTTAGATAATAAGTACATGCAACGCTGTTCTCCTTCATTGAAAGCAATAGTTCTTGCAGAAGATATACTGCGTTTCAAAGCACCGGGTTCTGTGTGGGGTGTTTTGATAAAACACAAATTGTATTTTAGGTATAATCTTTCTTTTTCTCGAACAGTTTACTGTGGAGAAGACATTTTAGTTATGGTGGAGCTGCTCTTGAATGAGCCAAAAGTAAGTTTTTTGCCCCAAGCATATTACCACTATTCCCAAGATAATAATAACTCTCTTACCCGAGGAGAAAAGAGCAGAGATAAATTATACAATCGAAGCCTATTCCTGAGTGAATTAAAATCACTTCTTGTCAAATATAACCTCAATATATCCTTGATTAGTAATTTCAATGTTAGCTATAGATTAGTTGCGATTCATAGCGGCTTACTTTCAGAAGAAGAATATAAGTTACTATTTATCGATAATAACTCTCAATATGATTGGAAGGTTTTTGGTTTTTGGCAATATGTATGTTTAAAATTGACAGATAGCCTTAATTATAAGGCTGGAATGAATCTGTACAAAAAACTTTGTTCTATTAAATACACCTCTTTAAAATTCATGGCTATTATCTTTATGAAAGTCTTCTTGCAAAATATAAAGATCACAAAATCTAAATTATTCAAGGACTCGCCATAATCGGCAGACCTCGCTTGCTTCAAAGAGAGGTTGCCCCCACTTTTACTCATACAGAAATGAAAAATCAAGACTAAACTCCCTCAAGCAATATATCGAGGTCAAGTGATGAACGTCGGCCAAGGTCATTTGCATGCTCCTTAAGAAAAGCTTCAGCAGCCCGACGCCCTTCATCTCGAAGCATGAGCAAAAAGTCCCATTCTGCATTGAGCTTGGAGGAGGAACCAAGTTCAAGCATGATGTCGCTACTTACCCGGTGTATTCGCATGCCTGCCCATTTCGCCCCTTCGGAGTTATCTGGATGTGCCAATTGTCGTAATAAAGCAATCATACGAAGTTCCTTGAGTAATACTGCGTTGAACGAAACTTCATTCAATCGATTGAGGATTTCTTTTGCTGATTGAGGAAAACCTAGTCGTGTTACAGGATTAATTTGCACTAAAATCGTATCTTGCGATTTACATTCTCGTACAAGCGGTGTAATTGTAGGATTTCCTGAGTACCCTCCATCCCAGTAGTGCTCTCCATTGATCTCAACAGCCTTGAACATAGTAGGTAGACATGCCGATGCAAGAAGTACCTCAGGCGTGATTTCGTTATTGCGAAATACTCTTCCTCTGCCAGTGCTAACGTTTGTCGCAGTAACGAATAATTTGATTGAACTTTGTGACAATCGTTTGAAATCAATGGTTTTTGCTAAAATATCGCGGAGTGGATTTATCCCTAATGGGTTAAGATCGTATGGAGAAAACACTCGAGACATGATGTCCATAGTGATGAACAAAGGAGAATGATCAAGCGACCATTGACCCAGAAGAATATCAAGCGGACTGCGTTGAAAAAAACTAAAGCGTGCTGCCTCGGAGATCTTCTTCCAGAACGATTCAAGTGAATTGCGTGCTCCCTGAGGACCGTCTTTGGTGTAACCATCAACAAGGGCTACAGCATTCATGGCACCAGCCGATGTACCCGAAATACCATCAATTCGCAGCTTCTTTTCTTCTAACAAACGATCTAATACGCCCCATGTAAAAGCACCATGAGCTCCACCACCTTGTAGAGCCAAATCAATAAGAATCTCATCAGCAATTTTTTGTGAGCGTATCATAAGGAACGACATCCATTTCTTTGATTATACGTAGAGAAGAATCCATCTTTTCATTACTGAATAATTTATTTATGAGCAGTGACTTCGCAGGGGGCTACCCTAATATTAAAAGTCATAGCTTGAAAATCATTATGGCATAAACCATTCTATTTAACATAGAGATAGGTCAAAAAAATTCGGAGCGGAATTTGAGTTTACCGCATATGCAGGCTAATCAGGGTAGTAATAAAAAAATTTAATAATAGAATGCCTTATTGATTGATAGTCATCATAGTTACCAGATGAACGGTATAAGTCGAGTCGTGACTTTTTTTGATACTCCGTATCTCCAGGCAAATCCCGTGCAAGTATTTCTCCTCATTGAGGATGCGGGCAACCAGAATTAATAAGAAGATGAGAGTCAAAAGCAACGTCCACCACGATCCCAGTGCAAGTGGCGTGCCAATGAAAAAAATATAGCGCCGAAGTACATCGGGTGACGGACGAATCCGTATAAGCCAGTCGTAATCACTTTTTGTCCCTCCTCAACACGAATGTTGGCAGCAGCATAGGTGTTTACTTTTGCAACAAGATAGAAAATATAGAATGAGACAACAATGAGCGCGTCACCAATGATCGAAACGTACCATGGTACTGACGACCAGCCTAAGCGTACATCGAGCGACACCAGAACGACAAGCAGAATACATGTGACATAGAGACAAAGATAATGATTTTCTGGGCAGGTTCCTTTTCATGCGATACGCCTGCTTCGGTACGACGCTTGAGAAGAGCAGGATCATGTTTTGCTAGGTACACACTGTATGAAGTTTAGCATTTTCTCTCAACAAAAGACTTCCTCAGAAGAGGTTTTTGATGCCCAACTAACAAACAATCATTAATGTAAGCCCGGGTACACAAACCTGTCTCTTAATCACATCTATGCCTACGCCCCGCGGCTTGTCCGCGGGAAGTCGAAGTAGAACTGGACTGGTTTTTCAACGATGTGTAGAAGATTCAGGCCAACAAACCCAGGCTACAATCCCGATCATTTTTGATGATAATAAGGACTAAACTCATGAACAGCTTCAATCATGGCAGCAACATGTTCCGGGGGGACGTCAGGAGTTATACCATGGCCGAGATTGAAGACATGTCCTGAACCTGAGCCGAAGGATGCCAATACTTTTTTTACTTCTTCTCGAATACATTGTTCCGAAGTCAACAACACAGAAGGGTCAAGGTTTCCCTGTAACGCGACTTGATTACCTACTCTTTGACGGGCTTCACCCAAATCACATGTCCAATCAATTCCCAAAGCATCACATCCCGTAATCAGCATTTTTTCTAACCATTGACCGCCACCCTTGGTAAATAAAATAACAGGAATGTGGGGATAATGTGCTTTAATTTGTTGTACAATCTTCTGCATATACTCCAGGGAAAATTTTTGATAATTTTCTGGTGTTAAAATTCCCCCCCAGGTATCAAAAAGCATGACTGAATTAACACCAGCCTTAATTTGTTCAATAAGGTAATTTGCTATTGATTGTGCCAATTTATGCAACAACATATGGGCAGCTTCACTTTCGGTATAGAGCAAATGCAAAATACGTTTAAAGTCTCTAGTGCTTTTGCCTTCAACCATATAACATGCCAAAGTCCATGGGCTGCCTGCAAAACCAATTAAAGGAAGCTCTTTTGGCATTTCTCGACGAATGAGCCGCACTGCATTCATTACATAAGCTAAAGACTCTGGTTCAGGGAGTTGTAAGTGAGTAATTGCCTGGGTATCGTGTATGGGGCGATCAAAACAAGGTCCCTCCCCTTCAGAAAAATATAAACCTAATCCCATTGCATCAGGAATTGTCAGAATATCGGAAAATAAAATAGCCGCATCCAGGGCATAACGGCGCAAAGGCTGTAAAGTAACCTCGCACGCAAGTTCAGGGTTCTTGCAAAGACTTAAAAAATCACCCGCCTGCTCTCTGGTCTTGCGATACTCGGGTAAATATCGTCCCGCTTGACGCATCATCCATACGGGAGTTCGCTCCACAGGTTGTCGCCTTAGAGCACGCAGAAATAGAGATTGATCCAGATCATACATCATGTTATCCCAACATCATCAAATGCCTAATCCTAACATATTTACTGTAATATCCACTCTAAATAATGCAAAAATTGACTCCGAAGCGAATAAAGGAACAGGATCATCACTCTATAGCTCTATATGTAACCTCAACTCGTGGGTGGGGTTACATAGGAGTAACTATTTCGATAAAATCGATAAATCATTTTTGAGCAGGTAGAAATAACATTGGATACTTTAATTATAAAAGCCCTGAATGTAAGTACTAAAATTGGCGTTTACGAATGGGAGCAACGTATTAATCAACAGTTATTAATTGATATTAATATTGATACCGATTTCAGTTCATGTCAGGAAGATTTGACTAAAACCATAGATTACGAAGCACTTTGCAATCGTGTGACTCTTTATGTTGAATCAAAATCATTTCAACTCATTGAAACAGTAGCTAATGAAGTCGCAGATTTAATCAAAAAACAATTCAAAGCGTCCCAAATTACAGTAGGAATTAGTAAACCTCATGCAATCAAAAATGCAGGAAACATTCAGGTAGTTGTTCGGCGTTAAACACAACCTGGTTGGATTTCGCCAGTCTGGCAAGATAGTAATTTAGGGCCTGTTACCCTGCACTGGTAACCATACCATTCAGATGCTCATTTTTGGCTAGAATCATTTGGGCCTGTTGAGCAAGCGCTCGATTAGGATAAGGTCCTACTACTACACGAAACCAATTACCTTTTGTAGCATGACTTACAGGAACAATGTATACACTAAACCCTTTAAGTATTAATGTACCTTTCATTTGTTCTGCATCTTTGCGTGCTTTAAAAGAGGCCACTTGCACCAAAAACTTTCCTCTGTCTGTTGAAGAAACAGATTTTGGTGCAAGTGTTTTATTAATCGCTCCAGGATATTGTTGGGCTTTAGAATTATTTGTTCTTGCTGAGGCTGCGGCTGTAGTTGCTGCACGAGCAACATTGACAGATGATGTCTTGGGCGTTGATGTAGAAGCTGTAGTGGGTATTGTAGAAGTAGTTACGGATGCAGCAGGTTGAACTGATGTTGCAGAGTTCGCATTGGCTTGTGAATTAGGAACTTTTTCATTAGCCAGAAGAGTATAAAACTCAAATTTTGGTTTAGGCGGTATTGCTGTACGTTGTTGTGCCTCTGGTTTGACCGGTTCTTTTTTTATTTCTTGATGCGCCAAAACCTGAGAATTTACCCAATGGCTGATGGTTTCGATATCGAAAAAAGAAGCAGTCAAATAACCTAATAAAAAGGTAAACATACTCACTAGAAGCTGATGCGGTGCACTGCTTCGCGACCGCGAAGAACGCCTATTTCCATATTCTTTTGTCATCACATACTCTCAGGAGCTGAAACGCCCAATAAGTCCAAACCGTTCTTTAATACCTGACGCACCGCCTCGAGCAAGCAAAGACGTGCACATCGTAATTGCTCTTGCTCACACAAAAGCTGAACAGCATTATAATAACTATGTAAGCCATTGGCTACTTCACGTAAATAATACGCCACTTGATGAGGCTCACAACAAGCAGCCGCTAATTCCACAATTTCCGGATATCGACTAATTAAAGAAATCAAATGAGTTTCATGTGGTTGATCCAACAAATCAATATTCTTTAGTCCAATTGCTTTATCCCACAGCAAACCTCGTTCCTTTAATTGTCTTAATACAGAGCGTATTCTGGCATGAGCATACTGAATATAATAGACCGGATTATCACTTGACTCCGATTTTGCCAAGTCCAAATCAAAATCCATATGTTGTTCTGACTTACGTGCCACATAAAAGTAACGCGCCGCATCATTTCCTACTTCATGGCGCAGCTCCCTTAAAGTAACAAAAGACCCACTGCGCGTCGACATTTGGACCCGCTCAGAACCACGATATAAAATAGCAAATTGAACCAATAATACATCAAGTGCGCTTTCATCATGCCCCAATGCCTTAACTACAGCACGCAACCGCGTGATATAACCATGATGATCTGCACCAAAGATATCAATTACCCGATCATATCCTCTATCATATTTATTCCAATGGTAGGCAACATCTGAAGCAAAATAAGTGGTTTGGCCATTAGCCCGGACCAGTACTCGATCTTTTTCATCGCCAAAATCAGTTGCTTTAAACCAAAGTGCCCCTTCTTTTTCAAAAGTATGCCCACTGTCTTTTAGCGCCTGAATGCCTTTCTGAATTGAGCCATCTTCAAATAAAGATTGTTCAGAGAACCAGTTCTCGTATATCACCCCAAACTCAGCAAGATCATCTTTAATATCGTCAAGAACAGTATTTAATGCATGTTGATGAAACAGGGCAAAAACATTCATACCTAGAAGTTGTTTTGCACGAGAGACTAAAGCATCAATATAAACTTCTTTATCGCCGCCATGAGGCTCATCGAGGGGTAAACCTTCTGTTACAGTAGTCCATGGATATACATATTCCTTACCATGCTCAGCCCAAAATTCCTGCGCTATTTCGGAAACATAACCACCTTTATATGCATTGGCAGGAATAACAACAGGTTCACCTGCAAGCTCCAGATAACGTAACCACACACTGGCCGCAAGAATGTTCATTTGTCTTCCAGCGTCGTTGACATAATATTCTAATGTTACATCATAGCCGGCAGCTTTTAAGACATTTCCCAAAGTAGCACCAAAAGCAGCACCTCTCCCATGGCCTACATGCAAAGGACCTGTTGGGTTAGCAGAAACAAATTCAATCAATACTTTTTGATCTTGGCCAATCGTGCTGCGTCCAAACCTCTCTTCCTTATCCAGTATTTCGCCAATAATTTGTGAGCGAGAACTGCTGCGTATAAAGAAATTAATAAACCCCGCCCCAGCAATTTCTACTTTTTCCACAGCAGGATCAACGGGGAGAGCCTGGACTAAAAGTTCTGCTATTTTGCGCGGTGCTTGACGGCACGGTTTTGCTAAAATTAAGGCCAAATTACTGGCATAATCACCATGAGCGGAATCTTTTGCACGCTCAACCTTAATCTCAATGTCCAAATCAGGAGGTACATCGCCCGACTTTTGTAATGACATTAAAGCGTGTTTTAAAAGCTGCTCTACAGTTTGTTTCATGCGACTCGGTTTCCATCAAAAATGAAGCTATTATGCGCTTTTTTGTGCCATATGAAAAGGTTTTATATCCTCATACCACACAATTTGCTGGCTTGCTAAAACAGCAAATTGTTACTGTCCTAACTATGAGTTACACTTAAACACCATCATTCAAAATCATTAATACTGTGTTATCTAACTCTTGCGAATCACTAACGGGTATCGGACCAACGCTTGCAGCAAAACTTGCCAAATGTGGCATTCACTCAGTGCGTGATTTACTGTTTCACCTACCTTACCGTTATCAAGACAGAACCCGAATAACCCCTATTCAAGATTTACGTCCCAATGATTGGTGTGTGATTGCCGGACGAGTATGTAAAACAGAAATTAAACCCGGTAAGCGTGCCATGTTACATTGTTACATTGAAGATAAAACAGGCATACTAAAACTGCAGTTTTTTCATTTTAATAAAAATCAAATCAATAATCTAAATAACAGCACAATGATTCATGCATTTGGAGAAGTACGCGAATTCAACAATACCCTGATTATGACTCATCCTGAATATCAGTTACTCGATGATGAAAGTGAATGTCAGGTTAATGAAACACTCACTCCAATTTATCCAAGCACACAAGGCTTGAGTCAAACACGTTTAAGACAGTTGGTCGATGTGGCCTTAAAAAGTTGTAAACAGGAACTTCAGCAATTGGAATGGATGAATGCAGAACAATTGCGGACCAATAATTTTTTTCCTCTGGGAGAGGCAATTCAATTATTACATAATCCCCCTCCAGATATCTCGGTGCAATCGCTCGAAGAAGGTCAACATCCTGCCCTAAAACGGTTGGTTTTTGATGAGTTATTAGCACAGCGTCTCAGCATGCAATTTGCCAGGGAATCACGTAATGCATTACACTCTGTCGCATTGCCTGCAGATCAAAACTTGAGTCAACGTTTTTTAAACTCTCTTCCCTTCCCCCTCACCCATGCACAGCATAGAGTTGCCCAGGAGATCAGCCAAGATTTAATGCAAACGAAACCCATGTTGCGCTTGGTACAAGGCGATGTAGGAGCAGGAAAAACCATTATTGCTGCTCTGGCAGCATTACAAGCGATTGCTAATGGACAACAAGTTGCCTTTATGGCACCAACTGATTTATTGAGCGAGCAACATGCTAATAATCTTATCCATTGGCTTGAACCTTTGGGAATTAAAACAATACGGCTCAGCGGAAAAATGAAACTTAGCGAGCGGCGTATGGCACTTGCTGCTCTTGCTGATCACAGCTGCCAGTTGATTATTGGCACTCATGCCTTATTTCAAGAGTCAGTGAACTTTGCCCGCTTAGGCCTAGTCATTATCGATGAGCAACATCGATTTGGAGTAGAGCAAAGATTGCTTTTGCAACAAAAAGGACAGCAGGATCAACTCATTCCTCATCAATTATTAATGACTGCCACACCTATCCCAAGAACACTATCCATGACTCACTTTGCCCATTTGGATATCTCGATTATCGATGAATTACCCCCTGGGCGTATGCCCATTGCTACAGCTGTATTAAGCCAGAGTAAACGGGAAGAAGTCATCAATCGATTACAAGTTGCCATAGCCCAAGGACGGCAAATTTATTGGGTTTGTACTCTTATTGAAGAGTCAGAAAAACTACAATGTATGGCAGCTACTGAAACAGCACATGCATTACAAGAACAACTTCCCGGGGCCAGGGTAGGTTTGGTGCATGGACGGATGAAGCCTTTAGAAAAAGAAGCAACTATGGCCGCATTTAAATGCGGCGAAATAAATTTACTGGTTGCCACAACAGTGATTGAAGTTGGGGTGGATGTTCCTAATGCCAGTCTTATGATTATTGAAAATGCGGAGCGTCTGGGTTTATCCCAACTTCATCAATTACGCGGCCGAGTAGGAAGAGGCACCGCCCAGTCCCATTGTATTTTGCTTTATCAATCACCACTTTCACAGCAAGGTGCTGAGCGATTAAAAATAATGCGTGCAACCAATGATGGATTTATTATTGCTGAAAAAGATATGGAATTAAGGGGTGCGGGAGAAGTACTTGGAACCCGTCAAACAGGATATCGGCAATTTAAAATTGCTGATATCCAACGTGATCGAAGCCTACTTCCTCTTTTACCCTCTACTGCCAAAGAACTTTTGCAGAACTCGCCACAAATTGCTCGTGATATCACCCAGCGCTGGTTGGGAAATTTTGAACAATTTTTACAAGGATAAAAATATTTTTTAAAATAGCCAAGTCAAGACTGTTTTTTATTTTTTTCTTTGTTAAGATAGTGAGGTCGATTTATCGCCCATCAACACATCCTGTGGATAACTTCTTTTACCATATCGTTTAATAAACGCTCAATATACGATCGGTTTTCAAAAAATCCTTATTTTAAAAGGACTTTTATCTCTTTAGCTGTTATGGCCTCTAAATTATTTATCCACAAAATCTGTGGATAATCCTGTGAACATGATGTAAAACACCTTATACAATCAGCCTGATGTGTACCTGATTCACAACTTTCCAAAGTGTTCTTTGAAGTTTTAACTTTGGAGGCTATCCTCAATTTTAGGTTTATTTTTCTTATCGAATTTATGACTAAATTTTAAGCCTCCTAAAATAAATTCAATTGAGTTTAAAAATTTTTAAAAATACCAAAGTCAAGACTGTTTTTTATTTTTTTCTTTGTTAAGATAGTGAGGTTAATTTATTGTCCTCCAACAACACATCCTGTGGATAACTTCTCTTACCATATCGTTTAATAAACGCTCAATATGCGATCGGCTTTCAAAAAATCCTTATTTTACAAGGACTTTTACCTCTTTTGCTGTTATGACCTCTAAATTATTTATCCACAAAATCTGTGGATAATCCTGTGAACATGATGTAAAACACCTTGTACAATCAGCCTGATGTGTACCTGCTTCACAACTTTCCAAAGTGTTCTTTGAAGTTTTAACTTTGGAGGGCCATCTTCAATTTTAGATTTATTTTTTTCATCGAATTTATGGGTAAATTTTAAGCATTCTAAAATAAATTCAATTGAGGTTAAAAATTTTTAAAAATACCAAAGTCAAGACTGTTTTTTATTTTTTTCTTTGTTAAGATAGTGAGGTCGATTTATTGCCCTCCATCAACACACCCTGTGGATAACTTCTCTTACCATATCGTTTAATAAAAGCTCAATATACGATCAGTTTTCAAAAAATCCTTATTTTATAAGGACTTTTACCCCTTTGGTTCTTATGGCCTCTAAATTATTTTATCCACAAAATCTGTGGATAATCCTGTGAACATGATGTAAAACACCTTGTACAATCAGCTTAATTCCTCCCCCTCTCAGAGGACAGCAGGATATTTTGGAACAATCCCATTTTATGAAATTTTTAATATAAAAAAATTCTAAACCATGTTTAAATAGACGAATAAAATAGAGATGAAACTGAACCCAGGATTTTGTGAGGAAAGCAAGAACTCACTCTTTGACCCAGGCTACCTTATTTAAAAATACAATATGGCCCAGCACGACAGATATTGGCAAGCAAAAAAAGTAACCCTTTTGGGGGCTATTTCAAATGCGCTACTTGGCGTCATTAAACTCATTGGCGGATATTTTTTCCATTCCCATGCGCTTGTTGCAGATGGAGTACATTCTTTATCAGATCTCATAACGGATGCGATGGTTTTATTTGCATCGAAATATGGCAGTCTTGATGCAGATGCAAGTCATCCTTATGGACATCAACGTATCGAGACCGCAGCGACCTTATTGCTCTCTCTTTTACTTATTTTCGCTGGCATTGGGATTGCTTGGGATTCAATATATGACTTGCTTCATTTCAATTATCTTGTGCCAAATTGGTTAACCCTTCCCATAATTTGCATTTCCATCATGAGTAATGAAATTTTATTTCACTACACACTGTATATTGGAAGGCGTATTAATTCCAAATTAATTACGGCAAATGCCTGGCATCATCGTTCCGATGCGGCCTCCTCTTTGGTTGTTTTAATAGGCTTAATTGGCAGTATCTCAGGTTTCATCTTTCTTGATGCCGTAGCAGCCATTATTGTCGGCCTCATGATTGTTAAAATGGGTTTGGACTATGCCTGGAATAGCGTCAAAGAGCTGGTAGACACCGCAGTCAGCCCAGAACTATTAACACGGATTGAAGAAGTAATTCAAAGTGTACATGGGGTTGAAAAAATTCATCAATTACGTAGTCGTTCAATGGGAGAAGATGTATTAATTGATGTACATATTCTCGTTTCACCTAAAATATCGGTGTCTGAAGGTCATTATATAGCACAACATGTCCATCATGCGCTCACAGATCAAATAGAAAGTGTCAAAGATGTGATAGTTCATGTTGATCCTGAAGATGACGAACGCTTTTGTCCCTCCTTGCATTTACCCAGCAGAAAGGTATTACACGAATTATTATTAAATGAAGTACATATTGATTTCCCCCAAATTTTATTTTGGAATTTACATTATCTGGATGGTAAAATAGGGATAGATATAGTCTGTGATGAAACATTCACTCAGTGGCATGAATTGCATAATCGAGTAATTTTAGCGTTAAAATTACAGTCTGAGATTGTAGAAGTTCGTTTATTTAGCTTGCATGAAGCCATGCATCACCACTAAACTACGGGATTTGATTAAGTCTGGTTGTAGACTGAGGTTATTATAACCTGGGTGCAACGAAGCGAAACCCGAAGTTGAATAAACACGCTTAAACCCAGGTTCCGCTTCGTTGCACCCAGGCTACAATATTCCAAGCAACAATCTTAGTGATAAAATTCTAGAATAAATAACAGGATAAACGATGGTATCAGCTACCAGTTTAAAGATTTTTTTTGCATTTTCCATTTTTGTAGTCATCTTACTCGCGGGCTGGTATCCCTTTAAGAAACGTATTAAAGATGATCGACATATTGATTTTCCTGTGGGAGAGACCCTGGCTACTGGAGTATTTTTGGGAGCAGGTTTATTGCATATGCTTCCAGATGCAAATTTTTTATTTAAAAAAATGGGATACAACTACCCATTCGCCTTTATCATTACTGGAGCAGTATTCCTGATTTTCCTTTGGTTCGAACATTTAGGCAAAGAACTCTACCATCATAATACGAAGCATCCTGCTTTTGCCCTTTTAGCATGGGGAATGCTTTCAGTTCATTCTATTATGTTGGGAGCTGCCTTAGGGTTGGCACAATATAACTCCATGATTATCATGATTTTTCTTGCAATTATTACACATAAATGGGCAGAGAGCTTTGCAGTAGCAGTTCAATTAAATAAAAGTTCTATGAGCATGAACACCAGCTTAGTCTTTTTTATTTTATTCAGTTTGATGACTCCTTTGGGTATCTATTTAGGATGGTATTTTGGTCATGAGGTAGAAACTAATTCTCTATTTGATCCAATTTTAATCGCCGCGTCAGCAGGAACATTCCTCTACCTGGGAACACTACATGGTTTAGAACGCTGTGTTATGGTAGAGCGCTGCTGTAATCTTAAAGATTTCAGCTTCGTGATTATAGGCTTCACACTGATGGCGTTGGTGGCTGTATATGTTTAATTTTTTCCAACAAAAACCCATTATCCTCGCCTCAAGCTCATCAATAAGATTAAAATTATTGCAGTCTCTTGGAATTGAGTTTTCTGTAGTTCCTTCACATTGTGATGAAGAGGCAATTAAAACATCCTTCAAGTCAAAAAACGCATTGGAATTAGGCTATGCGCTTGCAGCAAGTAAAGCCTTGGAAGTGAGCCAGCACCATCCTGAACATTTTATCATCGCAGCAGATCAACTGTGTCTGTTTGAACAAACCCTGCTGAATAAGCCCCTGAACCATCATACAGCCATGGAGCATCTGCGTTTATTAAATGGTAAAGAGCATCTGCAAATTGCCTGTCTCTGCATTGCAAAAAGTAGCGAACTGCTCTGGCAACATCATGAAACAGCCTACTTAACCTTGCACCAATTAAGTGAAAAAACCATTGAGGCTTACTTACACAGTGAGAAACCCTATCATAGTTGTGGCGGTTATCACTATGAAAGTCTAGGTAAATGGTTATTTAAAGAGGTTCAGGGCAATGAAGATACCGTTTTAGGTTTACCTTTACTTGCTTTATCCAACGCTTTAATGAAGCTTGGTGCAGTCAGTTTCTGATTAGTTCATCATCGTTCCAAATTCCGCACTTCATTCAGGTGATACATGATCCCCAAAATACAAAAATCATTAACATAATGATTTATTGTATTTATTAAGATCATTTTGTTATGATTCTTTATCATTTGCTGAGGCATTGAGAAAAAAATGGAAGGAAAAATTGAAAATCCCGTTGCAGTAACGCCATCATTGAGTTTGTTTGAATTTAAAACTAAATTCACAGACCATATGAAAACATGTGCAATTTTTAAATTAACGTCTGAAAAGAGAATTGCTGAGTTAGAATTAAACAATGATCATGATGCTCTTATTAAGCTATATGAACAGATGATGGTCACAATTAGAGGACAAATCACTGTTTATCAAGGAAAGTTAACAGAAGCTGAGAGCTACGAAGAAGATAAAGAAACCTTACAGGGACGCATTAATACCGAAATTGCCAGACAAAAAAGAGAACTGGAGAAGTTACAATTACAATTGCTTCAAATCAAATCTTTAAAATTTTTATTCTCTTTAAACCCGCTTGAGTTATTTCAGGAAGCGCTAAAAAATAAATCCTCGGCGCTGCTTATTATCAAAAATTCGACCCTGATCGCCAAAATTTCCAACGATCAAATGCTCCTTATGACTCATCAAGACCCGGAGATCATTAAATCTTTAGCCTCTATCGTAGCAACACGTGAATACACGTTTGCAACACCCAATATTTTTGCTGCACTCAAACAACAAGTTCAAGCTGAGCCTGATCAACGCATCATCGTAGAAAAAGAAAATGCAGCAATCCGTGATTTATTACTCAAAATTAATAATTATCTCGATAAAAAAATAGAGAAGGCTGTAAAAGGAAATGCTAATCCATGGGCTTTGGGCTATTTTGGGTCACGCCATCAACTCGATAAAGGCGATAAAAAAGTACCTGTTCCCCAAGGTATTTATGAATTAAAAGAACATCTTAACCAACTCGGTAAAATCCTCCCGAGCAACATCTTAACCAAAATGCAAAATACACTTCAGATAAAGAATGTAGAAAGTAAGGATGAATCCTTGTTTCAACAGTTTAAACGACTTATAAGTTATCTTTTTGGATACGCCCAATCAGAACAGACCATAAAAGAATATGAATACCTTGAGCAAGTAACAATAGGAAAACAATCTATCTCTTGACAAAGCAAGCACATATCAAAACAATACTTCACTAGACTTCTTCGGAAACTTTACTAAGAAGAATTGCTTCGTCGATGCGGTGCTCTTCTCTCCCGGTAGCGAGTTTCCGAAGAAGTCTGATTTGAAAAATCATTAGATGGCTAATGCTTTTCAGATTAAAAAATTTCAATCGTAATTGGGACTCAACATGCAAATTACAAAAATTCAAGCTCGTGAAATTCTGGACTCTCGTGGTAACCCTACTGTAGAAGCAGACGTTATTTTAAAAAATGGAACCCAAGGAAGAGCCAGCGTTCCTTCTGGGGCATCAACAGGAAGCCGGGAAGCTTGTGAACTCCGCGATAATGATGCAAAACGTTACAATGGTAAGGGTGTACACCACGCAGTTGCTCATGTGAACCATGAAATAAATCAAGCGTTACACCTTTTTTCCGTTGAAGATCAGGACGCTTTAGATAATAAATTATGTCAATTAGACGGTACAGAAAATAAATCACGTCTTGGAGCCAATGCCATTCTTGCTGTCTCTCTTGCAGCCGCAAGAGCTCGAGCAAATGAGCATAAGTTGCCCTTATATGCTGCATTAAACCAAGGTGAAAAAATGTGCATGCCCGTACCCATGATGAATATTTTAAATGGAGGCGCACATGCAGATAATAATGTGGACATTCAAGAATTCATGATTATGCCTGCAGGAGCTGCTGATTTTCCCACGGCATTGCAAATGGGCACTGAGATTTTTCATGGATTAAAATCCGTTTTAAAAAAGCAAGGCTTAAATACTGCAGTAGGCGATGAAGGAGGTTTTGCGCCGAATATAAAATCAAACCGTCAAGCTCTTGACCTACTTTGTGAAGCAATTGAAAAGACGGGATTTAAGTTAGGCGATGAAATAGTGCTTGCTTTAGATGTTGCTGCTTCCGAGCTGTTCGATCAAGGCATGTATCACATGGCGTCAGAAAATCAAAAATTCACTTCAATGCAACTTATTGATTATTATACTAATCTTGTTACTAATTATCCTATAGTAAGCATTGAAGATGGGTTGGATGAAAAAGATTGGAGTGGCTGGAACCATTTGACTGCTCAATTAGGGGAAAAAATTCAATTAGTAGGTGATGATGTATTTGTTACTAATCCCAAAATTCTACAAGAAGGTATTACTCAAAAAGTAGCTAATGCCATCCTGATTAAAGTCAATCAAATTGGAACTTTGAGTGAAACACGACAAACAATTCAATTAGCTCAACAAAATGGATATCGTTGTGTGATGTCACATCGTTCAGGTGAAACAGAAGATACGTTTATCGCAGATCTCGCAGTTGCTACAGGTTGTGGTCAAATTAAAACAGGATCATTATGCCGTACTGATCGTGTTGCAAAGTACAATCAATTATTACGCATTCATGAAATGGCTGCATTGCCTTATGCAGGTAAATCCATATTAAAAAGATAAATTCAGGATCCTGGTTAAGTGTAGAATCGGTCGTCAAGCGGATGTTGTCATTTCTTGCGAAGGGGAATCCTTCTATAATTGAGCACATTGCCAATATAAAGATAGATCCCCGCCTGCGCGCACAACTGTCGGTTTTTGTCGCAAAAATAAAATCACATTTTATTCCATCCGAATCGGCTGCACAAACTTGAATGCATATGATCATATTTGATACAATAAGCACATTTTTAATATGCGAGTGAACATTATGGAAAAAAATTTGCTTGGCATAGCGTAAAAATTACTAGAGGTATAGTCCGTTTATTGATCATGGTGTTGATAAACAACATTGACGCATAATGGTCACTTGGAGTTCAAATAACCATCCAGGCCCTTAATATCTAATGCCTGGATGGTGAATAATTCTGGAAGCGATAAAAATGGCCAAAATTTTTAAATTAGATTTAAACTGAGGATTATGATAATGACCAAAATATTAGTGCTAGATATAGATGAAAATTTAATGATATTGCAGAGACCGAATCAAGGACATGATCTTACAGAAACTGCAAAAGAAACTCTAAGTCTAGAAAATGATACGAATGGATTTTTAAAAAAACCTCAGTTAAAAGAAAATATCCCTTTATCACGGGTAGAAGACTATTCAATAATCGCTTTAAGCAGGAATGAATGGGAAAAAATAGTTAAAAAAATAGATAAAGTAAATAAAGCTGCTATTAAAAAAGATGGTCAGCCAGCAATTATTGTTAAATTCATGACATCTGGAGGCTATGATAAAATAGCGTTCTTAAATAATGTGTTCAGCACATTTTATTACAAAAAAAATGAAGAAAAAATAGCAAGGAGAATAAAAAGAGGGCAATTTGAATTTTTTAATGCCGAAGATATAAAGAAATTATGGCGAGAAAATCCTTCTCTTGAAAGAGAGATGATAAAATCAAAACTGTTGGAACAGAAATTTCCCGAATGGCAGAAACAATATCCAGGAATAAATAAAAAAGATATCATTTTAATTGATGATAACAAGAAGATCATTGAAAACGCGGATATAAAAGGCTTTTCTACTCTTCATAATCCTACTTCTAAATCAAAAGATACGACCGATGCAGATTATAAAACTGCTGGACCAGAATTTTTTGCAAAACTTGAAAATGTAGTTAATGAAGTTGCTAAAGAATTCCCTATTCATAAAAAAGGATCAAAGAAAACGTCTTCTTATGCATTTTTTAGTGATGCTGAGAAAACAGCTTCTCAGGGAATATTCAATGATACTAGCAAGGTATTAAAGGCGTAAAATGCCAGGAATTCTGGACGAGTTTACACCGTAGCCCCATACAACTGTTCCAAATAATATGATTAGACGTATCCAATGATATGGACTCATCCTATCACTGGTTACAAATACTCTTAGCTTGACAGCAATGATCTGAAGAGGCCAGTATAGAGCTACTTTTTTTCTTGATTCACCTGACTCCCCCTATGCAATCTTTCTTAATCCTCCACAAAATGGATGTTGGTATTGTATTTAGTACGATTGAGGCAAAAACTGCTTCGAAACATTTTAATATTTGGCTCATTAGCAAATACCTTACGTGCAAATTCATTGTAATGATTCATATCTGCTACATGTATTATTAATAAATAATCGGTTTCGCCTGAAACAAAATAACATTGCTTTATCTCTTCTTGCTCCGCCATTTTGCGTTCAAAATGAGCCAATAAATCTTCTCTTTGCTTTTCCAAAGTAATATTTGCAAAAACAATGAGTCCGCGGCCTGCCTTAAAAGGATCGACCAGAGAAACATCCTTCACAATGATGCCCTCATCACGTAATCGTTTTACACGACGAAAACAAGGAGGAGCGGAAATCCCTACTTTTTCAGCAAGGGCTAGATTGGTAATTTGATTGTCTTTCTGCAATAAATTTAAAATTTTTCGGTCAATTTTATCTAAATATACCGGATCAGTCTTATTTTCCAATGCACTTCTATCACCATTTTTTTCCATATATTACCCAAAAATAAAAATTTAACATTATAAAATGAAATAAAACATCATTAAATTAAAAATTTATTTATTTTTATTTCATGATAAATTCTCCTACCCATTAATAAGATACAAAAGGAAACAACTGTGATAAGAATAGCGCATATTGATGAAATTAATACGCTGAACCAACTCATTGAATATTCAGCCCGTGGATTAAGCCAAGAAGACTATACGAACCAAGAAATTGAAGGGGCGATTCATTTTATTTTTGGTGTGGACAAAGAACTTATTAAGGATCAAACCTACTATGTTATAGAAAAAGAAGGCGATGTCATTGCATGTGGTGGGTGGAGTAAACGAAAAACCCTGTTTGGTGGGGATCAATGCGCAGTGCGTGAGAAAGGTTTTTTAAATCCACAAACAGATTATGCCAAGATCAGAGCTTTTTTTGTCCATCCAAACCATGCTCGGCAGGGCCTTGGAAAAATGCTCCTGGAATATTGTGAACAACAAGCCTTATTTCATGGGTTTAGGAAAATGGAAATGATGGCAACCTTGCCCGGTGCAAAACTGTATGAGATTTGCGGCTATCAAATCATTGAACCGGAATATTTTGCTTTCCCCGACGGAAAAAAATTTAAAATGTTAAAAATGATAAAACATTTATAAATACCCGGGTCGAGCAGAGGAATATTTGAGTATGTGCCCTAAATGCAGTACGTACACTCCCCTGGGTATGGTATTCCTGGGTGCACGTTGAAAAAGAGACCCAAACTTAATAAACCTCACTACGTACTGCGCTTTATGTTGTACGTAGTAGGATTTTGGATTTCCCCTGCACCAGGAGCGGTTACATTTGTAAACTAATTATTTTTCCGGGAATGATACTCAGGAATTTCTTTAGGATAGCAGCCTTTTATAGTTCTAAAGAAATCAAGAATCTTTGGAAAGTCCTTATCAATATCTCCTGATGGTTGGAATTTCTCATGAATTCGAACTTCCTTAGTTGCATAATCAGGACCTACCATAACGATAGGCAGTCCTGCTTGACACGCAATATGGTAAAATCCCTCTTTCCATCGGGTCACTGGACTACGAGTTCCCTCAGGAGTAATGGCAAGCTTAAACTCATCACGAGAACAGAATATTTCTACGACTTGCTCAACTGTCTTATTTTTTTTAGAACGATCCACTGGAGCGCCGCCTAAAGCTCTTAACAACAAACCTAGAGGAAAAAAGAACAATTGATCTTTCGCTAAAAAGTTAATTTTAACGCCGACTGAAAAACGCGCAAATAAGCCAACAACAAAATCCCAATTGCTAGTATGGGGAGCTACAACCACCAAATATTTTTTATCGTGCGGTAATTCGCCTACAACTTTCCATCCAAACAGTTTTAAAATAAAGTGTCCAAGTTTCTTCATAGTCGAAATCAATAATTATTTATCTTATTATATACAAATTATTATGCTGATACAGCTCTATCTCTTCGAAGACTAATTTTATCCGGATAGTTTAAATAAAAAAATGAATAAAACACAACACAGTAAAATATTTATACTAAAATGATACATATATAGGTGGAGCTATGGAGTGCCCCATGAAACAAGATCCTGCACTTGACTTTCCCAATCCACGTTTACTGGCAGCTGTTTACTACGGATTACTATCCGTTGTCGGAACGATACTTATCAATGGATTTCTTACAACAATTGGTTTTGAAGAGGTTGTGCCGCTTTTTTATGCAATTATACTAGGAATGGTTGTAGCCTCTATAACTGGGGCACTATTTGGGAAAAGCATCGTTCTATGTCCTAGACCTTACAAACTCAAGACTTTTTTGTTGGGCTTTATTATGGTTCTGCTTTCCTTGCCCTTTTTTGATCTGGGCTTGCTGCTCTTTATGGACACATCAGAAAATCAAGCATTGAAAGTAATCGATTTTAATGATTTTGTTTCTGCATACTTCATTGTCCTGGGTTACAGTTATATTCTTTTTGGCTTTTTACTTGCCATTGCCTCAGGTTTAGCCTCCATCTATTTACGTGGGAAATTTATTTACCAAATTTTGCGTACCGACAAACGACGAGACCATCGTTTACCACGATATGTTGGTGCTGCAGACAGAGAAAAACCTAAACCGGCAAAAAAAATCCGTACTTTGCAGCGCAAAAAAACTTGAGTACAATCTTCTAACTACTCAGCTTTTCATTATATTGTAATCTGCAAACAGCACAGCATAACTTTGGTTTTTCCCGGGTATAGAACATTCTCCGGGAGCGCTGCGCTACACCCAGACTACAATTCAATTGTGGATTTTTAATGTCGACACACACGATTACTGATAAAGAGCAGCTTTTTTTTCTATTAACTCAAAAAACCATTGTTCTCACCCCGAATAACCGACTTAGTGAAGCAATACTTCAATCCTACTATACACACAGTAAGAAACAAACCATCGAGAAGCCTAAGTGTATGCCCTTTAGCGTTGCTCTGGTTAAAGCCTATGAACAACTCAATTTTATTAGCCCTCAGATTACCCACCCCACCTTATTAAACAGCACTCAATGTCAGTACTTATGGCGCAAAATAATTCAAGCCGAGACGAACATAACTTATAGTGAAGGTCTGCTCCAATCGATAAGCAATGCGTGGGAGCGTTGCCAACTCTGGCAAATTAACATGGAAGATCCCACTTTTAATTACACGGCACAAACACGACAATTTCAACAGTGGTGGCAATTATTTGATAAACAATTAAAGCAGAACCATTTTATCACTGAGCATCAATTAATCCCCTATTTGCTCCATGCTAATAGTTCTTTATTTTTCCAAGAGGTTGTTTGGGTATGTTTTGATGATTTTACACCTCAGCAAGCACTCTTGCAGGAACATTTGACGAGAAAAGGTTTCACTCAATACCACTATGATTTGAAGGAAAAATCATCGAAAACTGAAGTATTCGCGGCTCAAGACAACAAAGAAGAATATCAACAGCTCATGGCATGGCTGCATTTAAAAATACAGGAAGGGAATCGGCATATCGGTGTCGTTGTACCGAATTTAGAGCAAGAATCTAATACATTACAAAGAATCTTGGCACATCATTTTGAGTCATCCTGTTTTAATATTTCCCTTGGCCAGTCTCTGAGTAATTTTCCTTTGGTTGCCCATGCCTTATGTTGGCTTAATTTAGATGATCTCTTAAACCCGCATCAAGCAGGATTACTTCTGCAATCGCCCTATTTAGGCAGTTCTAAAGAAGAATTCATAGCCCGCTCTGAGTACTTGCACGAAGGAGTCTTATTAGAAAATCATTCAATTCAGCTAAATCATTTTAGAGAAGAACTTCATACTTATGCTCCAAAACTCGCTAACCTTTTAAAAAATCTTACTCCTTACCCTCAAGAGGCTGCTGTAGAAGAATGGATACACTTATTTCAAAAGCGTTTAAATACTTTGGATTTTCCCGGGGACTATACTCTTAGCTCAGAGAATTATCAGTGCCTTAATCGTTTTATTGCTCTCTTTGATGAGCTAAGGCAATTTTCTTTACTAAGTCCTTGCTTCACAAAATCGGAGGCTCTGGAGATAGTACGTCATCTTGCTGATAACACCATTTTCCAAGCGCAAAAAACCAATGCGCCGATTCAAATTTCCGGTCTACTGGAAGCATCAGGATGTGAGTTCGAGAGTTTATGGATCACGGGCTTAACCGATCAATGTTTGCCCAAAAAAGTACAATTATCAGCTTTTATTCCACCTCAATTGCAACGTGAATTATGTATGCCACATAGCTTACCTGCTCGCGAATTGCAGTTTGCTCGCCAGATCCTGCGTCGGTTCCAAAGAAGTGCTGATTCTATAGTATTCAGTTATGCCCAATTGCAGGCAGACACACCTAATCTACCTTGCTCCTTAATCGTTGGGTTTTCCAATTTTGAACCTTTACCAACTGATTATGAAGAAAAAATTCCATCTGAGTTAATCTCTATAGAGGAGTCTTTTCATATTCCTTTATTGCCTCAGGAGCCTATTTATGGAGGTACAGCAATTCTATCGAATCAAGCCAAGTGTCCTTTTAAAGCATTTGCCGAACACAGACTCCGAGCCAAAACTTCGTTGCAAACAACCGATGGTTTAGGTAATAAAGAACGAGGACAAATCATTCATAAGGTAATGGAGTTGCTATGGCAAAAATTAGAAAATCAACATAATCTGCTTCATTTAGCCAATGATATTCTGGAACAATACATTGATGACGCCATTCATACCTCTTTAGTCTCACTAAAAAGACAACATTGTGACTCATTTCCTGATTCAATACAGGAAGTGGAATACACACGTTTAAAACGAATGGTACACACGTGTCTTGCATGGGAGAAACAACGACCTCCTTTTACCGTAGCAGCGATAGAGCAATCTTACGTGATTAATTTAGCGGGTCTCGATTTTCAAGTGCGCGTCGATCGTTTGGATCAAGTTGAAGATAAAAAATGGGTTATTGACTATAAAAGTACTCTTCCTGCCAGTAAACCCTGGAATGAGGAGCGCCCTAAAGAATCACAGCTCTTGCTTTATGCACTGTTGGATGAACAAATTAACACTCTTTTGCTCTTACAATTGAAAACCGGGAAAATTAGCTGTGCAGGACTTAGTGAGGAAAAGTATACCATAAGTGGGATAACCCCTTTAAAGAAAGACGAAGTATGGACAGAATGCAGGGAGCTTTGGCAAAAACAACTCACTGAGCTGGCTAAAGAATTCCAAGAAGGCCACTGTGCCCCACAACCCGCTCATTTAACTCTTTGCCAACAATGTGATTTTCAGAATTTATGTCGTTTTCAGGGGGAAGAGTAAAGTATAAAACTTTTTTTATACTTTATGTCGAACGGTTCCTAGAATGGATCCCGCACAAAATGCTTCGCATTTTTACGGGATAATGTTCGTTTAGCGTCATAAAAAGTATAAAGTGCTTTTATACTTTTTTATGTCGAACGGTTCTTAGAATGGATCCCGCACAAAATGCTTCGCATTTTTGCGGGATAACGTTCGTTTAGCGTCATAAAAAGTATAAAGTGCTTTTATACTTTTTATGTCGAACTCACGTTAATTGTGATATAAGACATTTAGACCGCTCAATCTCAATTGAAGTGGTTTAATACTATGGTTTCCCTACTACTAATAATAAAAAAGAGATAAATCATGCCTTTGAATCAGAGAAAATTAGAACTGCGTTTAAACGCCTGTGACGAAGCACTACAAACTCTGTTTGCTGATCAGGATGTCGGCGAGAAAATAAGAAAACAAATAACAGCCGTACAAGAATATTATAACCTTTCATATACCAAAACGAATTCAGCCAAAAGCGCTGAAAAAATTGCTGCCAGTTATGAATTATTTTTAGACCAATTAGCCAAAGTAAAATATAAACAGTTAAATACTAAGGAAGCATCGGAAAAAATTAGCAACTCCTGTGAATCCAGAAAAATTGGTGTCTTATTTCATAATCTTGGCAAAGCATTGGAGCTGATGTTCTACGCAGCGACTGCATTTTCTTTATATGCGGGTATTTTTGGGATTGCACTGCCCGTACTTATTGTTCAACCTGTTTTAGGTATTGCCGTAGGAATAACTATTGTCGGAGCAATGATTGCAGCAGCATATAAAGCATTGTCATGTTTCACAGAATTTAAATCATTCAGTCGCCACGATACAGAATATACTAATGAGTTAAGTTTAGTTTCCTTCTTCAAACCCGTGCTGCAACCAATGAAAGAAGAGCTTCAACTCAGTGAAGAAGATGAGTTAGAGAATCGTTGTTTCTGCTAATTAATCTGTCCACTTAAAATCCTGCGGTTATGTAGCATGAGAGGAAGCCTGGGAAACAAGGTCAAACCCGGGTTTCGTTTCGCTACACCCAGGCTAGTATTTTAAATGCCTGGTGCAATCAGTACAGATTCTAACCCAGTGTATAAGCCAAATTTATGAAGATGTTCCAATTGCGAAATTTAACCAGATGTTTAATAATGATAAAATCACGAAACAAGGGAGTGAATATGTCACTCAAATTAGCTAGAGCACGAATTCTATGTTGTGGTTTAATCACCTGTTTACTGAGTTCATGTTTACTGAGTAGTTGTTTTTATCCGCCTTATAATAATTTCAAACCGGTACATCCCATGCCGAGACGAGTCGTTACTGGAGCCGTTGTGGGCACTGCAGTGGGTGCTGCAACAACAGGTACCGTGACAGGTGCACTGGCAGGTACCGTTGTAGGAGGTACTGCTGGCGCCATTGTAGGTTTTTACAAAGCTAGCAGACGCAGCATCATTAAAGAGTTGAATAAAGAAAACATTGAATATGTACAATACGGAGACACCATGACCTTAATTGTACCTGTTGATAAATATTTTATGTTTCAAAGCCCACGCCTCAATGAAGTGTGTTACCCTGGATTGGAAAATATCATAAGGTTATTGAAGTTTTATCCTAACAGTCCTGTGTATGTTGCAGGATTCACCGATAATGTAGGCACACGTCGCCATAAAAAATTAATGTCCCAGGCTCAAGCAGAAACTATGCTTACTTTTTTATGGGCTAATAATATTCCTGCGCAACTTCTTAAAGCAGAGGGCTATGGGGATAAAAATGATGTAGGTGACAATAAATTGATTCATGGCAGTGCATTTAATCGACGCATTGAGATCCAATGGTTCAATAATTATGGTATTAAGACTTGTGCAACATGTCCAGCTCCAGTACCATCACCCGTAGTTTATGCATCAAAGTAAGGCAAATTAATGCGTTCAAGATTTATCGGAGGAATTCTTTTAATTGTTGGAACTTCTATAGGCGGGGGAATGCTCGCCTTGCCTGTCGCCAATGCAGCTACAGGTTTCTGGCAATCTTCCATTTTTCTATTTCTTTGCTGGGTATTCATGACATTAGGAGCGTTTTTTATCCTTGAAGCGAATCTTTATTTACCCAGAGGAAAACATATGGTTTCAATGGCGCAAGCCACTTTAGGTAATTATGGTTTGCTTGCTGCTTGGGTAAGCTATCTTTTTTTACTCTATACCCTGTTGTCTGCTTATATTTCTGGCGGGGCAGACGTATTAAACAGCCTTCTTTTTAAAATTGGATTGCATCTGACAGATTGGCAAGCGAGTTTATGGTTTACGCTTATTTTTGGCATGGTTGTTTATGGTGGAATTCGATATGTAGATTATGTCAATCGTGGATTGATGTTTGGCAAATTAGCTGTTTATGTATTATTAGTGGTACTTATTGCTCCGCACATTGAACTACAACATCTGCGTCATGGTGATATGCGTTATATCGGTGGCGCCATTATGATTTTAATTACCTCCTTTGGTTTCGCCATTATTGTTCCTAATCTAAGAGATTATTTTGATGACGACATTAAACAACTGAAAAAAGTGATTTTTATTGGTTCGTTAATTCCTTTATTTTGTTATTTGGCTTGGGATGCCGTCATCATGGGTGCCCTCCCCTCGGAGGGAAGCCAAAACCTTGAGAGTTTAATGCATAATCCGCATACTACGAGTGCCTTAGCAAGCTTACTCTCAAATAAAGTACAAAATACAACAATCAGCGCTTTGTTTAATTTCTTCACCTCCATTTGTATGCTCACTGCATTTCTTGGCGTGTCTTTATGCTTGTATAGTTTCCTTGCAGATGGTTTAAAGTTGCGTGAACGTGGAAGTCATGGTGTTGGGTTATTTTTACTTACATTTGCCCCTCCGCTTCTCATCGTCATTTATTATCCTGGTGCATACATCCATGCTTTAGGCTATGCAGGTATTTTTTGTATTATTCTGCTACTACTTTTACCCGCATTAATGTGTTATTTTGGCAGAAGAAATCATCAGTCTGTCTTTATTGTTCCAGGCGGTAAATGGACTCAAGGTATTGTAGTTGCTGTTTCTATCGGATTATTGGTGCATGAATTTTGGAATTTGATATAAAACAATCTGTATGCAGCATGTCACTTTAAGCGATAGAGGCAAAAGTTTATAGTTTAATAAAAAATTTTTATGTACTCTACGTATCGCCCTATCCAGAGAACTTGTTTAATAAAGAACTCAGAGGTATCTTAAAGGCTCAATTATGGATATCGGTATAAAGCGAGGTATATAGGGAAAGAACCTATTTATTAGGATCGCTCAACTATAACCCTTTTGGCTGCGATACAATTGACTTAAAATGAATAACAAAGTATCATATTGAATTATTTTTATACTATTTTGGGTTATATCTCATGATCAATTCAAAACTAATAGGTGGAATATTACTTATAGTAGGAACATCTATAGGTGGTGGTATGCTTGCCCTCCCCGTTTCTACTGCAGAAGTAGGCTTTAGCAATTCCATTTTCTTCCTGTTTTTTTGTTGGCTGGTCATGACTGCAGGTGCTTTACTCATTCTGGAGGTCAATCTACGTCTTCCAGCAGGAAGTAACATGATTTCCATGGCTAAATCTACATTAGGATTACCTGGTCAAATTATTGCCTGGATCACCTACCTGTTTTTGCTTTATACCCTACTGTCAGCTTATATATCTGGGGGGAGTGATGTATTCAATAGCTTATTACATAAATTGAATATTGATATGCCCAACAGCGCCACTGCAATTTTGTTTACATTTTTATTCGGTTTGATTGTTTATAAAGGCATACGTTCCGTAGATTATGTCAATCGTGGTTTAATGTTTGGTAAATTAGGCATTTATGTTTTGTTAGTTGCTATCATTAGTCCGCATACCTCTGCTTTGGGCTTAACTGGCGGTTCAGCGCGTGCCTTTACTGGCACTTTAATGATCTTAATTACTTCATTTGGCTACGCATCAATAATACCAAGTCTCCGTGACTATTTTGAAGATGATATACATACCCTAAAACGTGTAATCTTACTAGGTTCGCTTATCCCTCTTGTCTGCTATATTGTTTGGGATGCAGTCATTATGGGTGTTGTCTCTCGAGAAGGAGAAAATGGCCTACTCGCTCTCATGAATTCAGAACACGCGACGAGCGGGCTCACTGAGGCTTTAAGTCAATCAGTACAAAATCAATGGATCAGTGGATTTTTTGGCTTTTTTACTTCGATATGCATGCTTACAGCGTTTTTAGGAGTTTCATTGGGATTGTTTGATTTTCTGGCAGATGGATTAAAACTAGAGAAATCCGGTAACCAGGGAAAATATACCTTAGCTTTAACTTTTCTTCCTCCACTAGCAGTAGTCTTATTAAATCCAGGAATTTATCTGCATGCTTTAAGCTATGCCGGCATTTGCTGTGTTATTTTATTGTTACTACTGCCTTCAATTATGGCCTGGAAAGGACGTAAAACTCATTTAGTCACCGCAGAAAGCCACTTGGTACCAGGTGGTAATTCCAGTCTTGCTTTAATTGGTTTTATAGCCACAGGTTTACTGGTTATCGCCTTCATGTACTAATATCAACCCATCATAGCCGACTCGTTAAGCCTAGCCGGATCCCTTCTGCTTAACTTCACTGAGGATATAACTATGAAATTTGGATATAGCATTATTTATATTAGCAATGTAACAGTCCAAAAAACCTGGGGTTTTCCAGAATTTTTTCAGGTTTTTAAGTATTCCTTAATCAGCGTATAAATAGTCTATAATTAAATCATAAGTAAATGTTTTCATTATGATAAATACAAGGAGGTAATTATGTTAGGCTGGGCTTTAATATTTTTCATCATTGCAATTATTGCAGCCGCATTTGGATTTGGTGGCATTGCATCAGCTGCTGCAGGAATTGCGAAAATTTTATTCTTTATATTTCTTGTTATCTTTGTCGTATTTCTGATAATGGGATTACTGGGTCGACGTCCGCCACCTCCAGTATAAAATTAAATTATAATAGTGAAACAGAACCAACCGGGCTTAATTTTGGGGTTCTGTTTCGCACTCCAAGTTAAGGCTGTACCATTTCATCAAATTAATTGAACAGTTTAATTTGAACTTCTTGAGATGAACTTTTCCATGCTCTTTTCATAATTTCAGTATTAAAAGAAATGCCAAAATCACCATTTTTATTAAGGGCAATAACACCTACTTCCCCGTTTAACCTTTGATTGCGTTCATGAATTACGTAATCGCACGCTTGCTGCAATGACATATCAAATTCTATCATCATGGAGATAGTATGCCCCACTACCCCTCTAATTAAATACTCACCTTCCCCGGTTCCAGAAACCGCACATGTAGCGTTATTGGCATAACATCCGGCACCAATAACACAACTGTCTCCAATTCTGCCTGGAAGGCAATTGCTAATTCCACCTGTCGATGTTGCCGCTGCAAGATCTCCTTGTAAATCTAAAGCAACAGCACCTACAGTTCCTTTCATTTTCTTGCGTTGAATTTCTTCCATGCTCTCTATTTTATTCAGCTTTTGATACATCTCATATTGATGCGGAGTTATAAAATAAGACTCGGGCTCCATTTCCAAACCATACTTCTTTGCCAGTTCTACAGCACCATATCCTGAAAGAAAAACATGACGTGTTTTCTCCATCACCAGCCGGGCAAGACGAATTGGATTTTTTACAGTACGAACCATAGATACGGCACCAGCTTGCAGATCCGTGCCACTCATAATGGAAGCATCCATTTCCACTTCACCCCGGCAATTTAAGGCTGAACCTTTTCCTGCATTAAATAAAGGATTATCCTCAAGAATTGCTACTGCTTGCTCTACTGCATTCAAAGCAGAACCCCCTTTATCAAGAACCGAATAACCTATTTCAACTGCTTGAGCCATACCGTGTTCAAATTCTTTTTGATGATCGTGCAAAAAAGAATAATTTTCACTAGCACCACCATGTACCGCGATTGCAATTTTATTCATTACCGTATTCCATTTTTTGAATTATCTATTTAGAGGGATCGCAGGATTCGCCAGAATACGATCTGCAATTGAAAATTGACATCCCTTTACCAAAAGATGAACTATCAAATTTTCAACAAATACAGGCTCTCCTTCTTCAACATCCGTGATATTTGTTTGATTTATATTTCTACCATCAATAATGACAACCATACCTGAGCCATAACATTCTGCATCCGTTCCATTTCGAATAACCAGAGCCGTATCTTCACCTAGACCAATACCCAATTGTTCTGGGTTCATAATAATGGCATGTGCCAAACGACTAAATCGTCCTCTTTTTATGAAATGAGTATCAATAACACAAGAATGTAAAATCCCTAACCCCGAAGAGGTTAATAAATTGAGGTACCTTAAAGCTTCTGATAAACCGCCTCCTGTAATCATAACCGTACCCATAACCATAGCCCCAGCACTGGTTCCGGCAATAGTGAAATTGCTATCTTTCATATATCGTTCTTTAATAATATCGACTATAGGAGTACCACCTAATATCGTGGATAGACGAAACTGATCTCCTCCTGTAAAGAAAATAGCTCCCGCATCCTTTGCCCTTTTTAAATACTCTCCATGGCGTGCTTCGCTTCTATTTTTTATAGGAATAAAACCTATATTGGTATAACCCATGTTATGAAAAACATTTTGATAAATTTGTTTTACTTCATCCTGAATTTCCGACCCAGTTGTAATAATTTCTATTTTCTTATTCGACGGAGGCAATAATTCATTTAAAATTTCATAACGAGTAAATTCCTTATTTTGTTCCGTAATATCCAATGGCTCATTATAACCCTTATCTTCAGCACCCCCGATAATTAATAATTTAGCTTTGGGTGTCATTATAAACCTCATTTGCCATTATCAGTTGTTTTTCCTTTTTCTTGAGAAAATGAGTTGTTTCAAATACATCTTCAACTGCGCAATAAATAAACGTATTTAATTCTGCTACTCCCATCACATATTCAATGGCTTCGAGCTCATCTGAAATAATATTTAAAGACGGTTTAAAATCAGATCGAAGTATTCCTGCAGCAATAAGACGATTTATTTCATGATGAGTTCTCCCTCTTCCGTCTTTATCATGGCGAATGACGATTTCATCAAACATGGAAGCAGCATGATAGCCCAGCCTTTCTATGTCCTCATCACGGCGATCACCGACCGCCCCTATAATCCCAATTTTTTTAGTACAATGAATTGAAGCAAGATAATTTTTTAACTCACAAAATGCACCCTCGTTATGCGCATAATCGACCATGACTTGGCAATGAGGAAATTTAAATAGATTCATTCTGCCAGGAAGATTTTCGACATTTGGATAAAAAATTTGCAGTGCTTCTTTTATTTTTTCTAAAGAGAACTGACTGATAACCCCAGCCAATGTTGCAGCTAATATATTCATAATCATACCGCTTGCAGTACCTTGAAAACTAAGTGGTATTGATTTTACATCAGCTAAAACCGTTCGTTCGGAGCCTCGCTGCACGATAATATGTCCTTGATCAAGATAAGCAGTCAACCCACCTAAACTGCAGTGCTTCCTGATACGAGGGCTTTCAAACATACTAAATAAAGCAATGTTACACGTTAAATCGTTTCTTAAATCATAGGTTAAATTATCATCAGCATTTAAAATCGCATATCCTGTTTCTTTCGTGCTGCGCGCAACAACCGCCTTGACCTGGACCAATTCATCAAGAGTATGAATTTCATTTAATCCCAAATGATCCCCAGTAACATTAGTAATTACACTAATATCACATTCATCAAATCCTAAACCCGACCGCAAAATTCCGCCTCGCGCACATTCTAACACTGCATAATCCACTTCGGGATCATATAAAACAACTTGTGCACTGGCAGGACCACTACAATCTCCGCTATAAATCAATTTATTATTTATATAAATACCGTCTGTAGTAGTGTATCCGGTGTGATGATTTGCAAAACGTGCGAGATGAGCAATTAAGCGAACAACGGATGTTTTTCCATTAGTACCTGTCACTGCGACTATTGGAATCCTTGAAGTTAAATTAGGTGGATAAAGCATATTCAAAATGGGTTCAGCTACATTACGTGGCGTACCTTCATTTGGTGACAAATGCATTCGTAATCCTGGCCCAGCATTTACTTCGATAATGGCACCATGATTTTCATTCACAGGACAAGTTATGTCATTTGAAATCACATCGATTCCGCAAATATCCAAATTTACAAGTCGCGCTACACGTTCTGCAAGAAAAATGTTAAACGGGTGAACCGTATCAGTTACATCTTTAGCTGTTCCACCAGAACTTAGATTTGCAGTTTCTTTTAAGTATAAAATATGATTCTCAGGTAAAATACTCTCAAGAGTCAGATTATTTTGTTTTAAAATAGAGAACGTGTATTCATCAATCTTGATTTTTGTCAGCATATTTTCATGGGAATCGCCTCGATTCGGATCTTCATTCGCCTGCTGAATTAATTGACTGATTGTAAGTTTCCCATTCCCTCTAACCTGGGCAGGAGTTCTTTCAGCTACAGCTACCACTTTATAGTTTACTACTAAGAATCGATAATCTTTCCCTGTTATGAAGCGCTCAACTATTAATTCATTAGAAATTTTTTTTGCACGTTCATAGCCAAAAATTGCTTTATCCCAATCCGCAATATTTGTAGTTACCCCTTTTCCATGATTCCCGTTATATGGCTTAATCACTAATGGGAATCCCAATTGTTTTATTGCTTTTTCAAGTTCCTCTTCATTCTTAATAACCAACCCTTTGGGAGTTGGAATAAAATTTGTGCTTAAAATCTGCTTGGTAAGCTCTTTATCCGAAGCGATATCCACGCCTATAGAGCTTGTTTTCGAAGATACGGAGGCCCAAATCTTTTTTTGATTTCGCCCATATCCTAATGCGATTAGAGAAGTGTTTTCATAATGTTTACAAGGAATTTTTCTTTTTTTAGCTTCCTGGACAAGTGCCTGAGTGCTAGGCCCTAATCCCTGCTTTTTAAAAATTTCCCTTAAGTGATTAATTGCCCCATCAAGAGGATATTCTTTGCCTTCTGCAATAGAATTTATGAAATTGATCGCAACTTCTCCTGCATACAAACCTGCTTCTTCAATTTGGTATGCAAATATGACTTGATAAACACCATAATCTTTAGTCCCATAAGTCCGGCCAAAACCGCATTCCATCCCTGCGAGACACTGCAACTCCAAAGCAATGTGTTCGATCACATGTCCTAACCAAGTACCTTCTTCTACCCGTTTTAAAAATCCGCCGTCAACTCCTAAAGAACAACGATGGCTCTGTAAACTTGGAAGACACTGTATCAGCCGTTCTTTAAATCCAACTAAAAGATTCGTAGGAAGCTCCTCATATTTTCCTAAATCAAGTTTAATAACAATGAGTTCTTTTCTATAGTTCGACCAATAATTAGGTCCTCTCAAGACTTGGGTTTTTAAAATGTTCATTCGCATTCCTTGGCATAAAATGAATTACTAAAAACTCTTTTTAGCATAGGAAGAATTTTTAAATTCTTCAAATTTAAAAATAACTGATTTGCTAATCACGGTGAACTAAGGATAATAGTTAATTATTTGAAAAAAAATGATTTTTGGGAGATTACCTGCATTTCTTAGAAAGAAATGCAGGTAAATGGATTATTTTTTAACATCACATGTGATTTGTGTGCAGTCTCGGCAATGCTTTGTTGCGAAAGCAAATGACTTGACAGCGGAACCAGCATGTTCTGACATTTTCTTATCAGCATCTTGGTCGGCTTTTTTATCACTTGAGCTTGCATTAGTAGTACAAACCCAATTTGAGTTCATTGAGGTCTTCGGAGTAGCATTCGAACCTGTGCCATTAGACCCTGTTGTTTCATTAGCAAATGAAGTGACAGAGAATAGAACCAGTGTACTGAATAGTGCTCCTGATAGTATTTTCATAGATTACCTCCCTGTATAGAAACCGGTTATTGTAGTTTTAAATTCAGGTGCAGAAAAATTGGGCCAATGATCTTTATCAAAGCCAGGCGCATCTTTCAGATGCTGTTTATCTACATTGAGAATAAAACAATCATCTTTGTTGTCGTACAAAAATAAATTCCAGGGTACAGCAAAATATTTATTCCCAAATCCTAGAAAACCACCAAAATCTAATACAAGATAATTTACTTTTCCAGATTGTTTGTCGATAACAACCTCAGCAATTTCACCTAGATTCTCATGAGCTGGATTCATTACTTTAGAACCTGTAAGCTCACCAGATTTAACAATTCCTCTGTGTTCCATTTTAAAGCTCCTTTTAATGTGAAATCTTTTTCTTAAATTTTAATGATGCATTTTCTTTTGAAAATCTTGTACCGCTTTTTTAGCTTGTTCTTCACTGTAACCGTAATGTTTTCTGAGTTTTCCAAAAATTTCTTGTTGATTGCCTTCAATTTGTTTTAAGTCATCGTCTGTGAGCTTACCCCAAAATTGTTTCATTTGGCCTTTTATTTCCATCCATTTTCCTTGAAAAATATTCTGATTCATTTTAATTCTCCCTAATAATTTTTTTCAGCTAATAAATTGGAAAGTTCTTATTAGCCCCAATAAAGGCTAGTCAATAATTTTTAAAAATGCAAAGAAACTAACCCTGAGATTCAGGATATTTGCAAAATCTTGACGATCAAATTAACGTTCGTCCTAGGATTTCTAAAGGTCTATGATAGATTAATTGGGGTTTACATTATAATTTTCATTACTGTAACAGGGTGTTCTTTAAAACGGTCTGTATCTATAATTTTCCATCCTAATGATTGGTAGTAATTCGGAATTGTTTGATCAAACGCAAAGAGATAAAGTACTTCATATCCCATTTTTTTTGCTTGCTCTTTCGTTACATCAATAAGACGTTTACCAAGTCCCTGCCGTTGATATGCAGGTTTTACAGATAAAGATCCTAGCCAGGGCATTAAATCAGGGCGGATACCATCATTTTCACGTAAACTGCACATGCCTACCGGCGTTTCTTCATCAAATGCAACAAAAGTAATGGGTAATTTGTCGTGGTTTGCATGTTCACGAAAACGTTGTTCTACTACATCTAGGGGCACATCAGGTAACCAAATTTTTCCAAGACCTTCTTGCCAAATGAGGGCAAGCTCAGGGATCGCATCAAGATTATTTTGCAGAAGATCAATTCTTATCATTTTTAAATACCCAATAGTTTTTTGCAATTCTACGCTTTGGTTAAATGCTGCGATTTCATGCACTCCGATATCACATACGTTCGGTGCTAAAATCGCAGCTTTTCGACTCAATATAGTTGGGGACAGACCCTATGAACATCAGAATACATCTTATATTGCTTTATTACCACTCAGGATTCCATAAACAAACTATTATTTTAATTTTTTGAAGTAGGTGATTTCCCATATCGGTTCAAGGCATAAAGTCCCATATTTTTTGCTATTTCACCCTCGGCAAAAAACACCTTTCCGTTGATTTCTTTTTGTAATAACGTAGCCTCTTCCTCATTATGTGTCCGGATAACAATTTCAATTTCTGGATTGAATTTAGTTGCATATTGGATCATCTTTCCCACATGCACAGTCTCCGATATTACAATGATAAGCATACTGGCATGGGCAATATGGCTTTGCATAAGTACAGAAGGCTTGGATGCATCGCCATAAACTGCGGGTATACCCGAAACTCGCAAGCGTTCTATTAGCTCTCGATTATCATCGATTACAATATAAGGAACAGCTTTTTCCGAAAGTAACCGAGCAACTCGCTTCCCCACTCGTCCATATCCTATCAGAACAACGTGTCCTGCAAGATATTTTTCTGTAGTGGTCACAGGTAACTCAGTTAAAGGATCTTTTGTACGCTCAAAAATCTCCATTAATTTAGAGTGAGTTTTTGCCCATATATGGATAGGAGTGATTAGTTTAAATATAAGCGGATTAATGGCTATTGAGATTAACGCACCCGCTAAAATAAAACTTCGTCCCTCTACAGGAAGGAGGCCCAAGCGTATTCCAAGTTCAGCAAGGATAAAAGAAAACTCTCCAATCTGCGCCAGACTTGCTGATACAACCAATGCCGATTGTAATGGATAGCGAAAAGCGAGGACGAGAATAAATGCTGCAATTGATTTTCCAATAACAATGATACCTACAACAGTTAATACCTGCAGTGGTTGTTCCACTAAAACAGCAGGGTTAAACAACATACCGACTGAAACAAAAAACAATACAGCAAATGCGTCTCGAAGGGGTAATAATTCTTCGGCTGCACGATGGCTAAAGGCAGACTCCCTCATGAGCATCCCAGCAAAAAAAGCACCTAAAGCAAAGGAAACCCCGAACAGTTTAGCAGCTACATAGGCAATACTAATTGCGGCGGTAACAACACACAAAGTAAATAATTCGCGTGATCCTGTACGGGCAACATGCCAAAGCAATTTGGGAAAAAATCGCCGCCCTACCAAGAACATCAGGGCAATAAAAGTGGAAACTTTTATGAACGTAAGACCAAGGACAAACCACAATGGCTTGTGTATACTGACTGCTGGATTATTACCTAACCATTGGGATAATGGCGGAAGCAATACCAGCACAACCACCATAGCCAGATCTTCAACCAGAAGCCAGCCTACTGCAATATGACCATTAATTGTTCCCAACATGCCTCGTTCTTCAAGTGCTCTCAATAATACGACCGTACTTGCAACGGATAACGAAAGTCCAAAAATCAAGGCATAGCCATAGTTCCAACCCCACATAATGGCAGTACACCCCCCCAATATTGTTGCTACAATCATTTGCACAATCGCCCCCGGAATGGCAATCTTTCGAACATACAGCAAATCAGATAATGAGAAGTGCAATCCTACTCCAAACATGAGTAGCATGACTCCAATTTCAGCGAGTTCCTGAGCGATTTCAACATCAGCCATCAACCCTGGAGTAAATGGTCCCATAGCGACACCAGCTAATAAATAACCTACCAAGGCAGGAATCTTAAATCGTACCGCAAGAAATCCCAGGATTAATGCTAAAGCAAATCCCATTGCAACCGTAGTGATCAGAGGAAGCGCATGATGCATACTAAAGTATCCTTTTAAATCCATATTCTTTAGAAACTGTTGTTCACATGCATATCTATAAATCTATTAGTACGAAGAGCAAACATTTTTGATTATTAAATATTACTGATTTAATTGGGAAAAATTAACTCAAATAACTCTATATTTATTCAATATAGTAAATTTACTAGAAACATCAAATACATAATAAGACAAGAAGAAATAAAATAATGCAGAACACATCGATCGATGTTATCCGCATGATTTACTGCAATAGCTTTATGCAACTAATTAGGGAAAAACTGAAGTTAGATGAAATTTGCCAGAGGCCCGCAGAAAATAACCAACGAGAAAATTTGCATCATTTTTAAGTGGGCTTAAAGAGGAACTTGTATTATCTCACGAATTATCTGAAGATTATTATGTGTTAAAAATATTTTTTTTTTAGAACAATTAGTTATGAGACTGCGGTGAAATAAGGATTGTAAGTTATGTTAAGAAGGTTAAATCGTTTACTCATTCCTCGCGCACGATTAAATCAATATCAATTAGCTGGCTGGAAGCCTGACTGTATCGCTGATTCAGGATTAGGGTGTAAGCTTTTAGCTGATGTAATGATTCCAATGCCGGACGGAGTTCATCTCTCTGCGGACGTCTATATACCGAGAAAGTCTGGAAAATATCCGGTTATTTTACAATTTTCGGCTTACAACCGCGACTTACATACTACTGGCCTCCCTACCGGAAATAATGAAATTGGTTCTCCTCCGGTAATTACTGATAGAGGTTATGTACAAGTTGTTGTCACCGCGAGAGCTATTGGACGCTCCGAAGGTACTTTTCAACTTTGGCAAAATGAGCAGGAAACTGATGATCATTTTCATTGTATTGAATGGGCAGCACAACAACCTTGGTCAAATGGTGATGTCTGTTTGTTTGGAACCTCTTACTATGGTATGAATCAAGCCAGTGTGGCTGCACTTAATCCTCCATCGTTACGCGCTTTTTTTGCTAATGAAATTTGTACTGATTTTTACCGACATATTTTCCACTATGGCAGTGTGTTTAATGCTGATTTTTTGAATTTATGGGTAGGGGCTAACTTCAATCCGGCCACAGTGCATCGCTACATAGCCCCGTGGAAAAGAGCAGTCCTTAGCTATTTCATCAGTTATCCCTGGTTATGGAATAGATTCATAAAGCCCAACTTAAATAAAATTATTGCACGATTTAAAAAAAGTCATGTCATCCCTGAAGCACTTCGCTGGTACATTCATCTTATGGTCGATAGCAACTTAAGAGAAGAGACTCAAATTGCACAAGGACCATTTCGAAAATTAAACCAGATTAATGTTCCTTTTGTTACAGTACAAAATTTAGGTAACATTGCATTACATCAATTTGGCTGTTATGACCTATTTGAACACGCAGGTACCCCCCCAAATAAAAAATGGATGATACTTGGGCCCGCCGAATATGAGTTACCTGTCTACTCCTGGCAATTGGAAGCGCTTGCTTTTTTTGATCATATTGTCAAAGGGATTGATAATGGATACTCTAATTTATCTCCAGTTCGCTACTGGGTAGAAGGAAAAAACAAATTTGAATCCGCCACAAATTTTCCTATTCCAGAAATGCAGGTACATAAGCTTTATCTTCAAGGCCAATCCAATAGTTCAAAGCGTCGAATACTACAGCATCAAATACCGAATGAAGAACAAGACTCCTGGATTTCTATTCCTCCAGGTACAGAAGTCTTACCCGGAATTGAACAATTCGAAACGCAAAAATTGGCTTATGAATTTATTTTTGAGCGAGAAACAACAATAATTGGTCCTATTACATTGCAACTTAAATACAGTTGTAATGAAATTGATTCCTATGTAATCGCTCGATTAGGGAAAATAGATCACGAAGGGAATTATCATCCTTTGTCTATGGGGCATCTTCGCCCTGCTACACGGACCATCGATACCCAGAGTACTCGTTGTGAGTTAGTTATTAATACATCGATAGTAACGCCCCTTCAACATAATATACCTGTCTTATTGCGTTTTAGCCTGACGCCGGCTGCCTCATTTTATCAAAAAGGCGAGAGTTTGCTTTTAGAAATTGCCAGTCGGAGTGACCAACTGTACGTCAGCATGAAAGAAGGATTTATTGTTCCTTATACTGCTGTCCCACCCTATTGTTGTCGCAACAAAATCCACTATGGAGCGGATTCTTATATAGAGCTTCCCTATAAGCAAGAGGCACATTAAAGATATATTTGTGTTGAAGCAAAATATACCCGAAATGACGCGTGTACACGACTACAGGTTCTATCTCACAATTACATTTCATCAATCCGCATCTATACTAAAAATAGTTTGTGGCATATAAAAGGAATATCCAAATGAGCACTCACACTGGTACTGGTCGCGGCGATTTCCATATCCTTTATCGGGGTCAATCTGTAGATGACCTCATAATAGAATATATGGAAGAAAATAATGTTCCGGGAATGTCTCTGGCGATTGTTCAAGCCCCATATATTACGCGAGTAGTCAGTTATGGATTCGCTGATACAGAAAAAAAACTTTTGGTTTCGACACGCACACTCTTTCACGTAGGTCAATTGACTCATGTATTTACTGCAGTGGCTGTGATGCAATTAATAGAGGAAGGAAAACTGAAATTAGATGACTTAATTTCTGCTTCTTTATCGTCTCTTCCGCAAGCATGGCAAGGTGTTACCATTCGACAATTATTAACGCATAGCTCAGGAATACCTGATTACTCAGAATGTGAAGGTTTTTCTTATCATAAAGATTATAAGCCTGAAGAGATTTTTAATTTAATCAAGGATCCCAATTTACTCTTTCCCTCGGGCACCAAAATGCAACCCAGCGCTTCAAATTATTACCTACTCGGAATTATTATTGAAAATACAAGCGGTATGAGTTATGAATCCTATATCAGCAAAAATCAAATTGAGCGTGTGGGTTTAAAACGTACATTTTTTATCAAAAACACATCCTTAATCGATAATGAAGTTCACACCGGCACCCTTCCTTTTAAGCACAGCGAATTTTTACATAATCCATCTTATATAAACCCTGTAGAAATGGCTGTTGGTTATACAACGGATAACAATGCAGCCCCGGGGATCACATGGACGACAACTTTTGCACACAGCGGCATCATTGCATCAGCGGAAGACATCAGCTTATGGGATATCAGTTTAGCCGGAACTATTTTAATCAAAGAAAGTGAGAATAGAGATTTCCTATATCATTGTATTACTTTAGACAATGAGACGGTTATACCTGGGAATGTGGGTTGGTTATTTCCAGGCCATCCAGGATTAATGGAAATAAAAGGAAAACTTCCTGGTTTCTCAGCTTTTTTAAGCCGTTTTACTGCACCAAATGAACTCTTGTGTGTCACTCTTTTGGCGAATAAAGAGAATTTATCTGATTTAGATATCCTAGGCCGTAAAATTGCAGCAGCTTTTGATATAAAGCTGGGAGCTCCAGCAGGTTCTGGTTCACAAACGCTTCAAAGTCCTTATTCTGTCTCCCAAACAATTCAACGAATAATTGATTTGATTACCCAAAAAGGCGGAAAAATCTTTGCTCACATTGATCACAGCAATGAAGCCCAAAAGGTAAATCAATCACTTCCACCTACCGAGGTCCTTATTATAGGGAACCCAGCAAAAGGCACAGCATTAATGCAAGAAAATGCAGCAATCGCACTGGATTTACCGTTACGGGTGATGGCTACAGAAGACCAAACCGGTCAAGTGTGGTTAAGTTTCACTGATCCGATTCAATTAGGTAAAAAATACAATTTACACAATGATGAATTAAAACAAATTGCAGCTGCATTACGCATGCTTTGTGAACGAGCTGTATCTGCACACAGTATTATTTAAAATAATAGGGCATGTTGACAATTCATCCCTACCGCCTACGTGCCGCGACTTGTTCGCGGCATCCAATAGTTCGGGTGCTGTCGGAGAGCGGTCAAGTGTGGTTAAGTTTCACTGATCCGATTCAATTAGGTAAAAAATACAATTTACACAATGATGAATTAAAACAAATTGCAGCTGCATTACGCATGCTTTGTGAACGAGCTGTATCTGCACACAGTATTATTTAAAATAATAGGGCATGTTGACAATTCATCCCCACTGCCTACGTGCCGCGACTTGTTCGCGGCATCCAATAGTTCGGGTGCTGTCGGAGAGGAAAATCAAGCCATTGGGAAATCCGTTGGTGGCAATACAACAAAAATCCATATGGCAGTTGATGCTTGCAGCTTTCCGACGTAGAAATAAAAAAGTAACAATTTAAAATAATAGGGCATGTTGACAATTCATCCCCACTGCCTACGTGCCGCGACTTGTTCGCGGCATCCAATAGTTCGGGTGCTGTCGGAGAGGAAAATCAAGCCATTGGGAAATCCGTTGGTGGCAATACAACAAAAATCCATATGGCAGTTGATGCTTGCAGCTTTCCGGTTGAATTTGAATTGACTGGCGGTGAAGTATATGATGCTAAAGCAGCTCCTAATCTCATTGAAAAACTCCCTAAATCTGATTACGCCATTGCAGAGAAGTTTATGATAGTGAGGAAATTCGAGAACTGATTAGACAAAAATCATCTACTCCAATTATCCCTCGGAAGAACGACTCTAAAACTGGCCTAAATTGGTTTATTATGAGGTTCATGAAACCTATGTAGAAGCTGCTCGGCGTGAAAAACGTTTCAGAAATTGGTGCAGGCAGCGGAAGTTAAAGTTTATTGAGGGTCTTAATCCAGATTGGCGTGATCTATATGAAGAAATTTGCCGTTTATCAAGATCGGGCTGGATGCCGCGAACAAGTCGCGGCACATAGGCGGTAGGGATGAATTGTCAACATGCCCTGGTCAGTGGGATTGTTACTTTTTTATTTCTACGTCCTGCGGCTTATCTGCAGAATCCAGTGAGATAAACAAAGCCTGGATCCTGCAGACAAGTTCTCAGGACATAAGAAAAAGCGTTAATCCTCAACTGCGATCTCCGCAACAATTATGTTTTTTCTTCTATTTCATATTTCTGAATTAATGCAGGACTCTCTGGTGATAAGGTAAAACTGACTTTAAGATTTGTTTTTTCTCCTTGGATAATAAAATATCCCCGTAATTGATTTTCTGGGATCACATCACCTACATGGAGGATTTTTCCCGCTTTAGCGAAAAGATTTTGAGTTTTCTTTTGCAGTGAAGCAACCGGTGAGTCGAGAAAAAAATTCAGTGCGAACAACCCGCTTGTGGTCGCACTCTTCCATTCAGGAAGTAATTTCATCAATGCTTTTTGTCGTTCGTGCAAAATTTTTGAAGGGAGTAACTCTCTTGGTTTAAATTGAGCTTGTTTAATAAGTTTATTCATAGCCTGGACATTAATGACCTCCGCAGCAGCATAAGTCACATTAGTTAATAAAACTACTCCCACTCCATATTCAGGCAATATGAGCCAATTACTACCAAAACCAGGAAGCCCACCACTATGTCCTACTGATATTTTCTCGTCACAATCTCTGGACCATCTTAAGCCATAACCGTAAGCACTAATTGTCGGACACTCTTTACCATTTACGTTAACCTTTGAATTCACAGCATAAAATCGCCAAGGTTGATGCATTTCACGCAGGGAACTTCTTTTTATCGGACCTGTTTCTGCATCATCACGCGCAGGCCATGCATATTGATGGAATGCAACATAATGACTGAATGATTCAATTGAAGTAATCATCCCTCCCATAGAGGCATAACTGCCATCGTGTAACAAGGGTTCTTCTTGCCAATCTCCATTGACCCATTGATAACCGTGGGCTAATTGATCCGTAGGAACTTGTGCAAATTCCCATGCGGCCTGCTTCATACCTAAAGGCTGCCAAATATTTGCAGCAATATATTCCTGATAGGGAATTCCTGATACTTTTTTAACAATCAATCCCAGAAGCGCAAACCCGAGATTACTGTATTCAAATGATGTTCCAGAAGTATTGGATAAAGAAATTCCTTGTTTTATCAAGTCGATTAATTCTTCATCTGTTTTATTTAAATTTCTATCGCCCCATGGATTATCTTCAGGGAATCCCGCAGAATGGGTTAATAGATCACGAATCGTAATTTCCGAGGCATCTTGGGTTAATTTCTGATTTTTTAGTTCAGGAATATAAATAGAGGCAGGATCATCTAGTCTTAATTTACCCTCATCGCGAAGTTTTAAAACAGCCATAGCTGTGAACCCTTTAGTCATCGAGGCGATGCGAAACATGGATTGGGTAGTAACGGGAGTTTTTTTTGCAATATCTGTGAAACCACCTCGTCCAGTATGTACCAGACGTCCATCTAAGATAATCCCATACACATAACCAGGAACATGATTTTTTTCAGCATAGTTCTGGTACATTTTATCAATGACTGGAACCACAGCCTGAATTTTTGTAAGTCTGTGGCTCTCAATAAAAACAGGCGGAAGATAGGAATTTTTTTGACTATTCGCTACCAAAGGAATCATTGCAGCGAGGAAAAAAATTTTTTTTACGATGAAGCGACACATAAAGAGAACCTTAATAATCCCATTATAAAAGCGGAATGCAGTATATAATATTTATTGACTGAAATTGACAGAAAATGAAAAATAGAATCTGGAACCTTCTTTTTATATTGGAACTATTTGCATGAAACTCTCAACACTATTAAGAATGATACGGTTTTGGCCGCCTTTTTGGGGCGCAGGAATCAGCGTAAAAAAATTTCATTCTGATGGTACTTATATTGTCGTCCAAATGAAGATGCGTTTTTGGAATAAAAATTATGTGGGAACACATTTTGGTGGTTCCATGTACTCTATGACTGATCCATTTTATATGTTGATGCTCATGCATTCATTAGGAAAAGGGTATATTGTTTGGGATAAGTCTGCCTCCATCCGTTATAAAATCCCCGCTAAAGGGACCCTTTATGCCCAATTTGAATTATCCCCAGAACACGTTGAAAGAATTCGACTTGAAGTCAATGAAGCAAAGAAAATTGACTCAGAATTTATTGTCCCTATAACCGATGAAGAGGGAAAAATTGTTGCTGAAGTAAAAAAGATTCTTTCTGTTATCAAAAAATAAAAACAGCAAAATCAGTAGTTATTCTACACTTGTTTCAGGGGGAAAATACCATGCCAATACAGCCTTTTTCAGAGGAAGAACAGGCTTCTATTCTGAATAACTACAACAACACTAAGAGTGATAATAATAAAATCCCGGTATCTCTCCGCAATTACGATTCAGGTTGGCCACTCGTCCAAGTAAGCCTCTTCAGCCCAGCTAAGGATGCAAACGATCCCATAAAATATGAGCATGTTTTAGGGGGTGGAAATTGTCATTTCTTTCATATTGGTGCCTTTAATTTTGCAAGCCTCTTAACAAAAATTCCAGGTAATATGGAGATTATTACTTCATATCCCATAACCCCCAAAAGAGAGCTCGTCAAAGCAGATAATGTACTTTTGTTTCTAAAATCGTTTAGCGTTCATCACAAAAAATTTGGCATTAAAATTTCGAGTAAATCCAATGCGTATGGTAGAAACTTACTTGTTGAGCTCCCTATAGAAAATTCAGCAGAATTTCGCGATGCATTGGCTGATAGCTTTTCATTTGCATTAAAAGAACGTTTTTCAATCAAAGCAATTGGAGGATATAACGATTCTGGGTACACTCAAAACCAAATTATGGAGGCAATTAATCCTGAGGTTGCTGTTTTCATCAATGGGCAAATCTTTATTGACTTAGGAATGCTCTTAGAACAACACGTTAAAGACAAAGAAATTGGCGAATTATTTAAACTTCTATTTAAGATTGATGCGTTTTTGGAACTAAAAAAGGAATATCCGCAATTCAAACCCGATTCAATCAAAAGTAGTGGAAAAACTCAAAAAACTCCTGCGCCTCCTCTTGAACCACGTGCCTCAAACCCGACCGCTTTCTTCCAGAAAGGAAAAGAAGCAACACTTCTTGATGAACGAGCAACCCAGAATAGTTCCGACTTGTACGCTTTAAAATCAAACATCAACTTCCAAAAGTAAAAGTATATATTTTAACTCCAGGTTCACTTGCCATAATTTGCAGGTACCCACTGATAAATTTCTTTTCTGAAATCAGCTCATAAATGGAATATTTGTCAACGAGAATGCTACGTTCCTGTAGCTTTTTACCTGATTGTTTATCAGTTAAAACCACTTTAACCTTAATCGGTTTAGCAGTACTGTTTCCCATAACAGCATATACTTTGCGCGCATTAAAGTGGATTTTAATCGCCGCATTTGCTTCTGCTGCAACGATATTCTCCGCATTGACTTGCCACAACCCCTCCAAGACCCAGGCATTAGCAGATAATTGATCGGAAAAATAGTAGCGAGTGGTTTTATCTTTTATGAGTTCGGGACTGTAATAGGAATCGGCTTTCGCATATCCCAAATAAGTTTCTGGTGTTTGAGCGATACTTACTGAACTTTCTTTTAAAGACTTCATAGTGCTTAAGTCCTTAACCCCCAATAAAAAGCGAATATTGTTCTCCATAACATCATATTCACCTTCACCAAAACGTCGATAGACCACATCGCCTTTTTTATTGATTAAATAATGAGCAGGCCAATAATGATTCTTATAGTTCCTCCAGGTAATAAATTGATTATCAAGTGCTACAGGATATAAAATTCCATACCGCTTCACTGCAGCTTTGACATTATCTAAATTTTTTTCAAAATCAAATTCAGGCGTGTGGATACCAATAATAACGAGTCCTTTATCATGATAACGCTTATACCAATCATTAAGATAAGGCAGTGTGCGCAAACAATTAATACACGAATAAGTCCAAAAATCGATTAAGACTACTTTTCCACGTAAATCAATCATGCGTAAAGGCGGTGAATTAATCCAGGTATCAATACCTTGTATCGGTGGTGCTTGATAAGTAAACCATAAGCCATTAATAAGTGAGCTTGACGTTTTAATTCCTGTTTGCGGAGTCACTGAAGAAGAAACCACTTTTCCTTCAAAGTAAACCATATAGATTACGCTTGCGATTATTACTCCCCCTAAAAATTTACGAAAAAGAGTGGCGCGTGTTTTAAAAAAAGAGAAGGTATTTATTAACTTTTTTCCGTATAGAGAAATAATAAACATAGGAATTGCAGCACCCAGAGCAAACGCCATCAAAGTAAAGAAACTGATTATTGTCGTTTCCTGAACCACAGTCTGTACGATAATCGCTGCTAAAATAGGCCCAGCGCAAGGGGTCCAAATGATTGCTATGATTCCCCCCAAGAAAAGTCCATTCCAAAATCCTCCTTCTGGCTTATTGACTGAAGAAAAAAAACTGCTTATTCGAGTGAGTCCCTGAGTTATTTTACCAAATTGCTCTGTTAAATAATTCGAGATCATGATGGCTCCCAACAGGAGTAAAATGACATAACCAATTTCTCGAACTAAATTAAAATCTACATCTAAGTAACGTACTAATTGATGGGAAAAGAACACCAATAAGGAAAAAAACAAAGTAAAACCGACAATAATCCCCATCGGTCTTTTTTTGGATCCAGTCAGTGAGCCTGCTAGAAAAATAGGTAAGATAGGCAAAATACAAGGAGAAATAATCAGGGCAAACCCTTCTATAAATCCCAATATAACATTAATAAAATTCGGTTCCATTTTATTTCCGGAAATCGCAATCAATTTCGTTCGATAATCACGCAATCATTGTTTTTGACGTGATATGTCAATACTCATTTTTGCCCATTGCAAAAATAAATGGCGACGTACCATGAGTTCCAAACAATGGCTGTGTTTTACAAACGCACATGAGCACCACTTTCTTGTAACCGTTTGGCAACAACAAGCTGAATATTGTCGCGTGCGCGCGCAGGAAAATATTGATACACCGCCAAAAAGTCACTTGCGCTAATCGTCAGAAACTGGCAAGCAGTGATGGTGCTAATACGCGCCGTTCTGCGGATATTGCGTAAAATAGCGATTTCCCCAAACACATCACCAGCCCCCAAAGTATTAATGCGTTTCCACCCCATAGACTGAGTTTTTATAGAAACTTGCACAGTACCTCGAATAATAATATAAAGCTTGTCCCCTATTTCTCCTTGTTCGATAACGATTTCTTCAGGTTTATAGTTTTCAATAACACACTTATCTGCAAGCATTTTTTGCTCAATGTGACCGATGCCTGTAAAAATAGTTGCATGAGAAAGTATGGGTATTAAATCTAATTGAGCTTGATATAAATGATTACTGGGTTCCATATCCTTTCTCCCTATTCAAAACGAATTACCTTATAAATGAAATATCTTACAATTAGAGTATAGTTGTTTTTTCTAAAATTTTTTAAGGCCGGAGTAATCGCGTAGTTGATCACAGAATAATTGACCTAAAAATAACAAGACACTGATCAAATCAGCGACTCCCCCTGGACTAATCCCGGTCTCAGAAAAAAATTGATGCAACTCCAATGCCTTTTTTTGACGAGTTTGTAAGCATCCAATCGTCAATAATTCTGCTACCCTGTGTTTTGCATAATCCAGCGCTAACTTTCCTTTCCTATAAAGAATATTTGTATCATCCATGTGCAGTAAAAGTTCTGAGTACGCAAACAAACAGGCAGTATCCAGTGATTGGGTCTCAATGAAAAGTGAAATAAAATCAGGAAGTAATTGGAAAATTAAATCATACCCATGTATCGCCATTTGCTTGGCATCAACCACCTTATATCTTTGTCGTACTAAAGCGCCATGGCTTTCAGGGTTCCCAAGATGCTCCACTAAATGCCTTGGCCAGTCTTTCAATATTTGCCGACGTACGTCCTCAGGAGTGAATTGCATTTTATCCTGAGCCAGCCTTATTACAGAAACACAGACTAGACCCAAAGCAAAAATAGCACCACGATGGGTATTTACTCCCTGAGTTTTCCCAAGCATACGCTGTTCTGCATCAATGGCCACTTGTTTTAATTCCTCAAAAGAATCATTTGCTAATCCTTTTTTTGTAATTTGGTAGAAGTAATGACGTAAGGTAAATAAGCTACGGTAAAAGGTTTCACCGCTCATATCATGATGCGCACCGGCATCCTTAAAGCTCACCAACCCTGGTTTAGGATAAGCTTTAACTTCAAAATAAAGGGCTCTAACTGCTATTCTGGCGAGTGTTCTTTCACAGCAAAGGATAGTGTTCATACAGTTCTGCTCTTGATAATAACGTAACCTTGTCTCTACTCTTACACAACAGTTTTTTTGCAGATAAAAGAAGCAATTCTTTGATAGGAATATCCCCAAGGCAGGAAAAACGAACCTCACCATCAATAATTCGATTAAATTTTTTTGTTAAAGCAGCAATTGATTCACGTAAATCAATTAAAGAACAGTCTTGGTAAGAGATAAGTAAATCAAGATCCGAAGCCCGATCAACAAAAGAATATCCTGATACATAATGAAATAAAAATGATCCATAGACCGCAATGTCAGAAATTGGCAACGACTTAATCAGCGTGTCTAACTTTTTTATCCCATAATAAGAAGAAAAAAAATCCTGCATCTCCAGGAGTTGTGGAAGCGGCTTTTGTTTTTGCACCAATGATGGTGCGCTCTGTATACTAACTCGGTGTTTTTTCTTGGCATGCAAAAGAGTTAATCCCAGATTAATTGTATCTTGGTGCGCTAATTGTTTGGCATAAATACACGGCAAGCCTTGTGCAAGCCAGAGGGATACGTGCTCTTCAATCATTTTCTTATCCTCATGAATCGAAGCAACAGCAAAGTCTGCATCCGGCTGAAGATAAATTAAATGATGTCTTTGTAAACTCATAAATGATTGGCTACTTTATTGATAATGGGGTATGCAAGCGTTCTCCCCCCTCGCTTGCTACCCAAGAGCGCGCGATCATCTCGAGTATTTTTCTTTTGGATTGCCCCATCAATTTGTTCAGCAAGTTCAGATGGGCTTACAATCTCGTGTATTCCACCAAGCTCGTAAAAATTTTTCACGCCTGGTGCAAAAACGGGAAATGTCCTACTAAGTTCTTGCAGGATACTTAGTTCTATTTTGGTTACCTTGGCGATACCTTCCAGCCACATCACAGCCAGTGCTGCATCAGGTAAGGCTAAAATTGTATCTGCCATCAAGCCGTAAGCGATAAAAGCACCACCTACTGCTTGATTATACACCAGCGAGATCAAAGCATTTCCCTGTAGGCGTAAACACTCCAAACATGCAAGCAAATGGCCAAAATATTGTTGCATCCCCAACCATTCATTACGCATTGTTAGCTCTTGTCCAGCAACATCAACTAATAAAAGGACGGGTTCACGTGATTGACGCTCAAGAATGTCGATTACATATTGCGCCATAATCAACGCTTGCTCTGCCCCCAGAAATGTGGATTCCTTGACGCCAAGAATATGTATCAGTTGATTATTCAACATCGCTTGCCCAGATACAACCGATTGGTTCTCGGTCAATTTGACTTCCTGAGAAAAGATCTGTTTGAGAAGCTCCTTTAATGCAACCATTTTTTTATTCCTTCTGTGTATCATCGCAGACTAAATACTTTGTAACCTGGGAGCGCGCAGCCTACAATGAATTACCAATTTCTTTTTTATGTTTTTTGCTGCTTTTAAAAACTCCTGCTCGCCCATATCAAAAAGAGTCACTGCATATTTTGGAGCAACTTTAGTGAGATAAGTTCCCTCTTCTTGATACCCTTGTGTATCCTGAAAACGCTTTTTTAACAATGTCTGCTTTTGTTTTAGGGAATTAAGATCCAGGGGAACATTCTTATCGAGAGCAGAAATTAGTTGAGTGCGTATCGCTGTAACATCAGAGCCCACATAGCTTTGAGCAACATCCTGTAAATAGCGAGTTTTTCCTCCATATACCCGCCATACCAGAGCTCTATCTTGTGAATTAAAAGCCTTGATACCGGCCACAGCTTGAATCACCTCCGGGCCTGATACTCCAATACGTCCTAATTCATTGATCACAAGATAATCCAAACACGCAGAAATAATTCCCATCCCCCCAAAAGCACCGTTTTTCCCACACACAACACCTATAGTGGTTATCCCTTGATGTCGTGCCTCAAATACAGCGCGGATCGTTTCTGAAATGGAAATTTCTCCCGCATTGGCTTCATGCAAACGCACTCCACCACTATCGATAAGAAGAATCACTGCTTTAGCTTGAATTGCGATCGCAGCTTTAAATAAACCGGTAAGTTTCGCACCATGAATTTCTCCAACCCCACCCCCCATAAAATCCTTTTGCTGGGCAGCAACAAGTACTTTATTCTTTTGTAACAGTGCCGAACCTATGACGATGCCATCATCTGCTTCACCAGGCAAACCTAAAGCGGCTAAATAGGGACTATAAAGCTTTTCATCAGCAAGCCACTCAGTGAAAGAATCTTTATCAAAAATAACTTGGATTCGTTCGCGTGCACTAAGCCCTTCATAATTATTACCTATTTTGTAATTACCTTGAAATTCTTCCAACGCCTGGGCTAAGCGTAATAAAACAACTGCGGGTATTGCCCCGTTATCATTGAGGGTAAATTGCAACCCGACAGGTTTATGTTGATTGACGAAATCCCCAATAACCATTTTCCAAACTGGCTTATAATGGTCAACCGCAGTCTGAATCATAAATATTGTTTCAGAAGTAGTGTTCTCTTCGATTATGACTTCTAAATTCCCTGAGCCAACAACACCACAAACCGTTTTTTTTCCGTGCACACGTTTTCCGGGGAGCGTAAAACGAAATTCCATGTTTTCCATATTCTTTGCCCTACTTTACCAGTTTCTAAATTTTGCAGGCGGTTCATATAAACCCTTTGAACAATCAACAAGATCACGAATTGACTTAGCTGCCAATAAATTTCGGGTTGCATCAGACACTTTGATTCCTAAATCCTCAGGGCGTTTAATGACTCCTCGGTGGCGCAACTCCTCGACCTTTTTTCTATCGCGCATTATTCCAACTTCGGTATATCCGGCGATTCCGCGAATGGCCTGTTCACGTTCCTCAAGATTGCGACACATCAGAAGATTGGCAATACCTTCTTCGGTAACAACATGACTCACATCATCGCCATAAATCATTACTGCGGGCAAATCAGCATTCATGGATTTTTGCAAGGCCCAGGCATCCAGTTTTTCTACAAAAGTAGGTCGTGCTGAACTCTGGAATGTTTCCACCATTTGAATCACCAATTTTCTTCCTCGTGGCATTTTGGTTGCTAAGGCTTCACTTCGTTCCTGGCCTGCTTTCAACCAGGCATAGGAAGAATGGCGCCGGCCAGGAGCATCACAGCCCATGTTGGGAGCACCACCAAAACCCGCAATACGTCCTTCAACTGCTGTGGAGCTATTTCCCTCAAGATCCATCTGCAACGTTGCACCAATGAAAACATCACACGCATAATGCCCAGCTAGCTGACCTAACATACGATTCGAGCGCAAATTTCCTTCTTTACCTGTAAAAAAAATATCGGGACGAGCAGCTGCATAGCGATTCATTCCTACTTCTCCCCCGAAGGGATAAATTGCTTTTACAAATCCTGCTTCGATGGCGGGTATTAAGGTAGGTAAAGGATTCACAACCCAGTACTGGCATATTTTACCCTTTAAGCCCAGAGATTCGGCATAGGTAGGTAACAGTAACTCAATGGCGCATGTATTAAAACCTACGCCATGATTTAAGATATTTACTTGATAAGGGGCATATATTCCTTTGATCACCATCATGGCCATTAATATTTTCACTTCATTTATTTGCGCAGGATCGCGGGTAAAAAGAGGTTCGATATAAGATGGTTCGGGACCTTGAACAATGACATCAACCCAATCTGCAGGAATATCAACTCGCGGTAAATGCTCTATCACTTCATTGACTTGAACAACAACCACACCATTTTTAAAATTGGTCGCTTCAATGAGAGCAGGGGTGTCTTCTGTATTTGCCCCGGTAAATAAATTACCCTGCTTGTCTGCTTTATCTGCCATCAACAAACAAACATTTGGCGTCAAATCTGCTACTAGTCGTCCAAAAAGTTCATTATAGGTATGAATATTACCGATTTCGATCTTTTTATTTTTTACCATATCAGCAAGACGAGTTGATTGTGGACCTGAATAGGCAAAATCAATTCGGCTTGCAATCCCTTTTTCAAACACATCAAGATGCTCTGGTAAAGCAATGGCTGATTGGATCATATGCAAGTGATTTATTTTAGCAGGACTCAATTGAGTCATAGCAGCAGCCAAAAAATTGGCTTGCTTTTGATTATCTCCTTCAATGCATACTCGGTCACCTGAGCGAATGAGATGGGAAAGGACTGTTGTTAGATCATTCGCCTCTACAAATTTATTGTTCTTAAGGTAAGGTTTAATCCTCGACAGGCGTTTTAAATATTCTTTTTTATTCTTACCCCACATTATTGCTTCCTGCATTTTCAATTTCTTTATGATACTTCATTTTCTCCAGTTATCCCCTTTACTCGTGTAAGCTACCTCAAAACATGATTTAATGTTTATTCTCATATCTTTATGATCTGCTCTTCAGTGCAACTTAAGCCGCGGCTTTACTCTGCGACTTAACACATTCGAAAGAGTGAGCAAACAAACCCGCCACCAACCATATAAAGAAATTTGATGTTGTTTGTATAAAGATAAATAAAATAAACGCGCAAGTTTGCCTTCTATCATTAAATTTTTAGTAATTTTACCCATCAAATTACCAACTACATGATGACTTAAAGTAACTAAGGAGCCGTGATCACGATAATGGTAAAGAGGCAAAGGTTTACCTTCTAAATATTTATCCAAATTTTTATACAAAAAACGGGCTTGCTGATGAGCAGCCTGTGCACGAGGTGGTACCATTTTATTCGAATGAGTTTGTGGGCAACTCGCACAATCACCTAAAACAAAAATAGAATCGTCCAAGGTTGTTTGTAACGTTTGCTTTACTAATAATTGGTTGATGTGATTAACCTCCAAGCCATCTAAATGACGCAAAAAATCTGGGGCCTTAATACCAGCTGTCCAAACAATAAGATCAGCAGGAATAAATTGGGTTGATTTAGTATGCAAGCCTTTTTCCGTCACTTCATTAACTTGTTCGTTAACACAAATTTTTACACCCATGCGCGTTAGTTCAGTAAATACTTTTTCAGAAATTTCTTCCGGAAGCGCAGTCAACAATCTGCTTGCCGCTTCAATTAGAGTAAAGGAAATAATTTCAGATTGAATGCCAATTCCATAATTTATAATTTCATGAATTGCATTATTCAATTCTGCGATTAATTCAATCCCGGTAGCGCCACCGCCTACGATGACCACATTAAATTGACTCTGTTGCGGTTGTTGGGAGAGACGCATAAAATGATTTAATAATTCGCGATGAAAATAGACTGCCTGGTCAATGTTATCTAAAAACAAACAATGTTCACGCACTCCGGGGATACTGAAATCATTAGCAACACTTCCTATGGCAATAATTAAAATATCAAATGAAAGTGCTCGCTTTGGAAGAACTTCTCGTTCGTGACTGTAAAATGGAGATAAATAGATTTCTTTTTTACTCCGGTCTAAACCTTCAAGCGCCCCTAAAACAAAATGAAAATGATGCGTAGCAGCATAAGCAAGATAGTCAATTTCATTTTCATTAGTAAACAAACTCCCTGCAGCAACCTCATGTAACAGCGGTTTCCAAATATGGGTAGATGTACAATCAACCAGGGTAATAGCAGCTTTACCCCCTTTTCCATATTTATTTCCAAGCAATGCAGCCAACTCCATTCCTCCTGCACCGCCGCCTACAATAACGATGTTGGGTACATGAATTTTATTTGGCATAAAACGCTTCCTTGGAATAAATCATTATTATTATAAATATACCAACAATTTATTACTTTTTAAGTAAGTATTCCATAAATGAATCTTCAATAAATGAATAGCTTATATTTATATCGCAACGTTACTGCGCTTTATGCCTGATTGATCCTCACAAAATTTAAGCAGGTAAAAATCATTTGTTACTTGAATCCTTACACTCTAAGGAATGGACACCCCATATCGGGTCAAAAAGGCTGTCATCACTATAGATGTTGAATAGGTATTTTCCTGTGTCGATTTTGTGAGGATCTCTCAGGCATAAAGCGCAGTACGTAGAGAAATTTAAAATGATAAAATGACTAAAATTTAATATATTGTCTACTCTAGTCAAACCAGAGTCCATCTACATTTCGCCAGTTTGAGTCAAAATTGTTTGATTTTCGAGCACTTAAGCGCAGCATACATGAAGTATGTGAGCATCAGAGCACAGAAAATCAAGCAATTTTGGCCAAGACAGTAGAAAGTAGATAGACTCTAGTCAAACTTACACTCGTGCAAAGGTATCATCCTGGTCTTTTTTACCCATTTATGTCCGATCCAGATCATTAAAAAAAGCGGCACGCCAATATAAGAAATAAGCAAACCATACCAATCTTTGGTGGTTGCTATTAAAGCAGAATAATTCTGGCCACTAATCACGATCATGCATACACCAAAAGCAAACAAAGGACCAAAAGGATATCCCCTGGCCAAATAAGGAAGTTGAGCCGGATCTTTCCCTTGACGCAAGTAGGCTTTACGAAAACGATAATGACTCATTGCTATTCCCATCCAAGCAATAAATCCCGAAAGGCTTGTTGCATTGAGTAGCCAAAAATAAACGGTGCCGTTACCAAAAATAGAAGATAAAAAAGCCAACATCGCCACAACACTTGTTAAGGCTAAAGCATAGATTGGTATTCCTCTTTGATTAACAACGGAAAAAATTCGAGGAACATGACCTTCCTTGGCAAGATGCCAGAGCATTCTGCTGCCAACATACATGCTTGAATTGGCTGTTGATATAATTGCCACAAGAATCACTGCGTTCATAATCATTGCAGCAAACGTTTTATCATATTGTTGAAACACCAGGGTAAAAGGACTCATTACCACATCAGAACTGATTAATTGTGATGAGGTATAAGGTATTAAAAGACTGATAATAAAAAGCGATAAAATGAAGAATATTAAAATCCGCCAAAAAACCATTTTTATTGCTTTGGGAATCGTTTTATCAGGATGAACGCTCTCCCCTGCAGCAACGCCAATTAACTCCGTACCTTGAAAGGAAAAACCTGCTGCAACAAAAGCGCCAAGAATACCGATCCAACCACTATGGAATGGAGCATCGCCAATACGCCAATTTTGGAATCCCCCTGCTTTATAATCTGTGAAACCAAAAACAAGAAAAAATCCGGTCACAATAAATAAAACAATAACCGAGATTTTAACAAATGAAAGCCAATATTCCACTTCACCAAAGGCTTTGGTTGATATCGCATTAAAACCAATGACCAGAAAGAGAAAAACAGAACACCAAAGAAACGATGAACTCTCAGGAAACCAAAAATGCATGATCAACGCAGAAGCTGAGATTTCTGAAGCAATATAAATGGCACAACTATACCAATAATTCCATCCTAGCGCGTATCCTAAGGAGGGATCGAAAAAACGAGAGGCATAAACATAAAATGATCCACTGGTGGGCATGAATGCCGCCATTTCACCAAGACCCGTCATCAAAAAATAGACCATGATCCCCATAATCAAATAAGCAAGCAATGTGCCCCCAGGACCAGCCAAGGATAAAGCATTACCACTCGCTAAGAAAATGCCCGTTCCTATAGAACCACCCAAGGTGATCATTCCCAGTATACGCGCATTAAGCTTGCGTTGCAGCGATGGCTCTCGAGCTACATCATGCATCTTTCAATCCTTGAATTTGGGAGAAGAGTAAGTGCCCACCCTACCATTAAGTTAAAGAACTCATCTACACCATTTTAACAATCCTTTAGATTATCGCAAATTACTCCGAATCATGATCGGAAGAAGATATCTGCTCTATTATATTGAAAAAAACCTTTGAAGAAGTTTTGGGGTGTTAAGTGCTCTGTTGCTGTGTATAACTTGCATGCACAAATCCTAGTGTCTTGCATCGTTTATGAGAATCCAAACGCGCATAACTCATGAATACCCCCGTATTAAAACAGTAAGAAGTTTACTCACTTTCTCTGTCTTTTTATATAAAAGTAGCACTAATCACTTGAATCAAAATTCGATTCTAGCTTTATATCGTCAAAAAAAATGGCCAATTTTTTGCGCGATCAGCAAATTACTAACGAATTACTCCGTCAAACGAAATGCAGATAGGGAATAAGTTCAATTAGAGCCAATTACGTGATAAAAAGTATTCGTGAAAACTGAAGCAATTGAGTCAGAATGGCTTGACAATTATAAATGAAGCAAAGCAAAATTCGGCATATTGAGCGCGTTGGTTATAGATCACTAGAGGATGATAACCCATACTGGCGCGCTGTAATAGCAGGTCAATAACAAAGAAATAGAGAGCATAAATTTTCAGGGGGCATGTTATCTAAATATCATGCTGGGAGTTTTATTTAATTTTAATTTTAGGGGGATTAGGTGTGAGAAATAACATTATAGATAAACCTGGCTTTAGATGGTGGTTAAGCAGTATTGCTTGTCTTACATTTCTGACATTAGTAAGCCATGGGGCAGCAGCAGGTACTGCAGTGTCTTTAGGGGCAATGGCATCCACAATTACTGGATCATTTGTGAACTTGGCTAAATTGATTACTGCTGGTGCTTATTTGGCTGGTTTAGGATTTTCTATCGGAGCTATTATGAAGTTTAAACAGCACAAAGATAACCCGACTCAAATTCCAATTGGAACGCCAATTGCTTTAGTCTTTATTTCTGCCGCTTTATTGTTCCTACCTTCAATTTTAGGTGTAACAGGAACAACAATGTTTGGATCTGCTGGCGGTCAAACTGCAGGACCTAATGGCGTTGTTTTTGAGGTAGCCAATAAGTAGGTTCTGGTTTTATGCCCTTCTCCTGGCATTGTCGAGGTTTCTGAAGGGACCCCTAACAGCTAATCTAAGCCATAAGTTTTTGGAAGATCAGAGAGAACCTCACCGTTTTGTGACAGCGGCAAATTCTCTCTGGAACTCTTTTCTGTTGCGTTTGTTAGAAAAGCATATTTCATTAATTCCTTCCATTTCTTTATCGCAGCCTTTCTTCGTTCTTCAATCGTATTTAATTCCCTAGTAAATTTTTCCATATCGATAGTTGATTGCATTGGATCAATGCTTATAAAATCAAGGTTCACATTTCTTGCCATGACTCCATCTAAATCATCTCTGTCGCCAACATAGGCAATGGGTTTATCTTTTACATTGTAAACTTTGCGAAACTCATGAAACATTGCCGGATTTGGTTTTTTCGGTAAATTGTTATCGGAATTAATGTATCCATCAATATCCACTCCATAAAATTCTCTAATCTTAGGAACTTTACTCGCAAAAGCCGAACCATCGGTAATGATGCCAATTCTATATTTATTTCTTAGGGTTAAAAAATCTTCCTTGCTCATTTTGGGTGCAAATGGTTCCGCATTTTTATGCTCTTGATACGCTTTAGTTATTTCTTCGAAAGAAACTTGAACACTAGGATTATGTTGTCTTATGAAATCTAAAAGCATCTGTTGATATTGATATTGACCCCTATCTTTCAAGGTTTGACGCGTTTCTCTAATTGTTTCAATCGGTATTTCTATGCCAGAATATATTTTAATAATATCTTGGAAAATGATAAAAGTACTATTATTCAAGTTATGCAGGGTATCATCAAAATCAAATAATAACCAAGGGAGACCAGCCCTTTTATCGATTTCTTTTCTAATATTTTGTCCTTCTTCATCAGATAGTACAATTTGTTTTTCATACGACACTGTATACCTGCCTTTTTTTATTGCTGCCAACAACTCTCTTTCAAAATGAGCGAATTCTACTTTTGGTTTTTCAAATTCTTCCATCAAGCTATCTTTTTGATGTTCAAAAAGCGAATGATTCATGTCGTCTGATGCATCATATTTTTTAAGTAGAGTTTGAAAATCTGATTTATGTTCTGGATTATTAGAGTCACACAGGATAGAGATTAATATCATACCTTCAATATTAGTCAATGTTTCCATACTTAACCCGACAAGTCTTAGTATTTCGTTTAATCGAGGAAGATCTTTTGAAGTATTAGGTAACAAACTTATGATGAATTCTTTAACGTCCGGCTGTATATTAAAAAACTTATTATTTTTATGTGCTGTTATACAGACTATGCTCAGCAAATTTGCGTTGTTATCTCTAATTTCATCAGCTGCACACGATATAGCCGAACCCGCTTGAATGTGATCGTCAATCATAATCACTTTTTCATTTGGAATTATTTTTTCTGCAATATTTCTTGATTGGTAAAGAGTTAATGCCTGTTGTGCAATTCGATGGATACCATAAGATTCGGCACGCGATGTGCGCTGCTTTAAAGCAAGTACTCTATCTAATTCCACTTTCCAAGGATCATTATTTTGGGCAATTTTCTTTCTTAATTCTGTAAGTAACAATGTACTAAATTCTGCAGTTAATCGATTTTTACCAGACTCCGGCTCAGAAAGATCCCTTTCCATTGTAGCTAAATGAATCACTTCATCTTGACTCGGGCAAGCTTTTTTTATTATCTGGTATAATCGATTTACCATTATCTCCAAATATGTATTCTCTTTGTTCTCTTTAGTTGGAGCTTTTAATACTTTTTCCAAATAGGCATTTGTGTGTACTTTGAGAAGAGAAAAAAGCGCTTCATTTTGCATAATGGATACAGGAGAAATTTGCCGTGGTTTCCCGAAAAGAGTAATGCTATTGCTCGCAAGTCCTGTGATTTTGGTGGTAGGTTGATTGCCATTGTAGCCAAACATTTTTCCTTTTTTTATAAATAACTGTAGCCTGGAATATTGTTTCTCCTCTTCAGTCATATTGAAATGATTTTCTGGCTGAGAAAGTTCTTCTGAAGTAGCAGCAACGATAATCGGGATTTCGGCCTCTATATCATTTAACTTAGCAAATAAAATTTGTTGTCTTTGGTGAAATCCATTTTCTTTAGGCATTTTTATTTTCCTGATATTCGTTATTTTTAAAAAAAGGACAATATGAGACCCATTAAGTAAAAGACATCACTAAATGGCTGAAAAATTGACATGATTGTATGGTAAAATACTTAAAATTCAATGAGATAAATATATAAATGGTATATAAGAAAATCAAGATCAATGGCGCAGACTTGATTGATTTCGATGGAAAAGTTGCTAATCAATCGAGCCTGACCCCGTTGATTCTTGATTTATTAAAAACTCACTATCATCATCTTGTTGGAGCAAAACATGAAATCCAGATTTTATTGTAGTCGCTGATCCATGGGCAAATATACAATGAGTAGGATAAGAAAAAGACATTAGCTATTAGGATGGTTAATTCAATTTTTTTTACATACTATCTAGAGAATTATTGAAAAGCATCAAATTTCTTGATAGAATGCAGGGTTTTTTTAAGATGTGCATTAAAAAATAAGGATATATAACATGCGCCTCCAATTATTAAGCCTAAGCTTCTTGAGCTCCTTCTTTTACTCTTCAATATTATTAGCAGGTGAATCAGGCATTCAAAAAATTTACCAAACTAATTTATATCCTGTAATTTCAATTTTAGGTGGATATGCCAATATGCATGTCCGAAATACAGAAACCTATTCCGGTGATGATGACAATATCTTTCGATATAGAAACTCGGGTCATGATAATGACACGGGTGTTGGGGGTATTTTTTTGGGGCTCGAGTATGTTTTTACTCCTTCCTTTTTGATGCAATTAGGCGTTGATTATGCCTACTTCGGTAGTACTAGAATTCAAGGAATACATAGCGTAGGTATAGAACCAAGCACATCAACCCAATACCAATATAAATACAAATTTCAACCGCAGCAGTTATTAGCAGCTACAAAATTATTAACAACGGTACAAAATTCCTTTCACCCCTATTTGTTCGCAGGTCTAGGGGTTTCTTTTAATCGAGCATACAACTATGATGCGTCGACACGGGAAACCTGCGATATAAATCTTACTCCAATTTTTAAAAATAACTCCGATCAACGCTTAAGTTTCACCTTAGGGACAGGGGTTGATGCCGATCTTAATCAGCATATTCGATTTGGTCTTGGGTATCGCTTCAGTGATTTTGGAACAATATCACTAGGTGAGGGAAATGTGAATTTTGATGGCTATACTGCATCTGTACCATTTAGCTTAAGAGCTCATGATACATATGCACATCAATTCATTGCTCAACTCTCTTACTTAATATAAAAGTCGTCAAAGGACATTATTATGGATAATAACTTTAATTTACCCTTAGCCAAGGTCATTTGTGCTGCCATATCTTTATTCACTAGCAGTTATACTTTTGCTGCCGGTAATTTCACTATTAGTCCAACTCCCGGAACTGTGATTCCAACTACTGTGCCTGCAGGATCTATGGTTTCTGCTTATTATACCATTACAAATAATACCAGTTCAGCCCGAGTAGGCTATGTATTAAGAGGACTTCCCAATACAGTTCTGCAAAACTTAGGAAGTAACTTTTGCTCTAATCCAGTTAATTTAGCTGCGCATGCAAGTTGTGTTTTAAGATTAGATATCTTTGGTCAAGCTCAAAGTGGATTTGCCCTCTGCAAAGGTAGTAGCTGTACGACTGCGTGTGTTCCTTTAAATGTAGTTGTAGTTC
>NZ_JAJTND010000006.1:0-82500 GCF_021344005.1 Legionella resiliens
TCCTCCTCCTCCGCCACCACCTCCTCCTGTATTGCCTTTAATTGCAGCTGGTGATTATCGCTTTACCGATGTGGAATCTGCTTTTCCGCTTTTAGCCGCGAGTATTGATGGGTTAAATTGGTTTTACCGTATTACAAGCCAATTCCCTATGCCTCCAATAGATTCGATAAATCAATTTACCCGATTGACAAGTGCAAGCTGTAACCTCAATGTATGTATTGCGGGAGGCCTCTATTTTTCTGATGTCACAAATTTTCCTTTATTGGCTCTAAGTACTGATAAGGGTGTTACTTGGTCCTATAAAATAACAAGTTCTTCTCCTGCCTTACCCGCAGGGACTCTCTCAGGAAGTTTTGCAGATGTAAGCTGTAATAGTAGCGTGTGTATTGCTGGTGGCAGATACTCCAGTACTGCAGAGTATCCTCTTCTGGCAACAAGTCTTGATAATGGGGCAACATGGCAATATACGCTTTCGGAGAATACTCCTAGTGCACCGAGTGACTTTAGTAATGGTCAGTTTAGTAGTGTTAGTTGCAGCGGGGGGACAACCAATAATGTTTGCGTAGCAGCTGGAAGTTATACTAACGCTGGATTTACAAGATTTCCTTTAATAGCAACAAGTATAAACCGTGGGCAGTCTTGGACTTATACAGTTTCGAGCAGCACCCCAACTTTACCTGAAAACACGGATGAAGCATTTTTTAATAGTGTTAGCTGTTATGGAACAACGTGCATTGCGGCAGGGCAACACTTTAATGGTGTAGAAGGTGTTGGATACCCATTACTTGCTTCAAGTACAAATGGAGGTTTAACCTGGACTTATAGAATTTTTAATGGTACACCCACCTTACCAAGTGATTTTACTAGTAGCGGTATATTTACAGACACCAGCTGCAGTGCAACTACTTGTGTGGCGTCGGGGCGATATATCAATACGGGAGGCAATTTAATACCTTTATTGGCTACCAGTACAAACAATGGTGTGACTTGGTCCTTTCGAATTTCCAGTAGTTCGCCAGCTTTACCTGCTGATTTCGCATCAGGATCACTTTCATCGGTAACCTGCTTGTCTAATAATTGTATTGCAGCAGGTAATTATACCGATATTGGCGCTGCTTTTTTACCTGAGCACTTTTATCCTTTATTAGCAGCAAGTAGCGATAATGGGCTTACCTGGACCTACAGAATTACTAGCAGTACACCAGGCTTACCCGCAGGATATATTGATGCTGCTTTTTTAAATAGTGTAAGTTGTAATGAACAAAATTGTATTGCTGCTGGTACTTATGGGAGTCTTGACGAACCAATATATCCTTTGGTAGCTGTAAGTAAAAATAGGGGAACTAACTGGACTTATGTCATTAATAGAGACTCCCCTACACTTCCTGGTGATTTTATCTCAGGTGGATTCGAAGCATCTGCAGCAGCAAAAATATCACCCATTATCCGTTCTTTATTAAGAAGTAGGTGAGCTCTAGATTAAAAAATCTCTGACCACTCTTTTAACTCAAGCAATCCTAAGTTAAAAGAGTGGTTTTTAATTGATCAGAAACATTGAGTTTGAAAAAGTTTTCCACAGATTGGATAGCCAATTAGATATCTTTATTTACAAAAAAATTTGTAGGAGCAGCCCTCACTTGCCTACAATAATATGTGGGCTTTTGAATCTAATGAAGCAGATTCAAAAAGACTTCAGTTCAATCGCACCATCGTTAATTTAGCAAATGCAACATTATCGAGTGAACAATCGTTTAGGTGGCCTTTTCAAGAATTACTGAAAAATTGCCACCAGTTGAAGTCTTAACTATTCAAAAAGAAAAGTAGAAAAGACACCAAGGAGGCTCGCACCCATATCAAATCAATAGGTGGAAAGTATAATTTTTTGTGGGTGCTGATAAGCACAGTGACAAAGGAGGTTTTTGAGAAATATAAGGCAAATTTTTTGAGGCACCCTGCTCCGCGACCAGGAATTTTGGATGTCCTCTTTGGGCGTGATAGTATTGCTACATTTAATCGAATACTTAATGAAATAATCAGTAATTCACTAAAAGAAGAGCATGACTTATTATAGGGGGAATCAACAGGCTCTAAGCTTTACCATGAATCAAATTGCCGCAAATAATATAATTAAATAGGGACTCTTCGTCCCCAACAACTGTGCTCAAATAACACAAAAACTCGACGTATATTTTACTTTTTTGCACTCTATGAAATATTAACTACACTTTAATTGATTTTCATAAACTAAAGGGAGATAGTTATGTTTAAAAAAATATTAGTCACATTCATGATAGTCGCTAGTTTTTCCTTGATGTCTTCGGCTTTTGCTGAGGTAGTAGAAGTAACGTGGCGTGATTCATTGAATTACGATCAGAAAAAGTTTGAAACCTGGTATGCAGAGCCTGGGAATGCAAAATTATGGAGTACTTGGTATACTCAATATCATACCGAACCAGAATTCGTCACATTTTGTAAACAAACATGGACTGGTACCTATTGTAAATAAAAACCAGCTTACCCACTAAGACTGCATTTTTAGTCTTGGTGGGCATTATGTACCCCTATTCTTTAATTATTAATCATTAAGAAACTCGCAAAGCAATCGTTGAAAATGATGGGTTCCCTGTTCTTTTGTAGGAGAAAACCGACCTGTCTCATAAAAACGAGAGCGAATTCCACGTTGAACCGACTCCACTACGGCTTCATCTTCACGTTCCACTTTATCCAAATCACCACCCGCCCCTTTACCTAACTTGGTTTCATCAAGCACATAGGTTAAAAATGAAACTTTTGTTAATCCAGGTCCTAATGGCTTCACAACATTTACAGAACATCCCCAAGGATAAAAATTAAGCATTGTATTTGGAAAAATCCAATAATAATAAGCCGCTACCTGTTTGCCATAGTCAGGAGAGTCTTTAGGTAAAATAAAGCTCTCTTCTCCATCACTGGCTAGAGCCAATTGCAAATTACAATAACGATAAAGTTCTGTGGTATAGGTGGTACAATCAATCACTTTTCTTAATGAATGATGAACAAAAGGGATGTGCAATGCTTCAAGATAATTTTCGCAATACAACGCCCAATGCGCTTTAACTAAATAGTCGCGTGAGCGATTAAGATCGAGACGCATTTTTTCCATGGGTAACCAGAAAAGGCGTTCTTTAATATCAGCAAACACTTCCTTAAAGGGTACTTGAGGTGATAAGGATGCGAAAAGAAATGGCTCAAGACAATCAAATGGAATTTGCGGCAAATTGTCCTTTGCGGTTGGAAAGTTGCAGGTCTTTTCAAATTCGGGCATATGTAGGAATTCACCGCAAAGATTAAATCGGCGTCCATGGTAGGAGCACTTAATTTTCTCAGCAGTACACGGTGCTTCAATCAAGATATTACCTCTATGGGTACATACATTGCTGAGGCAACGAAAGCGATCTTGTTCATCACGAACAAATAATAAAGGTTCATCCAACAATCCCGGCAATAAGGTAAAAGGCACCAACTGTCCATCCAACCGCAAGCTTTCTGTACTGCAACAAAACTGCCAAGTCCTGGCAAATATTTTTTCTTTTACGTGTTCAAAACACTCCAGAGACGTATAAAAATGAGCAGGTAAAGTGGAGGCTTTTGCTATATCGGGATCTACATAAAACTTATTCATGATCAACTTCCTTTTAAATATTCCTGCCATGCTTATTGGGCAGAACAACTTTGGCGATATTAAATCACCAATCATTCTTGTTATCCATATATCTTGTATATTCAGGAGCAAAACACTACTGACAAAAACTGTCAGCATGATCTTTTAAACTCAAATCTCCGTTAAATAAAAGGAGTTCTTTATGTATCTTGATCCCAATTTAATTATTTTTTATGTCGATGATCCTCGGGTTAGTACATCGTTTTATGAGCAATTACTTAACAGCCAACCTATTGAATCGTCGCCTACTTTTGTCATGTTTTTATTAAAATCCGGTATGCGTCTTGGTCTATGGTCAAAGCACTCAGTTGAACCTCGTGCAACCGCACTTGGTAACGGAGGTGAGCTTTCATTGCAAGTACGAGATGATCTCGTGATTGATGAACTTTATACGCTCTGGCATCAACAGGGGATCCAGATTGCCCAACCCCCGACGATGATGGATTTTGGTTATACCTTTGTGGCCCTTGATCCAGATCATCATCGTCTTCGTATTTTTTCATTGAATTCAGAGAAAAGTGTCTCTTAATCCAAGAGCGGAGCGCAGTGAAACCGGGGGTTCTAGCGATTATTTTATCGAAACTCCCAAGTTCCACTGCGATTAAGATTGATAAGCCTTACTCTTCGACTGTGATATCAATTTTTTTCTCAACTGCCATTTCCTTTTTAGGAATCGAAATTTCCAACACTCCTTGCTTGTATTTAGCACTTATTTTTGTATCGTCAGCAGTTTGCGGTAAGCTAAAGCGACGATAAAACTGACCTTGTGAACGCTCTATACGCGTGTAACCATTTTTGTTTTCTGTTTTTTCGAAGTGACGCTCTCCGCGAAGTGTTAAGATATTATGTTCCAAGGATATTTGAATGTCATCCTTAATCACACCAGGAATATCTGCAAGTACTAAAAAGCGCTCTTTTTCTTCTTTAATATCTACAGGAGTCGTCCATGTACTTGTATCTACTATAGAAGAATCTGATGATTGTCCTCTGAAAAAATTATCTAAAAATGAACCAAGTTCATTGTATACAGGAAAATAATCGCGTCTTACGATACTCATAACCACCTCCTAATCATTGTTTTACATACATATAAATAGAGGCACTTTATTAAAATTCAAGGAAATAGTGTATGAATTGTAAGATTAAGTTATCATCAATAAAAAGGAATGATTTTTTTATTTAAACAACGGAGCATCATAATGCAGCATCTGATAAAAATTTTGGCTTTAACATTCGGTTTTACTTGTTCATTTACTGGCTTTGCAAGTTCATCTACTACAGAGATGCCAATTTTAGGCAAAACATTAACTCAAGCAAAACAACAAAAAATGACTCCAAAACAGGCCTTGCAACGCTTGAAAGAGGGAAACCAGCGTTTTTTAACCAATACGCAAATGTCCAGAGATTATTTAGCCCAAGCACATCAATCTTCTTATGGGCAATATCCATTTGCAGTGGTCCTCAATTGTATGGATTCACGTAGTGTCCCTGAATTCATTTTTGATCAAGGTTTAGCTGATTTATTCACCTTGCGTGTGGCTGGAAATGTACTCAATGATGATATTTTGGGTAGCATGGAATATGCAACTAAAGTAACCGGAGCCCGGCTTATTGTAATCTTGGCACATACCTCGTGTGGCGCTGTAGCAGGTGCATGTGATGGGGTTCAACTCGGGCATTTGACTGATGTTTTAGATAAAATTAAGCCTGTTGTGCAAACAAGTATGCAAGAGCAAGGAACAAAAAATTGTACTGACCATAAATTAATTGATGCCATCGCCAAAGCCAATGCTTTAAGAGTTGTCAAAGAAATACAAGAAAGAAGCCCAATACTCAAAGATTTAATTAGTAAACAACAAATAGGAGTTGTGGCCGGCGTACATGATATCAAGACAGGTAAGGTACAGTTTTTTGAAGAGAAACGTTCTATTCCCAATTAAATAAAATGGAACCTGGGGGTAGCCGTAGCGGACCTTAAGCGATGCCCGCATTAGTTTTTACTCTCGACTGACAGGGAAAGTCTGCAAAAACCGGCATAAATTTTTTTAGCCCTACGTACCGCGCTTTATGCGCGGTATCCAAAGATCCTATTTAAAAAGAACCTAAAGCCGTGAATTAATTACTACAATTTTGGACCCATCTGCGGTCATCATGACTTCAACATGAAAAATACAATTATAATCTTCAGCTTCAATTACGTTTCTCTTCGAGCCATTGTATCGATTGTTTTCTAATATCTTTGAAATCTTTTTGGGCAGTGTAAAGTGCTTCGAGTGTATCATACAGAGGCTGTTTTTGATCTTTCTCGTTGATCAACCAAAACCCTTGGTGTTCATTATTTTCCACTTCATTGTTATACATTTCCCAATAAAGTATAAAAGGAACATTGGTTTGCAAAAACTTTATAAAGATATCACGATTCACCTTTTCATGTTTTTGGGGATTAAAACCAACAAGCTTCGCTTGAATACCACATTCACCTATAAAGACCCTGCGTCCGTTAATACCTGTCTTTTTAGGTAATTTATCTTCAATATAATTAAGCGTTTGTTTTATCACATCTACAGGTTCTTGTTGTACATCGTAGCTTGAATAAGAAACATAATCCACATTAGTCTTGGGCAATACTTTATTAACCACACGAGCTTTGTTAAAAACCATTGCATCTCGCACCCGATTTACCTCAGCATACAGGTAAACCTTTGCTAAGCTATTTGCCCCCACATCCTTGCGAGCATCTTCAACTGCTTTCTGTCTTATATTAAACCAATCAATCATTCCTTGTATTTTCTTTTGACTGGGTTCTATTTGATTTTTAGGGTCTATCAGATACCAATCCCCCTCCCAATTACCTAAATAGAATGTTCGCTCAAGCTGGGCATTACGAGTAAGCAATTTTTTGGCGAAACTATAAGTTTCTTTATATTCCTTTGCCTTATCAGGTGCAGATAAACCATTCTCCCAGATTTTCCCATCAGAGCGCCACCAGAAGAAATAAGTGTCAAAAGGCATATCCAAAATAGCATCGAGTACAGGTCCCTCTTTAGCTGATATTTTGATCATTTTAGAACCCATATCCAGAATTCTTTTCGCCTGCTCGACTACTGGATCATCGCTGGTAAAATGATATTTTGCGCCAATAGCTTGTGTACCAATAATTTGTTGTTTTAACAAGGAGTCCGAATCATTCGGAACTGCCTGGCTGTTAAATGATAATAATCCTAGCCACAATAAGAATACATATCCCGACTTGCTCATATAACTCTCCCCAGTTTAGAGGTTTTTAACGCATGATATAAAAATTAACCGTCAACAATTCCCTGCGTTAGCTTCGAGAAAAATAGAATAGGGTGTGATTAAGAGTAACTGATGAAGTTTTATCACATCGCTGAATTAAAAGTTCCATCAAGGTCCAACCCAGCCTCTCCCTAATCCTTTATCTCAGCGACTAACCTGTTTAATAATTTTTAACTAGGTTGCTGAACCAGCTCTCCAAATTATCCTGTGGAGAAGATAAGTCGCGAATATTGCTATCACTATAACCCAAATGATCAACAATCAGGCAAATATAGGTGTGATTTTAACTATTTGCAAGTGACACTTTGGGTTGATTGTGTGCTCATAGCATACTTCTAATGATATGCTATTTTTATCTTGGGAAAAGCGCTAATAAAAAAGATACAACCCCTTTTACTCCTGAGTTCATGATGAAGCCTCTGTTTCCACATAGAGTTTTTTAACAGTCAATACTGCAATAAAACAAAGAATTGCACTGAGGGTTAGATAAAAGCTGGGAGCAAGGTTGTTGTCTAATGCCTCAATTAAATAAGTAACAATAAACGGAGTTAAACCTCCGAAAAAAGCAAATGCGAGATTATAAGAAATAGCAATTCCAGTGTAACGGATAGATACCGGAAATAGTTCAACCAGTAAGCTGGGATAAACCATGATGGCACTGCTCAAAATAGCAAAAATAAATAAGGCAACAATAAGTGATAAAGTCGTTTGTCTGGATAAGGTAACGAATAAAATATAACTTAATAATATAAAACCCACTGCCCCAATTAAAAGAACCAACTTACGACCCAAACGATCAGCACACCAGCAAAAAAATATAAGTAACAAGGAATAAAAACCCAAATTAATCGTATTGAATAAAGTCGCTTGCTGTTTTGGATAAGCAAGAATCGTTGAAAGATACGTAGGCATATATAAAAATAATAGATTAATCATTACAGAGCCCAAACACGTTAAACCAATACCTTGTAAAATCTTTCGCCAGTATAAAGTGATTGCTTCGACAAAGGGCATTCGTGTATTTTCTGTTGAATTCTTAAATGCGAGAAATAAGGGACTCTCAGCCAATTGTTTACGAATGTAGAAACTGAATATCCCAAGTAATCCCCCAAGTATAAATGGAATACGCCAACCGAAACTCAATAATTGTGCGTTTGAAAGTTCATTCGTTAGAATTAAACTAATCATTGCGCCCAGAAAAATACCTAAATTGAGACAAGCAAAAATAACGCCGCAAGCAAGTGCCCTGGAGCGAGGATTTACGTGTTCGCAAGTAAAAGTTAATGCTCCTGGAATTTCCCCTCCAATCGATAATCCTTGCAATAACCGTAAAAAAATCAAAAGAATACTCGAAAAAATTCCTATGTGTTGATACGTTGGTAAAACGCCAATAAGAACTGTTGGAACAGCCATTAAGATGACCGAAAAAATAAACGTTTTTTTACGGCCGTATTTATCTCCAAAATGACTAAAAGCGACACCTCCTAAGGGACGGATCAAATAGCCAATGGCGAAAACGGCATATACACTCATCAATGAAGCCAATTTGTCGGTTTCTGGGAAAAAAATCTGACTGATTATCGGTGCGAAAATAACGTAAATTACAAAATCATAAAATTCCAATGCCCCCCCCAAAGAAGCAAGAAAAATAATTTTTCGTTCACTGGGTTTTAATTTTAACTCATGCACCTGCAAATCCTTTTTCATGGCAAAGCTGTAAAATAGCATAACTTTTAATTACGCTCATGATTTTTTTAAATCAGGAGCTTGTAGCTATCTTATTTCCCAATGGCTCTTTATCTTGAGTTTTAGTAACATCAATGAAAACTCATATTTCACCCAAGATGAAAAACCATTCTATTTCAGAGCAGATTATTCAGCGTGTGGAGGCAGCTCTTACTCAAGTGCAAATTGATGCTTATAAAAAAGTGGGCGCGGTGTGTATTCGCCAAATTCTAAGTCCTATAGAAATAGAACTACTTCAAACCGGCATTGAGCTTAACCTGAAATCCCCTAGTCCTAGAGTTAAAATTGCAAGTAAAAATGATGATCCGGGGCGATTCATTGAAGATTTTTGTACTTGGCAAACGAATCCTCATTATCAACAATTTATTTTTGAATCACCAGTTAGCCTCATTGCTGGTAAACTCATGCAGAGTAAAGAAACAAGACTTTATCATGATCATCTTCTGGTTAAAGAGCCAGGTACGCGGCAACGAACCCCATGGCACCAGGATCAACCCTATTACAATATTGCAGGAATACAAAATTGCAGTTTATGGATACCTGTTGATCCAGTACCTCATGCATCCACTTTGGAGTTTATCGCAGGCTCTCATTTGGGACCCTGGCTCATGCCTCGTTCTTTTATGGATAACCAGGCAAAATGGTTTCCGGAAGGAAGTCTCGCTGATCTTCCTGATATTGACTCAAAACGGGAAAACTACCCCATTATTGGCTGGGAAATAACTCCTGGTGACGTAGTTTGTTTTCATATGCTCACGCTTCATTCTGCAAGTGGAGTGAGCTGTAATCAACGACGAAGAGTATTCTCTGTACGTTTTCTTGGTGACGACATCACTCATGCACCACGAAAATGGATAACATCTCCCGATTTCCCAGGATTGAGCGAGCAGCTTCCAGCAGGAGCACCAATGGAGCACCCTTTATTTCCTGTCATTTGGGAGTATTGATCCGAGATTGATGAATGGGTCGTGCACATCCGTCCCTAAGCTGACGTTATCAGGAAGTAATAAAGATCTCATGTATAAACCTTGCACCAGAAGCCCTGGTGCAATAATTATTCAGGAGATGCTGTCCTTTAATCCCGAGCTTCTTTAGACAGCGCACCAGTTGCTGCATCAATTTTTATTTCAAACTCCTTACCCTGAGTGTCTCTCCCTGAAACTTCCCATTGGCCATCCTCTAACTCAATTTCTCGAATATCTGTATATCCTGCTTTTTCAGCTGCAGAAAGCGCCTGTTGAATGCTCACCTTAGGTGGAGTTGAATCAGCAAAAACAGTTGAATAGGCCAAGACCATTGATGTTAGAAGAATTGTTTTTGTTTTCATTTTCATTCCCTTAAAAAATGTTCACTGTTAAGAATTTATTTTTTTAATATAACATGTGGAATTTTCAATTCCAGTCAAACTATAGTAATCCAGCAATGTAAGCAAACTAGTTCGGCATATGAATTACATAAGTAACTATACCCCAAATCACTAAATCCTGCTCATCTTTTGGATTTCCAGAAAAAGCGGTACATGATCCCCTATCTTAGATAACCCTTCTAGATAACCCTTCACAGTCAACATTCCATCGAGTGCGGACTCTATTTTTTTGATCCGCCTTACACGATAGGAAAAAGGTATACTTAAAGAGTTGTAAATTTTTGCAATAAAAATTCTGTTTTTTTTCTTAAAAATGAGCAATACTTCTTTCTGAATAAATCGTGGTAAAACCTATGGTTAAAATAAGACCTTTTCTTAAATGGGCAGGTAGTAAATACAACTGTCTGGAAAAGATTATTCCCTTTCTTCCTCCGGGTAAACGCCTCATTGAGCCTTTTGCCGGCTCAGGTGTCGTTTTTATGAATACGAATTATTCTTCCTATCTGTTGGCTGAAAGCAATTTTGATTTAATCCATCTTTTTACTACATTACAAGGAAATGGAGACGCATTCATTAAGCATTGTGAAACCTATTTTAGCCCAGAATTCAACCGTAAAGAAAAATATTACCAACTCCGATCTAATTTTAATATATCGTCTCACTCACCAGAAAAATCTGCACTTTTTCTTTACCTAAATCGACACGGTTATAATGGATTATGTCGATATAACTCCAAAGGAATTTATAACGTTCCTTTTGGACTTTATAGTAAACCTTATTTTCCACATAAAGAAATGAAACTTTTTCATTTAAAAAGCCAACAGACAGAATTCATCCATAATGATTTCAGAAAAACGTTTGAGTATGCAGAGCGGGGGGATGTGATTTATTGTGACCCACCTTATGTACTTCTTTCAGAGAAATCACATCATTTACCCTACACCAAAAAATTGTTTACAACAGAAGATCAAATCGAGTTAACGGAGTTGGCCAAAGAAACAGCCGCTAAGGGTATTCCAGTTATTCTCTCTAACCATGATACTGAGTTTACTCGATACCACTATAGAAAAGCAGAAATTAAAAGTTTTCCAGTATCGCGTTTTATTAATTGTCAGGGATCGCTACGCCGGCCGGTAAAAGAGTTAATTGCAATATTTAATTAGGGCATGTTGACAATTCATCCCCACTGCCTACGTGCCGCGACTTGTTCGCGGCATCCAGCCCGATCTTGATCAACTGCAAATTTCTTCATATAGATCACGCTATTCTGGATTAAGATCCTCAATCAAATTTAACTTCCACTGCCTGCACCAATTTTTGAAATGTTTTTCCACGCCGAGCAGCTTCTACATACCGGCCGGTAAAAGAGTTAATTGCAATATTTAATTAGGGCATGTTGACAATTCATCCCCACTGCCTACGTGCCGCGACTTGTTCGCGGCATCCAGCCCGATCTTGATCAACTGCAAATTTCTTCATATAGATCACGCTATTCTGGATTAAGATCCTCAATCAAATTTAACTTCCACTGCCTGCACCAATTTTTGAAATGTTTTTCCACGCCGAGCAGCTTCTACATAGGTTTCATGAACCTCATAATAAACCAATTTAGGCCAGTTTTAGAGTTGTTCTTCCGAGGGATAATTGAGTAGATGATTTTTGTCTAATCAGTTCTCGAATTTCCTCACTATCATAAACTTTGTCTGTAATGGCGTAATCAAATTTAGGAGTTTTCAATGAGATTAGGAGTTGCTTTAGCATCATATACTTCACCGCCAGTCAATTCAAATCCAATCGGAAAGCCGCAAGCCTCAACTGCCATATGGATTTTTGTTGTATTGCCCACCAACGGATTTCCTAATGGCTTGATTTTCCTCTCCGACAGAATCCGAACTATTCGATGTCGCGAACAAGTCGCGGCACGTAGGCGGTGGGGATGAATTGTCAACATGCCCTAGTAGCCATTGATTAGGAGTTGCTTTAGCATCATATACTTCACCGCCAGTCAATTCAAATCCAATCGGAAAGCCGCAAGCCTCAACTGCCATATGGATTTTTGTTGTATTGCCCACCAACGGATTTCCTAATGGCTTGATTTTCCTCTCCGACAGAATCCGAACTATTCGATGTCGCGAACAAGTCGCGGCACGTAGGCGATGGGGATGAATTGTCAACATGCCCTAGTAGCCATTGTTCAGAGTTATCGTTGAATCCTGGAAAACTGCAGAGCGAAACGTTTTACAATTAATATAGCCTGGGGTCAGCCAGGCTACACTTTTGTATTAATGAATTGGCTGATCTTTATGGTCATGATCTTTGATAAAGAAAGCAAGAATAGTAACGAGTAATAATGAAAGTGGTAATATCGATAAAGCAACCTGATAATCGACTACTGTATAAATATGCTCTCCCTTTACAATACCACTATCACCAAAAGTATCCAGTAACTTACCAACAAGCGGTTGGAAAATAACACCCCCAAGGGTTACTATCATATTTGTTGCTGCAAATACCGTACCTGATAATTGAGCACCACTGCATTCCTTAGCCATGATAAATACGATAATTTCCGTTGCACTAAATACGCCATACAAAAACAATAAGACATTCAAGCTAACATAGGAAAGGCCAGGCCAATATAATACGATGCTAATGCAAATCAAGGCTAAAATTGCACCTAAGACCAAAGGCAGCAAACGTCTTCCTGTATGATCGGATAAATATCCGGCAATAGGAGCACCCACTGCCCAACCCAAAAAAACTGCAGAGACAGTTCTGGCAGCCTCAACTTTAGTCAAATTGTGGGCTTGCTCCAAATACGTTTTTCCCCATAACTCCCCAAATACAGACAATGAGGTATATAAACAAGCTCCGACAAAACCAATCACCCAAACCTCTGGAGCCATTAACACTTTAAGAACATTTCTAAAGAATTCAGGTAAAGGATGTTTATTTGACTGATGCCCTTCAGGACCATCACGAACCACAAGAAATATCAATACACTTAATCCACAACCTACAATGGCAATAAAGAATAATACATACTCCCAACCGATGCTCTCAGACCATTCAGTAATTTTCACTTCGCCATAAACAAGCCCTAACATTCCTAGGGTAGTCATGAGCCCCGCGACTAAAGAAAAATAGCGTCTGGGCAACCAATGTAACGCAAGAGACAATACACCGACAAAAGCAAAGGAAGAGCCAAAGCCTACTAAAAAGCGCCCTGCCCCTACCAAAAACATGGATGAAGTCAGGCTAAACATCCAGGAACCAACGGTACAACATATACAGGCAAATGTTAAAAGCCGTCTGGGACCAAACCGATCCATGAGCATTCCTACAGGCATTTGCATCGGTGAGTAGGCAAAATAATATAAGGCAGATATTTGGCCAAAAGTAGTCGCTGAAATATGCCCCAACGCAATACTCAGTTCGGTCTGTAAAACCCCAGGAATAATACGTAAAATAAACTCATAGCAATAAAAAATAGCCCCAACAAAGCATATAAATATGCCAAAAAGCAATTGTTTCCTTGAAACGGTATCATTTAGGCGCATGAGCGTGAGTTTCCCTTAAAAAGAAGGTTAATAAAGCAGCAATAAACATACTGATTGGTATAAAAGCCAGAGCAATACGGTAATCAGTCATGTTGTATAATTTATTAACATTATCCACAACCAACCCTGAAGGAAGTGAAGAATCACTACGTAAGGAATAACTGAAGTCTAATAGATGCCCTACTAAAGGTTGCAGCAACATACCACCTAGCATGACGATCATGTTGGTAAACGCTATTGCTGTACCTGCTGCTTCACCAGGACTTAACTCCCTTCCAACAGCGAATACAATCGCTTGCGCACTATAAAATAACCCCAGGAAAAACATGAGTATCTGTACATTAGTTTCACTTAAACCAGGGAAATACAGGATAACCAACATGAGTATAGTTGCAACACTGGCGCCTAAAAACATAGGAAGCTTTCTGCGCGCTATTCTGTCAGAGAAATACCCCATCAGTGGAGCGCCTACAGTAAAACCTAAGAAAAGTAATGAATTCGCTAAGCCCGCACCATGTGCTGATAGGCCATGAGCATTTCTCAAATAGGGAATTCCCCACAATTCAGCAAAAACAGTTGTAGGGAGATAAACCATACAGCCGTACAATCCATTAATCCATATTTGTCTGTTACTGATTATTATATTTAAATCAATAAAACCTGTTTTAAAATTGGAAACCGTACCGCTTTGTCTGTATCGCCCTTTTTTATCATGAATTCCTAACCATAATAAAAAGGTTAATACGATCCCAAAAAACGCAGTCATGTTTAAGGTTTTAATCCATCCTATTTGGGTAACAAAGAGCTCTAAAAAATTATCCCCTAGCATGGCACCTACTGTTCCTAATGCTGAAGTGATACCCGAAACCATAGCGAGCTTATTCTCAGGCAACCAGATTGTGGCAAGCTTTAATACTCCCACAAATGCAAATGCAGAGCCTAATCCGACTAAAAATCGTCCTGAAGCTGCAACCCAAAAAGAGGTCGTCCCGGTGAATAAAAAAGTTCCAATGACGCAAATCATGCAGGCAAAAGTTAATAATCTTCGAGGACCATATCGATCCATCATTATCCCTACAGGTAATTGCATGGGAACATAGGCATAATAATATATAGATGAAATATGCCCAAAACCGGTTGCTGACAAATTAAAATGCTCACGCAGAGCAGTTTCCATCGCACTGGGCGCTATTCGAAGCAAATATTCATAACTGTAAAACACGGCTCCAAGACCACAAATAAGCCATCCAATTAATGCGTAATTTCTCCGGTTTTCAGAAAGCAAAGTAATCTCCTTAACTATTTGGTTAAGCAAGGGCACACACTGTCTTCAATTCAACAGTTAAAGCCCTTAGCTGCATAATTCACCGATTATCCTGAACGCAACCCGATACATCTCATACGGCATACTGCTACACCTTGAGCCCTGCATTCAGGATGCTGCTTTATTCTAAATTACTACTTACTTGATTTGCGCCGCTTGCTATTGCAGCCTGAGCTACAGCAGCAGGCACTCGTTCTCTTAAACGAGGATCTATAGGCTTGGGAATAATATAGTTAGGACCAAAATCCCAATACGTTACACCTGGGTAATTATCCTTCACTACCTGGGGGACGGGCTCATGCACCAGTTGACGAATTGCTTCAACCGCAGCAATTTGCATTGATTGATTAATACACTTGGCACGTACATCCAACGCACCACGAAAAATATAAGGAAAACATAACACATTATTGACTTGATTAGGATAATCGCTACGTCCAGTAGCAATGACCAAATCATCACGTACTTGAAAAGCCAATTCAGGCCTAATCTCAGGATCAGGGTTCGATAAAGCAAAAATAACAGGCCTGGATGCCATTAATTTCAATAGATCGGCATCTAATAAATTAGGCTTGGCAACCCCAATAAAAACATCAGCATCAACCAGTGCATCTGCTAAAGTCCTACATTCAGTAGTACGTGCAAAAGCAAATTTATAAGCATTTAAATCAACTCGTCCCGAATGAATAACACCTTTGGTATCCAAAAGTAACATATTTTCTTTATGGGCACCCAAAGCTACAAGCAATCGCATGGAAGCAATTCCTGCTGCTCCTGCTCCAATACACACAATTTTTGCTTCAGATAATTTTTTTTGTTGTAATTCAAGAGCATTAAGCAAAGCTGCCGCAACAACTATTGCAGTACCATGCTGATCATCATGGAATACTGGAATGTTCAATTGCTCAATCAAAGCCTGTTCAATTTCAAAACACTCCGGAGCCTTAAGATCCTCCAGATTAATCCCTCCAAATGTAGGAGCAATACGTTTTGCTGTAGAAATAAAAGCTTGCGAATCGTGAGCATCAATTTCTATATCGAATACATCAATGCCGGCAAAACGCTTAAATAAAACTGCCTTACCTTCCATTACTGGCTTACTGGCAAGAGGTCCAAGATCACCCAAACCTAACACTGCAGTGCCATTAGTCATAACCGCGACTAAATTTCCTTTATTTGTGTAACGATACGCGTCTTCAGGGTTTTCTGCTATAGCAAGCACCGGAGCAGCAACACCAGGCGTATAAGCCAGTGACAAATCACTCTGAGAGTCAGTTGATTTGGTAACATGGACACCGAGTTTTCCAGGAGTTGGAAACTCGTGATAATCTAATGCACATTGCTTTAAAACTTCATTATCCAAAGTACTTACTCTCTTTCATGTGAAACAAAACTTAAGTAAGGTTTTAAAATCCTACTATCCATTGCCAATTCATTCTTATCCAAAGTGCCAGCCATAGGCACACAAACATCTGGCTATATACTCTTAAAAGTTGCAAGAGGAACAGCCATGAAATGATGGGATTGGGACAAGAATTGGACGTCAAGAACCTACAAGTACCGCAAATTAGCATTGCAGGAACAATCTGTCAATAAGTTATACTTCGAGTGAAATATAATAAAAAGGCGCAAAGATAATGCGCCCTTATTTCTTTTCTTCTTTAGCAGCTTGAGTAGAACGCTGGCTATAACGATCGCGGAACTTCTGAACACGACCCCCAGTATCCACCAATTTTTGCTTACCAGTATAAAAAGGATGACATTGTGAGCATACTTCAATGTTCAAATCTTTGCATAATGTTGAACGGGTTTCAAATTCCTCGCCACAGCTGCATGTTACCTTAACTACTTTATAATCTGGATGAATTGATGCCTTCATAATACTACTCTCTTAGTTTTAAATGAGTATCGCCACCTGAACTCAATGCCAAGCACCATACTCGATACAAATGACGCAAAACAATAGCAGAAAAATTTCTGTAAAGCAATTTTTATCAAATCGGATTGATCTCATCTTGCATTATTTGTTTATAAGAACCCTTATAATCAAATGAATCCATAATTAATGATAGCACTAAGATGATGGATAACCTTACACCTGTCACAAAAATAACAATTAGTCACCCATCCATGAGACAACATATGCCAAAGCCCACCATGGGCACTACAACTGTAGTAAAATGAAACTCAACTTGCTTCGTCCCCCAAAGTTCCGACACAGAAATACATTCGCAGAACCCTAATGGAAAACCATTAATTATTCCACTCAATTATTTTTATGTAAAAAGTCTATATTTCAATCAATTGGTAACAAATTAGCAAGGTATGGTCTACGCTTATAAAAACAAATTAATTTAACAGGAGTTAAAATGAAAAAACTGGCACTTTATAGGCTCGAAACACCTAATGACCTGGATATAAAAGATCGTCGCAAAATTGCCGAGGCGGTTAACCCACTCTTGGCTGATACATTTGCGTTATTCGTTAAAACCAAGAATTTCCATTGGCATATGACTGGCCCTCATTATCGTGATTATCATCTCTTATTAGATGAACAAAGCGACCAAATTTTTGCAATGATCGATGTTTTAGCAGAACGTGTACGCAAACTCGGAGAAAAAACAATCCATTCTATCGGGCAGATCAAGGAATTGCAGACACTTAAAGATGTTAACGAAACCTTATCAGCAGATGACATGCTGAATAATCTTCTGGAAGATAATAAGAGTTTTTTAAAAAATATGAGAAAAGTTCATGAAGTGTGCAGCAAAAGAGATGATTTTGCCACTACCAGTCTCTTGGAAGTTTATATTGATGAAACAGAACGACGAATTTGGTTTTTATTTGAAACGTTACAAAATAAATAAAAAAGAACTGCCAAACAAGCGTGTAGAAGCGGAGCGGAAAAAAATCAATGCTGATACATTTTTTCCTTCAAATTCCGCTCGCTTCACCGTACACTATGAATTTACATTAAAATCCAGTTCAACCCAAACCGGTGCATGATCAGAAGGCCTTTCTACTTTGCGTGGTTCTTTATCAATAACGGATTGCCTACATAATCCATTAAGCGCTTTACTTAATAATATATGATCAATACGCAAGCCCCGATTTCGTCTGAAAGCACCTGCACGATAATCCCACCAACTAAATACTTGCTCATCCTGCATAAAATTTCTAAAACTGTCATGCAATCCAAGATGTAATAATTGGGTAAACGCTTCTCGTTCGGCGGGACTTACTAACACAGACCCCACCCACTCCGCAGGATCATGAACATCACGATCTTCAGGAGCAATATTAAAATCGCCTACTACGGCCACATTAGGAAAAACACTCATTTGTAGTTGAATAAATGCGGTAACCTTTTGCAACCAATTCAGCTTGTATTGATATTTATCCGAAGTGAGCTCTGAACCATTAGGAACATATAAATTGATCAAACGAATACCCGCAACAGTAACCACCAAAATGCGCCGCTGAGGATCATTAAAATCGGGAATATCCGTGAGGACATCAGAAAAAGGATATCGACTTATTACCGCCACACCGTTATAAGTCTTCTGTCCTGAAAATGCCACATAGTAGCCTTTCTCAGTAAATGCGGTCACAGGAAAATTTTCATCAAGCAGCTTCGTTTCCTGTATGGCAAGAACATCCATCTGATTCGAATCAAACCATTCTAATACTTGCTCCTGCCTTACCTTTAATGAATTCACATTCCAGCTTGCTAATTTAAGCACACCAGTCTCCTTTATATTCAATCAGCAAAGGAGCATGATCAGACAGGCGCGCTTCTCGAAAAATACGACTGCCGACTACATCCCCTGTAAGACCAGGAGTTACTACCTGATAATCAATTCTCCATCCTACATTTTTTTCCCATGCACGTCCTCTAAAAGACCACCACGTATATTGATCTTCTTCCTGATTATGCACACGAAATGCATCAATAAACCCCATAGTTCCAAACAACTCATCCATCCATGCACGTTCCTCAGGTAAAAATCCTGAATTCTTTTGATTGCCACGCCAATTTTTCAAATCGATTTTTTTATGAGCAATATTATAATCCCCACACAAAATTAACTCTCGTCCCTCATTTTTCAATCGCATTAAATGTTCGGCAAACTGTTCGAGGAAATTGTATTTCACCATCTGGCGTTCATCACCACTAGTACCTGAAGGTAAATAAAGGGATATTATACTGAATTTAGGATAATCAAATTGAATATATCGTCCTTCATTATCGCAATAATCAAAACCCATACCTTTCACGATACGACTTGGTTTGTGGCGAGCGTAAATTGCCACCCCGCTGTATCCTTTCTTTTGAGCTGAATAATACTCACAAAAATAATCACGAGGATAATACAGCTCTTCCGGAATTAACTGTTCAGGTTGAGCCTTCGTTTCTTGAATACAAACAAAATCAGCATCTTGCATTGCAAGCCACTCGTAAAATCCGTTACGTGCTGCTGAACGTATACCATTGGCATTAAAACTAATTACTTTCATTTTTTTCACTCAATTTTATTATAGTCTGGATGAATGCGTATCTTGGAAATCACAGCCAATATGCTTGGGGCTTCACTTCCCAAGCTCAACTAATCGCTCACTTTTTTCTATCCAACTTAAGAGCAGCTCGTGCCAAACGCTCACCTAAATGCTTGGCTAAATTAATTTCATCCTGACTCAGAGGTCGATCATTTGCCACACCCGAAACATGGGTTACACCATAGGGTGTTCCCCCGCTAACCGTATCATTTAAAGACGGTTCAGAATATGGAACCCCCAATAAAATCATGCCCTGATGCAACAAAGGCAACATCATACTAAGCAAAGTAGTTTCCTGACCACCATGCATGCTTGCAGAAGAAGAAAAAACACATGCAGGTTTATCTACTAAATCACCTCCCAACCACAAAGATGAAGTGCTATCCAAAAAATACTTCAAAGGAGCAGCCATATTTCCAAAACGAGTAGGGCTCCCTAAAGCAAGACCATGGCAATGACGTAAATCATCCAAGGTTACATAAGGTGCACCATTATCCGGAATTGCTTTATCTATTGCTTCACACGTGGCTGAAACAGGTGGAACCGTTCTTAAGCGCGCTTCAATCCCCTCAACACGTTCTACCCCACGTGCAATATATTGTGCTAATTGTGCTACAGAACCGGTTCGCGAGTAATATAAAACCAAAACATAAGGATTAGACATCAAACAACTCCATTATCTTATACCTAAAAAAGCAACAAGCTAAAGGTGATCCGCTACAAACTCAAATGCTTCTTTTCGGTTAAAATTTAAAATCATACTTTAATTGGTCTTCCAATTTTTTTTCAATAAATTTAATTCGTTGATGCAAAGATCCTCCTTTTTCAGGTTTTAGTGTCTTCAAATCAGAAACAATATCATCAGCAGAGTCATAATAATTCTTAACTGACATATTCGCGATAATTTTACTTACTGCCCTGACATGGTGTCTATTCCAATGTCCTGAAATCATTCGCCCAATAAACGAACCGAATAAACAATTTTCTTTGGTATAATCTATAAGCAACGCTTTGATTCTTCTATGATTGGAATCCCCTTTGATTTTATTCCAAATCTCTGCATAAGCATCTGGGAAATCTAAAGTAGGTTTTGAACGATTAAAAAAAGAATATAATTTTACATCAACACTCGAAAAAGAAGAACGAGAACCATAAGTTAGTGAATTATTTACTCCTTTCTCTATAAGCTCAAGATCCCCACTTATCATTGTAGCAATAGAACTCGAATTATGTGACATTTTTTTCTCCTCCGTGAGAACATCTGTTCTTTTGACCTACAGTTGAATCACATACCAAAATTCCAGCTGAATCAAGCCCCATCAAAAATTGAATCAGAGAAGGCAAATTGTCATAATAATTTTCCTTAATTTTATTAGACAGGTTTATTATACCAAGCAACCTTGATTTTTAGAAATAAAGGCCTATCTCATTGAATTAATTAATTTTTTTATTTAAATAAGCGTGGAATCACAACCATGGGAGATGTGGAATCCAGAGTTGAAAAAAGTTCATGTGTTTTTATGAAACCCGAGTTTCGCTGGGTTACACTCGGGTTATTATAGTTTAAAGAATATAGCGGGCTAAATCTTCATCCGCTACGAGCTGTCCGAGATTTTTCTCAACATATGCTTTATCAACATGGACGGACTCGCCTGATTTGTCTGTTGCTTCAAAAGAAACAACTTCCAATAATCGCTCCATAACGGTATAAAGCCTACGCGCACCAATATTTTCTGTACGCTCATTCACTTGCCATGCTACTTCGGCAATACGTCGAATTCCTGTCTCATCAAATGTTAATGTTAAACCTTCGGTAGCCATTAAAGCACAGTATTGCAGCGTCAATGATGCTGTAGGTTCAGTAAGAATACGTACAAAATCATCAACAGAAAGAGCGGATAACTCAACACGTATCGGCAATCTACCTTGCAATTCTGCAATCAGATCGGACGGCTTAGCTACATGGAACGCCCCAGATGCAATAAATAAAATATGATCTGAACGAATCATGCCGTATTTGGTCGTCACCGTTGTTCCTTCCACTAAAGGCAATAAATCTCTTTGTACGCCTTCACGAGAAACATCTCCTCCTCCCGCATTTTCAGTACGTCGCGCCACTTTATCCAACTCATCAATAAAGACAATACCATTTTGTTCCACATTCTCTATGGCACGAGTCTTAATGTCATCTTCGTTAATTAGTTTAGCAGCTTCCTCTTCACGTAAAATTTGCATGGACTTACCAATAGTCATTTTTCGGGTTTTCGTTCGATGAGTACCCACTTGTTGAAACATTGACTGTAATTGGTTTGTCATCTCTTCCATGCCTGGAGGAGCCATAATTTCGATGCCTATTGGTGTTGCTGAAACCTCTATTTCAATTTCGTTCTCATCGAGAATGCCCTCACGCAATTGCTTACGAAAGACTTGCCTTGCGGTACTGTCTTTTTCACTTGGGGTTAAGCTGCCCCGTGCAGGAGGAAGTAATACATCAAGGATACGCTCTTCAGCTGCGTCTTCAGCCAAATGCTCTACCTTCTTCATGGCAAATTCACGTTCTTGTTTTACCGCAATATCCGCTAAATCACGAAGAATAGAGTCTACATCGCGTCCGACATATCCTACTTCAGTAAACTTTGTTGCTTCTACTTTGATAAATGGAGCACGAGCCAATTTAGCCAAACGCCGAGCAATCTCTGTTTTACCTACACCAGTTGGTCCAATCATAAGAATATTTTTGGGCATGATTTCATTACGCAAAGCGAGATCTTTAATGTTCATACGCCGCCAACGATTACGTAATGCAATTGCTACTGCTCTTTTCGCATCATCCTGGCCAATAATATACTTATCCAATTCTTGGACAATTTCGCGAGGAGTCATCACCTCTCGGATAATCTCACGAGGAGATATCGCCTTGTTGTTATTTGTTGCCATGATTTAATTCTTCTATAGTTAAATTGTTATTGGTATAAATACAGATATCTCCAGCAATAGTTAATGCTTTGCGCACTATATCCACAGCAGATAATTTTGTATTTTCCATCAATGCTCGCGCAGCTGCTTGTGCAAAAGGTCCACCCGAGCCAATAGCAATTAAACTATGCTCAGGCTCGATTACATCACCATTACCTGTAATAATTAGGGAAGATTTGATGTCTGCTACAGCAAGTACTGCTTCAAGTCGGCGTAATATTCTGTCTGTTCGCCAATCTTTAGCAAGCTCAACTGCAGCACGTACCAAATGGCCTTGATGCATTTCCAGCTTGCTCTCAAAACGTTCAAAAAGAGTAAACGCATCCGCGGTACCACCGGCAAAGCCAGCAATTACCTGGTCTTTGTAGAGGCGTCGCACCTTACGTGCATTACCCTTCATCACGGTATTACCTAAAGTTACCTGGCCATCGCCACCGATAACCACTTGATTTCCGCGTCGTACTGAAAGTATGGTTGTCCCACGAAATTGTTCCAAAATTAAATCCTCAAATCAAACCGGAACTCCGTACATGGGGATGATAAACAAAAAAACAAGGGGGCTCAAAATGAATAATTATTCATTGAGCATCCTCAAATACTCTATACATTATTGAGAATATCCATAGAGATTAGACCCTAGATGAAAAAGGATACCCCATGGGATAGATTTTCTAATCCAAGATGTTGTGCAATGCTTTGGCCAACATCAGCAAAGGTATCACGCCGTCCGATAAAGCGGCTTTTAAGACTCGGACCATATACTAATACTGGAATATGTTCCCTTGTATGATCTGAACCAGGAAAAGTAGGATCACAACCATGATCCGCAGCAATTACAACCAGATCATCAGGCTTTAATAATGCATGAAGTTCCGGAAGACGTGCATCAAACTCCTCAAGCGCATGAGCATAACCAATTACATCACGTCGATGACCGTATGAGGAATCAAAATCTACAAAATTAGTAAAAATCAAACTCCCATCAGGTGCAGTCTTCATTGCGCTTAAAGTAGCATCAAATAAGGCCATATTACCGTCTGCCTTAATGACTTGAGTGATGCCTTGATGCGCATAAATATCGGCAATTTTCCCTAGAGTAATGACTTCACGACCGGCTTCTTTCAAGTAATCAAGTAAGGTTTTTGCAGGAGGTAGCGTCGCATAATCCTTACGATTTGCTGTTCGTTTGAATGTTCCTGGTTCACCAATAAATGGTCGAGCAATAACACGGCCGATCTGATATTCATCTACTAAGGTACGAGCGATTTCACAGATATCATATAAACGCTGCAAACCAAAATATTCCTCATGAGCTGCAATTTGAAACACACTGTCTGCAGAAGTATAAACAATGGGTTTACCACTTCGGATATGTTCTTCGCCTAATTCTTCAAGAATAGTCGTTCCAGATGCGTGCTTCTCACCAAGTACTCCGGGCAACCCAGCACGTTGAATCAATGCATCAATTAATTCTTTTGGAAAACAAAAGGGTTGGTCGGGGAAATAACCCCATTCAAAAGTAACTGGAACCCCGGCTAACTCCCAATGCCCGCTTGGAGTATCCTTACCTAAGCTCTGTTCTACCGCATAACCATAATAACCCAAGGGTTCAGGAAAAGTGGACAATTCGACAAAACGTAACCCGCTGCTGGCTAAGGCTGCATGATAAAGCCCTAATTTAGCCAGATTGGGCAAAGTTAATGGCCCTTGACGCAGCCCTTCCCTGTCACTTTCACCGCGCTCACACGCTTGATGGATATGAACAAAAGTATTAGCACCGGCATCCCCATAACGAGATGCATCCAAGCTCGCACCTATTCCAAAGGAATCCATGAGTAATATACAAACTCTCCCTGTCATCTTAGCCCTCAATATGTTCGCAACGTGTTTCGTTTAAACCCAAAAGAATAAAAAAAGCAATTAATAAACCTACAGGTAAAATAATTGCGGCATATTGATATGCACTGAGTAGATATACGGGAGTACCGTTTACTATATGCATCCCGCCATGGCTCGTTAATAAATAACTGAACATATTTTGATACACAATATAACCGCCTTGCGTCAATATTGAAATGACACTTACAGCAGTCGCAGTCATTGCAGGAGAACTACTTTCAGCCACTAAAGCATAACTAATCACTTGTGCTGAAGTAAAGAAACCTAACAAGAAAAACAAAAATGCCATTGTACTATAAGAAACCGGGAGGTAAAGCACTGCGAGCAAAGTTAATAAAGATGCAATCACCCCTATTTTCATGGGTAAAACCCGTAACCCCATTCTATCAGATATCCAACCCACCAGAGGCGAACCAATAATCGCCCCCAAAAATAACATGCCATTTACCATGGACGCTTGTGCAGAGCTAATATCTAATCGTTGCACCAGATATAAAGTACCCATCATGGCTCCAAATACAGCGATGGCCATATTCATTAAACTGGCATAGAATGCTGCCCGCAAGTATTGGGTATTTAAATAAGCTTTTTTAGCAGCCGAGATGACATTAATTGGTTTAGCAGCTTGCTTTACTGCAACTTGTGGTCTTTCTTTTATCCAAAAAAACATCACGACCAACATGACGAAACCAAGAATTCCCACATTTTGCACTGCCTGACGCCATCCAACCAAAATAACTAATTGAGTCAATGGATATTGAGCCAACATGCCTCCAGCCATTGCCATGGTCACTATAGCTCCAGTCACCAAAGCCATGCGCTTTGGTGGAAACCAATGAGATGCTAAGCGCACTGGGCCCAAGAAACAGAAGGCACTGCCTATGCCCGTAATAAACCGGCAAAATAAAGCCATATAAAATGAATGAGAGTAAGCTAACAGAAAAGTACTGGCAACACACAAAAACATGGCAATTAACAATGTATTTTTAATCGAGAACCGATCAAGCACAAGTCCCGCAACAAAAAGGAACAATACATTAGAAAGATAGTAGATACTTGATAACCAAGCCATTCTATCGGCCTGTATCTGAAAATCTTGCATGATGTTTGCGGCGATGGACGCAAACATATTCCCCTGAATAAACTCATAAAAAAAGAATAAAGTCGCAGCAAAACATACCATCCAGGGCAATAATGACGATTTAATCTCGTTATATCCTTGAAACTCATCCACCACTTGCATTTTTACTCCTCAGCTTTACCGCTTGCAATTTGTTTCGCGGGTTAATAATACGGCGATTAAAGCCAAAACTGTAGTTATAGGGAACATCCACATGGCATATTGAAAATCTGCCACAGAATAAGTTGTCGCTGTCACATCAGCATGATGCGCGATTAACCAACCATAGAGCACCTGTCCTACTCCTCCGCCACCCATAATAATTACTGAGGCAATACCTGTCGAGGCACCTGTGTTTTCAGCAGAATTGCTTTCAGCGATTAAAGGATAGGAAATTACCTGTGTGCTTGTAAAAAAGCCTAAGGCAAAAAATATAATGCTCAAAGTAGTTTGTGATAAAGCCACATCAAGGAATAACGGAATGACTGTGATAAGTGTCGCAATGGCCCCTAATACCATCAGGGGCTTACGTCGACCTTGGGTATCAGATAACCATCCTGCCAAGGGACAGCCTACGACACTACCCATAAAAATTAAACTGACAACATTGCTGGCAGCCATTTCAGGTAAATGATGTACTGCTTGTAGGTAACTAGCACCCCATAAGGCACATAAAACCATAATCGGCAAATTAAGAAAGGAAGTATAAAATCCTGCTAACCAATTTTGTGGATTGGATAACGCCTTGATAAATCCAGAAATTACTTGTTCCTGATTGGTAAATGTTTTCATTGGTGAGTCTTCAGGTTTATCGCTAACCATCCAATAAATCCAAAGCAATAATCCAGCACCTACTGCCCCATCGATTAATAAAGCTTTGCGCCATCCAAATAATTCATGGAGATAAGCAAAAGGAGTATGTGCCATCATGCCACCAACAAAAGCCATAGTCACTAAAGAACCAATGACAAGAGCCTGCCTTCTTGGTGGAAACCAATGTGATACCAATACTACACAGGATAAAAAACAAAATGCATTACCTATTCCTGAAAGAAAATGACAAAATGAAGCGACAATAAATGAATGGGTTAAAGCAAAACCTACTGTGCCTAAAACACAAACAAACATGGCGCTTAAAATCACTGTACGTGTGGAAAAGCGATCCAGGATAATCCCTGCTGGAAGAAGAAATAGGATATCCGCCCACAAATAAGCACTGGACATCCAGCTTAATTGAGTCGCATCAATATGGAAATCCTCTCGCAAGGGTTGATTGATTACATCAAAAATATTGAGCTGGAAAAATTCGTAGAAAAAAAATAGTCCAGCTGACAGGCACACCACCCAGGCCATGAAGTCACCACGGGGCACAAAAGTTCTCGAATCCACTGCAAGAGATTGCGACACAGTTACTCCTTATGGCATAAAAAATTGCGCCCGAGTATATCAAAATTCCAAATGAATTGGTATCTTTATTGAACAAGCCCAGAACCTAAGTACTGAATCTTCTACACACCGCTGAAAACTAGTCCATCCCTACTCCAACTTCCCGCGGCTTGTCCGCGGGATCCAGAGATCTGTGCTAAAACACTGGACCCCGCGGACAAGCCCTGAGCGCGGTACGTAGAGAAATTTAAAGCAGTACGTAGAGAAACTTAAGTGGTACATGATAAATTTAAAAAACTGACGATCGTTCAGGGTCTGTTTACCTTCGGTATCGTCAGTTTTGAGAAACCTCCACTAATTTTTTCGCCTACGTACCCCCCCCTTAATTTTTTCGCCTACCTACCGCGCTTTATGCGCGGTACGTAGGAAAGCGGTACGTAGAGAAACTTAAGTGGTACATGATAAATTTAGAAAACTGACGATCGTTCAGGCACAAGCCGCGGGGAGTAACATAAATGTGATCAGGAGAAAGAACCTAAGTACTACAAACAGAAATTCATTCAAAACAATCCTTTTTCTCTGGTTGTGATTACTCAACTGCCTTACGTACCCTTCCTACAAAAATTCTTTACCCAAACCGGAATACGCATCAATAAATAAGGCTTGTCCCCCGAATACACGCGTTGAATAAAGATCATTTTGGAGAACACATCCGGCGAAACCTCATGTACATCGTGCGGCTTGATTGCAAAATAATTTTCTCGGTTATTGTCCAGCAAAGCGCAGAGTTCTTCATTATGAAAAGCAAATTTTCCTCGTCCTCTTGAGTAAAATTGGGCCGAGAATTCAACTTTGAAATCCCAATAAATAAGATAACTTCCTGGAACTGGATGTTGTTTTAGCCATGCGGCAACTACAGACTTTTCCGTTTTGGAAACCGCTTTGGGAACTATATTAAATGCAAGGGTTATCCCCAGGGCAAATACACCAACAATAATTGAAAGTCCTGTGATAAGTTGCTTTGCTTTTGCTGCAACACCAACACGCTCCCAATATTCCACAAAAAACACCGAAAAAGCAGGGAGACTAGGAAAAATATAAGTGTAAATAATGTTCCTGGAAAAAGTAAAAAAGACCAGCGGAATTACCGTACAAAGAAAGAAAAAGCTCAGCCATCCATCTTTGTCGATAAATACTTTACGTGGATTATGTCTGTATTTAATAAACCAAGCAGCGCCTAAGAGACACCAAGGGAAAATACCCACTACTGCATAAACCCAAATCATCCCCCAAAGTTCTTGATGGGCATAACCATACTTATCACCCGTCCATCCTGGCTTTAAAAATCGATTAAAATTCTCACCCACAATAAAATAATTTAAAAAACCAGGCGTGCGTATTTCTGCCCAAATGTACCAGGGAAGCGCAATAATAAGCATCAATAAGACACCTTTTATCCAAGGCAATCTTTCCCATAAATTACGCCATTGATTCCGTAGTAACACCCAAAAAAATATCGGCATGCCTGATAAAACAATAGCAACAGGACCTTTTGCTAATAACCCTAATCCCAAACCTATAAAAAAAATATAAGACCAGAGCTTGTTCCCCTCAACGATTGCCCGCCAAAAAGCAACTAACACTAAAGTAATGCAAAATACTAAAGACGGATCGGTCATTACGGTTCCTGCATCAACGAAAAAATCCAAAGCTCCTGCAAGAACTAAAATTGTGATCGTTGCAATCACAGATCCACTACGCTTTTTAGTTAAATCCCAAATAAGCCACAGTGTTGCCAAAGATAAGAGTAAGCCAGGCAAACGAACCGCAAACTCATTAATCCCAAAAAGTTTCATTGAAAAAGCAGACAACCAGGTAGACAAAGGCGGTTTTGCCCAAAAAGGAACACCGTAATCATGTAACGGAGTCACCCAATTCCCGGTTTCCAACATTTTGCGGGCAATCTCTCCGTAACGTGCCTCAGACACATCGTTTAGAGGGATAAAACACATGGAAATAATACGACAGACAAGCAGAAAGAGTAATGCAAAACGTGCATTATTAAAAAATTGATTATTCAACTGTTTATCGTTTTCAATATTCAAAACAGACCTCGTTAAAAATTTCCCCTCTTGCATTTATGCAAGGCGTATAAAATACATGCGCTTATCCGAGCTATCTTGATGAAGCACTTATCAAAAAATGACAGAATATTACCCATTATTTCAATTAATACAATTTTTTTATGTTTGTTGAGAAAAAAATAAACCAATTTTAATACCCAATAAAGAGATTAACATAATGAATTTTCTTAGGTTTTATTAAAAGACTAAAATGTATAATGAAAATACATGACGAGCGGTTTACTTTAGTTTACACTGAGGCCTTGTAAGACGAACTTACATTATCAATCCATTGGAAATTTGGAGGCTAACATGACGTTTGTACTAAAGGATTTAAGTGAATTAAGAAAACTTTTTGACCATGCCGTTAGTGTCTATTTAAGACGCGAGAAAAAAGGAAAAATTGAAGACCTCCCTGACAGAAGAAAATTCGAACTTCAATTTCTGAGTTCCATCCTCGAAAAATTGGAAGAACAATCAAAAGAACATTCCGTCCCAGCTGCAAATCTTGTGTTTTATGGTGCAATGTACACTACATTACAAGACATCAGAAATAATCGGAAGACCGGGGAATCATTCGGACTAATTTATGATGACCTAATTGATATCATAGGTATCAGTGATGAGGTAAAAGAAGAAGACAAACCTAACTTATATCAAATTGCTAAATTCTATACCGCTTTGAATGCATTCCTGAATCAAGTTTTTATAGAGAACGATTCTCGTAAAGGCTTTGCAAAAAACCATATGTTGACTACTGTTCCAACCGAGAACTTAAGCAAATTGATTCACACCTCTTATCAATTGGAAAATGAAGCTCAGAAAGCAATAGTTGCTTCCTTTACCACTGATGGACAAACTGCCCCCGAACTCAGCAAATACAAAGCATCTAAAAGGTCTCCAGCCTCTGCAACCATTCGATTTGGTGGTTGGGATAAACTCAATGCTGATCTTGATGAGTTAATCAAAGATGAATTGGCAGATAAAAATGTTTCCAAGATTGAAAAGTTATCAAAAGAGCGTATCGCTCAACTTCATTTTTTGAACGCCATAAGAAATACCCTGAAAACATCTGCAGTCGAAGAAGAAGAGAAAGTTGCTATCCTCGCTGGAGCCATGCACCTAGTTCGTCAACAGATTATAATTGAGTGTGACAGTTCATATCTTAAGAAAAAGGAAAATTCTGTTATTTTCAAAGGGTTAAACAAGCTTCTTGCGATAGATGTTGTAAGCCAACAAGATGTTGAGTCCTTAGTTACCTCAGCAACTCAATTTATACAATTTATGACAGTAGATCCGAAGCAAAACGGCAAAAAAGCAATTCGTACTAACCATATTTTTTCAACAATTGCAGATTTTAATTTAAAGGCTACTTTTAATTTGTTAATTGACATGATATTCACTCGTCGCACTGCGGCATTAGACGAGGTTGTTGAGGAGTTTAAGAAAGAAACTAAAGCAAAAGAAACTAAAGTGCCTGAAAAAACTAAAGGAGGTTACTTAGCCTCAGCTTTAGGTTATTTTAGATCCAAGAAAGAAGATGATTCAGAAGAGGAAGAAGAGAGCCTAGAGTATAAAAGTGGCACTCCTACAACCAAATAATTCTAGTCATCACGTTTTTTAACTTGACTCTCCGATAAGGCGGCAAATTATTTTCATTTTCCGCCTTATTTTAATAAGCGCTTCGCTTCAGATAAGCCATTTAAGCTAATTTTTGTTACAATATCATTTTTTCCAATTTGTTTTACCTTCTACTCATGAAAATTAAATTAATTATTAAAGAGATATCGTTTGTCCTAATACTTTTTGTAGTAAGTCAAAGTCTCAGTTTTGCGTTTGGGCATAGCGGGAAGACAGCTAACAACAGCAATAGTATTACCCATTCAAAAAACCAATCTCCAGAGGAGCCCAACGAGAGGAAAAAAGAATCCTCTAGAGCATTGCCTTTTGTACATAAAAAAACGGTATCCATAACCATTGATGATCTCCCGTTTGTTGGAGAGTCTCGAAACTTTCATTTGAATATGATGATCGATACCATGACCAAGGAGCAAATACCGGCTACTGGATTTATTATTGCCAGTGAAGTGCGCAAAAATAACTGGGAAATATTACACAAATTTCGCGATGCCGGTTTCGGATTGGGCAATCACACGCTCACCCATGCCAATTTGAATAAAATGGATACTGAAGAATACATTCAGGAAATTCAAGAAGCAGACAACATTTTACTTCCTGTTTTAACTGAACCTAAATATTTTCGTTATCCTTACTTAGCCATGAGTTCTGGACAAAAAAAAGAAGATATTCTCTGTTATCTTGCACAAAAAAATTATCATGTAGCCCCAATTACTATAGATTCCAAAGATTTTGTCTTTAATCAACGACTGTTATCCGTACCCGAGATAAAGAGACGTGCCTACCTTGAGGAATTGAAGCCCTTTTATCTTGATTTTATTTGGCAACAAACACTTCGAGCTGAAGAACACAATCAATTTCATCAAAATACCGAACAATCGCAAATTTTATTGATCCATGCCAATTTACTCAATGCCTATGTTTTACCCGATCTTATCAACCTGTATAAACAAAATGGATACGAATTTGTCAATTTGGAAGAAGCATTGAAAACCTTTAAATCTCCAACTCAATGTTCTCGACCTCATACACTTGCACAAAACAAAAAACGACATCAGCAACTGAAGGTCGCACGTAATGTAGATATTGAGGCATTTATTGAATGGGATTAAACCTAAAAAAACAGTTGGAGTTGTAGCGAGCAGAGTACTACTGCTTTTTCTAGATTAAAGATAAGCAAAAAACACGAATTGAAAAATGGATACATTGTTGCAGGAACTATTCTATCCGTATTAAACTTTTCTTTTCATATTAAGCTCAAAAGCATAAATTTTGGTAAAATTTTAGTCTTAACCTAAACTAAATATATAGATACTTAAAAACGGATTGCTCTTACAGGGACGGAACTTTGAAATTCATGCCAGCTAAAAAGACAGCGTTCACCTTAATTGAACTTTTGGTGACCTTATTGGTACTTTGCGTCACTTTGGTTATAGCAATTCCCTTCTTAAGCGGTATGCTTATGAATAATCGCCTAATAGCTTATACAGATATGTTTGTGAACGCGCTTAATTATGCGCGCCACAGCGCGCTTAACGGATCAATGAACGTCATAGTTTGCCCCTTCGGGGCACCACAATCCACCACTTGTGGCGGAAGTTGGAACGCCGGATGGATAGTAGCAACCCAACCCACAGTAGGTGCAAGCACCTTATTGAAAAGCCAGCAACTTTCACCTTCAGATCCTGTCCTTTCAGGCAACGTTGCAAATGTAGTCTTTGATTCTCATGGAGTGACTACTACTCCAAGTAATTTTAAATTTTGTGACAGCAGAGGAGGAGCATTTGGACGTTCTGTAGAAGTATTGGCCACTGGATATGTCCAATCAAGTACCACACCCGGACAAGCCGTTTGGGATAACAGTGCGCTTACATGCCCTTAATGGAGGTTATTCATGAATCATTCGGGGAAATACAGCACACAACAAACAGGAATGTCATTAATCGAGGTCCTCGTTGCACTCGTGGTCATGGCCGTTGGCTTGTTAGGCATAGCAGGTATGTTAATCCTGTCAAGTAAAGCAAATAATTCAAGTTATGCCAAACAACAGGCAGTACAAAGTATTTATGACATATTTGACAAAATTCGTGCTAATTCGCAAGCGGCAATTAATGGCAACTACAATATCAGTAATATCAACAGCAGCGGCTCGCCGACTCCACCATCTCCGCCAGGAGTCATGTGCAATCAATCTCCTTGTTCGAGTGCTCAATTAGCGGCATATGATACATGGTATTGGCTTACCCGTGATGTAAGCAAATTGCCAAGGGGCAGCGGTTCCATCACTTCATCTCCTGCCCCTGGGACAGGTGGAAATACACTGATTACTGTAACTGTGCAATGGGATGACAGCCTGGCACAAAATCTTGTGGGTGCAAGCAGCGCTCCTGCTCCTAACCCGAACTATGTCCAACTAATCGTACAAAGCCAATTATGAATAATTATAAAGCACATCAACATGGTTTTTCCTTAGTCGAATTAATGATTGCAGCAGTTATTGGTCTTTTACTCAGTTATGCAGCGATACAAATTTATGTGACCCAAACTCAAATCTATAGAGTGACAAACTCACAATCTCTGATTCAAAGTACAGAAAATGCTATTGCCAATCTAGTCACACCGATTATTCGCTCCGCAGGGTTTATGGGTTGTGGATCACTTAGTACCTCAATCTCTAATTTAAATGGTGGTGGTTCCCCCCCTATTGCCTCACTCAATACTAATTCAACCTTACTCACTGGTTACAATCGAAATGGAGCAACAATTACAATTAGCCAAGGCAATCCTGCTAATGACACCAACTCAGGTAATTGGACACCTTCCTTGGATTCATCATTAGCAGGAAATGTTCAAAATACGAGTGATGTCCTAGTTGTTCTCGGCGCAACTCCTGGCAGTTTTCCTGTCTCAATCACCACGATTGATTCAGGCAGCGACTCCTTTACAGTGCAAAGCATGAGCGGTATTAATCTTGCTGCTGGACGATTCGCTGGGATATCTGATTGTATTAAATCCACTGTTTTTCTTGTGACTAATATAACAGGAACAACGATTAGCCATGGTTCAGGTACAGGACAATATGAAAATTCTTCTTCTACTTTTAGTTCAAACTATCAGGCAGGAGCCCAATTTATTCCGCTTCAACAAACCGCTTTTTTTGTGGGACAAGGACAAGGTGGACAAAGTGCATTGATGCGGGGGATTTTAACCAGTACAGGGTGGACAATCCAACCTCTTGTTCCTGGGGTTTCAGTAATGAAAGTACAATATGGCATAGGAGGGAATGGTTCAATTTCTCAGTATGTCTCTGCCAATGCTGTTCCAAACTGGGCTCAAGTTTATGCAATTCGCCTGGGTTTTTTAATTGAGGGAAAAGTTGCTTCCGGCAATCTGAATACTACTCAATATAATGTATTAGAGACTTCAGTTACCGTCCCAAATGACAATCGACTTCGTCATGTATATGAAATCAATATTGCGTTAAGGAATGCGAGCTCATGAATTTTATTTCTCAAAATACAAAGTCTGCTCTCCCCAACAGCAATATAATTATTTCCAACTTCGCTGTAGGGAAAAAAGTACAAGAAGAAAAGAAATGCGGAGCTTCAGTATGCATGCCAGTACATAAGAACTCCCTAGAAAAAGTAATTTCAGTGCAACAAAAAGGCTATATCTTGTTAGTGACCATGATTTTACTACTTGTTCTTATATCCTTGGCACTTACAGCAATATCAATAAATACAACACAAACACGAATCGCCGCCAATGCTACTGATACCGAAATCAGTTTGGAAAAAACTGAAGGGGCTTTAAATGAAGCGATTAATAAACTACTCAATGGAACCTACACTTCCACAAGTTTCATGCAGAATGGCAATGGATTATACATACTAAATCCTAGTGACCCACCTTTATGGAAGACAGCTAATTGGTCCAGCGCTTCATCAGTAATCCTCAGCTTCCAAGGATATTCCAATTCACAGTCGAGTTACATTATTGAGCAACTACCCTCGATTGTTCAGCCAGGACAAAATATGAAAACACCCACTCGTGTATATCGAATTACTGCACGTTCGGTAGGTGCCAATGGGAATACAATAGTGATGCTACAAAGTACAGTACAAATACAACAATAGGTAAAACGAATGATGAATAATGCACGAAAACACGGATTCACCTTAATTGAAGTAATGATAGCCGTACTTATTATAGGCATACTGGCTACAATTGCCTATCCTTCCTATGTCAGTTTCGTGCTCAAATCACGTCGTTCAGATGCGATGGCCACATTAGCACAAGATCAGATCATTCTGGAACGGTGTTATTCACAAAACTTTTCTTATAACGCTCCTTGTGCCTCGTTACCTCCATTTCCGCAAACATCGGCTCAAGGTTTCTACAGTATAACCTTATCTAATGTAGGAGCTACAACATATACACTCACAGCAACACCAATTGGGAGCCAGGCGGAAGATGAAACCTGTGCCAGCATGACAGTAGATCAATCGAACGCAAAAACCGCAGTAGATTCATCAGGAATTGCACAAACCATTTGTTGGAATCCGACATAATAGGAATCCAGGTACCTAATAAAAAATTTACTTTACAAAGAAAACTCGATTCTCTACTATCCAACTCAACGGAAAGTCCAACTTAAAAATAAAATGGAAATTTTTTGCTTTTTCACAGGCATACTTTATCTATATACCTTTAATCATTCTTTACCCTTAATTACCTTGCTCTTCTTTTTTCTCAGTCCAAAGTATTCCTTAATTCTGTTTTTTATTTTAGGTGTTGCGATGGCAGGAATGCATCAAGCCCTTGTTTCACCCAAAGGAATACCCAAGCTCACTCTACTCCCTAAAGTAACCGTGCAAGGAACAATTGCATCGACTCCTAACCAAGATTTTACCAAAACCCAATTTTTATTTGCCCTTGAACGATATAATCATCATCCGGCACAAGGATTAATCCAATTATCCTGGTATACTAATGCACCAAAATTGCATGCAGGACAACGCTGGCAATTCACGGTCAAATTAAAAAAACCTCGGAATTACCTTAATCCTGGAAGTTCAGATTATGTAGGCATGCTTGCCGCACGACATATTCAGTGGACTGGCTATATACTCTCCAAAAACAATCAAGTGTTCCCTGAGGCAGAACCACATTTTAATTGGCTTCTCTTGCGTGAACATTTGGGAGCTAAACTCAGCCAATTAGCACCCAACCAATCCACTGCAGGCGTTGTTGAAGCATTGACTTTAAATTTAACTACCCATATTAGCCAGAAAAATTGGGATCTATTTAGACGTACGGGCACCACCCACCTTTTTGGGATCTCGGGAGAACACATTGCATTGGTATCGGGGATAATTTATTGGCTGGTTCGCTGGCTATGGTCTAAAAGCTCCCGATGTTGTTTGTTTATCCCAGCTCCCTATGTGGCCAGCATGAGTGGTCTTTGGGCTGCTTTATTTTATGCCTTTTTAGCAGGGTTTGCTCCACCGGTACAAAGGGCATTAATCGGGTGTTTCTTTTATACGCTCTACAGCTTGGGGAAACAACGTTTTTCCACTTGGCAAATATGGCGTTATGCCTTATTTGGCGTTTTATGTATTGAACCACATGCCGTATTTATGCAAGGATTTTATTTTTCATTTCTTGCGGTAGCGTGTTTGCTTTTAACTCAACAACGTTGGCGATTAAAGGGTTACAAAGGAAAGTTAGCCTTACAATTAAGCTGCTTAATTGGGCTCATGCCCTTAACCCTATACTGGTATTCTTATGGTTCAATTAACGGCTTTATTGCAAATTTATTTGCTATTCCTCTCGTTGGTCTTTTGATCGTCCCCTTAGCATTAATCACGATGACCCTTTGTTCATGCAGGATTACTGCTCTTTTAATGAAACTCTTATCGTTGTTGATTGCCTTGTTATTTAAAGGATTGTACTTGGTTGAACATATAGCAATCATGAACATTAATGGGTCTATTTCCCATATTGGGTTGGTTGTTATATTAATGGGGGCTTTGCTGATGTGGGTTCTACTGCCAATTAAACCCTTTCAATGGATTGCACTGTTATGGATACTGCTCCCATTTTTTCCGCCCCGTACTGTATCATCTCCAGGAGAAGCACTGATTGATATTTTGGATGTTGGCCAAGGTTTGGCAATTGTCATTAGAAGCCAACATCATACCCTGATTTATGATACTGGAGATCGATTTTTTCAAGGTAATGATCTAGGGAAAATGGTGATTTTACCCTATCTTAAAACCTTAGGAATAAAAAAAATTGACTTTGTGGTCATTAGCCATCCGGATAAAGATCATCGTGGCGGACTCGACTCGCTTGAAAAAGAAATACCAGTGGATCAGTTATTAGTCAATGATCCACATTACTATGATCATGGTGTGAGATGTCATGATTACCCGCAGTGGGATTGGAATGGTGTTTCTTTTCGTTTCTTGCCGATTACTGCTCACTTTAAGAATAAAAATAATAATTCGTGTATTCTACAAATAAGCACCAAGGCTGGAAAAATATTATTAACAGGGGATATTGAAAAAATAGCAGAAGATTATTTAGTAAAAACTTATGAAGCAGAGCTTGCTTCGGATGTTCTGATTGTCCCTCATCATGGCAGTAAAACCTCGTCTTCTTATCGATTTCTACTTGAAGTTGCGCCACACTATGCCATAGCTTCTTTAGGTTTTGATAATCGTTTTCACTTTCCTCATGCTAAAACTTTGGCAAACATGAAATCATTGAATATCCCCTTTTTTAGAACAGATCAGTGTGGCATGGTACGACTTGCCTTGCCGGCTCAAGGTGAAATAAAAAAACCTATTTGTTTTAGCGGTCTTGATGTAATCTAAGCAAAATGCAGCATGGATACAGTGAACCTATCAATCCTGGATTTTCTCTTCGTTTCACGCGTACGAAAATACTTGCGCTGCAAAAAACTCCCACTAAAATTCAATGCCTGAATTTCGGTCGCACTTTTTTTAAAAAAAGCTATAGTAACTATTGAAATAACTGTTTGAGCGATTCATGTTAACTAAAGAATATTATCAGGCCTTACTTGCTAAAGACTCTAAATATGAAGGTGTATTTTATGTTGGAGTTAAATCGACCGGAATATTTTGTCGACCTACCTGTCCTGCAAAAAAACCAAAATTTGAAAATTGTGAATTCTTTCAAACAATTCAAGAAGCACTCCTTGCTGCATATAGACCGTGTAAGCGCTGCCAGCCGTTGTCCTATCCGAATCAAGCTTCCAATGTAATTCAAAAATTGGTTGCGGCTGTAGAAGCCAACCCTGAAAAGAGATGGAAGGACAGGGATTTTGCAGCATTAGGAGTGGATACATCAACTGCACGCAGGCAATTTAAAAAGCGCTTTGGGATGACCTTTGTTGCTTATGCACGTGCACGAAGAATGGGTATAGCCATGAAACAAATCCGTGAGGGCTCAATAGTGATTGAAACACAACTTAATGTAGGGTACGGATCCAGCAGTGGTTTTCGTGATGCTTTTTCTAAAATAATGGGTGCAGCACCTTCGCAGCTGACAAAACATTCTAAGGTTTTGAAAGCATCCTGGTTCGATTCACCTCTTGGACCAATGCTGGCAGTAGCTGATGAAGAAGCTTTATATCTCTTGGAATTTGTTGATAGAAGAGGCTTGGAGCGTGAAGTAGAGCGGCTGAGAAAGAAGATGAAAGCAGCCATTATCCCAGGAGATCCTTCGCCAATTCGTTCAATTGAAAAAGAGCTTAAAGCATATTTTGCAGGGACTCTAAAACAATTTAGCACCCCAATACAGATGCTGGGCAGTCCTTTTCAAAAAATGGCTTGGCATGCTTTAACACTTATTCCATATGGGGAAACGAGAAGTTACGCTGAACAAGCTCAAGCACTAGGAAAACCCACTGCTTACAGAGCCGTTGCCAATGCTAATGGTGCAAACTCACTTTCGCTAATTGTTCCTTGTCACCGAATCATTAATTCCAGTGGCAATTTAGGTGGTTATGGCGGAGGGATAGCTCGTAAGCAATGGCTTATTGAACATGAACAGAAAAATAAGTAAATACGTCACTCATTCACTAAGTGGCCTCGATGAAGCTTAGCGAAACTGGGGAAATAATATCCACGCTTCACTATGCCTCTACCAGGCTACCCCAAACTAGGAGCGTCCACCAAAAAGTTTGGTCAATGAAAGAGTAAAAGAAAATGGAGATGGATTAAAGCCACTGTTTTCTTCCGAATCATGACTTACTCCTTTCTCTTCTACATATTTTTCTTCTTTTTCTTTTTCATCTTTACCACGTAATGAGGGTTTTGGTGTTGGAGTAAAAGCAGATAAACGAGTAGGTTGATTCTGTAGCTCCAAATTAGGAGCATATGCTTTAGGAAGTAGGTTTCGCTTGACTAATTCTTTGATAAACGTATCGCGGACAATTAATTCATTTTTATTTAGCGTTATCGTGAAGTCATCCACCGGGACACCTTCTTTTTCTAAGGCAATTTTAAATTGTTCAAAGGCCTTTTTCAGTGTCTGAATAAGTTCCCGAATTTCTTTTTCATCTAATAAAAGGCTGGGTTTAGGACGAATCGTTATTACTCCTCGCTTACTGTCATGACTAAACAATAAAAACTCAGCCATTTCTTCCAAATCAAATAAGTCGAGTTTTAAGGAGTCTTGCACAGTTACTTCTGCATCTGCATACAAATCCAATGGCATGCTCTCGAAAGCCTCTTTATTGTTCATACTCATACTGTGTTGTGCAGATGTTTTGCTTTGAGTTTCAAGGAGATTGTCGCTATTTGAGCCACTGCCACCGCCACCGCCTGATCCACCAGGTCCTTTGCACTTGCACACAGGAAGTTTGGCGGCCTTACATAGACCGCAAGGATTTTTTTCTATGAGGGCTTGTATGTCATCTGGTGCAGCTTCTTGCGCTGCATGTTGTAAATCGGGCATCTATCCACCAGTCACTTATCATAATGCTAAAGAATTTATAATAGCAGCAGGCATATCACCTTTAGACATCCGAAACTATTATTTACATTTTCTTAACCATTTATTTCTTCTATAGACACTGCGCTTTCCACCGAACCATGATTAAGAGTGCAGAACGTACCTCTCTTTATTTCAAAAATCCGATATAAGTTCAACGGTAATAATAACGAATGCAAAACAAAAATCGGATAAAGGTTACTCCCAAGAGCATAAAGAATAAATGCTACATTGGAGCAGATTGCGAGAAGACGTAATGTCAAAATCCTTTTGACATAGAAAGTCGCTAAAACCAGGCAACAGGCAACATAGCCAATAATTTCGATCGTTGATTCCATTTCAACTCCCAACTTTACAATCCATTCCTATTCAACATACACCTAGTATGCGAGACTCGCAAGTAGCCTTGGAATTGGAATTCGATAAAACGAAGCAAAATATGCTTATAAAATAAGCAATAAATAAGTCAGTTAGATTTCTTGGTTTTTCTGCTCAGAACGATGAAGGTAATGGGGTTACTGAAGAAGGGAGCGAGGATATGTAAATTCGTTCATTTACAAAAGTAATTGATTCTCGCTCAAATGTTGTTTTTATTGCGGAAAGCACCTCATCTCGTACGGTTGCTAAATCATTTTTTGACCAATACAATACTTTAAGCTCAATGCAAAAAAATAGCCGAATAGGAGTAGAAATAAAGCAAAAGCAAAACGCTCCCAATCCAGATGTTTCAGATATTCCAATGTGTTGTTCATAGGGAAACCTAAAGTCGCCGAAAACCATCAAATAGTATCAATTTTTACCCATAGATACTATCAACCTGTGGTAATCTTTTGAGATGAGCGTCTTAGGATAACCCGACTGTTTTTTACTTATTATGCATTTTAAAAAAACCGCAGACTCAGGCCACAAGTTTAAAAAAACATTACTTAATTAATAACAGGAATCTTGATACCAGCAATGTCCATATTGATTACATACACGAACAGATTGACACTCAGGATAGTAATAATCGTTGTAGTAAGGAACTCCAATGACAACACCAGGTCCCACCCAACCGCCGCCCCAGCCCCCATAATAGCCGCCGCGCCAACCACCGCCATGATAATAGCCGCCATGCCAGCCGCCACCATGATAATAACCACCGTGCCAGCCGCCATGCGCAAAACTTGCTCCAGCAGTAAATAGGCCAAGAGCAAAAACTACTGCACGCATCATACTACTCATAGAATTTCTGCTCATAATAATTTCCTATTTTCTAATAATTTATAGTTTAATTATATCGTAAATTCGCTTTAAAAATAGTGGGTTTGTTGATTTTTTGTAACCTTTAACTCTATATTTGAAATACCTCTAATAAAGAGAAATAATAAGTTCCTCTTTCATATTTAGGGCAATTAATGCAGCTTACTCAATTTACTGATTATTCATTACGCGCTTTAATTTATATTGCGATAAAACAAAATACATGCACCATTAATGACATTGCTACAGCCTATGCAATTTCACACAATCATCTAATAAAAATCATCCATAATTTATCTAAATTAGGAATTGTTAAAACAATTAGAGGAAAAAATGGCGGCATTATCATGGCTGAAAATCCCGCGGAAATTAATCTCAAAACACTTGTTTTGCAGCTTGAACCTCACTTTGATTTAGTACCTTGTTTTAATAAAGAAGCAAATTGTTGCATCGCCCCAATCTGTAAATTACGAAAAATTCTCATTGATGCACAAAGTGCCTTTTTTGCGATCTTGGAACAATTTAGCTTGGCAGATATTATTCAAAACAAAGTGGAACTCTACCCATTACTCAATCTTGCTCCTAAAGGAGAAAATCTCGATGCACAAAATAAAAATCAAGCGAATTTATGAAAAACCTGATTACGCAGACGGGTATAGGATATTGGTTGATAAGTTATGGCCTCGCGGAATTAAGAAAGAGACAGCTGCTATAGACTTATGGCTCAAAGAAATTGCCCCAAGCACTGCATTACGCCAATGGTTTAATCATGAACCTGATAAATGGCAAGAGTTTCAAAAACGCTATGCTCAAGAACTCACAGAGAAACAAGAACAACTCGCAACGATTACTTCTCAAGCAAAAAGTCAGACTGTAACTTTGTTATACAGTGCTCAAGATGCAAAACACAATAATGCTCAGGCCTTACTTGAGTTAATTCATGCAGAAAAAAATAATTAGAATTGGTACTATTTTAAAGTTGTATTTAAAATGAAACTTTATTATCATTATCTCACTTGTATCAGCGGGTAGTAGTGATATGACTGAGCTGAATAAAACACATATCGAAAAGCTTGTGACTCATTTTTACCGAAAAGTACAAAAAGATAAGATCCTTGGCCCAATTTTCAATGATACAGCACAGGTTGATTGGGATGAACATATCCCCTTGCTTTGCCAATTTTGGAATAGCATTATGTTGAAAACTCATGAGTATCACGGTAATGCTTATCAAAAACATATCCTATTAAAACAACTCGCCCAAATTGAGGAAGCACATTTTGTCCGTTGGCTTAATTTATTCCAGGAAGAAGCGGTAAATCATTTGCCTATGAATGCTGCCAAGGACATTTTTCAAAAAGCCTCCTTCATCGCAGAATCTTTAAAATATGGGATGTTAGGCCAAGGAAAAAGAGTTAATGAATATGATTAAACCACTAACTCGTGATATCCTCATTACCTTAATTATTAAGTTTAGCTTATTGATTTTATTATGGATAATTTGTTTTAAGGATGTGGAAAGATCACATCAAAGCAATGAACAATGGCTGTTAGGTACAAGTCAACAAAAGGAATATATTCTTCCTAAAGAAAAATGAACAGAAAATCCCCAATACTTTCTTATAGATAAGCAGGGCGATTGAGCAAAATTTTATCAATACAGTATATGACATGTGAGGTGAGCAATGATTCCTGGTAGTGATCTGGTCGATCTTTCCCGTTTACAATTTGCTCTAACAGCGCTTTATCATTTCCTTTTTGTCCCACTGACATTGGGCTTATCGCTAATTTTAGCGATAATGGAAACAATCTATGTAATGACAGGCCGAGATATTTGGCGACAGATGGTCAAATATTGGGGAATTCTCTTTGGTATTAATTTCGTTTTAGGTGTAGCTACCGGTCTGACTATGGAGTTCCAATTTGGTACCAATTGGGCCTATTACTCCCACTATGTTGGCGATGTTTTTGGTGCCCCACTGGCTCTTGAAGGACTTATGGCTTTCTTTTTAGAAGCTACCTTTGTCGGTTTGTTTTTTTTCGGCTGGGACAGATTAAGTCGCTTTCAACATATGTGTTGTACCTGGTTACTTGCTTTAGGTACAAATCTTTCTGCATTATGGATTTTGATTGCTAATGGTTGGATGCAAAATCCTGTTGGAGCAGAGTTTAACTTCCACACGATGCGGATGGAGGTTACCGATTTTGTTGCAGTGATGTTTAATCCGGTCGCTCAAGCCAAATTTGTTCATACTATTAGTGCTGGTTACGTCACAGGGTCAATTTTTGTCTTATCCATTAGCGCTTACTTTTTATTACGGGGCAGAAACATCCAATTTGCCAAGCGCTCTATAACTGTGGCTGCAAGCTTTGGACTTGCATCTGCTTTAGCTGTAGTCGTATTAGGCGATGAAAGCGGTTATCTTGATAATCAAAATCAAAAAATGAAATTCGCAGCAATCGAAGCCATGTGGCATACCGAAAAAGCCCCAGCAAGTCTTACAGTTTTTGGTATTCCTAATGAAGAAACAATGAAAACTGATTATGAAATAGAAATCCCTTATGCATTGGGATTAATCGCAACACGCGCATTCACGGAGCCCCTACAGGGTATTTCTGAATTGATTGAACAAGGAAAAGAACGAATCAAAGAGGGTATGCTTGCTTATGAAGCATTAACACGATTACAAAAAAATCCTAATGACGAGCAAGCAAAAGCTGATTTTACCGCACACAATAAATATTTAGGTTACGGTCTACTCTTGAAGAAATACACTGAAAATGTAGTTGATGCAACTGAAGATCAAATTAATCAGGCAGCCCATGATCTAAAGCCTCGAGTCACTCCTTTATTTTTCTCATTCCGTATCATGGTTGCTTGCGGATTCTTCTTCGTTTTCTTATTTGCAACAGGCTTCTACCTGTCCATGAAACGTAAATTACACACTACCCGTTGGTATTTGCGAATGGCATTCTATTCACTGCCACTACCTTGGATCGCCGCAGAGTTAGGTTGGGTAGTGGCAGAATACGGACGTCAACCATGGGTAGTCCAGGATATCTTACCTACCGCGATGGGTACATCCAGCATAAGCACTACTCAAGTATTAACATCCATAAGCGGATTCATTCTCTTTTACACAATTCTTGCCATAGTTGAAATTTTCTTGATGGTAAAATACATCCGTCTTGGCCCTGATAATATGGCGCACTAGGAGATTCATTATGCCTTTGGACTATGAAACATTACGAATTATATGGTGGATCCTGCTCGGTGTATTGCTCATTGGTTTTGCAGTCATGGATGGTTTTGACCTGGGTGTTGCTATGTGGCTGCCCTGGCTTGCAAAAACAGATATAGAACGACGCATATTAATTAATACCATCGGTCCAACCTGGGAAGGAAATCAAGTCTGGTTTATTCTCGGTGGTGGCGCTATCTTTGCTGCCTGGCCAGCCTTATATGCCCTCTCCTTCTCGGGTTTTTATTTTGCGATGCTCCTGGTTTTGTTGGCGCTCATCTTGCGTCCCGTTGGTTTTAAGTACCGTTCAAAATTAGAAAATCCTCGATGGCGCTCATTTTGGGATTATGCTTTATTTGTTGGTGGCTTTGTACCTGCACTTATTTTTGGCGTGGCTATTGGCAATGTATTACAAGGTGTTCCTTTTCATTTTGATGAATATTTGCGACCCTTCTACACAGGCAGCTTCCTTGATTTACTGAATCCTTTTGCCCTGCTGTGTGGTTTGTTGTCTGTGTTGATGCTTGCCATGCATGGTGCTTTTTTTCTTAACTTAAGAACCGAAGATCGCATTCAAAAGCGAGCCAGAACTGCAGGAAAAGTATCTGCCCTACTGAGTTTATTGATTTTTATAGGCGCTGGAATTTGGCTTCATTATGGTATTGATGGTTACAGTGTGACAGGAGTTTTAGCTCATGATGGTCCATCAAACCCGCATTACAAGTCAGCAATTCGACTAACAGATGCTTGGTTTTCCAACTACCGCGCTCTGCCCATAACTTTATTTGCTCCAGGAATCGGCATGATTGCGGCATTATTAGCATTAATTACTGCAAAACATGTTAAGACAGCTTTTCTTTGCAGCGCCCTTTCAGTAGCTGGCATTATCGCTACTGTAGGTGTCAGTATGTTTCCATTTATACTGCCCTCTTCGACTAATCCTGGACAAAGCTTACTGGTCTGGGATAGTTCTTCAAGTCAGTTAACTTTGTTTATCATGTTAGTAGGAACCGTTATTTTATTACCGTTCATTTTGCTTTATACCGCATGGGTTTATCATGTATTGCGAGGAAAAATAACTGAACAAACAATTACTAAAAACCAAGATACAGCTTATTAGGAGGTGTTTATGTGGTATTTTTCCTGGATTTTGGGTACCGGCCTGGCCTGTTGTTTTGCGATCTTAAATGCAATGTGGCTTGAACTGGACGACTCGAAAAATGAGTCAAAGTAAGTTAGGCACTTGGTGCTATCTGTTAGTGACACGTTAAGAATCTTGGGAAACGTCAGAGTTGAGTGCAAGTTGGATGTAATGATTCTCCAAAGCATGCAGCCATCCTATAATCCTACCCAACGAATAAATTCATTGTGAGCATTTAAATTAACTGATGAGTTTCCTTCAAAATAAACAGTGAAACTGTTCGCAAGGGAATTGTCTCTGACTAAATTGCCATTGATTTTGACTGCCTTGATTTTACCTAAATTGACAAACTGCATTTGCGTCTCATAATAACCGCCCCGGACTACTTTTAGAACCGGTATTACAAAACGAATGGCATTAATACCTTCTTCTTGACCTGTACTATCTGAATTAGTGTGATGAGACAAATAAAAAAGCTCTTGAGCATTCAGTGCAATGTATTCTGCATTATTAATCTGACGTCGTAACATTCGTGTCAATGGGGCTGTCGTATGAAATACCCGTTCATATGTATCTGCCGAAATGACTGTAACCGGTTTAGTTTCTGCATGTTTACTGCCTTTATATCCACTACCTACAAATAAAATAGCATCACGTTGTTCATCAGGTGCAGTATCAGGTACTTGTATGGTCAAGGAATTCGTATATTGAGGCGTGGAATTTTTATCACAATTTAAAAATTTTGATTTAGCAAACCATGTATCGCTAGGATAATAAATGACTAATAAAGATTTATCTTTTATGATATTAATAATTGCTTGAGAGTTCACCAAAGGAAGTGCTGGACATCCCCAGCTTCGTCCAGGTCTTCCATATCTTTTAATAAAGTCTTCTTCTACATACCACCCAGAATGCATTACCACGGCGCGTCCAGATGCATTATCGTTAAAATTACGGTCCAAACCATCTAAACGTAATGAAAGACCATCTCGACCATAATAAGCTTGTTGTGTTTGATAAACCCCAATACTACTTGCTTTGCTGTTGTGTTTATTAGAAAAGAAATTGGTCAATAAAGCACCGGATTTGATGCCATGCGACACATAAGTATGAAACAATAATTTTTTGGCTTTTAAATCAAACACCCAGAAACGTTTTTCGTTTGAAGGTAAAGAATAATCGATAATCGTTAAAATATGATTATGTTCCACATTATATTCAGTAGCACACCTAAGAGTAGAGAGTACCTTGTCGATCACGAGCGGATTTAATTGAGGTGCTTCATGAGTTAACAGCATTTTAATAACATTTAATGATTGGTCATTAATTTGTTCTGGCTCTGAAAAGGGGGTGATTTCGCTGATGAAACGAATATCACTCTTAATTGCTTGTGTATGGGGAAACTCCAATGGCAATTGTGGAAAAGAGGTTACAGTTACTGCTAAAAATAATAGCAGAAGAGCACTCATGATTTGTCCTTTTTTCTAGTTGTTCAAATCCTGTATTTTTAATATAGCTCAAATTTTTTAATACAACGGATAATTTTAAGAGATAAGAAATGATTTATTTTTAAATAGGCTGGATATTTTAAGAACGATGGGCTTTGCAGCCCAAACTCAATTGATTACATTGTTTTTACTTGAGACTCTTGCGCCCTTTCCTGATTTGGCTCATATTTGTAACAAATACTCGTTAATGCATTGGCGAAATACAACGCAGCATTTCCTGCACTCTCAGCGAGCGACTTCGAAGAGCAACCTAATGTCGCTGCAGCATAAACCGTGCCCAAACCCATAATATTAAAAGCGGCATTTCCTATACTGGTCAATGCATTGTCATTTTCACTGAAGGTAACTACATTAAGCGCAAGCGCTGCTACCTCAAAACCATTTTCCCAAACAGTTTCCGGATCAGAAAACATCCTGTACGCGGTCATCATGAGAAATAGTCCGTTTGTCGCTTGCATGGCTGCACGCCATTTATTTTCCTTATTAAAAAAACCTGGCATTTTTAATCCTCCTGGAAGTAGTTAGGTTTGATCGAACTTTAAACATGGCGTCCAGAAAAATCAAGCACTTTATTAAATTGATTATTCAGGAAATTCAAAAACACAGGTAATCTGGAATATATCTATGAATTTTTTCAGAAATAAAATATCAAACAATTAAAAACAAGCTAAAATGGATTGTTCTTCATTGAGTACTTTTTCATTCGTTTGCTCTCTAAGAGGTAGCGGTTTTGCGGCAAACAAATGAGATAAATTGTTCATTAACAAACGCACGGCACGCTTGTTCGGATGAATGTGATTTTGTTTTTCTCGGCGTATCTGCTGTTCCTCTGCAATAAATTGGCTTTTTATTTGAACCTTAATCGAATCATTCAAATTTGGAATAAGTTCAATTTGGCGTATTCCCCCATCCACAATATTTTGATACTCCCCTACTAATCCATCCACTTTAATTTTCCAAGCAGCGGCATCATCAATCATCTTTGCAGTTCTCGTTTTAAAGAAGGAAAAGTACTGGGCGAGGAAATTAGAAATTTTCACGAAAAAACCATCATGTAGTTTGATGAATGCGCTCAAGGTTTGGCTCTTCGCCTGAAGATCCCGCAGAAAAGATGAATTTTCTTTTACAGTAGCAAATAGCCTAGAACTAGCTTGCACCGATTCTTTCATTATCTCATTTGCCTTTTGTAACAAAGCGAGTCGTTCAGAACCTTCTTGTGCAATCAATAGTTTTAACGCTTCGTCTTGATTAAAAAAACGATTATTTATGGCAGTAATCTGGTGCTCTTTTTTCTTTAGCTTTTCTCGTAAGTCCAGCAAACATGTATTTGCCAGATTTTTAAGTTCCGCTTTGCAGGTGCTATCCAGGGTAGCTGGGAGAGTGGAGGCAATCATGCTTTGCAATACTTGGGGTGTGGTAGTGCGATAAACAACCTTTATTGGTGAAGTCACCCAGCTCACTCGCTGAAGTACTTCTGAAGAAAGATCGGGAGATTCAACAATGTTTTTTAATTGCTTTATTTTTTCAAGTAATTGTTGTTTTGGGTCTTCTTCGGCAGTTTCTAAAAGAACTTGAAATAACTGCGCATGTTCTTCTATAAAATCTAAAAAATCTTTTCTTGCAGTGATTTTCTTATCATTTTCTTCTGCAAATAAAAGTAGTTTATTTACTGCTTCTATTTTGGCTTCTAAATCTGCCTTTTTACTCCGCTGTTCAATAAGACTGAAAATACCTGATGAAACTTTTTCTATATCTGCTTCAAGTGCATTAAGGCTTTCATGAATGGTTCGTTTTACAGTTGTCTCTGGCAGATGAAATTTGGGCACAGCAGGAGCAGGGCGCTTGGTATTATGTAACCCTCTTTGAAGTTTTGCGCTGTTCACAGGCTTAATACCTAATACTTTAAGATAACGTTCACTCAAGAGATCTTTAAAAGGTTTTAAAGGATCAGGTACAGTATCGTTCGTCATTTTTGCTGATTGCCCTGCCTTTAACTGTTCCATTCTTTTTTCTACTTGGAGTAAAAAAAGATCTATCTTAGGTTTGATTTGTCCAAGATCTACAAGAAGAGAAACTACAATTTGCGCTTTCCAATTCCCCTCTATTTGGGCAATTGCTAGTTTGATAATATGGAACAACATATAGGAGGACAGAAGAAATGTTTTATATTGATTTTTATCGGTAAAAGGAATACTGTCCAAAGTGATTAATTTCTCAATATCTCCAAGTAGAGCAAAAATATTACCTGCGGTATTATCTTTCCAGTTATCATATAAAGTGGATATAACCTCGCTGGAGTGGGTCAGTAATGCTAATTCTTTATCAGCATCCTCAGGCAGTTGTGCAATTGCTTCATCGATAAACAGCTTGACAAAAACGGCTGTTCCCCATGGGCGTGCATTATATTGATCAAAGTCGTTATATTTTGTCTGCGCATTCGCTTTGATGGCTTCAAGATTATCTACTGAATTAACGTAATTGCTAATAAGCAAAGCTGAGTTCAGCGCGTTTTGTTCTGCATAGAATCTGGTCCCACGCCATCGTTTGAAACGTTCCTCTTTACTCAGCATAGTGAGTCCAACGAATTAGTTAATCGATCCTTAAAATCCATTCTACAAAAACGGAAATTAAAATAAAACCATAATGCTCTAATAAAGTTAAAATTGAGAAAAACGAATAATATCAGCGAAATAATGCAAGTGTTTTTAAAATCAGCTATTCTAAATTTAAATACCTTAGGAGAAGCGGCATGCCATCAAAAAAAGGAATCTATCTTTTTACTCTAATTGGCTTACTGCTTGGATTCGCACTTGATGGGTTAATTCGCCATGAAATTACTAAGCTATTTGATTACACCTTAATCAGTCTTTTTGCTCTTTTATATGGATTGGCTTATAACGAAAAAAATTGTTTTCGCTTAGTCGCAAGCAGTTTCATTATCGCGCTGTTCCTGTCTTTACCCTTGCTTCCTATAGAAGCTCGTTATACTTCCTTACCTCTTGAACATTGGATTACATTTCTGGGCGCTTTCCCGTTATTTGTCTATGTGGGGCACTCATTTCACTATGCATTCCATCATGATAATACCTGGCGTATCAGTTATAACAGCTTATTTGCTGCGGTATGGAATACTATTCTTTTGCTTTTTGTTGCTTCTTTATTTTCTGCCTTAGCCAATGTACTTATCCTGTTAGGCTCTTTTATTTTCAAAACTGTAGGTAATGATTTTTTATGGAATTTATACTCCAATAATTTCCATTTTCAATTGATTTCCCATGTTACTTTATTTTTTATAGGATTAGGGGTTGGTCAGCAAAACATCAAAATTATCTATAGCTTGCGCTTTTTACTATTACGCATGATGTACTATTTATTTCCTTTCTTAGCATTGATTAGTATTGTGTATTTTATACTTTATCTAAGCCATCTTCTCAGTGGGGGTGAAGAATACGTCAATCCCCTGATTATTTTAATCCCATTAGCTGCATTAGGAATTATATTCTTTAATGCATACTTTCAAGACGGGAGTGTGGAATCAGGAGCTCCATCCTGGCTTAAGCTATTACTCCGTTTTTATCGCGTGATTTTATTCCTTTTGGTTTTAATGATGACTTATAAAATTTTCCAATCTTATTCTGTAGACGTTAATGTCGTCATTTGTATCATCACGGGGATTTTATACAGCCTGACTTATGCAATCACAGCCTGGTTCCCTGAAAATATGGAGCAAAAATGGGTGCGCATAGGCAATATTAGTTCTGCATTATATTTTATAATTATTCTTTTTTTATTCAATCTGCCTTATATGCCAATAATATTTCAGGTAGGATCCAATAATAGTTAGGGGGAAAGCCCCCTTTTCTTTTTTACTCTATATCTGGGGTAGGCCTAATATTTCCAAATCGTGAATTTTCCTCAACCACCTGATTGACAAACGTATTTCCGTAACCAATCCAGCAACCTTTTTTAATGGTCGTTCCTGGACCAATAGTGGTCGCCATACCTATGAAAACATTGTCTTCAATAATTACCGGCGCAAGAAAGAGTAAACTACCAACATCAGAGTGACAACTTATTGACACTCCACTCGCAAGAGTGACATTTTTTCCTATAGTGATTAATGGGCAATCAACTAAATCTATGTCAAAAGAATTTACAATTTGAAAGGAAACTTTAGCTCCTAATGCACGCCAATAAAAAAACTTAATCACATTGAATGTTTGCAACAAAGGGGTTAAACCTACTACTTTAGCAGAACGAGCAAGTGCAAAATGACAAAACCAGGCAATAGTCATCTGATTCATTTCACGTTTGTATCGGCCCGGTTTCAAGCGGGGCAAACACAGCCTAATTACTGCGATAATCACGATAAAAGAAGCAAATAAAACAAAAGGAGCGACCAGAAGAACGAACCAAGTGTATGCATAGCCATGATAAATAAATAAACCCGTTACGCTAAAAGCAACAACACTAGGCATCAAACTAAATAAGATGGATACCAGGTCAATCATAAGAAGCATAGAAGTAGTTAATTCAGTTTTTCCCGGAGTTTTTTTTGACTTGGTTTTATTCTTCTCAGTCATAACATGATGTTCCTTTTTTTATAATAGCTTGGCGTAGGCGAAATCATAACAAATTTTCCAAGTGATCCGGAGACATTGAAATTCATTTTTCCGTAATTACTTGCTGAGAAATAAGCTTTGGTTTGGTCTGCGCGTGACTATCCGCTAATAATTCATCTTTTGGCACTTGGAATAAAACTATAGGCAGTACTTCTTTGGTACTCACGCCGTGGGCATAAGGTTCACTAATTTGCATTAAACGTTCGTGCATCTGTACCAATATGGAATCAGATATTTGAGTTGTATCGTCTGTAACAAAAACAATCCTATTCCCCAAACTATTCCGGGCAAAATACCAGTGAGGCGCTACATCAAAAGAAATCTCGCACAACATTTCCTGCAACTCTTGGCCAGAAACAGAACAACTTTCCAATTTAAGCATTTGCGTTTTATAACAAAATTCAAGCTTTGGTGCTTTATTTAAAAAATCGATACATTTCACTACATCTTTTAGCTGGTAACGGACAAATCCCATAGCTGTAGTTAAAAAAACTTCATAATTTTTGCCTTGCTCTAATTCCCAAGATTGTAACAGGTTTTCTTTTTTAATCGGCTTTCCTTCTTCAATAAACTCAGCAATATGTGCGCCAGGATGCAAAATACCCCCAATCTGATTGTCAATTGGGACAGTAAGCCAGCCTTCTGTAGCGGAAAAAGTGCCATCAACCATCTCAATCCCAGGTCCTAATAACTTGTGTAATTGTCGTGCAGGATATTCACAAAGACTTGAAATCCAACATCCAACAACAGTCAATGACGGCCAAAACTCTTTGAATGTGCTTGGATCTTGGTGTGTCAATTGACGCAAATAACGCTGACGTTTCTTTGTAACCTGAAGCGGCGGCAAAAAGTCGGGAACGACTTTTTCACCTAATAAAAAAGGTAAAAAATACTTAAAATTTGTAAGACAACGCTCAAATAAAGCATCAATAACCATGGGGGTCACGGCAAATATTGCACTCAGATCAGATGCTAAAGCATACAAAGCAGACCATTGCATATAGACTTCCGAAGTATCGAATACTTCATTAGGCATTGCATAAAAACGTTTAATAAAAGAAGGCAAATTACGGTAATTAAAATTGCTAATCCAGCCTGAAGGAATGCCGCCTGGTGACGTTCTATGAGAATCTACTGCAGCCAAATACAGTATCTTTTCTCGAAACAATCCATGAAAACGCTGAGTCAATGTATAAATATAAGGAGGCATGGTGCGCTGAAACTGTCTCTGAAAAGATTGAGTAATTGGAAAAAATTTTCGAACACCGGCTGTTCCTGAAGTTTCTGACCAAAAAAGCAGTTTTTCTCCATTAAAAGGCTGTATAAGACTGTATTGTGCTGCCAAAAGATCTTTTTCATAATCTTCATAGGTTGTAATTGGAAAATCATCCAGATTTGACGTTTGGAGATTTTGTAATAAAGGAGGCCAATAAGCAGATTTTTTTAATAAAGGTACAATCTCTTGATTCCACAGCCTGTCACGGGAACGATCGGGGTATTTGGTATCTTCAATAAAAGCCTGATATTTTTTTCGGGTAATTGCTGCAATTAATCTTCTTTTCCAATTCATTCCCATAGCCAAAATGAATACGATACGAAATGATAACCGCAAAAACTAAAGTTGGCCATCGGGTATTTTAATTGGAATCATAGAGAGCATTTTATTTTGCTCATAAAACAGAACTAAATGCTCTGCCATAGACTCTTGCAACTTAGGCTCAATGTTTACACGCCCATTTAATTTATTAAGAATGAATTGAATTGCCAAATTAAGCCAGTCCAAACCCAGTGATTCTCTAGCCATTAATTCCTGATTATGATACCAAAAATGCACACAACAACTTGCTGCAAAAATCCAGCAATAGTGCTCCGCCAAACGAAAAGCAGTAAGGCTGCGTGGGTCAAATTGCTTTTTCTCTTGTAAAGCAAGGATTTGTCTATCCAAGCGCTTTAACTCCCTTCGAATCGCTTTGATTAATGTATTGATTTTTTTCGATTCCAGCACAGATAAACCCGCCAAAATATCGTCCTCAGTAGGGGTGAAAAGACCTAATCGCTCCAGAGATAACTCTGGACAAATACTATTGAGGTTAAAAATCCCCTCCAATTTTTGTAACTGACTCGGAGGACAATCTCCTCTCATTCTCACTTGGGGCACTAAATTACCAGCAATCACCGATAAATTGACCTGACTACTCCCATCAAATAAACCCACCACTTGGATATCACGTCTGATTTTTTGAAGCATAGCCCACTCTGTTGTACGTAAATAAGCACGTGCACCCATTACTGTGCTGCATTCTTCAACGATTCCTTCCGTTATTTTGGGAATGAGAAATTTAACAATAGCAGACCAAAAAGATAATTTTTCAGGGATCACCGATGCAGCACGAGCAACTGCTATGGCAGTACAATCTGCAATAAGCAACTGGGTAAACTGCTCGCCCAAGCGCTGTTTTACCACGGGAATTTCATACGCGGTTTTCCCATACAAGTGTCTTTGTAAACTAAAAGAAAGCGTTAGTCGCAAGGCAGTATCTGCTGCACCCACAGAAAAGGAAGCACATAAAGTACGTGAAACCTGTAAGGTTTTATAAATGATTTCCAAACCACGTTTTTCGCCCCCAATCAACGCATCATGAGGCAACAAAACTTTGTCTAAAGAAAAGCCGCTTATGTCCAATCCCCTGACCCCATGCGTAGGGAGTTTTGGTGTTGGCATAAAACCCGATTGAATTGCCGATTTATCGAGAAAAAAAACAGAAAAACCTAAAGGGCCCCCTCGCTCATGAGTACGGCAAAGAAGAGTGACACTTTGCCCCTGAGTAGCAAAATTAATGCACCACTTTCTCCCAGATAGCTCCCATCCATTCTTGCAAGGTTGAGCGGCTACCTCATTCGCCATGATATCAGAACCATGCTCTTCTTCGGTTAAAGCACATGCGGTAATTTCACCTCGACGTAACGACTCTACCAAATCTTTTTTCTGACGTTCATTTCCTGCTATCCAAAGAGGTAAGGAACCCAAAAATGACAAACCCAAAGCAATACCAGTAGTTAAATCACGTCTACATAGTGATTTTGCTAAAAAAAACGCGACATCAAGCGAAACAAAACGCCCGCTAAGGTGTTGAGGGATTAGGTATTCCATAAATCCCCACTGCTGAATGAATCTGATTTGCGGCCAGGCAAGCTCTTCTTGCTCATCATAGTGCAAGACTTCTTGAAAATTTATGGGGTAACTATCCTGTTTTGCAGGATTTCCCAAATAAGCTTCGAATGAATTAATTAATTGCAGCAAATCATGGTAAGAAGACATAATGATCCTTACTAACTGTAGCGTTCCTCCTTCCGAAGGGAAGAGGTACTTATCAGAATGAAAGAAACTTGCGTTTTTCCCTCCCCCTAACACTCACTGCCATTAAGTTAAGTGGATGTTTCTTCGCCTACGTTCCGCGACTTGTTCGCGGAATCCATAAATTTGACTCTGTAGCTGGATCCCGCGAACAAGTCGCCGGACGTAGACGAACTAATTTTTCTATACAATAGAATGTCGCGCAATCGCCACATCATCCATTTTGCGATCTAAATACGCCAAATATTGAGCCAATCTTCCCCGTATTTGTTGAGGAACAATAATTTCATCGATTAAACCAGACCTATATGCCTCCACTAAAGAAGGATCAAGATTGTGCGCATCATTCACTTGATGTTTCATCTCAACAGATACTTGTCCATCAGTACTTTGAATTTTTTTCGTAGTCTCTTTGCCCATCACGCCAAGTGTTGCAGTCTCTAAAGCCAAAACCAAATCTCCTTGTTGAGACGCAGTTTGCATCAGTAGAAATGCTGCAGCGCCATAACATTTCCGAACAATCACACTCATCCTGGGTACGCGAGTCTGCATCGCAGCACATAGCCTTGCTCCATGCTGCAATAATCCTTTTTGCTCTTCGCGTTTTCCAGGCATAAATCCAGGAACGTCAATTAAAGTAAGCACTGGAATACGGTATGCATCACATATCCGAATAAATTTAGCTGATTTTTGCGCCGCATCTGAATCAATGGCTCCACTAAAACGAATACTCTGATTTGCCACAATGCCCACCGCATATCCATGAATGCGTACAAAAGCACAAATGATAGCCTGGCCATAGGCGCTTTTGTATTGCCATACTTCAGAGTTATCTACAAGTGCTTGAATTAATTCGAGCATATTAAATGGCACTCTCGGGTCCGTCGGTATATTGGGCAAGCGATGCAAAGGCTCCTGAGCGGAGCGTACAGGAGGACATTCCCCGCTATGTGAAGGAAAAAAGTTGAGCATCGTTTTAACATGATTGATTTGCGCGCTGATGCTGTCATCAACAAAATCAGCAATGCCAGTAGTACTCGCGTGCATCGCTGCCCCCCCTAATTCACTCATACTGACTTTTTCACCAATTGCTTGTTGCACTACCATAGGGCTGGTTACCATCAGATAACTACGGTGCTTGTTAAAAAAAAGTAAATCCATCAATACTGCAGAATAAGCAGGTGCACCAAGAGTTGGGGCCACAAGCACCGCAAATTGCGGAACCATACCGGATAAGTTGATATTACGTGCGATAATTTGCGTGTACTCATCACCACTTAATAAATTTTCTTCCAAAGAAATACCGGGAGACGCTAAAAAAGCGATAATAGGAATCCGTAAATCTTTGGCTCTATCCATGAGGCGCACAATTTTTTTTGCGCCCTGGCTGGTAATGTACCCTCGGTTCACGGAATTATTATGGGCATATACTGCTACAGGCCTTTGATTCACTTGAGCTAAACCCGTAATCACTTCAGCCCCAAATTGCAAATGAGACTGATTATTTATGGCATAATCTGTAAGTAATGGAAGAAAACTGTGTTCATCAATAAGATTTTCTATCCATTTCATCGTGGTTTTATCAACAGACGATGAAGACATATTGACACTCAACTTTTAATTAAAATTTATATAAAATATACACTTCGTCATTACTGGGGTCAATTTTCCTAAAAAATCAGCTATAATTTAGGCTCATTGAATTCATAGTGTAATCGAAATAAAAGCAAACGAAAAAACAATTTAAAGGTAATGTATGGAAATTTTGCATCCCCACATCCGTTTTGATATTACAGCTGCATCTCGTGTTCTTCCTGATTCTCCACCAGTTACTAATCTGGAAATTTTACAAAACTTTCCACGAACTTCAGGTCACACTTTATCCTTTTTAGAAAAATTTGCTGAAAAAATTGGTGAAGAATTTGGTTTTTATTCCCGTTATTGGTGCCATAAACCTTGGGAATCTTTAGATAAGTCTAGAGAGTTGACTGCTGAATCTTTAGCTACTGAAGCATTACAAAAACTGTTAGCGGATTATGACTCAAAAAAAATACACGCTCTTTTATTGGGCTCTACTACCAATAAACGATTTACAGGCTCACAAGCTGCAGCGGTTCTTGGAAATTTAGGAATAGATGCTCCAGCTTATGATTTAAAAACTGGCTGCTCGACCTCCTTATCCACACTTCATCTTGCCTATGCCTTAATGGCCCTGGGTTACACTAATGTGATAGTCAGTTGTGCCGAAACTTTATCCAAAGTAATCGATCCGGAAAATGAAAAAACATGGATAGGATTAGCCGATGGGGCAGCAGCCTTGCTGATGGAAAAAAAGGAAACCGGTGCATTCGCTGTTGAAAAAACCTTTTTTTCTACAGAGGGAAAATACGTTGAAGCCTTTACCACTCAGGGTGTTTTCCCCCCTACCAAAGAGCAAATCGACACTATAGGCTATCATTTGATTGGTGATGAATCCCTAATGAAAGAACTGGCCTATGCTAAGTACAAGCACATGCTGGATCATTTATTACCTACTGAAGAAGATAGAAAAAACATCACCTGGATTATTCCTCATCAAGTGAATCGCAAATTAATTACTCAACTCCTCCAAGAGTACCAAATGAGTCACAAGGCAATCATTTGGGATTCAGATACGATTGGAAATGTTGGTGGTGCTTCTGTTCTTTATTCTTTGGCAAGAGCAGTCGAAGAAAAGATTTTTGATAGGCCTGGAAAAATACTTATGATGAGCGTTGGAGGCGGTCTCTCTTATGCAGGCCAAGTCTTGCAATTCCATAGGGATGTTTAATGAGTAAAGAGATTTTCAATTGCCTATCCCTAATGGATGCTGTTCGCTACAGGGCCCTACATACGCCAGAAAAAGTAAGTTGTACTTTTATCAATAGAAATCTAGAAGAAAAAATGACTTATGCTGAATTGGATGAACGGGCCAGAGCCATTGCAGCGCAATTACGCGTGCAAGGAGCAAAGCCTGGAGATAGGATCTTATTATTATTTTCTCCCGGACTTGCCCTAATCCAAGCTTTTTTCGGCTGTCTTTATGCAGGTTGCATTGCTGTACCTATTTATCCTCCAGCCCAAGCCAAATTATTAGATAAAGCACATCGCATTATTCGCAATGCAAAACCTGTATTTGTGATTATGACTGCTGATCATCTAACTAAATTTGCGACCCTGGATCACAAAGGAAAACCGTATTTAGATAAAGTTCCATGCTTAGCCATAGACAGCATGGAACTGCAAATAAGTGCTTTTTGGCAGCCGCCCTCTATTCACGAACATCAGATTGCTTTTCTTCAGTACACGTCGGGATCCACGATGCATCCGAAAGGGGTCATCATCACTCATAGAAATTTACTGGATAATATCCAAAAGATATTCGCTGCGTTTGAATTAAATGAAGAAACCATATCTTTCAGCTGGCTCCCGCCCCATCATGATATGGGATTAATAGGCTATATTTTGACTCCTATTTATGCAGGCATACCTACCTATCTGATGTCCCCTTTTTCTTTTTTACAAAATCCTCTTTCCTGGTTACAAAACATTAGCAAATATCGAGCAACCATAAGCGGCAGTCCCAATTTCGCTTACGATTATTGTGTGAAACGGATCAAGGAAGAAAAAAAACAAGGATTGGATTTAAGCTGCTGGCGAATTGCATCGAATGGTGCGGAGCCTATCAGAAAAGAAACATTAGATCATTTTTATCAAGCATTTAAAAATTATGGATTTCGCAAAGAAGCCTTTTATCCTTGCTATGGTTTGGCTGAGGCTACTTTATTAGTGACAGGTACCATTCCAGACACACCCTATCGGACGCTCTCCTTAACTAAAGAACAATATCAGGATCATCGAGTCCATTTTGCTCAAGAAGAAAACTCACAGAGTCACAGTTTAGTCAGTTGTGGTCGATTTATTCAAAGAGTGAAAATTGTGGATCCAGAAACACGGGCGCTTTGTGATAATGACCAGATTGGTGAAATTTGGGTACACAGTGACAGTGTAGCCCAGGGGTACTGGCAACAAGATGAAGAAACACGCCATGCATTTCATGGTAAAATTTCTAATGATCCAAGCAACCAATTGTATTTAAGAACTGGAGACTTGGGGTTTGTACATGAAGAGGAATTATATGTGACGGGCCGCATTAAAGATTTGATTATTCTTTATGGAAAAAACCATTATCCGCATGACATAGAATATTCCATTCTCCATTCCCCAATCCATGAGTCCCTGGGTAAATGCGCTGCTTTTGTCATTCAAACAGGTCATGAATATGAACTCACTGTTCTGTGTGAGATAAAAAACCGTTTCATGTCACCTGACGAGCAAGATACTTTATTCAATACCATCTTTGAACTGGTTTATCAGACCCATCAACTCGAGATTCATCATATTATTTTTATCCCGCTTAAAGTCATGCCGCATACAACCAGCGGCAAAATTCGTCGAAATTTCTGTCGGAAACATATATTGGATAATACACTGCCTGTAATAGCTACGTGGCGGTTAAATAAGGTTGAGGGTTAAGACCATGCTATTTTTAGCTCAAGATTCGCCAAACAAAATTGCATTAAGTGTGGAAAATCAGCTTTTAAGTTTTGCTGAATTAGAAACAGCAGTCTACAAAATGTCGTTGCAATTCAAAAAACTGCCCAAAGGGCTGCTGGTTTTATATGCAACAGCACAACCTCTATTTGTGATTCAATTATTAGCCGCGTTCAACATAGGCAAACCTGTCGTCATCCTGACACACCAAGAATCAGAACAGGGAAAACGAGCTATTTTAAGTACAAACATGACCGTTGATGCTCAAGGCGAACTCCTGGAAATTCAAGAAAATAAGAAGATGAAACATCATCCTGAACTCGCTTTAGTACTCTTTACTTCCGGAAGCACAGGCCAAATGAAAGCGGTGCAGCTTTCTCTAAAAAATATCACTTCCAATTGTCAGGCTGTCATTAATGCGCTTGAATTTTCTAGAGTTGTCGATCAATTATTATTTTTACCTTTATCGTACTCTTTTGGTCTGCTTGGGCAATTACTCCCCGGGTTAATCGCTGGGATAAAAACACAACTCATCACGCAATTTACGGACATTAAAACAGTGTTTGAAAATCATCCTATCCCGCAAATGTGGAGCGGAGTCCCTTCTCATTGGGTCGCGATTCATAAAATGGCAACACTTTTTCCAGAAGCTGCAACAAAAATAAAAGCGATTGTCTCTGCTGGAGCTCCTTTGAGCATTATATTGCGTGACAGTTTAATGCACACTTTTCCTCAGGCAATAATTTATAACAATTACGGCCTAACAGAAGCCTCTCCGCGTGTCCTGACTTATTCCAGCAAAGATCCATTATTCCTTGAAGATTTTGCCGGTTACCCAGTGGGTGATTGGCAGATACGCTTATCAGAGAACAATGAGTTGCTCATTAAAGGCAGTCAACTCATGTTGGGCTATCTGGGTGAAGAAAAACAAAGCCGGATGCAGGATGGTTGGTTTTTTACGGGAGATTTGGCAGAGCAATTACCTTCGGGTTTGGTAGTAATTAAAGGACGATTGGATCACATCGTTAATATTGGTGGTGAAAAGATTAATTTAATTGATATAGAGCATAAAATTTGCCAAATTAAAGGAATTAAAGAAGTAATTGTCATCCCGGTACCTGATGAATTGTATGGTATCCGTTTACGGGTATGCCTGGAACGGGATAGTTTCAGTACCGCCACCACAGAACACATGCTTTGTGATCAGTTAAAACACCATCTTTTACCGAGAAAACTTCCAATTACAGTACAATTATTGGATAAGTTGCCACGTAACCAACATGGAAAACTTGATAGAAAAACACTGCTTTTAAGCCAAAAGGAACAAAACCATGCTCACTGAACGAATCCGCAATATATTAGCAAAAATTGGACTTCCCTATCCTTCTCAAGATACATCCGCTTCACTGGAACAAGGAGGTCTAGACAGCTTAATGTTAGCCTTACTTATCATTGAGCTAGAGCGAGAATTCAAAATTAAGATCCCTGTTATGCCTTTAGTAAAAGAACATTATGAATCGCTAAACAGTATTGAAAAACACTTAATTGAGCTGGGGGCACAATGAACATTTTGATTACTGGAGGCTCATCGGATATCGCTCAAGCCATAACCAAGCGACGACTCCAATTAGGTGACACGATTATCATTACCAGTTCCAGCAAGGAAAGTCTAAATAAAACATTGGAACATTATAAACAACAAAAAATGCAGGTTAGTGGTTTGGTATATAATTTTTCCAATCCGGAAGCCAGTAAGGAGGAACTACAAAATCTACTGCAGCAACCTTTAGATGGTGTCATCCTTAACGCATTTACACGAGTGAGCCAACTACGCAAATTACACGCCTTATCCTATCCTGCATTACGCACTTACATCGATGATAATTTACATGGCAATATCTGGTTAATTCATCACCTATTACCGGCTTTATTAGCCAATAAATTTGGGCGATTGATTCTGATTTCGAGCCTTTCGGCAATTACAGGAACCAGTCGTTATGGCGCTTATTGTGCAACCAAAGCAGCACTCGAAGGCTTATTTTTAAATCTTGCCGTGGATTACAGTGCCAACAATATTTTATCTAATGTAGTACGTGTTGGTTTGATTAAAACCTCAAGAACCGAGCAATTCTGGAAAAAGCCTGCATATCAAGAAAAAATGGCACAAATTATTCCTCAAGGCATGATGGGAGAAGCGGCACAAATCGCAGAGGCCATGGATCCCTTATTATCCAGAACCTCATTTATGACAGGCTCTGTCATTACTGTAAGTGGAGGTTTACCACTCATGCGTTCTGAAGGAATATTATCATCATGAATTTGTTGCGTGCCGAAAAAAACATCTATATCAAAGGTCCTTTTACTGCATTACCTGAGCGGGTTGTGAGTAATCAAGAAGTGCTCAATTGGATGAATAGCACACAAAGTCCAACACTGGTCAGCTTCTCGACAGGAATTAGAAACAGACGCTGGGTCAATGAAGATCAGGCATGTAGTGATTTGGCTGTACTTGCAGCAGAAAAACTATTTGCAGCAAAGCCGGCAGAAAAAAATAAAATCAACCAAATTATTTTGGCAACTATATCAGGAGACTACCTTGCACCACCAACCAGCCCACTAGTACAGCATCGACTTGGATTGCAAAATACAGGAGCTTTTGATATTGGAGCAGCGTGTGCCGGTTTTGTAGTGGGTTTGCATACAAGTTCTGCCATCACTCAAGCAAGTATGGGTTCCATCTTATTAATTGCCAGCGAAGTTCGCTCAAAGTTTTTAAATAAAAATAATTTCGCTACCAGTGTTCTCTTTGGCGATGGAGCAGCAGCTTGTGTTGTGTCTACCAATAAAGAAAATGCAGAATTTCGTTTTATTGCCTCCGCTTTGTTTGCCGATGGCGAAGTCAGCGATACGGTGTCTACCCCTGCAGGAGGTTCACGACTGCCTGCAGCACATTGCCAAAACCCCGAACTGTTTTATATCACGATTAAAGAAAATACCGCTCTATTTGTCAAAGCAGTACATGGTATGGTTGATGGTGCAGAAGAATTTCTCAAGGCATTAAACCTTACTACTGCAGATATCCAATGGCTGGTCCCGCATCAAGGAAATAAAAATTTAGTTTTATCTGTTGCAAAACAATTAGGTTTTCCTGAAGAACGTATCGTTAAAACCGTAGAAGAGACCGGCAATACTTCCGGTTCAAGCGTAGGGATTGCTCTGGATTTTCTTCGCAAACATACCTGCATCAAATCAAACGATAAGGTGTTATTAGTTGCGGCCGGTGGAGGTGGTATTGCCGCTTGTGCCCTTTTAGAAGTGATCTGATATAGTTCGTATTGTAGCCTGGGGCTACTATTTTAAAAACTTAGCTTTGAACTAAACCAAAACTCGGCCAGGGGTGTTCCTTTATAGTGTGCTAAATGAAAATTGAAAAATTCTTTTGCTGCCTTTTTTTTATTGCTGTGTAATAAACAAAGCAAATAAGTCTGTGCAATGATTTCTAACTGTGCATCACTGCCACCAATTTCAGTGTACCTGGAGATACAAGAACCCATCAAATCACAGGCTGATTGAAAATCATTATTAACAAAAGCATGAATCCCTTTGCTCAAAGGTAAGATAACGGAACGCCACAGCGATTGATTATATCCCATCGCCAGGGTTTGAGCATAAGTTTCGATTGATGCCAGGGCTCTCTGAACTGCGTCCTCTTGACCTAAACGAGTAAGGCAATATACATAATGGACTGTGTTAAAACCGGTATAATGAGTAAAAGGGTTTTCATCAAGATAACGTCCAAGGACATTAAATTGCTCTAATTGCGGAAATCCAGCCATATCCAAACGCCATAGCAATGAGATGGCATCTATTTGTTCGGTAATAATTTCTGGAGATGTGCCAAAAATAACAGGATATAAATCCATTACCTTATCATCGTGTCGTAATGCAAGATAAAACAAAGCTAAATGCCAACTGTTATGTCCACGAAGAAGTGTTGATATATTCTCCCAACTCCCTCGGAACGTTTCTAAAGTGGCTATCCCTTTTGCACTATTGTTTGTGTTGAGATAGATATGAGCCAGAGTATGATGTGCCCAAGGTGTAAGTGGTTCGATGGTCAAAGCCTGTTCTGCCAAACGTTGCGCGTCTAATAGATGACCAGATAATTCCGCCGCAAAAGAATGCATGGCTAAAAAATGAGATTCATCCTGATTATGTGCTGCAATCCGTTCACAAAACTTCAAATAGTTATGACTATTGTAGGCTTGTCCCGAACAATAAAATAACCATTCAGCAAACTTTGCTGCTAAAGTATCACGTGGATATAAACCCGTTAAAGCGTCTAAAATAGTTAAAGCAGTTTCGTATTCCAAATTCATCCAAGCTTTAACTGCGTGATAAGTTAATTTTTCCCTTAAATTAACCGAATTCAATAATTTTTCAGCCTGCAACAAATGTTTTTTTGCTAAAGCAGTGGCTGGATCAGTCTGGCCATAAAGATAAAGTGCAGCAGTATAAACTTGGAGGAGCAAATTATCAGGATTTATTTTGACTGCTTCGAGAATATTATGAGGCTCCTTGCCAGCCCCTAAAACTTGTTGATGAAAATAGTTAATGCTATCTATTACTTGCAACGACTGAGTCGTTACGGATAAGCCGCGATGTGTTTCCATATTTTTCCTGACGAAGATCGCCTTCCTTCTTTTATTATATATCTCTTTAAAAAAATAAAGCCAAATGAAGCAACGCGGAAAAATGGTATTCTGGTTGTTTGCATATTGATTTCATATTTATAAAACAGCAGAATAAATGAAAATCTTTTAAACTCAATTCCTGAAACCCTAAATGAAGCCTAGGCGGTAAGCGTAGCCGTACCTCGGGTTAGCAATTCATCATCAGAGAAAATAAAATTGTCCAAATCCATATGAACAGAAATACAAATATCAAAAACAGTTACGCCTGAGTAAACTCAAATAAATCTTTATAAGTATGAAAATTCATTGCATCCTCTTCAGTCACCGTTAAATTATATTCTTCGCTAAGAATAGCCAGTAACTCAACGATTTTTAAGGAATCTAAATGCAAGTCTTCTATTAACGCCGTATCATTATGAATTTCTTCTTCTTTCATGCCTGATAATTTGGATATAATATTTTTTAATTCTGTCTCAGTAATTTTCATAAACAATACCTCTTAATGATCTTTTGAGGCCAGATAATACCATGAAGCGAAAGAACCCAAGCCCAAAATAAGTAAGATTATAGCTAAAGAGAATTGGCCATACCATTCGCCTAGAGCGATAATCCCACTAGACAACGCGGCACTTAAGTCTTGCATGCTTGCATATAAGGCCCCTACTGTTCCGGCCATGTGAGGAAATGGATGAAAAGCTCCAGCAAATGCATTGATAAAAGTAAGCCCCACTCCCATGCTAAACAACGACATAGGGATCATGATGGAGAATACGTTCTGCAATCCTATAATCGACAAAAACAGCATGGTAACACCACCTATTACCATAAAGACAATCCCTATAAATACCATGTAGGATACACCTTTTCTCATCACCATCTGACTGTTAATTATTCCGCTCACACAAATTGCCCCGGCAATAAAAATGGTTAATTGGCCAAACTCTATAGGACTAAGCCCTAATGTATCTTGAAAAAGAAAGGGAGCAATTGCGAGATAACCAATTATCCCTGCAGAAGCAAGACAGGCACACAATGCATAGCCTAAAAACACTTTAGATTGTAGCAAGGTTAAATAATTATCGCGCATTACTCTAAATTGAGTTGCATGAGGATTAAGATTTTTATTGGTTTCAGGAAGAGTGCATAATGCCAGGATCCATATTGCGATACCAAATACAAGTAAAAATAAAAAATTGATACGCCATCCAAAATGCTCCTGGATATATCCTCCTAGGACAGGAGATGCCACCATAATAAAAACACTCACAATCCCTACATAAGAACCTATCTTAGATAAAATTCTGTCAGTAAAAAGATCGCGGACTAGAGATCGGCCTACTGAACCACAACACCCAATACCAAATCCCTGAATAAAACGGCCAATGATCAAGACTAAAACTGAAGGAGCAAGAAAGCAGCATAAACTGCCTAAGATACTTAGGCCAACACCAAACATAAGAGGTGGTTTACGGCCAATTTTATCCGATAAAGGACCATAAAATACATGGGAAATACTCAAACCCAGCATAAAAAGAGATAATGTTAATTGAATAGATGCTTCATTACTGTGGAACTCTTTCACAATGGCAGGTAATGAAGGAATATACTGATCAGTAGTCATCTGCATCAGTACCATGAGCATTAAAATAACAAAAATCAGCAAGGGTTGTAACGAAACCTGTTGTACATCATTTTCTTTGTGCATCAAAAAAACCTTTTTAACTTCTGGATTAATGACTTACCCCAAACTGAGTCCATGGTGCAATCACACCATGCTGAGTCCCAAAATAATCAAACAACAAATAAAACCAATAAACCAAATCGTGGATCTTAAGGAAGCCATATCCATTAAATAAAAATAGCTATAAATAACTCGAGAAACGATAAAAATAATCGCCAAAATTTGAATTGTTATTCCGATATGATGAGTTGCTATGGCGGTTAATGTCGCAGTCGCAAATACAAGCAAAGCTTCAAAGCTGTTTTGATGGGCTGCAACTGCTCGCGCCCCCATTCCTTGTAATCTTGCCTGTTGAGCTCTTGGGTAATGATTATCATAATTCCCTTCTTTTTGCATAAAATTAGCTACAACAACCTTGAGAAGATAAGGGAATAATATCGCAATGAATAAACAAATAATTAAAGTGGTCATAGGCATTTTCCTGCTAGTAATGGCTCACATTTTCTATAAAAAATCATCGTAGCCTCTGTGGCAACGAAGTAAAACCCTGGTTAAAAAAAATTTAAATTAGACTCTGCATACAGACCCCTAAGGGTAAATTAGTACGTATAATCATCAAAAACGAAACCATAATAGCGAGAATATTAACCCAGTACAATGACTCATACCTCCCCTCCTCAATAAGGAAAATAGTACTTTCTACCAATTAATTTCTTCTGTTATGATGAATTTATCGAGTTGTAGTCATTTAAAGGATTGTATTATGGTGCAAGATGAGTCAAAAAAAAAATCGAAAGGGCATATTGTTTTATCATCACATCCATCCGGGCATACTGCTGCACCGTTAAAAATAAAATGGGGCGCAGAAAACCCTAAAGAACGCGGCCCGGTAATAGCCTCTCTTACGAATATAAAAAATCGCAATGTAGTCGGTACACACTCTGGCTCATACTCAGTTTATCGAGCACTAGCAGTTGCTGCCGGAGTGTTGGATTCAGAGCACGTACCGGACCTTACCGATACTACGCCGCCTGTAGCCATTGGCCCACATCCTCAATGGAACGATGCCCAGAAAATCATCTCCATCGATCCCTGGGGACATCTTGTTGCAGGTGTTTTTTCGGAAGAAATTCAAGCAGGCTATGATATTCGCCCTACAATTGCAGTTACCAAAGCACATATTAATATTCCTGAATTGCATACGGCCATCCAAAGAGGCCGCCTCAAACCCGATGGAAAAATATTAAAAGAATCAGGTGATGTCGCAGTCACCAAAGTCGCTGTGGAGCCAGTCTGGTATTTACCTGGAATTGCTGAACGTTTTGGAATTTCAGAATCACTGTTACGTCGTACCTTATTTGAACAAACAGCTGGGATGTTCCCCGAATTAGTAACACGTTCTGACTTCGATGTTTTTTTACCCCCTATAGGTGGATTAACCGCCTATTTTTTTGGTGACGTAACGACAATCCATGATCCAAAAATTGAGCTTACCTGTCGTATTCATGATGAATGCAATGGTTCTGATGTATTCGGCTCCGATATTTGTACCTGTCGCCCCTATTTAGTACATGGGATTGAATTGTCTATTGAATCTGCCCAGAAAGGTGGCGCGGGTTTGATTGTTTATAATCGAAAAGAAGGAAGAGCTTTGGGTGAAGTGACCAAATTTTTGGTCTATAACGCCCGCAAAAGACAGAAAGGTGGAGATACTGCTGCTAAATATTTTGAAAGAACTGAGTGTGTCGCAGGAGTCCAAGACATGCGCTTCCAGGAACTCATGTCGGATATTTTACATTGGCTTGGCATTACCCAAATTCATCGTTTTGTTTCCATGTCCAACATGAAATATGACGCATTACTCAAATCTGGAATTCATGTTGTAGAACGAGTAAGCATTCCCGATGAGCTCATTCCCCTTGATGCTCAAGTAGAAATGAATGCCAAACGTGCGGCAGGCTATTATTCACCTAATCGCATCGTTGATATTAATGAATTAGCAAAAACCAAAGGACGTGATCTTAATGAGTAATGAACAAGAAATTGCCCGCGTATTAACCACGTTAAGAGATCCGCGCACGATACGCGTACGCTCCCATGCTATTCTAGAACGAGTCAAGCAAGACCAATCAGCATACTTTTTCTTAGATCCAGAAAAAATGACCGCTACAGCTTCATTTGTTATTGAGGTCATTCAGGATAATTATCCAAATCTTGATATTCCCTATCACAGTCGTTGGCGTCATTTTGAAGTGGGGAATATTAATCGAATAAAAAAAATGCGGGAAGAATTGGGCATCATATCTGCAGATGAATGGGGTAAAATTCTTTACGAGCTGGTTATTATCAGCGTATTCCTAGACGCAGGCGCTGGCCAATACTGGCGCTATACAGAGGCTGAAACAGGAGTCGAATATTCGCGCTCCGAAGGTCTCGCACTAGCAAGCCTTTCTCTTTATCTAAAAGGAATGTTTAGTGCTCATCCATCTCAACCATTGAGAGTAGATGCAGAGCGCTTATTGTCCTTTAATGAAGCCGACCTACACGATGCTTTTCAAGTCACTGCTCAAAATCCTTTAGAGGGCGTTTCCGGACGAGTTGCATTGCTGAATCGACTCGGTGCATTAATACAACAGGACGCACAACATTTTGAAAAAGAAAGCCGCTTAGGTAACTTTTATACTTACATTAGTTCTTTAGCAACAAATGACATACTTACAGCGTCTCAGATTTTTCATGAAGTGCTCGATACATTTAATGAAATATGGCCGACAAGACTGCTATTTCATGGAATCCCACTTGGAGATGTGTGGCAATATAATGCGTTCAAATCAAATGAATCGGGATCGGAATACATTCCATTTCATAAATTATCCCAATGGTTAACTTATTCTTTGATTGAACCCCTAGAACAAGCGGGAGTTACAGTGACCTACCTGGAAGAACTAACGGGTTTGCCAGAATATCGAAATGGTGGTTTACTCATCGATTGCGGGTTGCTGCAAATTAAAAATAAGAACATTCTGGGAGAGTCACTCCCACCAGATGCAGAAGCAATTGTAGAATGGCGTGCATTAACCATTGCACTATTAGATGAATTAGCCACATTAATCAGAAAAAAACTGCAAAAAAATACCAAAGAACTTCCTTTGGCTAAAATTTTGCAAGGAGGTACCTGGGAAGCAGGACGACGAATTGCCAAACAAAAACGTTCCCAGGGTATTCCACCGATACAGATTATTAGTGATGGCACAGTTTTTTAAATTAAAACGTGTAGCCTGGGTGAAGGCCGGTTTTTTTCATCACGGATTTCCCGGGTTCCGCTTCGCTTCGCCCTGGCTACATTTTTTCACATAAAAACGCAGTTTGGAGTTAAAATGAACAATCAACACGTTATAGTAGTGCAGCATCCATTAATTCAGCATAAGTTAACAATCATGCGTCGAAAAGATACCAGCACAGTTAAATTTCGCACATTGATGCATGAAATCAGTATGTTGCTCGCTTATGAAGTCACTCGTGATTTGGAAATGGAATATGAAGAAATCGAAACACCTCTAGCCATAATGCAATCACCGGTTTTAAAAGGTAAAAAAATGGTTTTTGTATCAATTTTGCGCGCTGGTAATGGTTTGGTCGATGGCATGTTACAACTTGTACCTACAGCCCGAATTGGTCATATTGGCTTGTACCGCGATCCTAAAACCCTGGAAGCAGTTGAGTACTATATAAAGCTTCCAGAACATACTCGAGATCGTGATGTGATCGTAGTTGATCCCATGCTGGCGACTGGCAACTCAGCAATCGCTGCAGTCAAAGAAATTAAAGCAATCGAGCCTAAATCAATTAAATTTCTCTGCCTGCTTGCCTCTCCAGAAGGAATAGCAGCATTTCATGAAGAGCATCCAGAAGTTCCTATTTTCACAGCAGCTATAGACCAGCAGCTCAACGAAAAAGGCTATATTATTCCAGGGTTAGGCGATGCAGGAGACCGACTTTATGGCACGAAACTAGAATATTAATCACTAAATATTAAGTAAATAGGCATAGAACATCCTCAGTACAAAAGCAAATTTTGTTGAAATATTGGATCTGCAGTGTTAATATTGAACATTGTGTTCGGTATTATATAAAGGATGTTTCATGTCATCAAATGAATCAGCAGCAATACTTTCACCTCTAGCAGTAAATAAAAAGTATTCATGGGCAAAACATGATACCGTTTGGATGTTAAGTCTTTACGGTACTGCTGTAGGTGCTGGAACCCTTTTTCTTCCAATAGATGCTGGACTTAATGGGATTTGGCCTTTAATTATAATGGCCGTACTTGCCTTTCCCATGACTTACTTTTCGCATAGGGCACTATGCCGTTTTGTTTTATCAGGTTCTTCTTCTCAGAATGACATTACCGATGTGGTTGTAGAACATTTTGGTACTTTTGCAGGAAGGATACTGACCGGATTATATTTTTTTGCAATTTATCCAATCTTATTGATGTATAGCGTGGCAATTACTAATACTACGGAAAGCTTTCTTGTGAATCAGTTAGGTATGTCCTCCCCTCCAAGAGCACTTTTATCCATAATACTTATCCTTGCACTCATGGCTATAGTCCGATTTGGACAGGAAATCATTGTCAAATCAATGTCTTTATTGGTTTATCCATTTGCAACTATATTATTATTTTTATCTATTTATTTAATTCCTAACTGGAATAATGCCATTTTACAACAAAGCAATTCATTGCATGCTAATGGAGGGCATGGATTGTTAATGACTGTATGGTTAGTCATTCCAGTCATGGTATTTTCTTTTAATCATTCACCAATTATTTCTTCTTTTGCGGTGAATCAAAAACAGCAATATGGAATTGATGCGGATAGTAATAGTACGGCGATCCTGCGGTACAGTCATTTATTCATGGTCTGTTCCGTTATGTTTTTTGTATTCAGTTGTGTTTTTAGTCTTTCACCTCAAGACCTTTTACAAGCGAAACAACAAAACATTTCTATCCTGTCTTATCTAGCAAATCATTTTAAAACACCTTTGATTGCTTGCATCGCTCCTATTATTGCCTTTATTGCGATTTCCAAATCCTTTTTAGGTCATTATTTAGGTGCTAAGGAAGGTTTGAGTAGCATTATTGTGAACCTGTTAAAACCAACTGGTAAAACAATAAGCCAATGCAAACTTCAACGCGTCATTGAAATTTTTATGGTTGTTACGTGTTGGATTGTAGCCACCATAAATCCCAACATCTTAAAAATGATAGAAACTCTGGGTGGACCTGTTATTGCTACCCTATTGTTTATTATGCCTATGTATGCAATTGCCAAAATTCCGGCAATGAAAAAATATAAAACTGATCGTGTAAGTAATGTATTCACAACAACCATAGGCATTATCGCTATCTCAGCGATATTGTATGGTTTGTTATAAAATAGACCGTAGCCTGGGAACTCCGTTCATACCCGGGTTCAGCTGTGCTTCACCTGAATTGCCTACACATTACTGAAATCCGTCCAGCTCTACTCCCGCGTCCCGCGGCTTGTGCCTGAACGATCGTCAGTTTTTTAAATTTATCATGTACCACTTAAGTTTCTCTACGTACCGCTTAAATTTCTCTACGTACTGCTTTCCTACGTACCGCGCTTTATGCGCGGTATCCAGAACGATATTTTAAGATGCCGCTGAGCATTTCTATAGTAAGATCCCCTGGATACCGCGCATAAAGCGCGGTAGGTAGGCGAAAAATTTAGTGGAGGTTTCTCAAAACTGACGATACCTCAGGTAAACAGACCCTGAACGATCGTCAGTTTTTTAAATTTATCATGTACCACTTAAGTTTCTCTACGTACTGCTTTAAATTTCTCTACGTACCGCGCTTTATGTCTGAGAGATGGTCACTTTTTGTGACCATCTCTCAGGGCTTGTGCGCGGGACGTCGGCAAGGATGTGATCAAGAGACAGGCTTCACCAAGCTACATTGATACACGCATAACGCATTAACTCCTATTTTCATTCCCAGCAAAATATGAAACAATTCATAACAATTTTTATTCAATACTATTTCGATGCACGTTGAATTTCAGCACGTACCTATAGAAAGCATTCAAGCGGGACAATATCAACCCAGACAAGATTTTAATGACATCACATTAAAAGAGCTCGCTCAATCCATTGCATCACAAGGCTTAATTGAACCCCTAATCGTCAGGTCAATCGCAAAACAGCGTTATGAAATTATCGCAGGCGAAAGAAGATGGCGTGCTGCAAAAATAGCAGGATTACAAACTGTCCCTTGCCTCATCGGAAATTATAACGACAAACAAGCATGTGCCCTCACTCTAATAGAGAACATTCAACGAGAAGATTTAAACTTAATTGAAGAAGCAAGCGCTTATCGACGTTTGATTGATGAGTTTAATTATCATCAAGATGAAATAGCTGCTTTAGTAGGGAAATCACGTAGTCATATTGCCAATATTATTCGGTTATTGGGTTTAAGTGAAAATATAAAAGATTTCATTCGGAATAAAGCCTTGTCATTTGGCCATGCGCGAGTTCTTATAGGGTTAGAACCAACCCAGCAAGACTATTTAGCGAAACAAACTATAACGCAACAATGGTCAGTAAGACAGTTAGAACATGTGGTAAAAGTACAAAAAAATAAAGAATTTTCTCTACCAAAAAATACAAAAAGAGATCGAGACATTGAACGGTTACAATCAGTATTAGGGGAACAATTAGGTGCGCCAGTACAAATAATAAACGATAATGGCGATGGTGGATGGTTACAAGTCAAATTTTTTGATAATGATACACTTGCGGGACTTTTGGAGCGATTAGGCTTGCGATATGATTAGACGATGGTTATCAATTTTCTATTCCGCATATGATAAAACAAAAGGAACGACATCAATGAGAAGGACGTTTACTAGCGCGTTTTTATTGGCTTTATCCACACTATCATATGGTATCAGTATTCAAGGCGAGGTAGATAATTTAATTAGGCGAATTAATCCAAATGTTAATCTTGGAATTGTCGTTCTTGACCTCACTTCTGGGCAAACCCTATATCGGCGTAATGCAGAACGTTTGTATATCCCTGCAAGCAACATGAAACTTTTTTCCGAAGCAGCAGCATTAATGGTACTAGGTCCAGATTATCGTTTTGAAAATCGATTAAGTATGAGTGCAGGAAAAATCGAACAGGGAATACTCCAAGGAAATGTTTATGTACAACTAAATGGTGATCCTTCTTTTAACCGTAATGATTTAAAAGCACTGCTTTCCTCATTGAAGGAATGGAATATCCATACCATTCAAGGTAATGTTTACATCGATAGCAGCCTGGCGCAAGTCGATCCCTATCCTCCTGGCTGGCTCGCCACCGATTTATCCTACAGCTACGGAGCCCCCAATGCCCCCGTCATGGTTGATTCCAATCGCTTGACGGTTACCGTAAATCCAGGAGCTCAAGCTGGAGATCCTGCGGTTGTTGAAGTAGACGATGGTGGAGGTGGTATTGCATTAAATAATCAGGCGACAACGAAACCAAACGCAAAAGGTTGTGGCGTGGGTTTTAATTTAGATCAAGACAATCATTTAACTGTTCGTGGCTGTGTCGGAGTTGGCCAATGGGCAGTACAACAACGTTTGGCTATAAAAAATCCTTTAATGTATGCTCAAGGCATGATCAAAACTCAATTGGCAAAAGACAATATTCAACTCAATGGCCAGGTTCAATTAGGAAAAACTCCAGCAGGTTCTTTATTCATTGCGACACAACACTCTAAACCCATGTCACAACTGATGGCAGATACTTTAAAACCATCTGATAATCTCTATGCGGACAGCTTGTATTTGCATGCTGCAGAAAAACTCAAAGGACGGCCAGTCAACTGGCGAGATGCTGAACCTGTAATTAAGAATTTTTTACAATCACAAACAGGAATCGATTTTACTCACGCAATTTTTACGGATGGCTCGGGCTTATCGCGCTACAGCTTAGTAACTCCAGAGCAAACCATATCGCTATTAAAATTTTTATATCAACGTTTTCCTTTATCTTATGAATACATATCTGCATTACCTATATCCGGACGTGACGGAACCTTGCAAAAAAGATTCCGTATCCCCACGCAACAGGGTTTTGTTCGTGCTAAAACAGGTACTATGACTGGAATAAATAGTCTTTCAGGATATTTATACACTACCAATGGCCATACTTTGGCGTTTGCAATGTATGTGAACAGACAGCCCGGTAAAGCATCTGGGCCCGGGCGTCCTGTATTGGATGCTTTATGCACTTATTTCTTGCAAAAGAATCCAGACAGCAGTCGTTTGAGTCGAATTTTTTCACCTCATCAACGTATTAGTTTCCAATCAAATCCTACCCAAGCCGAAAAGCAAAAAGCTCATCAGGCTAAATGGAGGCGTTTGGAGTCTGCGCTACGAACTGCGTTGAGAGACCAATCTATAAATATAATCTATCGAGGCAATGAACTTATAATAAACGATAACCAGACTGGTCCTGAAAAAGTATGGTCCGCACTACAATCCGTGGTAAAGAAATATCCTTTTGGAGTGATGTTATTTTCCAAGACTCTATCGATTAACCCTTCAGGTAGCCCTACCCTACTTTGGGTGGAAACAGATACTCCCAATCAGGTACAAAGGACCTGGAGTATTCGTGAAGCAGCTTAGGAAACGCGTTGCGGCCAAGATAGCAGCAGCCGCGGAGGGTCTGTTTCCATTTCGCCAGCTTGAGTCTCTGAATGAGCCTGATTTTCGAGTACCGAAGCGCAGCATACATGAAGTATGTGAGCATCGGAGCACAGAAAATCAGGACAGTTTTGACCAGGAGAGTAGATATGGAAACAGACCACTCCTTTTATAGACAATATCCGGATGTGGAGATTCAATTGAATTCATTTTTTAAGGCTGTCCTACTGTTTTTTTGCTTTTTTCATTCTGTATATGCAGGACCTAGCTTTTTAACAATTAGTGATATTCATTACGGCAGCAACAACTTATCCCGTGATGGAGAGGATACTGGCACAGAGTTTCTAAAAATCACTATGAAAAAATATGAAAAATTAAGCCAAAAAGTAGACTTTATACTTTGTTTAGGCGACTTACCCACTCACTCTTTATTTAACACAACTAAAAAAGGAGAGTTCGAAAAAAAGGTATTTGATGAGTTATATGAAAACGATAAAAATTTAAAACCTATTTTCTATATCACGGGGAACAATGATTCCTTACTTGGTAATTATCAGCCTTTCGAGTCAAGTGGTGTTTCCCCATTAAATTTTGCTACGGATTGGAATGGTGCCTGTGCTCATTGTAAAGGGTTAATTATTGATGGCAGCCACATGTATCACGATGGGTATTATTCCAGTTATGTAATACCAGGAAATAAAAAAATTATTTTGATCGCCCTAAATGCCACTCAATGGACAAATACCCCCATACTTGCAAAATATCCTAATCAGCAACACGATGCTTTAATCCAGCTTTCTTGGTTGGAGCAGCAATTAAAGAACCATCATGCTAAACAGCTCTTGATTGCCATGCACGAACCACCTGGAACTTCATTTAAGGGAAAACCCGTTTGGCATAACGCTTACTTACAGGAATTTATAAAAATATTGAATAAGAACAAAAAATCATATGGAGAAATAACTCTCCTCACATCCCACACGCATATGGATGAGATCAGAAAAATCCATCTGGATGACGGGAGCAATGTCTATGCCTTTTCTACACCCGCGATTAGTCGTATCCATCATAACTACCCGGGTATGAAAATTTTTAGCATGGATAATAATCTGAAAATTAAAAATTTTACTACTTATTACACGAGCAACCTCAACAGCTGGAAAAGCCAGAAATACCAGGCACTCCACTCACGAGGAGCTATTTTTCCACGTTGTCATCAAAAAATATTATCGCAGTGCCTTAGTACATTAAATATGGAACAAATATGTAATTATTTAGATAAGGGTTTGTATTATGGAGTAAAAAGTTCCAAGGTGCCACGTCATGAATGCAATACAATATATAGCGTCATTCACTAAGTTCTAGACAAGGCACAAGTAAAATGAGGTGAAGGAGTGTTATCAAGTACATGACTGAGATGACCGAGCTTGCAACGACGAATAGAACTTAGTGGGTGGCGTTATATCAAGTTTTCACTCATTGACAAATCTATAAATCAATTCTAACGTTGGTATCAGTTATCACTAAAGGACCTAAATATGAAAGCACTTTATACAGCAACAGCGCGTACCCATGGTGGACGAAACGGACATATAGAAACTTCCGATGGATTATTAAGACTGGACTTGGCGAAACCAAAAGAATTAGGTGGGGCAGGCGGTGGTACAAATCCAGAAGAATTATTTGCTGCAGGTTATTCCGCGTGTTTTGAGAGTGCTATGCGTCATGTAGCCAGTTTACAAAAAATTCCTCTGCAAGATGCCTCAATTCTTTCTCAAGTCTCGTTATATGCCACCCCAGAAAAAGGATATAAACTTGGGGTTGAAATGCATGCTCATCTTGTGGGCTTAAGTCAAAAAGATGCAGAAGATTTAGTAGCCAAAGCGCATCAAGTTTGTCCCTATTCGAATGCAATTCGCGGCAACGTGGATGTGGAATTTAAAGTAAGTGTCGAATAAAGCATATTTTGAATGAAGCAGAATTTTTTGGCTGCTTCATTCAGACTTTTTATGTTAATCAGCTCGCCAGCTGCCTCTGTGCATAAAGATTTTCTGCAACAACCTGCCCCAATTTGCTAATATAATCTTCTGGATAAGTTGTTTTTTTACATCCAAAAAAATCAAATAGAGAATTATTATGTTTTATTATTTTCATTTTCTCTACATCTTGGGTAAATGTTTTTATAAAAGCATCAATCTCTTGTAAATTACCGCTTTGACATTCCAAATTAAAAATAAACTGTTTTAATAATTCGCCTTTTTCACGACGCGAGGCACAAAGTGATTTTCCCAAGTTCATTGCATCTGCATGAAGACTACGAATTATTTTTACTACATCCTCAGGTAAATGAGCGTAAGGGGTGGATGACGATTTACCGATCGCATCTTCTGCTTCCTTACAGCATCTTCGTACTGATGTTGGATGAATGAACGTAAACATCTTGTGGTAGGCCTCTTTAAATTTTACTGCCAGCCAAGTATGTGTATCCATGGTAGGATGTATGTCATCCCAAAACATATAACCATCTGCCGGAGAAATATTTTCTTTCTGATTCACAGGATTTTTTTGGCTTTGTTTAAACTCCTCAGAATCAACATAGGGCAATTTTAACTTACTTTTATCAAATCCATATTCTTCACTATGCTCATACATTTCTTGGAATGGTGTACTGACATCAAAAATTGAAAGATTCAGAGGACTATTTAAGCCCTGATATTTTTTGATCACGTGTTGCACTTTGGCTGCTAATTGCTTGTTAAAATATACGGAACATTGTGCCGCTTTATCTTGATCCTTTTTGCCTTTAGCCTGAAATCTTGGCGTCAAAGAAAGATCAGGTAAATTCAATAAAACAAAGTTCCGATAACCTTGTTGAATTAAGATCTCAAGATTTTCAATACGTGCATTAACTGCATCATCTGCTGCAAGAAAAGTAGGTTCGGAATTCACCGTAAGTAAATCATTTGCACCAGACCACTCAACTATTAAAGTTTCAGCTTTTTCCTGAGCACTAATTTTATACTTTTTATCGTCTGCACTGAGTTGTTTCCGCTTCTCTTCTAAATTGGCCACGATTAACCTGGCTATTTCATCTTTAAGATTGAAGGTAAATTTCGTCTTGTAATCGGAAGAAGTTAGACCTGCTTCACAATAGAAACGTGCAAAACGTGTTCCTTTATATAAAATATGTTTGTCATTATTTAGACTAAATGCTCTTTTATTTTTTTTTTGTAAATGCAAATCATTCGCTAAAATGGCATCTGCTACATCCGCATTTCCTCGTGCATCGCGAGGTAGCCTCAGTTTTCTCCGGGCATAATCTATTTCAAATTGTTCAATGACCGCTGTAACAAAATAATCTCCCCAGACAAACCCATTAGTAAATCGTCCTCTAGGTGCATCATAACCAATCTCATAAAGGTCCGCTAAAGGGATAAACCCAAATAACAAGCGTTTATCAAAAGTTCCTCTATCCGATAAACTATCCCCCAAAAAAACCAAACGACTAATCTTAATCCCAGATGCTGGCATATCAATCTCCTTATTAAAGATCATTAACCAAAATCTCCGTTCCCAGTACAGGAACAAGGATAAGTTTAAGTTGCAACTCAAAATCTCCTAAACCTAATCCCTGATAATGCTCAGGAAGGGAAAGAAATAATTCATTACAAATTTTTCAAAAAGATAATTCAATATTGAAATCAAGTTGTGTTTGTACTACTTATCGATACAATCTTTTAAACATAAGCAACAAAAACAAGACAACGAAAACACATCCCAATGGGTAGGCTTAATTATTGGGAATTTTATGTTGGTTGGTTGGACAGTTCCTGATAATATAAACTTATTTTTTAAAAATTGTCTATGAAAAACAATCAATTTGATCTTATTGTACTGGGCGGTGGTAGTGGTGGGATTGCCAGCGCTGTTCGAGCTGCTAAATATGGCGCCAAAGTAGCGGTAGTAGAATCCAGCTTTTTAGGTGGTACCTGCGTTAACTTAGGTTGCGTCCCCAAAAAAATTATGTTCAATGCATCCATGATTAATGAAATCATGCATCATGCACCTGAATATGGTTTTTCACTCACATCGCCCATCCTCGATTGGAATACTCTGGTTAATAAACGTAATGCCTATATAGAACGACTCAGAGAAAATTATGCAAAACGTTTTACTCAGTTTAATATCACTTTAATTCAGGGTACTGGTGCTTTCCACGATGCACATTCAATCAAAGTAAATGATGTCCTTTATCGTGCGCAACACATCATCATTGCCACAGGCGGTGAACCTTCGCCACCAACAATCCATGGAGGCCAGCATACAATTGATTCGGATGGATTTTTTTCCTTGACCAAACGACCTGATAAAGTAGCAATTATCGGTAGTGGATACATCGGGGTGGAACTGGCAGGGATATTAAATAGTCTGGGTAGTGAAACACATCTTTTAATGAGGGGGATACGGCCTTTATCCCGCTTTGATAATGTCTTGGGTGATACCTTAATGGAAATCATGCAACAGCAAGGTATTCATATCCACCCAAACCATAAAGCACAGGAAATAAACTTACATAGTGATGGCAGAAAATCTATAGTATGCTCCAGCGGCTCAATTATTCAGGATATCGACGTAATTATTGCTGCTGTGGGGAGAAAACCCAGAACGGCTGGATTAAACCTGGAGAAAGTAAGTGTTGCTACTGATGAGCAAGGATTGGTTTTGGTCGATGCGTTCCAAAATACCAGTACTCAAGGTATTTATGCTCTAGGTGATGTGACTAATGCGCCTGCCCTTACTCCTGTAGCAATTGCTGCAGGCCGTCGTTTGGCAGATCGTCTTTTTGGCCAGCAACCAGAAGCTTGCCTAAACTATGAGAATATCTGCACCGTAATCTTTAGTCATCCACCGATAGGAACAGTTGGGCTTAGTGAACAAGAGGCCATTGAGCAATATGGCAAGGATCAAATTAAAATCTATCAAACCCGTTTCACACCAATGTTTGATGCATTTGCTGAAGAAAAAACACCTACAGTAATGAAACTGGTTACTCTAGGGAAAGAAGAGAAAATTATTGGTTTGCACATCATCGGACTAGCCGCTGATGAGATGCTCCAAGGTTTTGGTGTGGCGGTAAAGATGGGAGCCTGTAAAAAAGATTTTGATAATACAGTTGCCATTCATCCCACAAGTGCAGAAGAATTCGTAACTATGGTTTAAATAATATGAATGATGGCATTCGCAGTTTTCAAGGGAAATCGCCTTCAATGGGTCAACGAGTCTATATTGATCCTAAATCAGTAATCATTGGTGATGTATCTTTGGGGGATGATGTATCTGTTTGGCCTATGGCTGTTCTACGTGGCGATGTAAACTCGATTAAAATAGGTAATGCCTGCAGCATTCAGGATGGAACCGTTTTGCACGTTACTCATGATGGCCCCTATACTTCAGGCGGGCAACCATTAATTTTAGGCCAGGGAATTACAGTCGGACATCAAGCAGTATTACATGGTTGCATTGTTGATGATTTCTGTCTTATTGGTATGGGTGCATTAATTTTGGATGCTGTACACATACAGCATCATGTAATGGTTGGTGCAGGGGCACTGGTAACTCCGGGAAAAGTTCTGGAAAGCGGTTATTTGTATCTTGGAAACCCAGCTAAAGCGATCAGGAAATTAACCGAGCAAGAACTCGAGATGTTAGAATACTCAGCACAACATTATGTGCGGCTCAAAGACAAACATTTGGTATCATTGTAGCTTAGTAAGCACAACTTTTTACGTCGATATCTATTGCTGCGCGTCTTAGGGCATGTTGATAATTCATCCCCGCCGCCTACGTTCCCTAATGATTATCGAAGATACTTATCTTAACTCTGTCGCATTGCTTTTAGATGCTGGCATAACTCCTTCTCACTACAACAATTTATTGGAAATAATCTAAACTAAAGAAATAATAGATAATGGATTAAGCAAATGGCTCAAACGCCTTTAGAAGAGGAAATATTAAAAACTGAAAAGTTAAGAACAACGATTTTATCTATTATCTTTATTTTAATGGCGCTCATATGGACAATATTTTTTATTCTCTCTCCCGAAGTATATTATCGACATGCGAAAGTACCGGCGATTACTATGCCGAGTTCTTTAGCAGCTATAGCTCTTTATTTTTTACTCATGCGAAAAATAATTTGTCGATGCGCCCTTCATAAGAAAAATATACCAATCTTTCTACGTTATCTTAATGCGTTTATCGAAATAAATATTCCTACATTAGGGATTATTGTAATAATGAACCTTCAAACACCCATCTATTCTCTTTTAATGCCACCTGTTTTACTTTATTTTATTTTTATTATTCTTTCTTCATTGACTTTAAACGAATGGATATGCCGATTTTCGGGATTGGTTGCCGCCATTGAATATTGGGGACTTTCTTATTATGTTCTCAATTATACAGATACCTCAAACATTGATTCATATTTAGTAGAATGGTATGCCTTTGCTGCCCGTGGAGGAATTTTATTAGTTGGGGGGATCGTTACCGGATTTATCACTTCTCAAATTAAAAAACAGTTGTTTACAGCTTTCGACGCGCAACAAGAACGAGACAAAATTGAGGGCATTTTTGGCCGGCATGTATCGCCTGAGGTTGTATCCAAGCTACTTTCAAAAGATGCTCAAGCGAGTGAATACTTACCCGTGTGCATTATGTTTTTGGACATAAGGAATTTTACTTCTTTTACCGAACAAAACGAAGCATCCGTTGTTGTTGATTATCTCAACAATCTTTTTAAACATATAGTAAAAATTATTCATGATAATAAAGGGATTATAAATAAATTTTTAGGCGACGGTTTTATGGCAGTGTTTGGCGCCCCATTATCTAACGGCAATGATGTAGCTAATGCGGCAAATGCAGCATTAACGATCATTGAATGTATCGAAGAAGAGATAAAAAAAGGGAATCTGCCCGATCTGAAATTAGGAATTGGTTTACATTTTGGTCATGCAGTAACAGGCACAATCGGAACAAAAAAGCGCCAGGAATATACTATTATTGGGGATGTAGTAAATTCTGCTGCTCATATAGAGCAGTTAAATAAAACATATCATTCGCAGGTTCTTATTTCTGAAGATGCCCTGAAGCACCTATCTGAAATTAAAGCTGAGTTTGTGGGTAACGCTACCCTCAAACATCGTGACAATCCGATTAAATTATACAAATTGGCTTAATTTCTTTTTATAAATCTGCTTTCATAATTTTTGATAATATGGAATTAGGGAAATAGAGATTACAGGCCTAGTTATCTGATTTTCATAATTTTTTCAAAGATATTAAGAATTGAAACCTTTTGAACAAAGAAAAATCTACTCTTTATCATGAAAAAAACTAACACCAATTGCATTTATTACATATCAGTATAAATAGCACCTAGTCCACTTCTATTTCCCTAAACCTCGATTTTGGATTTAATTTAAATTTCAAAGAACAGACGATACGGACAGCAACTCATAGGTTCCAGCGTTCTGTTCATAAGATCCAGCTTCCTGTTTTGGCGGTTTCATAATGCCATAGGCACTAAGCAACTGACCTTGATTTGCTTTTGCTGGTGCCTCTGAGTTCACAGGATGCTCACATTGATTGAGCTGTTGTTCCATCTGCTCTATAAGGAGTTGTAAACGAGCGCTTTTTTCAGCCAATTCCAATTGCATTAACTTTACCTCTTGCACATCACCTTCTAGATCAGCAAGCCTTTTTTCGATCATTATGACACTCCCTTATGCCTTTTAAAAAAATTCTTTATCTTCACTCCTTGGCTTTAAAAATATGAGCTTCATGATATTTTCAAGCCTTAAAGCCAGGAGAATACTAACAATTATTGAAGCATAACTCGAGTCACTTCAGGAATTTTCATGACTAAATCTTCTGAATATGCACTAGAAGGTGTTTGAAAACCAATTGGAGCATTTCCAGATAAAGCGTATTGTACA
>NZ_JAJTND010000007.1:0-270136 GCF_021344005.1 Legionella resiliens
GTATAAACCACTCACAAGGGCGGCTGCTAATTGAAACAGGTGCGTTGTTCTAGAGGGAATATCAAAAAACATTAGTAATTATAGGGGAAGCCTGTAATTCAAATCCTAAGCCTTGACCAAGCCAACATGCTATAATTCATTTCTGAAACTAAAAGGGGATATTAAAAAATGACAAAACGTATCTTCATCGTCGGTCATATGGGTGCAGGAAAATTTATATTTACCGAAGCTTTGGCTAAAAAATTAGGATGGCAAATCGTCGATGCAAATCCAAGTATTGAACGCTATATCGGGCGGCAGACACGAGATATTCTGGGCGAGCAAGGTGAAGCAGCGTTTAATCGATGTCAAGCCGACATCATTTCCCATTGTGCCGAAAAAGAAAATGTTGTTGTTTTATTAGAAGAATGTGTTGTGTCAAGCGAACAATGCCGAAAATTGTTATCCTCTGAATTTGTTGTTTACTTGAAGGTCTCTATTCCAACTCAACTTGGTCGGATGAAGAATGGGCGGGTCCCAGCGCTTCCGGTAGATGATATGATGACCTTCCTGGAAAAACAACATAGTGAACGCGATACTTTTTATGAAGAAGTTGCTACCTTAGTTATTGAATCTGTTGGGTATTCAGATCAGCTTTCGGAAATCAATAAAATTATTGAGGAAGATGTCAACAAAGTGATGAAGGCCTTGGAAATTTAGGCGAATATATAGACCCATTCCAATTCACAATAGTGCCTGCCACATTGAGTAGCCTCATTTGCATAATGAGGCTACTCATTAAATATCAGATAAAAGAATAAACCATTAATTTCTGTACAATTGAAGCAGCAAAACCATTCTATTTTTCAAAGATCCAAAAGACCTTTTATACCATGGAAATAAACTAAACTAACCTGGCTTCATGGAAGGTACAGCACGGTCAGCAAGTTTGTACTACTATATGATGGAGAATACTCAACGCAAGGAAAGATAATGTTAACAGGAGCTTTTGTGTGTTTGGTAATAGCGATTATTTCAGCTCTTTACCGATTTACAGGAACAAATCCCACTCTGGTCGCTATAGCAAAAATTATTCTCTATCTTTCCTTAGCTGCGTTTTTTATTCTATTAATTGTATATGTTCTTAATTCTGCACCACCACCTCCTGAGGATAAGAAAAATCTTCCTTTATAAATAGAACGAAGCAAATGATTCATTCCTTTTTAAATGGATAACTTTATTTCCTAGTGGAGATTGCAACTCCAATCGTATTGCCAAAAATCCCAGGTATTGAAAATGAATATATAAGTTATTTGATTATTGGGTTAATTTTCCATTGTCCCTATACGATGGATCTCTACAGCGAATTAGAGTAATAGAATATTCTGTGTGAGCTTATTGTTAATGAACCCTACCTACGCGGATAACAGTCAGGCTTAAAGCGCAAAATGTAGATTTGTCATGGATGTTGTAATTAATATCGATTGTTAATCAAGATATTAAAGTGATTTTTTGGCTAATCGATTTAAAATATTCTTAGGGAGCAATAACCAATAATGGCCTTCATTTTTCATATGTTCACCTAGAAATGTTGCAAGTTTTCCTGAACCCCAATAAATATCACCTCGCATAAAACCACGAATCGCGCCGCCTGTATCTTGTGCAATCATAAGACGCTGAAATTGTTTCTCATCTGTTTGATTTTTGTCGGGCCGTTTCGTATCTAACCAAAGCGGAGCACCAAGTGGGATCCACTTCTTGTCTACGGCTAAAGAATAGCCAGGTGTAAGTGCCATACCTTGAGCTCCAAGCGCCATGGGCTCTCCTAAATCCTCAAAAAAGACAAAGGACTTATTTTTCTCAATAATTGTTTTTGCTTTTTCAGGATGATTCTCTAAATAGCGTACAATCGCTGCTTTAGATGCATTATGCCGCGTCATGATCCCTTTATTAATCATTACCTTGGCAATTGACGTGTAGGGAGCACCATTCTCACCTGCATAGCCTAGGTATATATTTTCACCATTAGGTAGTTGAATCACACCAGAGCCTTCTATCTCTAAAAAAAGGCGTTCTGCAGGACTATGAATCCAGGCAATTACCGGCGCTTTTTTCTTAAGGGCTCCATTATCAATTTGTTCACGAGTATAGGAAGTTGAATATTTTCCCTTTGGTAATCCGTAAATTGGCGTATTGTATTTAGGGCTTTTTGTTAAATTTCCTTTTATTTTTGGCATGTAATAACCCGTAAATAAACCATGAACAGGCTTTTTTTGTGCAAACTCAATAGGACGAAACCACTTCTCGAAAAAAGCTTTTGCTGAATCTTCAGAGGCTGAGTCTAGAGCTAATGCCGCCTTGCACGCTGGATGCCAATCACGAGCTTTTAATTTGATGTGTTGTGTCCTGATCATATGAGAAGGGGACTGTTTCAAAAACGTCTCACACGACTTCTGAAATGCTGATAAAGATTTTTTAACATCTGCAGTATCCCAACCTGGCAATTCATCAAAAGATACTTTTGTTAAAGCAATATTTCTGCTTTTCATAATAACCTTTCTTGGGGTGTGCTTGGGCCGAGGGCTTTTTCTTACGGCCACAACTTTATGAGCACTCTTAGGTGCCATATTAGCTATTTTTTCGGCACTCTTATGCGAGGTATTATTGTCTGTCGTAACGTTTCTTACACTTTCGGTTTTAATAACTTTTTTGGTGTTATTAATAATTTCTTTTTGCGTGTTAACAACTTCTTTTTTGGTGTTAACAACTTCTTTTTTAGTATGTAGTGGTTTCGTATGAACCTGGGCTTTCTTATAAAGTGCCAATCCGATCATACCGAATGCAAGACAACTAATACCAATTATTATACAAATTAATTTCCTAATCATAGTTGCGCAAGGTTTACATAAGATGAAATTGAAATCAACACTTTTTAGTGTTTTTTATGCAAACTTAAATCGATTTAATAAAAGTTTAATCAACTTTTATTAAATAAGAACAAAAATTGGCTTTCATAAAGCCATTTAAGGAGTCAATCAAAAGACATGAATAAGCACATTGTGCGCCATTTATGCACAATTAAGTTGCTTAAGAATTGCCCCTTTCTGTCACTGCAGCAAACCACAGATTAATACTTTCAACTAAGGTAGGATGGGCAAACATAACATCACGTAATTTCTGATAGGGCATATCCAATTCCATAGCCAATTGGATTACGCCAAGGATTTCACCCGCCTCGGCACAAAAAATGGAAACACCTAAAATACGATCTGTTTTTGCATCAATAACGGCTTTCAGAACGCCTGTTGTTTCACCTTGTGTTTTTGCTCTAGGAACAACTGCAGCAGGAATTTTTGCTATTTTTAGCGAATAACCTTGTGCAAAAGCTTGTGATTCTGTCATTCCAATACGGGCTAGTTCTGGATCGAGAAATACTGTATAGGGAATAAGCCGCCCTTGTACTGAGTGTTTGTTCTGTGGATTTTTTAGATTATGCTTGACTAAACGATAATCATCTAAAGATAAATGGGTAAATTGTGCCCCGCCCTTTACATCTCCCAAAGCCCAAATACCTTGTGCTGTGGTTTCCAGATGTTCATTAACCTTGATAAAACCACGTTCATCAAGCTCAACTCCTGTTTTATCTAAATTCAATCCGCTTGTATTTGCCATACGACCAACAGCAATAAGAATGTCGCTTCCACGAATAAGCTCGGATTTTCCATTTTGATTTGTATTGATAGTTACTTCGCCTTGTGTTTCTTGAATACTATTGATTTTAGTATTAAGAGCGAAATGAATCCCTTCTTTGGTTAGCGTATCAAAAACCTGATCAGCAATATCTCTATCTTCACGGCCAATAAACTTGCTATCCGCCTCAATTACCGTGACCTCCGCCCCCAAGCGACGAAATAACTGAGCAAACTCTAAACCTATATAACCGCCCCCAATTACAAGCAAATGTTTAGGAACTCTATCAACATTCATTAAACTGTCATTAGTATAATATTTTACTTTGTCGAGCCCCGGAATCGGGGGTATAAAAGGTAAGGCCCCGGTATTAATAAAAATTTTATCCGCAGTAATTTCTAATACATCTTGCCCATCTCGTGGTGAAGATAAACTCACTTTAATCGTCTTTGGTCCTACAAAATGTCCACGACCTAGCATGAGATCCATTCCTGAATCTAGAAATTGTTTTAAATTTGCTTCACGCATCGCCTGTACTATCGCGTCTTTACGAGCACGAACCGCTTTAAAATCTACGGGGGCAAGAGTAGCATCTAAACCATACTCTGTTGCTGAGCGGCAGTAGTGGGCTATCTTAGCTGATTGTACAAGTGCTTTTGTTGGTATGCATGCCACATTAATGCAAGTACCACCAATTTGGTTGTCTTCTATTAGAGCAACTCGCTGACCTGTTTTCGCTAAATCGACAGCCAGAGTTTTTCCCCCTTTACCTCCCCCTAAAACGATCACATCATATTTTAATGTCATGATTTTTTCCTAATTTGTATTTAATTTAAAGCCACATACATAAAACTATAGAAGCAAAATATCTAATTTTGAAACATTAAATTTAAATTTTGAAATATCCTCCTGGGATTTAATATAATTGAAGAGGCATATAATTTAATTCCTTAGAAACTTTCATTTAGTTAATGATCAAATAGTTTTTATTATTCCTTGATGAAATAAGCGTAAGTTAATGATCTTAATTAAAAAAGAAAGGAGTGTTAATACAGCAGGGAAACTGAATACGCTTGAGTCAAATCCTATATAAAATAGAAAACAACATTCTATTGTACTTTCTGGAGTAAAGACCTTTGGACTAATATGCCATGATTTAAAAAAAGCATGGCATACTATTTAAAACAGTAAAAGAGTTATTAGTCTGCCTTTGTAAGAGCAAAGTTAGCTGTAATGTTGATTGTACTTATGCCAAAAGTATCATCGACTTCGTTCGTAGGATTATTATTTTTACTAAAACTAAGCGTAGAAACGTAACGAAAATCTAGGCCCAGGGTAGTAAAATCATCAAGGTAATAGTAAAACCCTATAATCCCTTGGGCGGCAAATCCTGTGTTAGACGTATCGAAACTTTCGTTGATGATCGGCGCACAGGTACCTAAGGTAACACATTGCTCATTAGTTATGAAGGCAGCATGATGTCGAATAAGCGCTCCACCAAAGCCTGCCCCTAAATAAGGGACAAAATTTGAATTGTCACCGACATCATTAGTGAATTGAAAATCATAATACACATTGACCAATCCATAAAGACCTATGACGTTTCCATTAAATCCTAGACCTGTAGCCTCAAAAGCAGCAGGGCATACTCCTTCAGGACCTAATACCTGAGGACTAATAAGCGTACAAGAACCCGATTTGAGCGAACCGTAATTATTTATATTAAAAAGAAGCTCCGCTTCTGTACGGAAATTTTTAATTTTATAGCCAAGAGCAGCTCCCATCCCGCCGCCAGCAGGTCCTAGCTGGATTGATCCTAGGGATGCGAGGTTGTTAATTGTAAAATTAATATCAGGACTTGAGGCATGGCTCACCTGCCCCAGTAAGTTCAAATAAAGTCCTTCAACAGGATCCGCACTAAAAGCGCTGCTACTTGCCATCAAACCCAATATAAATCCAAATTTAATTATTTGTCTCATTCTATATCCTATATCAATTCCAAAGGACAAAGTGCAATGATTTCTGCACAAGCCACAGGCTATATGAAAACATATACCCGATGCAAATTTTTTAATAATTTAATCTACACGATATTGGTAGTATCCTTAGCCCTTAAAGAATTCTTGATTTAAAAATCCAATTGATGAAAACTCCTGAACTCCAATATAAATTGTTATATCCCTATTTATTTAACAATAGTGTCATGCACCTCGAACACTCTTCTTTGAGCAGAAAATTTATCTTTAAAGAGATTAAGTCCCTCCTCACGCATCTTAGGGGAAAACTCAGCGAAATATACGTTTAAAGATTCCCTATTTTCCAATTGATATTGTATGGTTAATTTCTCCTGGTCCGCTGTTCTCTCATTTTCAGGTTTTAAAATAGATGCTTGCATAAATCCAGGAAGCTGGAGCATTTCTTTGACATGCTTTTTTAACCATAATTGAAATTGAGGATAAACCGCTTCATCAATGGCTAAATTTACTTCGTATATAACCATACTCCTCCCTAAATTAAAATCAAAAGTAATAAGGGCACCTTACGTGCCTACCCCACGTCTTGTTCGCGGAGGAGTCCGCGGCGTCCATGAATAGCCGCCTGAGAGCTGGATCTGGGGACAAGCCGCAGGACATAGACATTAGGACCTATTACAATCAAAGTTATAACACCCTAATTGCTCAAGAGAAACTTCGCTTGAGGCAATTATGAAGATTACAATTAAATTGGGTGTTAATCCAGTAGAGAAAACAAGATAAGAGATAAATTTTTTACACTAAAAAACAAAGAGATTAATCCGATTTTATTTCAATGAGTCAAACCCTGGTATTGATGAATTGCCAAGGATCGTCAGCATCCAAGTTTTCTGAATACAACCTTCCTCTGTTTTGTAATGGTGTCCAATCTGTATAATATCCATCTACCTTACCGAGATAAGGTAAAGCAATCTTCAAAATCTCCTCATGATTCAGCTCTTCAGGCTCAAGAATTCCTTGATTGGGATGTTCAATTGCCCAAACAATTCCAGCAAATAACCCTGCCACAACTTGTAAGCTTGTTGCATTATTATGCGGAGCCAATGCACGTGCTTGTTCAATGGATAAAGTTGAGCCGAACCAATATGCCCCTTTGGGATTCCCCATTAATAAGACCCCCAACTCATCCACACCTTGCTTTACTTCATCGACAATTAAACGACTCTTTTGTTGAGGAATCCATTCGTTTCCATAGAGCTCATAAAGAGAAAGAATCGCATCTGGACACGGACAATAGGAATAAAGAACCGTAGGGCGATAGTGTAGCTCGGCTCCCTCTTTCAAAGTTAAAAAATGCGTAATCGAAGTGGTTTCAGGATGAGTGATTAAAAAACCATGGTAGGTACCGAAGCTTGGTGTCCATGAGCGGATTTTAATACTCGCACTGGGACGCTCAAGGTAAATAGAACAGTTAGGTCCAACAGTATGGGATTTCGCTCCTTCCGGGAGGTGACGTTCGTGGCTTCCCCAACCAATCTCAACAGGTTGTCTTATCTCCTCAATAAATCCTTTAATCGACCATGTATTAACAAACTCGCCGACACCCTTAAAAGGTAAAGCAGTTTGAGTATCACGTTCAGCGATATGAATTACCTTAATACCCAGTGTATATGCAAGTTTGGCCCACTCAAAACGTGTTTTGGGTATCGGAATCTTAAGCTGATTATCTCGAGCTATATTTAATAACGCTTGCTTTACAAAATGTGACACTAAACCCGGATTGGCGCCATGAGTTATAATTGCTGTCTTACTGGTTTTTCCTTTTAATTTCAGTACTTCTTCCCGTAACAAATAATTAGTTCGAGACTCAGGCGGTATATTTTCTAAAATAAATTCGTCACCCCATCGCTCCGTAGAAGCGTTAATGTATAAAGCTCCTTTTTGTTCACAAAGTGTTAACATGCAGTAACTAGAAAGAGTAATTGAAACATCAATTACAAAATCCCCGGGTTGCAATCGGTCTCCTATAATTTCGATATAATTCGTGCGTGTAATTGTTTTTACTTGAAAATTTATCCCAAATTTTTGAGCTATGCCAATTGATTCTTCACCATTGGTAATCACTGTAATGTGCGAGGGTTTAACATTCAATTTATCAATGAGTAAGGGCAATAATGCGCGGCCAATACAGCCAAACCCAATCATAATAATTTGATTTTTATAATGCTCCTTTGCTTTTTCCATGCAAAATTCCCTCATGCGTTACTTTAATTATCTCAAAATTCCCTATCGATTTCTTTACAGGTTTAAAAGTACTATTTTATTGTTACTTATATTAGGATGTATTAACAATATAGATCAAATCTCAAACGTCGTGTTTAAAACGTTTCACTAAAAAAGCAACAAATCCGAGAGAAAGGGGGGGTGTTGAGTTTCTTCAACTACCTCACACGTAGAGGTAAGCTTTAATGCTTCTGGCCTTGGGATGATTTTATTTTCAGGGAAAATAACCCGAAATCCAGGCTCCAAAATTTGCCCTAGAGGATTCAATGAAATTTCAGATGCCCGAACCTCAGCACGTCTTTGCATCAATAAATGATACATCCTCACAACATGTTCGCTGTCTTGCAGTTTCGACTGGCATTGCAGAAGAAACTTTTGGGCTTTTCGCCTATAGAATTCGACATTTTTTTGCGGTGAGGTAAGATTTTTAAGTAATTTTTTAGCAGCCCAATCCTGAGACTGGCCGAGATTTTTCATAAAAATTTCTCGCCAATTGGATGTAGTTGTATTAGGAAGCAAACGTAAAAGACCACAACGTGCTGATGAAAATACTGGATTGGCTCTATCTACATCTAAAACATCCAATACAAACTTCTGATCAATTATTCCGTATTGTATCAAATTATCTACAGCCAATTGATCTGATTTCGCCTTAACAGGTGTAAGCCAAGCATGATCTGCATCAGTTAAATCAGTTTCAGGAAAATGACTACCTACTGTATTTAATGCGATATGATAAAAAGTCCGCGAAATCCTAATTGCCTGATTGTCTTCGGCCTGCAAAAATTTTGGATCAAGGAAAAATTCAGCAGGAATGCTTATTTCAGAGCGCAGTACGTCATTAGGAAAAATATCCGACATCAAATTTAATTCAACAGGACAAAATAAAGGTCTAAGCTGTTCTTGTAACGAACCCGATCGTTTTCGATATAAGGTTTTGCTTTGGTTCAATTTTTTAAGACCAATTAAGACATTTTTAGCTAATTCTTCTGAAGAAACCAGGGTTTCTAAAATATCGTGTAACGAGGCATCAGTCCTTCTTCCGCCAAAATCCAACCCTCTAACTGGTTCCCACCAATCATTATGAGGTTTATCCAACTCTTTCATAATAGGGCCTCCAGCACTATGACAGCCAGAACAACGGAGTCGACTCCCAAACTGAAGATGCTGTGGGTCGGGTTGGCGATGGAGCCATTCATTGTCAGCAAAAATATCAAATGAATCTCCTCGGTAAAACCATTGACCTTGAGTGCCATCGCCACGTAGCTCATAGAAATTAAATACTTCTTTCTTGGGATCCCAAGCAAATGCTTCGATCATGAGTGAATTTTTTTCTGGGCTCTGATCAGCGATCAACTCATCTTCTGAACTAATTGCCGTAAAATGTCCAAAGAAGAAATCACCCGCGTTAATGAGCAGATGATTATCCGATGTCTTAAATTCTCCAAAAACCATCTCGAATAAGCTAAAACTACCTTCACCAGGATTATGAAACCCTCGGTTTGCAACCAATGTAGTTTTCAATTGCAGGCCTGAATTTTTGAAAAGCTGACGTAATTCAAAAACATTTTTTGGGCATGCGTTTTCAGATAAAAGCAATAACCCTAAAGCGTCATGGGATCCCTTAACAGGTTGACCCGACGAATCAATGAGAGAACAGGCTGCAAAAGTCTTTTGTGGAAAAGGTACTACGCTATAGAAGAGAAGAATTAGAGAATAAAAAAATCCTTTTTTCACAATTACATTCCTATTTTGTTTTTCAGGCTACACGCGTAAAAAAATAAAATTCAGTATCTACTTCACTTAAAAAAGGGGTAATGGATTGCTGCTCCACATACCCCTTTTAAATTTATATTCCACTCTTGAACTTTTTAAGAAAGCATTTTTATTGATTTCGAGAATTTGCCACAAAGTGGGTATGGTTTGTATGACACCAAAAGATAATGAAATTCCATGTGATGTGTCAGAGTTTGTTAAATAATAATTTCGCCAATATTCATCCAAATAATTGTGCCAATATAAACTGGTCAAAGGCAAATTACTCAGACTTGTATGCAGTATTGCTCTTCCTTCTACAATTATTTGACCATGCTCCGGATTCACTAAGCAAATTCCTACATTGGGACAACGATTTAAATGAGACCATTTTGGTGAACGAGTATCCGTTAGGAAAATAAGGGAACTGTTAGGAGTGAAATGATAGAGTTCCATGGTCCTAATATGCGGCTTTTTATGCATAACCGTTGTTACTTGGGCAAATACCTTATCTTTCGGGAATGAAAACCAATGGCGTAAATAAAGTTCTACAGCATGAATCAGCTCTGAAGAATCGATAAGCATAGTTTTTCTTTAAACAGAATAAAAAATACATCATAAAAATAAATACTCATTCAGTCAAAAGATTACTTAACTCGCTGAAAGACAATCAAAAAATCAGTCAGACCAAAATAAATGCACATTTTACAAAAACTACTATACTTTTAAAACTTGGACGAACAGGAATTGAGTGATATGGATGCCATTCAATTAGCTCTGGATGTACAGTTAAGAAGGACTATTTACAATTCACAACGATTTTTTTTCAAACAACAAGAATTATCCGAAGCAACTTACCCCTTGCTCATATCGTATCTCGCATGGCTTAGAAAAATTAATGCAACCCTCAATAGCATCGATGTGATGCATCAAAATGAACAAAAAAATCGTGAATTCAAATTTTTATGCAAACGCAACTTCTTATTCTTTTTGACCGTTACGGGGCAATTTAATGTCATTGAAAAATTATTTAAAACCCCATCTTTAACAACAAAATTACGTCATTTAATCAATCTAATTAAAAAAGAACGTTGTAAGATAAAACAAAAAAAGAGCATGCTCTTAAAAGTAACCTGTTCACCTAAAGTAAAGTTCCGCAATCTGGATCAGAAACATAATGCCTATTGCTTGCCAAAAATGGGGCTATTCAATCAGGTAAGGAAAACGCACCAATTATCTTTTGAATACCCGCTTAGAAGAATAAACGTTTTTTATTTAGCATGCATCAGCAAAATTGAACTTTTAAGAAAAATTTTAAAAGCAATTCAAACCAATCCCAATCTGCAATCGCATATTAAAAAAAACTTGCTCCATCAAATAACAACGATTCATCGGCGTATATCAAAAAATAAAGCACTATTCACAAAACCCATCAATCCAAATGCGCCATCAGCTGGCGCTTTGGAACCCATACGCCAAGCATGGAAGCAATTACATAATGATGTTTTGGAACTAAATTCAATGTTTAAGCAATGCAAATACTTAAGCTTGGAATTAGAAAAAACCCGCAAAGATGAGTTTACAGCGTATACGAACCTTATGGATGAACTGAGTAATTTAATGCAAGGGTCCTATGAGTTACACAATGAGATCGACTTAGAGCAAACACCTGATGCATCAGCAGAAGATAGTGATATTAACCTAAGTTTTTTCATGCAAGATACAGAAAAATCCATAAATGGAACTCTTTTCAAACTCGCTGAGGAGAGTAATGTACAAGAAGACGAGGAGCAGGGAACGGAGGCGTACACACAGTCACATGAAGACTCGAGCACCGCAATAAAATTTGGAAAGAGTACCAATATAAACAAAAGTACCTTTGGTAGTCATCAACTCGCGTTTTTTTCACCGCCTCAAAAAAATGAAAAATCAGTACCGCTTGAACCAAAATTTAATTTCAATGAACAAAAAACAGAAAATAATATTAGGGCAGGATATTAAAAGAAATGATTGCTTTTTGTTGCAGCAAAGCTGCAACAAAAAATTCGTTAGCGGTACAAAATACCCGCTTTTTTTTAAATTAGGTGCGTTGAATGCATTCTATTCCCCCTAAATAGGGTCTTAGAGCCATTGGAATATGGATATTTCCTTCTTTATCCTGATAATTTTCCATCAATGCAACCAATGTTCTGCCTACAGCAAGGCCTGAGCCATTTAGGGTATGAACCAATTCAATCTCACGTGTATGTTCCTGCCTGTAGCGTGCTTTCATACGCCGCGCCTGGAATGATTCCATATTTGAACAGGATGAGATTTCTCGATAAGTATTTTGACTGGGTAGCCAAACTTCTAAATCATAAGTCTTTGCTGCACTAGGACCCATGTCACCTGAACATAGGGTTACCACTCGATAAGGCAGTTCTAAACGCTGTAAAATTATTTCTGCATGATTAACCAATTGTTCCAAAGCGAGATAAGAATCTTCAGGCTTGGTAATCCAAACCAGCTCCACTTTTTCAAACTGGTGCTGCCTGATCATTCCCTTGGTATCTTTACCATAAGAACCCGCTTCACTACGAAAACAAGGCGAATGACAGACATAACGAATTGGCAAAACCTGTTCATTTAAAAGAGTATCGCGGACGGTATTTGTGACAGGAATCTCTGCCGTAGGAATCAAATAGTATCCATGTTCTCCAGTTAATTTAAACAAATCCTCTTCAAATTTCGGTAATTGACCTGTACCCAATAGACTGTCTGCATTGACAATATAAGGCACATAAATTTCTTGATAACCATGCTGTTGGGTGTGAATATCCAACATAAATTGAATTAGGGCGCGATGTAGTCTGGCCAATTGATTTTTCATAACCACAAAGCGACTGCCTGTAAGTTTCGCCGCCAAAGCAAAATCCATTTGACCTAAACCGTCTCCCAACTCATCATGAGATTTAACCGGAAAATCAAAAGGAGTAACCTTACCCCAGCGCCTTACTTCTTGATTATGCTGCTCATCTTCGCCAACTGGAACTGATTCATGTGGTATATTAGGCAATCTTAAAGCAATTGCTTCGATTTGCTGTAATAATCCCTCCAAATCAGCTTTTTTTTCTTCTAACTCCTTGGCAAGACGATTCATATCCTCACGCATTGGCTCTATATCTTCACCACGAGCCTTTGCTTCGCCAATGGCTTTAGAACGTAAATTACGTTCATTTTGCAATGCTTGTGTTGCAACTTGGAGTGCTTTGCGTTTTTCTTCTAAAGTAGTAAAAGATGAAACATCAAACTTAAAACCTCGCTTTAATAGCTGCATAGCAACAAATTGCGGATCATCCCGTAATAATTGAATGTCTAGCATAGGATATCACTCTAATTAAATTTTTTTGTAATCAATTACCTAACAATTCCACGCGTGGATTGATTTAATGCATCTATCATTAAAACCACCTCAGGGCATTCATTTTGCATCAACTCTAATTCAGCAACTGCCTGTTGTACTGTTAATCCTTTGCGGAAAATTATTTTGTAAGCACGTCGTAAGCCATCGATTGCTTCAGATGAAAATCCTCGTCGGCGTAATCCCACAGTATTAATACCACATGCAGAGGTTGTGTCACCAGAAATCATAAGATAAGGGAGTACATCTTTAGCTACATAAGAAGCTCTAGCAATAAAGGAGTAAGCACCCACATGACAAAACTGATGGACTGCTGCATATCCACCTATATTCGCATAATCATTAACAGTTACATGCCCTGATAATGCAGCATAGCTAACCAAAATAATTTGATTACCGATCATGCAATCATGTCCCACATGGGAATAAGCCATAAAAAAGTTCTTATTACCGATACGGGTAACACCACCCCCTTTAACAGTTCCTCGACTAATCATACAATATTCACGAATGATATTATCATCGCCTATTTCTAATCGGGTTGACTCGCCTTTGTAAGTAATATCCTGGGGCTCATCGCCTACGGAAGCAAATTGGAAAATTTTATTATTTTTCCCAATAGTTGTAGGCCCTTCAATTACTGCATAAGGACCAATCCACGTATTCTCACCAATTTCTACATCAGCACCAATTACAGCGCCAGGACCTACTGATACCCCTTTTGCCAATTTTGCAGTGGGGTGAATTATCGCTCGTTCACTTATCACTTTTGAATTTCCTTTGCAGCACTTAATAAATCCGCGGAACAGGCCAGTTTATCACCTACATAAGCTTCACCATGTACACGCCAAAATTCTCTTTTTCTTGCTAATATCTTTACTTCCAAGCGCAATTGATCTCCTGGGGTAACCACATGTTTAAATTTTGCATTATCTATACCCGCAAAAAAATGCAAAATCCCATCAATTTCTTCCGGTGTTTGCGATAACCCCGCTAAAAGTCCACTAGCTTGTGCCAATGCCTCTAGCATTAATACTCCTGGCATAATGGGATTTTCTGGGAAATGACCACTAAAAAAATTTTCGTTAATGGTGACATTTTTTATAGCCGTCAAACAGTCAAATGGCTTGAAATCTAATACCCTGTCTATCAAAATCATGGGGTAACGGTGTGGCAATATACTAAAAATCTGTTTTATATCTACAGGTTCACTCATTGCATTTCTCGCTTAAATAAGTATGCTTAGCATGGTCCAAAAGTGAGGCTCAAAGGAAAAAACATTATCCTGATTTAACTGGTTCAAATCAATTGTTAATGTTAAAAACTTATCCTTTCTTGTCCGGGTTTACTTACATTTCGCTAGCTTGAGCCAAAATGGTCTGATTTTCGAGTACGAAGCGCAGCATACACAAAAGTATATGAGCATCGTAGCGCAGAAAATTAAGACAGTTTGGCCAAGATAGTAGAAGTAGAAACAGCCCCTATTCAATACGGCTTAACTTTTTCTCTAAGGCACCAAGCTTCACAATATAATCATCCAATCGTCGAAATCGCGCTACATTACGACGCCAACGGCGATGTTCATGTACTAAAGTCCCAGATGAATAAATTCCTGATTTGGCAAGAGATTTACTTACTGTGGACATCCCAGTAATCACTACATCATCTGCCAAATGCACATGTGCTGCAACGCAACTAGCACCACCAATAATACAATCTGCGCCAATTTGCGCATATGCGCCTAAAGCGGCACATCCGGCAATGATTGTATTTTTACCAACTAACACGTCATGTGCAATCTGGACCAAATTATCAATACAAACTCCTTCTCCCAAATAGGTATCACTTAAAGAGCCTCTATCAATCACGGTATTGGCGCCTATTTGTACTTGATTTGCGATAATAACGGCACCAACACTATAACCTTGTTGCCAACGCCCATGTTCTTTTAAATAATTGAAAGGAGAAGCACCAATAATACACCCTGTGTTTATAACTACAAAAGCACCCAGCTGGCAACCTGCATGGATCACGACTTTATGTCCAATCTGACTGTTTTGGCCGATGTGTACAGAAGACTCAATAACAGTATTTGCACCTATCGTAACTCCATCAGCAATTTGGGTATTCGCACCAATCACACTGTAAGCGCCTACTGATACATTTTGGCCTAATTGAGCAGATTGATGAATTATGGCTGTAGGATCAATGCCAGATCTTGAAGATGCAGGCACGGATAAAAACTGGGTAGCTTGCATCATTGCTTGTAAAGGATTCGATACAACAATACAGTTTCCCTGATATAAATGGTGATCTTTTGCTTTGAGTATTACTGCGCCTGCTGATGTCGTATCTAGGGCTTGACGTAATACTGAATTATCATAATAAGCAACATCCTTTAATGTAGCTCGAGCCAGAGAAGCAAAACAAAAAATGGCGTGATTGGCATTTCCATGCCACACGCCACCTAAATGATCTGCTAGTTCAGCTAAAGTTAGCAACGCGACTTCGCCGAAATTAATTAATTGCTTTTACAACTTTATCAGTTACATCAAGCGTTGTTGTACTGAAAGGAGCTGCATCTTTTTGTACAATAAGGTCGTACTTGTCATCTTTAGCTACTTTTGCAATTGCTGCACGAACTTTAGCATATAGTGCTTCCATTGCTTCGTTATTTGCTGTACTTAATTCTTGTTGATATTGCTGCCCATCACGCTCAAATTGTTGTTGTGCGCCAACAATTTTCCTCTCCATCTCTTTCTTTTGAGAAGCACTTAGAATCGCACTATCACGCTTGAACTTTTCCATATCCGCTTTAATACCCGCTTCAACCGCAACGAGTTTATCACGACGTGGTTTAAATTCTTTCTCCAATTTTTTTTGGATTTCTTTTATTTGACTGGAAGTCTGCATGATCTTTTGTAGATCAACCACGCCAATTTTTGCTGCATCAGCAAATGCGCTTGCGCCAAACACGCTGAAAACAAAGGCCACTAAGACCAGACCTAACCGTTTCATAACTAATCTCCTAAATTAAAGAGCATGATGCTAGCACAATTCGAAATGGGTTGCGATATATACAGCATGATTTTCGATAATTTTATAAATATAAAATTTCTCGCTTCCCCTCCTGATGAGGGGAAGCGAATATAAGTTTAGAATCCTGAAGATAAAGCAAATTGGAAGAATTGCTTTTGATCAAATTGCTGTGGATTCAACGGCTTAGCTAAGCTAAATGACAGTGGTCCAAAAGGGGAGCGCCATTCAAGTGAAACCCCTGCTGAATATCTTAAAGGACCTTCATACTTTCCAGTTAAAGTAGGCAACGTATTGACAGCAAACACGTTACCCGCATCAACAAAGGCTGTGGTGCGCATATTGTCCCGACTCAAAGGATAAGGCAGGATAATTCCGGCAGTTCCACTGAGCAATAAGTTACCGCCCACAGAATTACGGAAATTATCCAATGGTCCTAAAGAGTAACTATCATATCCGCGTACCTGGCCTGGCTGTGCAATACCCCCAGCATAGTAGTTCTCGAAAAATGGCAATCCATTACTGTTAAAGGAATTTCCATAACCTGCAAACCCTTGTACAGAGAAAATCCATCCCCTTCCTATAGGTTGATACATACGTGCTTGATACGACCCTTTATAATAAGACAAAGAGTCCGAGCTCGCTGGTAAAGCAACTACAGCCGAAAGTTGTTGATTAATCCCTCGTGTAGGATATGGAAACTGATCATAACTGTTTCGGTTCCATCCTGTAGATAATCGAATTTGCTGGAAATGGTTTCCATACATTTGCACAAAGTTCTTAATGACTATTACATTTCCAACGCTTTTGATATCTATATCTTGATAACCATAACCCAATTGCCATCGGCTCGTTTCACCCAGTGGTATACTATAATTCACATCAGCACCAAAGCGGTTGGAGCTGTACGTACTTACATTGAGGTTTTTGGGGTCGACGCGAGCATAATAAAGATTTAGACCTCGTCCTATACCTGTTTCAGTATAAAAGGGGTTGTAGTAGTTTATAGTATAGTCTTGCCCCCATTGGCTCGCAGTAAATGCGGCACCCATCGAGCGTCCAGTACCCATAAAGTTATGTTGGTTTACTGAAGCATTCAATTGATAACCGTTAGTACCATAACCAATGGAAGCACTCGCTTCAGCTGAAGGTGCTTCTTCTACTTGCACATCTAAATCAACCTGATTATTTGCTTCTGGTACTGGATTCGTTTTAACATCCACATTTTTCAAATAGCCTAATAAGCGCAATTGCCTTTCAGATTCTTTGATGTTATGCAGAGATAACAATCCGCCTTCATCCTGACGAATTACACTTCTCAGTACATAATCGCTTGTTTTGGTATTACCATGGAATTTAATACGACGAACGTACACGTGCCTGCCTGGCTGTACAATAAAAGTAATGAATACGGTTTTGTTCTCTTCATCGATTTGAGGATCTGCATTAATTGCTGGGAAGCCATAACCTACATCTCCTAAAGCCAAACCAATAGCAGAAATTGTATCAGTTACTTTTTTACGTGAAAAAACTGCACCTTTTTTAACTTGTACTAATGAAGTAATTTTTTCCGGTGCTAATATTGGCTTCCCTACTACTTTATACCCTGAGAAGTGATATTGGGGCCCTTCTTCAATATGAACATTAATGTAAACGTCTTTTCTGTCTGGCGACAGCAATACCTGTGACGATATGATCTTAAACTTTAAGTAACCTCTGTCCATGTAAAAGGAACGTAATGCCTCCAAAGATGCATCCATACCAGATTTGGAATATTGATCTTTTTTAGTAAAGTAGGTAAAGATGCCAGATTTTGATAAAGCGAATTCAGGCAACAATTCATTGGTAGAAAAATCGTGGTTACCTATTATTTTGATTTGTTTAATTCGTGAGACACGTCCCTCAGAAATTGTAACGGTAATTCCCACCCTATTATCGGTTAGAGGAGTAACTCGTGTTTCTATACGTGCATTATATTTACCTCGGGCGTTATAAGCTTGCTTTAATTCTTTTTCCAAACGCTCCAAAGTAGATGTTTGGAAGACACGACCTTTGACCAAGCCCATTTCTTTAAGGAAATCTTTCATCTTGTCACTAGGAATTTCCTTATTTCCTACCACGGTAATTGAGCCTATGGTTGCTCTTTCAATTACATTGACAATTAAAACATTGCCTTGACGTTCCAATGAAACAGATTGAAAAAAACCAGTATCATAAAGGGTTCGAATAATCTCAGCAGTTGATTCTGGACCTATCTCCTCTCCAACTTGAACAGGAATATAGTTGAGTACCGTTCCTGTAGAAACACGTTGCAAACCGGTAACTTTAATACTTCGAACGACGAAAGTATCTGCTGCGATTGTTTGTGCTGACCAGGCTATGAGCGAGGAACAACAAACACCTAATATTAACTTACTGCTGATTTTTTTCATTATTATTTTACGCCCAGTACTACGTGTACTTTTAATAATCAAACTCTGTACACCTAAAATTGAAACACTTTTTATAGGAAGTAGAAACTACTGTCAAGTTTTTGTTCCCTGACTTTGCCAATACTTTGCGATTGTGGACCTAATTAATATCTCCGACTATCCTGCCAGTCTCGATAAATCATTAGTCAATGCAATAAACATTAGAGCGGCTAATAGCAATAAACCTAAATAGGCCCCTGCAGATTTTAAATTATCAGATACAGGCTTGCGTCGAATTGCTTCCAATACATAATACAGTAAATGCCCACCATCCAGCATAGGTATGGGTAACAGATTTAATGCACCCAAGCTGATGCTCACCAAAGCAAGAAAAAATAAATAGGAAGTTAATCCACTGCGCCCAGAATAACCTGCTCCTTGAGCAATACCCACTGGGCCACTAATGCTATTTAATCCCAATTTTCCGGTAACCAACCTACCCATTAAAGTAAATGTAGTAGCGGTCAATTGCACGGTCTGCTTTAATGCGGTCCCTACGGCAGTTAAGGGGTCTTGTTTTTCCAAACGCAACCAATGTTCTGGCCAATTGACCTTTTGTGACCGAACTCCTAAGAACCCTTCTATTTTCCCTTTATTTTCCTGGCTACCAGTTTGTACCACAATTTTTTGTATGTTGCCTTTTCTATTAATAGAGAGAATCACTTGTTTCGCTGGCCGTTCCTGCACGTAACTCACCAAAAACAACCAGTCGTTAAAAGGCTTTCCATCCACGCTTAATATCTTATCGCCATTTTCTAATCCTGCTTTTGCTGCTGGGGAATTGGGGACGACTTCACCAACTATAGGAGGAATTGAAGGAATAAAAGGCTCAATCCCTAAACTTTGGAGCGGATCTGGCTTTTTACTATCCAATTGCCAATTAACCAAAGGTAAAGAAACTTGACGCAGATGTCCATCGACCATAGATTTCAACGTTAATTGGATCGTTTCCTGAGAACCTACAAGCGGCATGATTGCATACTGAAAATCGCGCCAGCTGTTGATCTGAGTATCATTGAGCGCAACAATTTCTTCTTTGGCATGTATTCCAGCATGGGCCGCAATACTATTAGGTTTCACCGATTCAATCATAGGCGCTAAAGACTGCATTCCTATAACCAATACCCACCATAAAGCGACAAAAGCGAAAAGAAAATTAAAAAAAGGACCTGCCAGCACGATTGCAGTTCTTTTCCAAAGAGATTGATTATTAAAGGCTAAATGACGTTCGTTCTCGGCAACATCTCCTTCAGATTCGTCAAGCATTTTGACATAACCGCCAAGAGGAAACAGAGACCAAGCATATTCTGTTCCTTTTTTATCGCGCCAATGCGCCAAAATGGGACCAAAACCAAAAGAAAAACGTAGTACTTTGACACCGCACCAACGTGCCACCTGAAAATGACCATACTCATGGACTGTAACCAATAAGACTAGGGCCAAAAGAAAATACAGCAATGTTGAAAGCATAGCGCAATCCCAAATGAAGTATGCTCGAGAATTACTCTCCTAAAATTCTCCGAGATTTAGATAAAAGTTCTTTCCTGCTATTTCACACTCACAAATAAAGTGAGTCCGAAATAAAATAAAGGTAAAGCTGCAATTAAACTGTCCAAACGGTCTAAAATACCCCCATGACCAGGAATAATAGCGCCTGTATCTTTTAAATGACAACGACGCTTCAATATACTGATGAATAAATCACCAAAGATCGCAATAATTATAGTACATATGGCTAAAACGAACCAATGAACCGCGGCAGTTGGATTAAAATAACCATAGCCAATCCAAGCAACAAGCATAGAAAAAATAACGCCGCCAACAACCCCTTCCCACGACTTTCCTGGACTAACACGCGGAATTAATTTATGTTTTCCTAGAAGCTTTCCACTAATATAAGCCCCTGTATCTGAAACCCAAATTAAAAACAATAAATAAACAAGTAAGGCTTTACCATGAGGCAAATAATATAAGTGAATCAGGCTTTGCACGAATAAGGGTAAGAGCACCAGACATACACCCGCTACAATAACAGGATAACCCCAATACTTCTGAGAGCTGGGGAACCAAAGAATAGCAAGAATATTTAAAGCCCAAATAATTAATCCTGCATATAACCAATAAGAAAAAAGATAATTACATGCCCACAAACAAAAAAACATCAACACAAAAAATCCAGCTTGAAAAGTCCAATTTTTCAAGGGAATTAATTGAAAACACTCTCTGCTTGCAGCAAAAAAAACAAGCAAAACTATTCCTGCCAAAAGCCACTGATTGCCATAAAAAATAAGCCATAAAACCAAGGGCACTAAAATCAGAGTTGTAATTAAGCGCTGCAAGAACATAATTTTGCCCTTCTTAATGTGAAAAATGAATTAGGAAATTTGCCCAAATCTTCTTTTTCTTTTATTAAATGAAGCTAAAGCCAACTCAAGTTCATGTTCACCGAAGTCCGGCCAATGAACCTCGCTAAAATATAGCTCTGTATAAGCAAGCTGCCAGAGGAAAAAATTACTAATTCGCAATTCACCGCTGGTGCGTATAAATAAATCAGGATCGGGTAACCCTTCCGTATCCAAATAATGAGCAAAATTGGTTTCGTTTATCTCTTCTATAGACAATTCACCATTCAATACAGAGAGGGCTATTTTTTTTGCTGCATTTACCAAATCCCATTTACCACCATAATTTACAACTACATTTAAAATTAATTGCTCATTATTTGCCGTCAAAAGTTCCGCTTCTTGCATTTGCTTTTGCAACACAGGTGAAAGCACACTACGGTCTCCAGTAAATCGCATGCGTATTCCGTGCTGATTCAATTCAAAAATTTCCTTTCGCAAGGACTCCAGAAATAGCTCCATTAAAAAATTAACTTCCTCTGCCGGCCTGCACCAGTTTTCAGAGCTAAAAGCAAATAAGCTAAGACAAGGAATTCCTTTAGCCATGCAGCAGCGAATCATTTTTTTTACTGACTCAACGCCCGCTTTATGACCTTCAATTCGGGGCAGCCCCCTACTTTCAGCCCAACGACCGTTTCCATCCATAATAATGGCAACATGCTGAGGTTTTTGTTCCAAACTACTCTTCCCAATCTAATAAATGGTGCATAGTCTAACCTTTTTAATACAAAATTGTCACTATTCACTCTTGTAAGTTAATAATGTAATACACTATTTTAGAAAAAAAATACCATATCAATGAGTGGTAGGCATACCTTAATTTTAACAGCTTAATGAACTATGAGAGAAGTGAATACATTACGAAATACCTGCTAAATAATGTATAATCCACCCACCAGATTTGACTGTATTCTACGGAGAATTGCATGCAAAAAAAAGCAACCTTGTTGCTCATGATCTTAGATGGCTGGGGCTATAATGAAAATAATAAACATAATGCTATTGCCCAAGCCAACACACCTCAATGGGATGAATGGTGGAACAGTTGTCCCCATATTCTTTTGCAAGCATCGGGGTTTGCCGTGGGTTTACCTGATGCACAAATGGGTAATTCAGAAGTAGGACATATGCATATTGGTGCAGGTAGAGTAATACAACAAGATTACACGCGCATTAACGAAAGCATAAAGAATGGAGAATTTGCCAATAACCCAGTTTTCCATGATGTAATTTCCACATTGCAAAAAACTGAAAAATCGTTACACATCATGGGGTTGTTTTCCCCAGGAGGCGTTCACAGTCACGAACATCATTTATTTGCCCTACTCAACTTATGTGCCCAGCACAAGTTTACTTCTGTATATTTGCATTTATTTTTAGATGGGCGAGACACTCCGCCGCAAAGTGTGTTACCAAGCTTGGCGCGCCTCAATGCAGAGTTAAAAACACATCCGGTAGCCCGCGTGTGTTCGATTAGCGGACGCTATTATGCTATGGACAGAGACAATCGTTGGGAAAGAATAGAGCCAGTCTATACTTTATTAACTCAAGGCAAGAGTGAGCATCATTTTTCGGATGCAGAAACAGCGATAAAGTCTTATTATCAACAAGAGCTGTCTGATGAATTCATACCACCCACTCTTATAGGCAAAGAGAAAGCAATCGAAGATGGCGATGCTATTTTCTTCTTTAATTTTCGAGCAGACAGAGCCCGACAATTAACTGCGGCCTTTATTGATCCCGCATTTAAAAAATTCAACCGGGCCGTACAACCTCGATTATCTTATTTTGTCAGTATGACTCAATACGATAAAAAATTGCCCACGACCCAAGCCTTCCCTCCTATTCTTTTAAATAACACTTTAGGAGAAGTTCTCGCAGCCCATGGCTTAAGTCAATTACGCATTGCAGAAACAGAAAAATATGCCCATGTTACTTTTTTCTTCAATGGTGGAAATGAAAATGTTTTTACTCACGAAGAAAGGATCTTGATTGCATCCCCCAAAGTTACCACATATGATTTACAGCCTGAAATGAGCGCACCCCAATTAACAGAATGCTTGGTCGAGGCAATTAACAGTCATGCTTATGATGTCATTATTTGTAATTATGCCAATGCCGATATGGTAGGACATAGCGGGGATTTTAAAGCTACAATTCGCGCAATAGAATGCCTTGATCAATGCATGAGTAAAGTCTGGAATGCACTGGAAAAACAAGGTGGAAAATTACTCATTACAGCGGATCATGGTAATGCGGAAGAAATGTTTGACGAAACAACGCGTCAAGCACATACTGCTCATACTAGTGAACCTGTACCCTTAGTATACGTCGGTGGTCATTGGCATTTTTCCCGAAACGAAGGCAGCTTAATTGACATCGCGCCAACCATGCTGGCTTTACTAGGAATTACTCCTCCCGTGGAAATGACAGGTCATCAATTGTTAGAAAAAGATACTCATGAATAAACGGAATTACACTGTTTCTTTTAACTTATGTTGCTCTGATGTTAAAAATTACTGCGTTTACAGTTCTAGAACAATCAGAGAACAATTAAAATTTAATAGCAGGCCTCTTTCGAAACTTGCGAAAGAAGTGAAAAGGGCTATGAAGCGCAGAACCGCAGTGTGTACACCAATACAGAATTCAGTCATTTTATCGACGAAGCAATCCTCTTCTGGAGCAAACTTTCGAAAGATGTCTGCAGGATGGAATCGTACCATCTATGTTACCGGATTGGTTTTTTGCATGCTGTTCTGCTTTGAAGTGCATGCAAAGTCGACTTCCACCGTACTGCAAACACAAAATAAATTAAAGCAATTGGACGCGCAAATTAACACCCTTCAACGAACCTTAAACTCAGCCCATGATAAACGAGGTGTTTTAAATAAGGAATTGTCAGAAACGGAAAAGCAAATTGGTGAAGGAATTCACAAGCTGCATTCCATCCAGGATGACATTAAGAATAAAGAAAATAGAATTACTGACTTACAAAATCAAGTAAATCAATTAAATCAACAGCTGATTACCCAACAACAATTATTAGCCAATCATGTACGTGCTCGTTATCAAATGGGTGAATATCAGCCGCTTAAATTACTGCTGAATCAGGATGATCCCAATAAAGTGAGTCGGATTCTAACGTACTATCAATATATTGTTAAATCACGACAACAACTTATTGATAAAATTGATAAAACACGAATGAGTCTCAGTGAGAGTAAAGAAAAACTCCGGGTAGAACTTATTGCGAACAAACAACTAAAAACAGAGCTTACTCAGCATCAGCAACTACTGCAACAAAATAAAAGTTATCATACTGCTTTAATTCAATCACTGAATCATGAAATTCAAGATAATCAAAACACCTTGCGCGAGGTGCGAAAAAATAAAGAGAATTTAGCACGCCTGCTCAAGTCATTAGCGCAACAAAGTAGTACCCCCACAAGCAAACCTTTTAACCAACCAAGCAAGCCCTTTAGTCAGATGCGCAAAAAATTGCCGGTTCCGATCCAGGGTCAGGGCCATTCTCTACGTAAAATGAACCAGGGAGTGACATTTTTTGCCGAGGAAGGAACAGTAGTTACTGCCGTTTACTCCGGGAAAGTAGTATTTAGCGATTGGCTTAAAGGATATGGTTTACTTCTTATCATTGATCACGGTCAAGGTTTTATGACTTTATACGCCCATAACCAATCTTTATTTAAAAGCAAAGGCCAATATGTCCATCAAAATGAACAAATTGCAAGCGTAGGACATACCGGCGGAATTAAACAAAACGGTCTATACTTTGAAATAAGACTAAAGGGAAAAGCTATTCCACCACTTAATTGGTTGTCGTAGATTAACCCTGGCACCTTAATTGCATTTCAAAAATTATAATAAAGAAGATGGCTTATTTTGTAGCCTTGCATCTGAGGAGATCGCTATGTTGATAAGAAAATTATATCCATACTCGCTTGCGATAGTATATGCGTTTACTCTTATGTTCCCTCTGACAAGTTTTGCAGAAGATGAGGTGGATACAGATACTTCAACAAGCTCCAGTACTTCTAAAGCGGTTCCTTTAGAAGATGTGCAACGATTTTCTAATGCCATAGGCGAAATTAAAAAATACTACGTTAAACCGATTGACGATAAAGAACTTTTTGATAATGCCATTCGTGGGATGCTGAGTGGCCTTGATCCACACTCCAGTTACTTGGATGAAGAAGAATTTAAAGACTTGCAAACATCAACAAGCGGTGAATTTGGTGGCTTAGGGTTAGAAGTTACCATGGAAGATGGCGTGGTTAAAGTAGTTACTCCTCTGGTTGACACCCCAGCTTTTAAAGCAGGGATCAAATCTGGCGACTACATTATTAAATTAGGAAAAGAATCCGTTCAAGGTCTTTCTCTTAAAGATGCAGTCAACCTTATGCGTGGTAAAGCTGGAAGTACCATCCAATTGACTGTACTACGTAAAGGGGTAAATAAAGCACTTACTTTTGATTTAATACGCGAAATTATTCAAATTAAAAGTGTACAAAGCAAAATACTTGCTCCAGGATATGGTTACATTCGCTTAACTCAATTCCAAGCATTGACTGGAAAAGATATGTTACAAGCCATTGATAGATTAAAACAACAATCTGGAGGGGATTTAAAAGGTTTAATACTGGATTTACGTAACAACCCAGGAGGATTGCTTGATTCAGCAATTCAGGTTTCTGATGCATTTCTTGGTAAAGACAAATCAGGTAAGCCAGAAACAATTGTCTCAACTAAAGGACGTTTGCCTGGGTCGGACTTTACTGCCATAGCTAAGGGAGTTGATATCTTACATAATGCCCCAATGGTAGTATTAATTAATAATGGTTCTGCATCTGCGGCCGAAATTGTTGCCGGAGCGCTCAAAGACAATAAAAGAGCGGTTATTCTTGGTACAACAAGCTTTGGCAAAGGTTCAGTACAAACCGTATTGCCACTGGATGATAAAACCGGGATTAAGTTAACTACCGCTCTTTATTACACCCCATCAGGAACATCAATTCAAGCTCAAGGAATTATACCTGATATCGTGGTTAATGAGGTGGAGATTCCTAAAACTGCTGCGAAATCTTCTGAACTCACTGGATTTAGTGAAGCAAGTCTTAATGGGCATTTAGTGAATAAGAATAATTCGGAAACCATAAAACCTAAAGACGTCAAAGCACAAATTGATGAGTTAATGCATAATGATTATCAACTCTATGCTGCTTTAACCGTCTTGGAGGGTATGGCTTTAGCTAACAGATAATTAGCCCTTGAGCGGGAAAAGGAGTCAAAAGGAGTTGATTTAAACCAACTCACTGAGGCTCCTCTTCTTTTATAGAGTAAAAATTGTTGCCCGGATGCAGGCAACTAGCAAATCTGAGTAATTTAAATAGGATTAGGCTGTAAGTATTTGCTTCTTATAAGAAACACCATTTTTATTTAAATTAAATGTACCCATTACCCCTATCCCAGATTCAAGCGCCAACAAATGTGTTGCAATCGCCTGACTGGAAAAATCAGGATAAGTTTTCAAAGCAAGCAAAGCACTCCTGTGGAGCAGGTGGAATATATCAAAAGCATAACCTGCTTCACTGGTAGGATGACTAAGGTATTCTTGTTTATATTGATCAATAAATTCTGGTTTCATTGATTTAGTCAAGACAGCAGACTGTTTGTGATTAGGGCTTTGTGCCTGAAAATTATTCTTCCCATCCGCAATTATTGAGTCATCGGTGAGGCAAAAATGAATAATATTATTTTTTTTCGCTAAAGGTGCAACTAAAGCGCCGCTTTCAGCTCCTTCAGTCAGTAAGATATTAATATGATGTGCCTCGATAAATTTTTGCACAGTTTTTGCTGCATGAACATTACTTAGCATTTTATCCAGAGTATAAAACTCATAGTTAATCTCCGAGGATGATAACTGCTCGCGCGCAATTTCCATTGCTCCCAGCATATTTCTACCAATAAAAGCAGATTCATTGGAAAAGGGAGCATAAATCCCAACATTGATTGTCATTTTGGTTTTATCTTGAGCTTTGTCCAAACCAGATGCCGCTTCACAAAAACTTACTGCTGTTAGCAATACTAAAAAGGCACCTAAGAAAGTATAAATTTTTGATAAAAAATAATTCATATTCATCATCCTAATTGATTAGACTCTATATTAATCTCATTTAAACGAATGTTGAGCTCTTTTTCCTACAGGCCCAATACCCGCTTTTCTACTCTCCTGATAGTCACTGCATAGTAAGGGCTCATTTGATTGCCCAAAGAACAGTAAAATTATTTTGCTATGAATAGAATCCAAATACAATGGTTGGGATTTAATAATAATTGTGCGATAATCCCATAAAATTGACATATTTTCGAATACAATGAACTATATTAAATCAATTGCACTTCTGACCAGCCTATTTTTTTTCTCTTTTGCTCAAGCGAATGTTCAATCCTATTTTGATCAAATAAAGAATGATCCCAATGCCTTATATGCCTTTTTTAAGAATATGCCTAAAGGTGGAGAGTTACATTATCATTTAGCTGGGGGTGCATATCCAGAAGTCATGCTGGAACTCGCATCTAAAGATAATTATTGCTTGAATCCAACCAATTGGGCAATCAGTAAAAACCCTGCAATCTGTCATGGTATAGATACTAAAGATCTGTTTAATCATCCTGAACTCTATGCAAATACCGTCAAAAGTTGGTCTATGAAAGATTTTGTTCCAGGGAAAGAATCTGGGCATGATCATTTTTTCAGCTCGTTCTACAAATTCAATGCAATAGTGGCTGATCATCACCCTGAATTAGTCGCAGCAGTGCTGCAAACGGCAGCGCAACAAAATGAACACTACATGGAATTAATGATTTTACCGGATAACGCTCATTCAGCCAGCTTCGGTGATATGCTTAAAAATACAACTTCGTTTAGCCAAAAAAGAAAGCTTTTATTAGCTAACCAGGATTTTCAGGGTAATATCAATTATACTGCAGTAGAGTCTAATCGAATACTGCAACAAGCTCACCAGGAATTAGGCTGTGATACTAATCCAGAAAAGAAAGCCTGCCAAATCAAAGTTAAATTTTTGTATTATTCACTTAGAGAACAATCTTTAGATAACCTTTTTGCACAAACTCTGAATGCTTTTGAAGCAGTAAGCCAATCCATGGAAAGTAAAGGTGCGCTTGTTGGTGTTAATTTAGTACAGCCTGAAGATGGTATTATTTCTTTACGCGACTATCGCAAACAGATGCAAATGTATCAGTATCTACACGGGGTATACCCACAGGTCAATATTGCATTGCATGCAGGTGAATTAACTCAGGAAATAGTTACTCCAGAAGAGTTGGATTATCACATTCATGATGCACTTTTTACTGGTCAAGCGCAAAGGGTTGGGCATGGGGTAGATATTGCCCATGAAAATAATGTGAAGAACACTTTAAATTACATGGCTAAGCATCATAAGCCGGTAGAAATTAATCTAATTAGTAACCTTAAAATATTAAAAGTTGCAGGTCGCAGCCATCCGTTGAATTTTTATCTTAAGCATCATGTTCCTGTTGTTTTATCTACTGATGATGAAGGTATCTTGCGAACCAATTTAAGCCAGCAATATGTAGAAGCCGCATTGAATCATGATCTGGATTATCAAACCCTAAAGCAAATCAATAGAAATGCACTAACTTATGCATTTTTACCTGGAAACAGCATATGGTCTGATGCAGAAAAAGCCCAATTGATCCCCGATTGCCAGGATTTAGAGAGTAAAGGCTGCCAGCAGTTTATAAAAGCAAACGAGAAAGCACAATTGCAGTGGAATTTAGAACAAAAATTACGTGCGTTTGAAAATAAATTTTAGATATCTATTTTTTGTGGCCTAAAAGAGTAAAGCGTAACCCGGGGAAAATATCTATATCTAGACTAAAAAAACCCGGGTTACGCTTGGCGACACCCAGGCTACACTGTTCATTTATGCAAACCGATACGAATTAAATTTTGAATGGATCTCGTAAAATAATCGTCGAATCACGTTCTGGGCCGGTTGATAATATATCAATAGGTACCTTGAGCAGATTTTCTATTCGTTTTATATAGGCAAGAGCATTCGCAGGTAAATCATTTATATTCGTAATATCAGCAGTAGATTCTTGCCAGCCTGGCATTTCTTCGTAAACAGGCTCTAAACCTTGAAAATCAGCGGCTGATTGGGGGGGGCGAGAAATTAAATTACCTGTTTCATCTTTATAAGCCACAGCAATGCGCAATATATCTAATTTATCCAGAACATCCAGTTTGGTGATGCATAATCCCGTAATACTATTTAACTCAATTGAATGTTTTAAAAGAACTGCATCAAACCATCCACAGCGCCTAGGTCTTCCAGTAACAGCCCCAAACTCCTGCCCACGTTCAGCAATCTGTTTACCCACTTCATCAAAAAGCTCGGTTGGGAAAGGACCACCGCCAACACGTGTAGTATAAGCTTTAGTAATCCCTAAAATATAGTCAAGGTATTTGGGACCAAATCCCGCACCATTAACTACCGAACCCACACAAGTATTCGATGAAGTAACAAAAGGATACGTGCCATGATCAATGTCCAGATAGACCCCTTGCGCTCCTTCAAATAAAATATTATCCCCTTGCTCTCTATGATCATGCAAACAAGCAGAAACATCACAAACCATTGGGCGTAATTCCTTAGCCCAGTGTAAAGCAGAATCCAATAAAGGGTTAAGATCCACAGCTGACTGCTTGAAATATTGAGTTAAAATAAAGTTATAGTATTCCAAAAGATCGATCAATTTTTTTTCAAAACGCTGTGGATGAAATAAATCGCTGACCTTTATCGCACGACGGGCAATTTTGTCTTCATACGCGGGACCTATACCACGTCCGGTTGTACCAATCGCTGAGTCTCCCATATGTGCTTCACGTGCTTTATCCATAGCAACATGACAAGGGAGTATCAGCGGGCAAGCCATACTAATACGTAAGCGGGAACGGACATCAATTCCACTTTGTTCTAATTCTTTAATTTCTCCCAATAGAGCATCGGGCGAAAGAACTACACCATTTGCAATGTAGCATGTGACGTGAGGTCTTAACATGCCAGAGGGAATAAGGCGAAGAACCGTTTTCACCCCATTAATTTTTAAGGTATGACCTGCATTATGACCACCTTGATAACGGACAACAACCTGCGCATCGTGGGTTAATAAATCGACTATTTTACCCTTGCCTTCATCGCCCCACTGCGTTCCTAAAACAACAACATTTTTACCCATGATAAACCTTAATTTGCACAATGCTTGTTCGTCGCTCTAAATTGCGAATCACTAAAACCCAATTTCACTAAAAATAGTCACTACCCAACCCATGCAGGGTTTTCTTCTTAAAAGAAAAGATTCCGAAAATACGTGCGCATATCCGTTGATGTGATGCATTTTCAGAATATTTTTCACTCAACCTGCATTCAAATCTGGACGCTCGCCACGATTTTAGTACAGGGATGAATAGTTACCAAAATCTGACATTATAGTTACTTTTTAGCAGGTACACCATCATTTTTTGGTGCGGCCGTTTTAAAATAATCAAAAAATGCACTACTTTGATCCAGTACCAAAATATCTTTTCTACTGTTAAAACTCTCTTTATATGCGAGCAAGCTGCGATATAAAGCAAAAAAATCCTTATCTTTATTGTATGCCTCCGCATACATTGCTGCTGCGCGCGCTTTTCCAATAGCTCTTACCTTTTGGGCATTACTACGGGTTTTTGCTAACAAAACCATCACATCAGCGTCAGCCTTTGCTTTTATTTCTTCAGCAGCTGCCTGACCATCAGCACGATGCCTATTCGCAATTTTTTGCATGTCTGCACGCATGCGTTGATAAATTGCATTACTGGTATTGGCTGGCAACTCTATTCCTTTAATACGGACATCAACAACAATAATACCTAACCCACCTGCTTGCTTTTGGGCAGCCTGACGCAGTAACTCCATTAAATCGTCACGACCACCAGATACTACTTCGGGAATGGTACGTTTACCGAACTGAGCACGCAATAATGTGTTTAATTGTTGTTCCAATAATGTTTCTGCTTTAAATTCACTGCCGCCAGTTGATTTAAAATACTGGGCCAAATCAGTAATTTGCCATTTAACATAATAATCAACCATTACGTCCTTTTTTTCCTTGGTAACAATTCGGGTTGATTTAATATCCATTGTCTGAATACGAGTATCAAAAATGCGCACATTTTCGATAAACGGTATTTTAAAATGCAATCCAGGTTTTAAGACTTTAACTTTATTAGTCGACTCATCATTGACCAGACGACCTAAACGTAAAAGAATACCTTGCTGCCCTTGTGTTATGGTAAACACACTGGTCAATAAAAAGAGAAGTATTAAAAAGATCAAAATACCAAGGGTTCTACCCATCGTTTTCATTATTCATTTCTCCCTTGTCGATAAACAGGTCTAGTAAATTCACGACCATCGACCAAATTCTCTGTCTCGCTGGTTTCATCACCTTCAACATTGCCATTTTTTGCGATTTCATGCGGGAAACCTGATGTTTTTTCGAACAATTTATCCAAAGGTAAATACAACAAATTACCTGATTTGCTATCAACAATGATCTTACTGCTCTGACTTAATACTTGTTGCATTGTTTCCAAATACATACGTTCTGCTGTAACTATTGGGGCCGCAGTATATTGAGGCAGCAAGGCTAAGAATTCAGAAACCTGTCCTTGGGCCTTCAGCACAACCTGTTTGGAATAGGCTTCTGCCTCTTGCTGGATACGACTCGCCTTTCCTTCCGCAATCGGTACCACTTTCGCCGCATAGGCATAAGCTTGTTCTTTAAAGCGTTTTTCATCTTCCTGTGCCTTAATCGCATCGTCAAAAGCATCTTGCACACTTTCAGGCGCACGTGCTGGTTGGGGTGAGACATTAACAATCACAATACCTGTTTTATATAAATCCAATGTCTTTATCAAAGTATCTTGTACTGTGTTACCCCAAACTTCACGTCCTTCAGTGATCATTTGATCTAACGTAGTTGTTCCGACTACTTGTCTTAGAGCACTTGAAGTGGCTTGTTGCAAACTTTCTTCGGGATTAGCTACATTAAATAAATAATCCTCAAGATCGCCAATGCGGTATTGTACAGCTAAAGACACGGAAACCAGATTTTCATCACGGGTAAGCATTTGTCCAGAATAGGAATAATCCAAAACTCTATCCACATTCATGATAATTTTGGAAGAAACAATTCTTGGTATCCAATGTGGTCCTGGCCCCACAGTTTCAACATATTTGCCAAAACGAAGAATAACCGCTTGCTCCGCAGGATCAACAATAAAGATGCCAGAAAGTACCCAAAGGATAAAAGCAATTAAGATAACAACGAGAGTTACCAAACCACCATTTGATTTTTTGGACGGCTCATTACCTGTTTTAGCAGAACCACCTCCAAAGAACTTCTTCAATTTGTCATGAACACGTTTAAGAGCGTCATCCAAATCTGGAGGCTGATTTTTACCCTTCCAGGGATCTTTGCCTTTATCTGGCTCATTCCACCCCATGTACTACTCTCCTGGCAAATTCTATGAAAACTAGAATTCTATGGGGTATATGAAGTTTAAGCAAGTTCTCCGGGTGTAATTAACTCAATATGGATTCTTAATTTTTTCACAGAGCATGAATTTCTTGAGATCGCCGGATAGGGTAAAGGAGTTAAATCCCGCAGCTCCTATTGACATTTTCCTCTAAGATCAATATTCCAAATATCCACTACAATATCATTTTCAGTAATAAAAAATTGATTAAATAAGTTAATAGTTGGGTCACAATGTGGAACAATAAGTTCTAAAACTTCACCATATGCTGGTAATGGAGCACCATTTACTGCAGTAACTTTGCCATGCTCATCACCAAATCCCCCCCAATCATATTCCAATCCCTGATGACTGATAATCTGGGGCTTTTGTTGATCTACATAAATGGATTTTGTACCTGCATCTACGGTAATATGTTCTGTTCTATTATTACTGATGACTGTGGTCAAAAGGGTCATTGCCGGTTTAAATAGGTTAAAATGCTTCTCATTACTTTTTGAACCAATAGCAGCGTATTGAACATCCATAACTGTATAAGAACCTGGTTGAATTTCAGTTACCTCCGCCGCATCAACATCAATATCATAAGTTCCCGTTCCGCTTCCGGTTAATATAGGGCAGTTAAGACCGTTTTCTCTAAAACTTTTTACAAGATTGCTTGCCATTTCCATCGTTTGCAATGATTTCCTTTTTCGCTCACTAAAGGAAGAAATATGTTGTAAATTCCCCGCATAACATTGAATTCCCATCAAGTTCAGCCAGGGTAATTGCTCAATCTCCAAAGCAAAATTTAAAGCACTTTCTGGTTTAATACCGGTACGCCCTATTCCTGGATCCACATCCACTAACACATGAATCATTTTTTTATTGTGTGCTCCAGCTTCATTTAAGGCAATGATATTTTCTTTATTATCTGCGACTATCAAAGTAGAGGGAGCTTTTTCCAGGCACGAAATAAGTCTGGAAATTTTATTTTTTGTGACAATTGGAGAAGTAATCAATACATTGGGTATTTTATTATGAATCAAAACTTCAGCTTCTGAGATTTTCGCGACACTAACACCAATTGCGCCGTATTCAATCTGTAAACGAGCTAGTTTGGAGCACTTATGCGTTTTACAATGAGGCCTAATATTTACATTATTTTCAATGGAATGTTTACGCATGACCTCTAGATTGGCTTTTAAAATGTTTTTATCAATTAATAAACAAGGAGTGTCCAACGCTGTTTTTCTTAGACCTAAGGCTGCCTTTGACATTCTATTCCTCATGAAATAGGGTCTATTTACATTTCGCTAGATTGAGCCAAGAGAGTAGAAATGGACCCTAATCTGCACTCAACATCACTCGAATTCCTATATAAACTAACAAACCACCAAACACACGACTTAATGCGGCTTGAAAATGAGTAAATACTTTTCGAACATTATCCGATTGCAGGAATAAAACGAGCAAAGGCCAATAAAACGCAGACTCAGAAACAAATACTCCGGCAACTAAAGCTTTATCACCAATTGATGCGTGTATTGATACAAACTGAGTAAAGACGCTAAGTAGAAAAACTGCAAGTTTTGGGTTTAAAGCATTACACAAGACACCTTCAATATAAGCCCTTGAAACGGTTATATTTTTTGTCAAAGAGAAGTCCTGACTTATTTTCATAGATCGCTTAAATTTTAAGCCTTTTAATCCAAGATAAATTAAATAACATGCGCCTGCATATTTTATCGCGGTATAGAGAACAATACTTTGAGTAATAATTAACGCCAATCCCAAAATACAATAAGTAGCATGAAAAAGACATCCAGTGACAATACCTAAGGCTGTTGCCAAAGCCTGACGCCTGGGATACAAAAGCGCATTTTTTGTAACAAGTATAAAATCTGGTCCAGGACTAATCATGCCAACAAAACAAATCATGATTAAAAGTAATAAGTTAATATTCATAATCACCATGTCTCAACAAATAGACTCGCTCCCCATCAATTTTAATCCAATGTCCATTTAATATCCATCCCAATAATATAGAGATGGTTCCCTTAAACACTATTTAAGGTTTTCCATCTCTATCATGGAAGACATGCAACAGATGTGAATCTTCACTTACATCGTAGCTTCGCTGTTAAGAGTGGGTTCTCCAGTAGAATTTTCAATTACTTCATGTACCTCCATTTTAGGCAAAGTTTTAAACATATCATCATAGATAATCTGTGTCCTGGTTCCTGGATGGTTACGAGCATACTCTTTTACTGTTTCCCAATTACATTTTCCCTCAGCAATCATCCAACGCATAGTACTCCAGGGATTGGTAATCCTTTGATTTTCATAAGCTTCATTATAACGTCGCACAAATTCTGCATAGAGTTTTAATGGAGGTTCGTCTCCTCTTAATGGGACCGCAGCCGCTGTTGGCAAAACAGAAACTTCGGAGTTTCCTTCTGGGCGACGGCTGTATTTGCGTGTAACCAACCTTTCTACAGCAAAGGCTGCGTCACTTGGTCTACCAAAAAGCTGACGCAAAGTACTACCCCAGGAATGATCCACATAAATTATGTGATACAATGCACTGTTTGCTAAATGGCATCGGTTCACAAAAGGATCGACCAGCTCAGGTCTCGTATCCATATAAGTATCAATTTCTTTGAGCAACTCTTTACGTTTATCTGCTAATACTTGACGCAGTTCCTCATTTCGTGGTGGTTCGGCGCCACGACAAAGCAACATAGCAACACCGCGAAGCAAATCTTTATCGTTTTGCTTATTAACTAACTTTTTACAAAGTACTTCAATTGCATTTTCACCTGTTTTGTTACCTTGCCCAAGATTTTTATTTCTCGCCTCAAGCTTCAATTCTTCTACTGGAGACTCTTCTAATAAAGCTTCAAGTGCCTTTATCTTACCGTGTTGTGCCGCCAACAATAGAGGAGTATTTTTCATCTCCCCCATAGGATTAGACACATCCGCCCCAGATCGGACTAAATTGGTTACTCCAGAAGCAAAATCCAATACTATAGCCTGGTGCAATGGTTGGAAGGGAATACGCTCTTCGTTAAGACGCGTTGCTGCGTTCACGTCAGGTTTACAGGTTAAGATTTCTACCAATAATTGACGGTTTCTAGTGGGTAAAACCAATGACAATAAGGTTCGAGCCTCATCATCACGTTTGTTGACATCAAAAACGTTATTCCCTAAAAGATGAAGAGCCAGTTGAATTTTATTGGCAACAATTGCTTGGTGCAAGGGCAAGCCAATATTTTTATCTTGAACTTTGCTTAAGATTGCATCAATGAAATCGGTCAAATCAGAAGAGCCCTCTTCATGGACAGAGTTTTTATTTTTTTCCTGGTGTTGTTGAATTAGATAATTCAAAACAGTCATTTGCACGCCACCTTCCGTCCAATATGGGCGCTCAAGATAGTTCGCTTCTCTTTGCAGCTTTTGCTCAATAAATAGATTAAATCCTTCTAGTCCTGATTTTATAGCTGCATTTATTTCTGTGATAAATTCCATGTTACGTCCCCTGTAATATCCTTCCGGATTTATATTACACATTGGACAATAGAAGATCAAAGAATAGTTAAATTTTATACAAAACCATCAGGGTCTGTTTACATTTACACTATCTTGGCAAACAGCCCTTTTTTATACGTTCTAAGTGCACATATTTCTGTATGCTGCAATCGATACTCGAAATCTCACATTTTGGCTCAAGCGAGCGAAAGGTAACAGCCCCTCAATTTCAAGAAATCTATCGGATATAGCGATGTATGCTATGCGTCCAATTTAGTAAAAATCAAATCCCAAACACCATGCCCTAAACGTTCACCGCGTTGTTCAAATTTAGTAAGTGGCCGCGATAAAGGTCTGGGTGAATACCCTCCTTCTTTCTGCGTATTTTTTAAAGTTGGCTCGGTAGATAAAACCTCTAATATGTGCTCAGCATAATCTTGCCAATCGGTTGCACAATGAATAAACCCACCTGGCTTAATTTTTTTTGTCAATAATTGAATGAATTCTTTCTGAATCAAGCGTCTTTTATGATGACGTTTCTTATGCCATGGATCCGGGAAAAAAATTTGTACCCCAGCAAGAGAGTTATCCAACAATTGAGTTCGAAACACTTCAACTGCATCATGAGCAACAATTCGCACATTGGATAATTGATATTCATGCAAATCAGCAGCCAAGCTTCCTACACCAGCCTGATGCACTTCTATTCCTATGTAATTAAGCTCAGGGTTATTTTTTGCCATTGCCAACAGCGATGCTCCCATACCAAAACCTATTTCAACCACTGTATCCGCAGTACGAATAAACTCTTCTGACAAATTCCATGGACTTTCATCTACAGTAAGTTCATAATTTTTAAGCCAAAGATCCAACCCCTGACGCTGTCGATTGCTCACCCGACCAGCACGTAAGACATAACTTTTTATCTTGCGCTGCATAAATCACACTCATATTTTGTTAAAGCCGGAATTATATGTCGTTACAAAAATCTTGCAACTAATGCATTTTTTTGATATAAAACCGCTCTTGTATTTCACATCCGGCTATTTGCCCAGAATTTTACAAAGACCAATAGAGTCTGTTTGTATTTAAAGTAAACAGAACCTAAATTAAAACCTATTTTGGAGTAACGCAATGTCTAGAGTATGTCAGGTAACTGGCAAGCGACCCATGACTGGTCATAAAGTGTCGCACGCTAACAACAAAACCAAAAGACGCTTTCTGCCGAATATTCAGAATCACAGTTTCTGGGTTGAAGAAGAGAAACGATTTGTCACATTAAAACTCAGTACCAAAGGTATGCGTATTGTAGACAAGTTAGGTATAAAAGCAGTTCTGGATAAACTCAGAGCTAAAGGCGAAAAAGTATAACTAAGGGGTTAAACCATGGCAGCCGTCACTATCAAAGTGAAAATGGAATCCACAGCAGGAACTGGATACTATAAAACTACGACTAAAAACCCAAGAAACCATCCTGAAAAAATGGAGCTTATGATGTACGATCCCAAAGTACGCAAGCACGTTCTTTTCAAAGAGAAAAAAGTAAAATAATTATTTAAGCCTCATACCCATGGGGCTTTACGTTTAATATTAATTTACTTCTTAAATACAATCTTTCTTCTCCTCAAAAGCTAAAAATTTAGCTTTTCTTGCAAAAGCAACTTAATTCAAAAGTGCGCTAGCAAATCGCCATTTCATGAATCTAACATGAACACTTTGATTTGTGTTTAACTCTTCCATTCTGAAAAGCCAATTAGTGTCATGCATTTTTTTCAGAGGATTCCTAAATTAACGCCCATAGATACTGGATAATCCTTACGAATCGTTTAAACTGATAGTAAATAGCAATGAATAAATACAAAGAGGATTTGCATGAAACCATCATTGCAACTAAGTATTGGACAGCATCTGACGCTGACGCCACAGTTACAACAAGCAATAAGACTGTTGCAATTATCAACGATTGATTTACAGCAAGAAATTCAGCTTATTGTTGAATCTAATCCAATGCTTGAAGCAACTCCAAATGAAGATAAAGAAGAATTTGGTCCCAATGAAGCAAAGCAGCAAAATAATGATGAGTCCTATGATTTTCAATGGTCTGAACTGTATCAAAGCCCAAACAAACGCACTTCTTTTGAGGATAATGACTATAATTTCGATAATTTGCATTGCACAACAACTAATTTAAAAGACCATCTAAGATGGCAACTTGAGCTTTCTCCTATGAGTGATATAGACAGAGCAATAGCAACCACAATTATTGATGCAGTGAATAGTGATGGTATCCTAACGATGAGCATTCCTGAACTGCATGCGATTCTTACAAGTGATGAACATCCACTCGATTTAGATGAAATAAATGCAGTACGTCATCGCTTACAATTATTTGATCCTGTGGGATGCGCCTCAACAAGCCTCGCAGAGGCACTACTTGTACAGCTAGAGCAGCTTTCTTTGGATGCGGAACATTTGGCATTGACTAAAAAGATTATTACCGAAGACATTGAATTACTGGCTCAGCATAATTACAAACAATTAATGAAAAATCATCAGATTACTGAAAAAACAATTAATGAGGTGTTGAAAACAATTCAAGGTCTAAACCCTAAGCCGGGCAATTTAATTCATGAAGACATTACGGAGTACATTATTCCTGATTTAACGGTTAAAAAAGTTAATAATAAATGGAGGGTTCAACTGAATCAAAGTGTACTTCCTCATTTAAGTATTAATAGCCAATATGCATCACTGATTCAACGAGCAGATAATAGTGCAGACAATCAGTTTTTGAAAAATAACCTGCAAGAAGCCCGCTGGTTTTTAAAGAGCATTCAAAGTCGCCAGGAAACTCTGCTTAAAGTAGCTACGTGCATCATGGAATACCAGCAAGGATTTCTAGAGTTTGGCGAAGAAGCGATGAAGCCATTAATTCTCAATGATGTTGCTTCCGCTTTGGATATGCATGAATCAACCATTTCTCGTGTCACTACACAGAAATTTATCCACACCCCTCGAGGAGTATTTGAACTCAAATACTTCTTTTCAAGTCATGTCAACACAAATGCTGGAGATGAATGCTCCTCTACAGCCATACGTGCCGTCATAAAAAAATTAATTTCTGCGGAGAATAGAAAAAAACCATTGAGTGACAGTAAAATTACCCAATTATTGGAAGAACAGGGTATTAAAGTAGCAAGACGAACCGTAGCAAAATATCGTGAAGCAATGGGAATTGCTCCATCCAATGAAAGAAAAATAATTTGTAATTAATTTAGAGGCCTGTTGACAATTCGCTAGATTGAGCCAAAATGGTGTGACTTTAGAACATCGAAATGCAGCATACATGAATAAAGTATGTGAGTATCGGAGCATATAAAAATCGCCCCCCTTTTTGTAAAGATAGTAGAATTGTCAAACAGACCTTATGTAACTGGAGATTTTCATGCAAATTAACATCACTGGACATCATATTGATGTTACTCCTGCCCTCAGAGCATTTACCGAAGAAAAATTCGATAAGCTGGAGCGTCACTTTGATCAAATCAAATCAATTAACGTGGTATTGAATGTAGAAAAATTACGTCAAATTGCTGAAGCAACCGTTCATGTAACCAAAGGTGAACTGCATGCAAGCTCAGAATCTGATGATTTATATGCTGCAATTGATACGTTGATTGATAAGTTGGAACGTCAACTAACGAAACATAAAGAGAAAAGCCATAAGCATCACGATTAAGGAATAATCGCTTGCAGTAATTTTGCAAACAGCAAAGTGAAAGCCTATTTTTATCTTGGCTCCACTTTGCTGAGCTTAACTACACTTATTACCTATTTCATGATACATTTGTAGCGCTATGATTAAAACTAAAATTAAAATAATTAATAAATTGGGCTTACACGCACGAGCTTCGGCAAAGTTTGTTTCTACCGCAGCAAAATTCCAAAGCCAAATTGATGTAACCAGTAATTCACAAACCGTTAATGGGAAAAGCATTATGGGTGTTATGATGCTTGCAGCCAATAAAGGGAGTGAACTCATTATGGAAATAGATGGCCCTGATGAAGTACAAATGAATGAAGCCTTAACTCATTTGATTAATAATTATTTTGGTGAAGGCGAATAAGTGGAATTTGAATAATATATTATTTTTTAACTGAATATAGTTCATAAGTAAACTTACATCATTGTAATCAATAAAACCTTTCGAGTAATTGGAATCAGCGAGATGATATTTTCCATCTGATGTACATAATCCACTTATAGCATATAGCATGGGTAAGGGTTGCAACATCATAATCTCATCCTATTGCAGAAGGTACTTATTGAAGACCCTTAAATAATTGTTTCTATTTCTCAGAATTCTTTCTTTGCTTCCTCACTTTGTGCAAAGCAAATAAAGTCATAAATAACCCAGATAATGCATAAACAGTAAAACCTACAAATAAGACGACTGAAGGATTGGCTGCAATAGCTACAAATAAAATGATCATTACCAAGACATAAAGAAATGGAACTTTGCCCTTAAAATCCACTTCCTTAAAACTGTAATAGCGAAAGTTAGAAACCATTAAACCTGAAGTAGTTAATGACAAGAGCGCCGTTAATAGGGCAACAAACATATTCTGCCATTCATTTTGATAGCATAACCAGGCAAAAGAGGCCATTACTGCAGCAGATGGCGGGCAAGGCAACCCTTGAAAATATCGTTTATCTGCTGTTTCAATCTGAGTATTAAAGCGAGCTAAGCGTAAAGCAACCGCAGCTGTATAAACAAAAGCGACCAACCAGCCTACTTTACCTAACTGACTTAAAATTAAATTATATACTAACAATGAAGGGGCAACACCAAAGGTGACCATGTCGGATAAACTATCATATTCAGCACCAAACTCTGTCTGTGTATGAGTTAAACGTGCAATTCTCCCATCCAGTCCATCAGCAATCATGCCAATAAATATGGCGATGATAGCGGCTTCAAATTGTCCCTTCATCGACGCAACCAGTGAGTAAAATGCGGCGAATAAGCTGGCCGTTGTAAATAAATTAGGCAATAAATAAATACCAGAATGACTTTCTTTTTCCATTCCTAATAACCTTCAAAAAAATGCCAAATACAATATGTTGACATAATAGGGATAAAAATTGCTTTTGAAAACCAAATTTAACACAAATTTATTTTTGCAAAATGAATAAATTTCAGTACAGCCCCCTCATATGATGGTATAATTAACATACTGTATTTATATTACATAAAAAATATGGCTGCATCTGAAAAAAAAACCATCATTATCGAAGGAATAACTTCACAAGGAAAAACTTTTCGACCCAGTGACTGGGCGGAGCGTATGAGTGGCTCATTGGCAAGCTTTAAGAACAGTCGTATTCATTATTCCCCTCTATTAAGGCCCAGTGTAAATAGTGAGGGATACCAATGCATTTTACTTGATCCAAAGCTTAAAGAATCAAGCCCGTTACTTTATCAGTCCATTATTGATTTTGCTAAGGCAAATAACCTCAGAATCTGTGGGGAAGAAAACTAAGAAGAGTGCGGCTAGTACCCTTGGCTCGTTTTAATTGCTATAGTCCAGGAAGTGAGAGAATTCATTACATAATTCAGCATCGCTATGCTGTTATCAAAATTCATTGCCAATACCCCGGCAATTATAAATACTAAACCTTTAGGTCCATGCTGAGTTCCTGGCTGACTGGCATGTGCAACCAACACACATCCACGCACAAACCATAAGACTCCTGCAGTTTGGACAACTAATCCCATTGAGCTGAATATATTTGATGAATTGTATGAGGTATAAGTTAAAACATTACCTACCCCAAAGGTAGTATTGGCCATAATATCTAACGCAGTCGGCAAATAAAGTAAGGCCGCCCCCATCAGTAGATACATCATTGGGCTAAACATTTTTTCTTGCGACGAGGATCCTGACCGGTGATCTGCAATTTTCCGGAATTTGGAAATAGCGGTTATAAAAAATAAAATTCCCAGCAAATATGCTCCCCCAGTAATTAAATGTTGTACTGGATATAAGGAATGGCTGAGATTGCCTATAATTGTAATGAGATCCGGTGTATTCATAATTTAATTATATGCTGTTAAAACTTATATTGCATAATTTTTTGCTTATATTAAGCTTCATTCGGAGTTATAATCTCAGATTTTTACAGTAAAGTTGAATATTCGTCATGCAAATAAACACATTTCCCATCAAATTAAAAGAATCATTTATGATTTCTCCTAAAGTAAAGCACTTCATTTTTACTTGTGAAGTAGCCCCATATTTCAATTATTTACCTGGTCAATTTATTACCATTCATTTTGAACATCAAGGTAAAATATTAAAACGTAGTTATAGTATAGCAAATGCACCACAACAAGATAATCAAATTGAGCTTGCAGCCGGCTATTTTGAAAATGGACCAGGTACTGAATTGCTGTATAATTTAAAATCTGGTGATACGATTCAGGTTAGTGGGCCATATGGTCGATTAGTTATCAAAGATGAAACAATCCCTCGTCGATTTATCTTAGTCGCTACCAGTACAGGAATTACTCCATACCGAGCAATGCTTCAAGAACTAGGAGTACTTATGGAGCAGCACCCAGCACTTGAGGTTGTCATATTACAAGGAGTACAACGACGAGAAGAAATTCTCTATGCCAATGAGTTCCAAGCATTTTCTCAAAAATATCCCAAGGTTTTATTCAGACCCTATTTAAGCAGACAACCTGTGCATGAATTAAATGAAAATGAGTACAGCGGCTATGTACAACATGCCTTTCCTACATTAAATCTAAATCCTCAGCACGATGTTATTTATTTATGTGGAAATCCCGGTATGATCGACGAGGCTTTTCACTCTTTAAAAGAACAAGGTTTTGCTATGCAACAAATTATTCGTGAAAAATATATATCTAGATAATGTAAACAATCAGGAGCAAATACACTATGAGTTATGATGAATTATCCAATACTATGGAGCTTATACTGCAAGAGGGCAAAGGAATTTTAGCTGCAGATGAAAGCAATTCAACTATAGGTAAACGATTTACCTCGATTGGTATTGAAAATACTGAAGAAAATCGCAGAGATTATAGATTACTGCTCGCCACGACTACTGATTTAGAACAATATATCAACGGGGTTATTTTATTTGAAGAGACCTTTAGCCAAACTGATGAGCATGGAACTCCTATCCCTCAATTATTTGCTGATAAGGGTATCGTTCCGGGCATTAAAGTAGATAAAGGACTAATTCATCTCGCCAATACTGAAAGCGAACAAGTAACTCAAGGGCTCGATGGATTAGCTGAGCGTTTGCAGCATTTTAAAAAATTAGGTGCAAAATTTGCTAAATGGCGGAATGTCTATTCAATTTCTGAATTTACTCCCAGTTTGACCGCGGTTAAAACAGGCGCAGAAAATCTGGCACGTTATGCCGCAGCTTGCCAAGAAGCAGGGATTGTTCCTATTGTTGAACCAGAAGTACTCATGGACGGTGATCACACTATTGAACATTGTGCAGAAGTATGTGAAATTGTATTGCACGAACTATTCCATGCCTTATTTATTCACCAGATTGAGTTAGAACATATTATTTTAAAACCAAGTATGGTTACTTGTGGTAAAGCACATAGTCCTTTCAGTGAGCCTGATGAAATTGCTGACTACACAATTAGTGTATTCCGTAATAACGTACCTGCTGCAGTACCAACAATTAATTTCCTCTCTGGTGGGCAAACACCACAACAAGCTACAGCAAATTTGAATGCAATCAATAGCATCGACCATCAACCTTGGCTACTCAGCTTTTCTTTCGGCAGAGCACTACAGGAAGATTGTTTAGCTGCCTGGGGCGGAAATAAAGCGAATATCGCTAAAGCACAAGAAGCTTTATTAAAACGCGCCCGTTTGAATAGCTTAGCTTGTGTAAGTGAATACAACAGCAATATGGAATAATCATTCTATTGGGGAGAGGTTTTTTCCATGAAATAAACCAATCCCCAAAACAGTAACCCTCATCTTTATGCATCCTAAAAAGATTCACACTACGATTTTTAAACAAAATGCTAAAGAGGTTTAATCAATTCAAAACGAGCATAAAGCGGCAAATGGTCAGAAAGCATTCGCCAGGGCTTGCCATGTAAACACGCTACCTCTTGCACTTTCATGCCACGGAAATAGACGCGATCAATGCAAAGTGCCGGCCTTATAGCCGGGAATGAGCGTGCATGCTGTCCTTCTACTGAAACAAAAGCCTCTTCTATATTTAAGTTCTCAGCCAGAGGTTTGGAAATAACAGTACGCCAATCATTGAAATCCCCAGCCATCAATAGGGGTTCATCTTGTGGCACTACATCCTTTATGCGCTGCATTAAAGCATTACATTGCACCATCCGCTCTGTTTTAAAAAGGCCTAAGTGAACACATAATAAATGGATGGTGACCTTATCCAGTTTCAATTGTGCATGCAATATTCCCCTCGAGGCTCTGCGTATATTTGCAAGATTAATATTTTCAAATCGTTCAAAAGCATATTTACTTAAAATTGCATTCCCATGATGTCCCGATTCATATACCGCATTTTTTGCATAAACATAGTGAGGCCATATGTTTTCAGCAATATATTCAAATTGAGGGGAGTCAGGCCAAGCATTGATCCGTTTTTGTCGTTTTCTATGTTCGCCTTGAACTTCTTGTAAAAAAACAAAATCAGGAGTTAAGCTGGTAATTGCATCGCGCATTTTAGGAAGCAAAAAACGCACAGCGCCGCCTACACCAAACCCTTTATGAATATTATAAGTAATTAATGAAACGCTCTGTACTTCTTGTTGCATAATTTACTCTTTTCAAGTTCTCGTATTAAGCATAACACTAAATGTCATAAAAAAATTGCACTACTCTCTCGTTATAGAGCTTTCAAAAAAATTACTGAACACGTTAATTGTAATCATTGAAACCACGAGGCTCAAATCATTATTCATTTTATAAGGAATTATAGCTCTCCTGTTTGCAGTAGGGATATAATGATTACTTATATTAATTAAAAAAATAGTAAATAAAATGAAAACATTAAAGCTCACCATTCCAGGCTTTTCTATAGCCTGCACGATTTGGGGAAATCCCGATAAACCTACAATTCTTGCACTACATGGTTGGTTAGATAATGCAAACAGTTTTGCTCCTCTTGCTTCATTTCTAGAGAATGATTTTTATTTTATTGCTGTTGATTTGCCTGGCCATGGTCATTCATCACATCTTCCCGAAGGATGTCATTATCATTTTTTTGATGGAATTTTTGTTGTTATTGAAATAATCAATGCATTAAAACTTGATACAGTCCATCTATTAGGACACTCCATGGGCGCTTGCCTGGCAAGTTTGGTTGGAGGCGTAGTTCCCGAGCGTTTTCTCTCCCTAAGTCTAATTGAGGGATTAGGCCCATTTTCTCATCCGGCAGAAACCGCATGCCAACAATTAAGAGAGTTCGCACATTTTCTTGCTCAAAAAAGCAAAAAACCTAAGGGGTATGACAGCATAAGTAGCGCGGCTCTTGCACGTGCCTTTAAAGGATATGTTTCTCTAGACATTGCAAAAATTCTTTGTGAGCGAAGTTTAATAGAAAAGCAAGGCCAATATTATTGGCGGCATGATCAACGCTTACTGGCACGCTCACCTTTACGGATGACGGAAACTCAAATACTCTCTTGTCTGCAAGAAATTACGGCAAGAACTTATCTACTTCTATCCAGCAGAGGATTTTCTTTTGATCCTGAAATAATGAATAACCGGATTAAGACGGTAAAAAATCTGACACTTAAAAATATGGATGGAGGACATCATATTCACATGGAACAGCCAGAAGTTATAAGTAAACTTCTGGCTGAATTTATTACCACATAGATTAATTATGCACAGCCTTCCATGTTAGTAATGATTTTAACTTCGTTTAATGACTTTTTAACATCACATACAGCAGAAGAAGGATACTTCTCATGGTTCGGATCACCTGCGATTAGGTCAGTAATTGCACTTACCAAACCTTCGCCACCCTCATCAAAGTTTGAATAAGGTGTCCAATAATCCATGTTGGCTTTAACCATAACATCGAATGCTGAGCGGGTATTCCAATTAGGTTGATTGGCCAAAATGTAGAATAAATGGTTGTACACTCCACTGGAATAATGAACATCCAGACCACCATAGTATTCATCAGCAGTATCAATAGACTCACCATCACGACTTGGCATATCCATGTAACGTAATGCCTCCCAGCCGCTGTCTTCTTTCATGATCTCGCCGCCAATTTGCCAGCTACTTTTATTCACAGAATAATACTCAGCTGCCTGAGCTGCCATGTCAGAAAAGGCCTCATTCATTCCGCCAGATTGGCCAAAGTATTGAAGATTGGAATGTTGTTCTGTAAAACCGTGGCTGATTTCATGGGCACCTACTCCAAGAGATACTAATGGATACATCATGGTATCGCCATCACCAAAAGTCATCTGCTGACCATCCCAATATGCATTCTCATAACCTTCGCCATAATGAACTCGCATGACTAGCTGCATTGGGGAACCATCAGGATTACTCAGTGCGTTAGTATCATACCAATCTTTAAACATATGCCTAATCACATGGCCAGCATACAAGGCATCATTTGTTGGAGAGGCGGCTCCATTCTCTTTGTCATAACCATCTCCTTTATAACCAGTTAGGTAAACGTTGGAGTCATTGGTTGGACAATTAAACTTCATTGCTTTATTTCTAGAACTGTATCGGTGATCCATGTCAATTACTTTGACATCTGTATTTTCCATAAAGCAAACTTCATTGCTCATATCACGAGTTAAATCGAGATAGGGTAAATCAGCTCCGAATCGATAGAACCCTGTTTTGTTATTTCCACCAAAACCTGCTCCATTCGCCGAATCTCTTTTTGTTTTTATATCATTCCATTGTACAAAGGGTTTATTGGTTTTTGCGTCAATTATTGCAGTTGGGCGTTCTGGAATTTGATCTCTATGCACAACAAGAACACTTACTTTATAAGCCCAGTGTGCTTTATGCTGAGCATCGATATAAACCATAGGGGTAGATTTTTCATCACGTACCTCTTTACCCGCATACTTAGCTTTAAATTGTTGTAGCGCCAGATCAGCATTTTTCACAAAAGAAGCATCAGGTTGCCCCAATTCAGTCTGTAGGCCTTGATAAATGACGCCATTCATAGCTACATTTGACTGTGCTTTAGCTAATGATTTTGCTGTATGTATGCTATGCATAATCGCATAACCACCATAAACAGGAAATCCTACATATTGTTGCTGCATACGCACGTGAGTTACTTTATTATTATCAGTATGCTCACTTACAAAACTTAAACTGTCTTTAGCAAAAGTGATGCCTTGTGGTGTCAAAGCAAACTTTTGTTTTACTTGCTCAAGAGACGCCTTCTGTAAAGGCATAGGTTCTGCGGCTCTCGCAGAAGATGCTATTCCCAAGGCCAGAGCAACAGCTAGGGGAGATAAATAGTAATTATGATGCATGGAAACCCTCTCCTTATTTGCAACTTAATCTAAATTGAAAGCAACTCATCTCCTGCCAAACCATTAGTCCTTAAAATCAAGCTATAGAATAACCTGATTGGTTTTAACAGTGAGTCACACCTGTGAACACAACCAATAACTTTAAAAATCTTATCCAAGCTAGCATAATTTTAGGATTTTTGAAATTATTATTTATGCCTGGTAATAATTACCATAAAAAATACAGAGATGAAGAGATAAAAATTCTTCCCTACACTCTATTTTCCCAAAATGATGTGACTGAAATGAAAACTTCTTTATTGGATTATTGATTCTTGATAATACCATGCTGCCAATGCACTTAAGCCTAGTACAAGTAATATTAAAGCCAAAGAGAGTTGACCTTGTATCTTAGCCACTGCGATGATCCCACTTGTCAATGCAGAAGTTAAATCTTGCATACTGACATATAATGCCGCCACTGTTCCTGCAATTTGAGGGAATGGATGGAAAACTCCTGCAAAAGCGTTAATAAAAGTAAAGCCTGCCCCCATACTAAATAATGCAATCGGGATCATGATTGTCGCTACATTCATTATTCCTGCAAGAGCAAAACTGAGCATGATCCCTCCTCCGCCGATCATCAACAGGACACCCATAAACAACATGTAAGATACTCCTTTAGACATGACTAATTGGCTGTTAATTATTCCGCTAAGGCAAATAGCACCGGCAATAAAAATTGACAGTTGACCATATTCCAAAGGGCTTAATCCCAATACATTTTGAAACAAAAAAGGAGCAATAGTAAGATAAGCAACTAAACCAGCACATGCAAAACAGGCACATAGAGTGTAACCTAAAAAAATTTTAGACCTTAATAAAGCACAATAATTTTGCTGTATTACCCTTATTTTAGTTGCATCAGGATTAAGATTTTTATTGGTTTCAGGCAAAGCCCAGAGAATAAAAAACCAAAATACAAAACCCACGATAAAAATAAATAAAAAGTTCGCCCTCCATCCAAAATGCTCTTGAATGAACCCACCCCAAATTGGGGAAGCAACCAGAAGAAACGTACTTACAACACCGACATAAGAACCAATTTTTGATAAATATTTGTCAGCAAAAAGATCACGAATTAATGAACGCCCTACTGAACTGCACGAGCCAATGCCAAATCCTTGTAAAAACCGTCCCAACGTTAACACCATGACAGAGGGAGCAAATAAACAAAAAAGGCAACCTATGACACTGATTCCAATACCATAAATTAATGGACGCCTACGGCCAATTTTATCGGACCAAGGCCCAAAAAAAATATGGGAAATTCCCAATCCAAACATAAAAAGAAATAGAGTGAATTGGATTGATGATTCGGTACTCTTAAAGGCTTTCGTAATAGCAGGTAATGATGGAATATATTGATCAATGGAAATTTGCACTAATATCATCATCATAAAAATAACAAAATATATTACCGGTTGTACTTTTTGTATCCCTTGCTGTTGCTCGAGCCTCTCCTGCATCAAAAATTCCTTTCTCTGGGAAGAGTTGAATAGAACGCCTTTTAATTCCTAAAATGATTGCATCATGAATTAATTCAATAGTCTAGTTTTACTGCAATAAAGCCCAGCAAATTTTCACTCAATATCGTAGGGACAAAAAATATAAAAAAGCGGAGATCATGCAGATATCCTCGGAGATATATAGACAATTTTAGGAAGATCAGGCAAAATCAGCCAAAATTGCTCGATACTAACTAAAACATGAAAAAAATTCTGGTTTTACATGGACCAAATTTAAACCTCTTGGGAACTCGAGAACCATCAATTTATGGCGCCACTACGCTCGATCATATCAACACCCGTTTAATCAAAGAAGCAACACAAGCCGGACTTGCATTAAGCTGTTATCAAAGCAATTCCGAGGCGGATTTAATCCAGGCAATTCACCAGGCCAGTATCGACAAAGTAGATTATATAATTTTTAATCCTGCAGGTTTTACTCATACCAGTGTGGCTTTAAGGGATGCTTTATGTGCTGTGGCCGTCCCATTTATTGAAGTACATATTAGTAATATTTATTCCCGTGAGCCTTTTCGTCACCATTCTTATTTTTCTGATATAGCAAAAGGAACGATTAGTGGCTTGGGCGTGCAAGGGTATTCATTAGCATTAACATCAATTATTGAAAGAGAAGCAAACAATGGACATTCGTAAAATCAGAAAATTAATCGAATTGCTGGAAGAAACTGGCATTTCTGAAATTGAAATTAAAGAAGGTGAAGAGTCACTTAGATTGAGCCGTCACAGTAGTGTGCCTGCAGCAGAACCGCATCAAGTTCACTATATTTCTGCTCCTGCACCTCGTCAGGAGTCATATCCTAATGTAAATAATCCACCTGCTCATGCAATGGCTGCTTCGCACCAGGAAAGCAAGCCTGCTGCACCGACTGCTTCGGGCCATAAAATTCGTTCTCCTATGGTAGGTACAATGTACACTTCTCCATCACCAGAAAGTTCTCCTTTTGTGACTCTTGGTCAAACAGTCAAAGCCGGGGATGTTTTATGTATTGTTGAAGCAATGAAAATGTTTAATGAAATCGAAGCGGATCGTGCCGGTAAAGTCGTAGAAATACTTGTCGCTAATGGAGAGCCTGTTGAATACGATCAGGTCTTGTTTGTTATAGAATAGAGGGTACATCCATGCTCAGTAAAATTGTTATTGCCAACAGAGGTGAAATTGCTCTTCGTATTTTACGTGCGTGTAAAGAACTTGGCATTCAGACTGTAGCCGTACATTCAGATGTAGATAAAGATTTATTACATGTGCGCCTTGCTGATGAAACGGTATGTATAGGCCCTGCTCCAGCACAAAAAAGTTACCTTAATATCCCAGCGATTATTTCTGCTGCCGAAATTACTGATGCCGTAGCGATTCACCCTGGTTATGGATTTCTTTCTGAAAATGCTGATTTTGCGGAAGTAGTAGAACAAAGCGGGTTTCGTTTTATCGGCCCCCGGGCAGATACCATTCGTCTTATGGGTGACAAGGTATCTGCCATCAACGCAATGAAGGCTGCGGGAGTTCCTTGTGTTCCAGGATCAGATGGCCCTTTGTCAGATGATGATCGGGTCAACTTAGAAATTGCCCGAAAAATTGGTTATCCTGTTATTATAAAAGCAGCAGGTGGCGGCGGTGGACGTGGTATGCGTGTTGTTCATGGTGAAGCCAATTTACTCAATGCCATCGCACTTACCAGTAGTGAAGCAAAAGCTGCATTTAATAATCCTATTGTTTACATGGAGAAATTCCTAGAAAATCCGCGTCATATTGAATTCCAGGTACTTGGAGATGGCAAAGGTAAGGCAATTCATTTAGGTGAACGTGACTGCTCCATGCAAAGACGTCATCAAAAAGTAGTAGAAGAAGCACCTGCCCCGGGAATTAGTCCTGAATTGAGAAAACAAATTGGTGCCTCTGTGGTCAAAGCGTGCCAAGAATTGCAATATCGTGGCGCAGGAACTTTTGAATTCTTATATCAGGATGGGTGTTTTTATTTTATTGAAATGAATACACGAATCCAGGTAGAGCATCCTGTAACTGAAATGATCACTGGAATCGATTTAATTAAAGAACAAATCAAAATTGCCAGTGATATTCCGATGACGCTTAGCCAAGAAGATATAAAGCTACGTGGTCATGCAATTGAATGCCGGATCAATGCAGAAGATGCCAGAACCTTCATGCCGTCACCAGGAATGATAAAGTTATTGCATCAACCCGGAGGACCAGGCATTCGCTTTGACTCTCATATTTACAGCAGTTATACGGTTCCCCCCAATTACGACTCCATGATAGGCAAATTGATTAGTTATGGGGAAACACGTGATGAGGCCATCGCAAGAATGCGAAATGCGCTTGATGAAATCATCATAGATGGTATAAAAACCAATATTGAATTACATCAACGTATTTTCCATGATCAATCTTTTATGGCAGGTGGTACTAATATCCATTACCTGGAAAAAATGTTGAAGGGCTAATGCTGTGTGGTTTCAATTAAAAGTAGAACATTGTCCAACCTCAGAAATAGAATTACTTAGCGAGGAGTTGGAAGAATTCGGTGCGCTGTCAGTGATGCTTACCGATAAAAATGACAATCCTGTTCTTGAACCTGAGCCAGGAACAACACCATTATGGCCTGAAGTTGTCATTCAGGCTTTATTTTCAGAAGTTTTTCAGGCGCAATATACACGAGATCACTTGTTACAAACGTACCCCGAATTAACCTGTTCCCTGGAAGTTCTGGAAGATAAAGATTGGGAAAGAGCCTGGATGGACGATTTTAAACCGCAGCGTTTTGGCCAACGCCTATGGATCTGTCCCACTTGGTCAACTCCTCCTGAACGCGATGCAGTCAATCTCATGCTCGATCCGGGTTTAGCTTTTGGGACCGGGACCCATCCCACGACTGCTTTATGCTTGACTTGGCTGGAACAGGCTAATTTAAAGAATAAATCGGTTATTGATTACGGTTGTGGCTCAGGAATACTTTCTTTGGCTGCATTAAAATTAGGCGCATGGGAAGTACATGCAGTAGATATTGATCCACAAGCGCTGCAAGCGACTAAAAATAACGCGTTGGCCAATGGACTTGATGAACGCAAATTGTCAATTGATATGCCCGAAGTAGTACATAAACCCGTCGATTTGATTATCGCAAACATTTTGTTGGCACCATTAATGAGTCTGAAAAAACGCTTTCAGCAATTGCTAAATCCTAAAGGAATACTCATTGTCTCGGGCATCCTCGAAGAACAAGCTCCCGAACTTATTGCAACGTATAGTTCAATGTTCACTGCAGTTCATCAGGAAAACCTTAATGGATGGGCATTATTGGCTTTTAAACACAAAACAGATTAAATTGTCATAACTTAGTGCAAGTAAAAACAATCCTGAAATTAGATTTCCTGGAGGTTTGCTTCACTGCACTCAGCCATACTAGTTAAGGAAGTTATAATGGTCCAAGAACATACATTCTCTAATTTTAAGCCTCAAAGAGCCCTGCTTAGTGTTTCCGATAAAAAAGGCATAGTAGCGCTGGGAAAAGTGCTCCATGAAATGGGCGTTGAACTGATTGCCACAGGAAATACTGCTGCATTACTTAAAGAAAATAAATTACCTGTCATCGATGTGAGTGAATGCACAGGATTTCCCGAAATGATGGATGGTAGAGTTAAAACACTGCACCCAGCCATTCATGCAGGTCTACTGGCACGTAAAAAAAAGGATGAAAAAACGCTAAAAGAGCACTCCATTAAGCCCATCGATTTGCTGATAATTAATTTATATCCATTTGAACAAACCATCAGTAGGCCTGACTGTAATTTCAACGAGGCTATAGAAAATATCGACATTGGCGGTCCAGCAATGATTCGCTCAGCGGCAAAAAATCATGCAAATACGTTTGTGGTGGTAAAACCAGACGATTACCCGGAACTTATTCATTATCTGAAAACACAAAAAATTCCTTCTGACTGGGGATTTACCTTAGCCAAAAAAGCCTTTGCACACACCGCCGCTTATGATGCGGCCATCACGAATTATCTGACTACATTAGATAAACAGTATACTCCCTGTGGCTTTCCAGAGGTTCTCACCTGTCAATTTAATAAACTAACTGACTTACGTTATGGAGAGAATCCACATCAACAAGCAGCTTTTTATGTAGATAAAAACAGTTCATCCGGCTCTCTTGGTGCTGCGCAATTGCTTCAGGGCAAGCAATTGTCTTATAACAATATTCTAGATGCTGATGCTGCTTTGGATTGTGTTAAATCATTTTCCTGTGACAAACCCACTTGTGTTATTGTCAAACATGCTAATCCTTGTGGAATCGCCATAAGTGATTCTCCTCTAAATGCTTATCTAAAAGCATTCCAATGTGATCCGACATCTGCCTACGGTGGGATCATTGCGTTTAACCAAAAATTAGATGGCAATACAGCAAAAACTATTCTTGAAAAACAATTTGTAGAAGTTATTGTAGCGCCCGAAGTTAGTAATGAAGCCAAAGAAATCCTTGCCAGCAAAGAAAATATTCGTGTCCTGGTGACTGGAGCGTGGAAGTCAGATGATGCATTTCGCTTGAATATGAAAAAAGTCGATGGAGGGTTATTGGTACAAGAACACGACTCACTTTCGCTAGGAAGTTATGAATTAAAAACTGTAACTCAAAAAAAACCATCCGAAGAGCAAATGAATGATTTACTGTTTGCCTGGCTTGCCGTAAAACATGTGAAATCCAATGCAATTGTTTATGCTAAAGATGCGGCAACGATTGGTTTGGGAGGCGGCCAAACCAGTCGGGTTATGAGCGCTCGCATTGGTCTGTGGCAAGCAGAACTCATGGGATTTAATACTCATGGAGCAGTCATGGCTTCAGATGCATTTATTCCTTTTCCGGATACTGTGGAAATTGCTGCAAAAGCAGGTATTTCTGCGATTATTCAACCAGGCGGTTCAATCAGAGACACACAAATTATCGCGTGTGCTGAAGAACACGGAATAATTATGGTATTTACTGGAATTCGCCACTTTAAACATTAGGAAAAATTCAGGTAAAAAATATTGTAGCCCGGGTACAGCAAAACGTGACCCGGGTTTGAGGGACCATCAAATTTCCCGGGTTACGCTTCGCTGCACCCAGGCTACGGATATTATGGAGAAATAGGATTATGAATACTCTTGTAATTACTGGTATTAGCCGCGGGATCGGATTAGAAACAGCAAAAATCTTTCTAAAAAATGACTGGCTCGTTATTGGAACCTCAACAACTGGACGCACTGTTTTAAACCACCCGAATCTAAAAATCCATCCACTTAATTTAACAGATTCAGAACAAATTAATCAATTTGCTAGACAATTACCAAAAATTGACGCGCTAATTAACAATGCCGCTGTACTCCTGGAAGATTGGCAAGAAGAGAAAATTAGCATGAGCCAACTAAGAGAGACATTCAATGTTAATGTATTTGGAACAATTGAATTAACCGAACAATGCATTTCCAAGTTAAATCCCAATGCCCAAATCATTAATATCTCGTCAGGATGGGGGGCTTTCAGTTCCAACGACTCTGCCTCGGTCCCGCACTACAAAATGTCAAAATCCTGCTTAAACATGTATACCCTGCTTCTGGCAAAAAGATTACCTAAAATTATTGTCTCCAGTTTTGACCCAGGTTGGGTCAAAACAGATATGGGTACCAACAATGCGCCAAAACTGCCTTCTAAGACAGCACACGAACTCTACGAGCTTATCAATAAGCAAAAGGAAAGCGGTTATTTTTGGCATGAGGGAACAATTAGAAATTGGTAAATTTACTTAAATAAGGCTATTTTCAAAAAAAACACATAAATATTTCTTAATAATAATTCTGCAATAATTACACCCACACCCTTTCAGTAAGGGTTATTCTAAATAAAACTTGCTAAACACCAATAAAAAAACCAAAATATACACCTGTTAATTTGTCTAATAGGAGTTAGGATGACCCATGACAAAGAACTTGCCGAGCTGTTGCAAGCAATAGCAGAAAAAACTCTGCAAATTATCTCTGATGTAAAGGAAACTCCTTTACAAGTTCCCGTGATAATCAACCAGTACATTGAGTTGACGGAGCACTTTCAAAATGTAATGAGTATTCTTTTACAGAATCCGGAAAAAATCTGGGAAATGCAACTTGCATACTGGCAAGATGCGTTTAATTTAGCACAAGTCCAATTGCAGCATTGGTTAAATGGGACATCTATGCCCATAAATGACCCACGTTTTCATGAAGAAGACTGGCTAAATAATCCGTTTTTTAATATGTTAACCCAGCACTACCTCTTAGCTAGTCAGCATATGAATACTTTATTTGAAAATCTGGAATATCCTGACCCAAATACGGCAAAACGCTTGCAATTTTTTACCAAACAATATTTAGATGCATTATCTCCTGCTAATTTTCTGCATACTAATCCCCAAATCATGGATGAAACATTGAAAAGCCACGGCAAAAATTTATTACAAGGGCTTCATAACTTACTTTCCGATCTGGAAGTAGGCTCTCCACGTCTCATGATTAAAATGACAGATACAGAAGCATTTAAGCTCGGTAAAAATATCGCCATTACCCCCGGAAAAGTAGTCTTTAGAAACAGCATGATGGAGCTTATCCAATACACACCACAAACTGCAAAAGTAAAGTCGATCCCCCTTCTTATTATTCCACCCTGGATAAATAAGTATTATATTCTTGACCTAAGCCCGCATAACTCACTCATTCTCTGGTTAGTGAAACAAGGAATTACTGTATTTGTCATTTCCTGGATTAATCCAGATTCAAATTTCTCTCATAAAAGCTTGTATGATTATTTGAATGAAGGACCATTAACTGCGATTAGTACAATTCAAAAACAACTCCATGCAAAACAAGTGAATACTATGGGGTTTTGTATCGGTGGAACACTTCTATCCATGTTGCTTGCTTATAATAAAGCACATCAAGACAATTCTATCCGTAGTGCGACCTTTTTAGCTTCAATGATTGATTTCAGTGATCCTGGCGATATTGCTGTCTTTATCGATGAACAACAAATTGCAAAGCTGGAAGATGAAATGAAGTCTAAAGGTTATCTTGCTGGAAAATTTATGGCTTCAAGTTTTAACTCATTACGGGCAAATGACTTAATTTGGTCTTTCTTTATTAAAAATTATCTACGTGGCAAAAACCCGGTTCCTTTCGATATATTGTACTGGAATTCAGACTCTACCAATATGCCAGCAACAATGCATTCTCAATATTTAAGATGGATGTATTTGCATAATGATCTGGCAAAACCAGGCAAGATCCATCTTAATCATACTCCAATTGATGTCAGTACCATTGACATACCAACTTTTTTTCTCTCAACAGAAAAAGATCATATAGCGCCATGGAAAACCACCTACTTGGGCTTCCAGCTTATGAATGGACCTAAACGCTTTGTGCTTGGCGGATCAGGACATATCGCAGGGATTATCAACGCCCCTGAGGCTAAAAAATACGGCTATAAAGTCAATCATCATTTTCCCCCTCATGCAGAACAATGGCTAGAACAGGCAACAGAATATCCCGGCTCATGGTGGCCAGAATGGTTAAAATGGTTAAAAACTCATTCAGGGAAACTGATACCTGCCCCTGACTTGAATCAACTCCCATTAAAACCTCTAATGGATGCACCAGGTAGTTATGTATTGAAAAAATAACGTAACTTGGCGAACAGGGCAAAATGTAACCTGGGAGCCCGGGGATAAGAAACCCTCGGCTACGTTTCAACTAATTCTTTCTCAATGGTAACGTAATCAATTTTTCCTGAAGGTAAAACAGGAATTTTGCTTCCTGGAAAAATTTTATGAGGAATGAGTAATTCCGAATAAGCCATTTCTTGTATTTTCTTTACAAAACTGACTTTATCTGCATTGGCAGCCTCACTATATAGTATAATCTGCTCTCCTTTATTGGGACTTTTCCTACTCACTGCAGCATGCAATAATTCAGGCCAAATTGAAGCAGCAACCCCTTCCACAGCAGTAAGGGAAACCATTTCTCCAGCAATCTTAGCGAAACGTTTTGCTCGACCAGCTATAGTAATGAATCCTTCTTCATTCATAGTGATTATATCCCCAGTATCGTGCCATCCATCTTCTGGAGCTATGATCGTTCCAGGTCTTTCAGACGAGAGATACCCGTTCATAATATTAGGGCCGCGCAATATAAACCGTCCTCCTTCAGCTATGCCATCTACCGGCTGAATTCGACCTTCCATAAAAGGTAATAACATGCCCACGCTGCCAGGCAAAGAAGCTAAAGGACAATTCATGGAAATCACCGGGGAAGCTTCTGTAGCACCATATCCCTCATAAATTTTTACCCCGAAAGTATCTATCCAATGTCGAATCGTCTCCGGTTTAACTTTTTCAGCACCGGCAAAAATGTAACGCACGCTGCTGAAATCATGTCGCTCTGCAACTCGAGCATACCCCGTTAAAAAAGTATCAGTCCCGAGCATAATGGTTGCACCGGTTTGATAAATCAAGCCGGGGATTATTTTATAATGCAAGGGAGATGGATAAAAAAAGCAATTAATTCCATGTATTAGAGGAAGAATTGAACCCGTAGTCAAACCAAAACTATGAAATATGGGTAAAGCATTGAAGAATTTATCATGAGACGAAAAATCCACTCGCGAAGTTAATTGGCAACAATTCGCGACTAAATTAGAATGGGATAAGACAACCCCTTTGGGAACTCCTTCAGAACCTGACGTAAATAGTATAACGCCTGTCATTTCAGGAGAAACCGGCTTTCCAATTAATTGATACGCTCGAAACGGAAACATCCCCTTAAGTAACCCAGAAAGTTTATGACCTAAATTAATAGAAGGCTTAAAATCTTCTAAAAAATAAACGTTTAACCCTGCTTTCTGTAATTCTTCAACTAAACCCTCCAATTTTGCTGTAGTGATAAATTGCCTTGCTGTATAGATAGTTTTTACTTCTGCAACCCTACACGTGCCCAACAAATTATGAAGTCCCAAACTAAAATTCAGCATAGCTGGAATACGCCGATATGCATGCAAAGCAAAAAAAGTGACCATACCCGCAATTGTAGTAGGTAACATAATCCCTACATGTTCTCCTACTTGTGTTTGTGTTTTAATTTGTCTGCCCAAAATAAAACAACGCGCAAGAAATTGCTTCGGCGTTAATGGAGTTCGGTTTGCGTCTTCAATTTTCGCCTTATTTTTTGTTCCTAACGCCATTCCTTGAATAAGTGCTTCAAACATTGGCATTGGTTGAAAACTATTTGCAAAAGTTAGTTCACTAATCAAACGAAACAAACGGGTACTCATCGCATTTCGATTCAGAGGCTTATTTCCGTCCTGTATGAAGGATCGTATGGGCAATACATGTAAAATAATTTTAGGGAATAAACGAATAAGATGTTTATCCTTACTTATAGAAAAAATACTGTGTTGAGCCCCATCAATTCGAATCGGAATTACGGAAGCGCCCGCTTTTTGTAACACCAGTCCAGGAGCATCAAAAACTTTCAAGCTTTCTTCCTGTAATCCAATTCCCTGAGGAAAAATAACGCAACGCTTTCCTTCCTTTATTGCTTTTACTAAAGCTCTTGCCGCAAAAGCATTCGTAGAATCGATAACAATGACGTCGGCAAAAAGCATCATTATCTTCATCCAAAGTTTACCTGATGAGTGTGGAGGAAACGCTACAGTCAATTGCTCAGGTAAAAAAGCAGCGAGTAAAAGCAAATCAATTTTTGAGGTCCTATTAGCAATAATCACCGAGTTAAACTCAGGTTGATAATTTCCATGCAATTCTACTTTAAACCAGCGGGCTAACATTGCTCTAATCCATTTCCGAGCACGCTGCTTTTGCCTTTCCTTTCGCATAACTTGTTCCATGTTTTTGTTTCTCTTATAAAAATTCGCTTTGAGTTATACCCAATCAATCATTTTTTTTCAAGATTGCAACGGATAACCAGGTGTAATAGACTTCTTAATCAATTGATTGTTAAGGGACAGTAGCGATTACCAGGGTCTATTTACAATTCGCTATTTTGAGTCAAAACACTGCGAAATATGTGAGTATTGGAGCGCATAAAATCGCAGTATTTTGGCCAAGGGAGCAGAATTGTAAACAGAGCCTGATAAAGATTTATCCTACACAAAATAAATCCTATGAAATACCGAATCATTCATCCAGTTAAGTCACTCTTCATTGTTTTAGCATTGGTATCTCTAATTACTACTGCCTTCTTTTTTCAAAAATCCTCAAGTGAAATTATTAACTGGATTGATCATCTTGGTTGGCTTGCCCCCATTTTCTTTTTAATTATATATTGTCTGGCAACCATTATGTTCTTGCCAACTATGGTAATCACTTTAGCAGGAGGAGCACTTTTTGGCCCCTTCTTTGGCATCCTGCTCAATTTATTAGGTGCAACAAGCGGTGCTGCTTTCTCTTTTTTAATTACAAGGCATTTGATTTATAACTGGTTTTCTCAAAGAAAAGGAGAAAAGCTAGGCAAATTAATCTCCGCTGTGGAACAAAAAGGATGGGTGATTGTCGCCCTTTTGCGATTAGTTCCAATTATCCCTTTTAATATAGTTAATTATGGTTTAGGGATGACAGCAATAAAATTTCGATCTTATCTGATCACTACGTTCATTTTTCTTATTCCAGCTGAAATTGTTTATACCTATTTTGGTTATGCTGGAATGGAGTTCATATTAAAGCAAGGAGCATTTTATAAAAATACTGAAATCTTAATAGTATCCCTAGCACTCTTATTGTTATGCGTTATTAAGTTTCTGCATCTTAATAATTTTCGTTTCAAATATTCAGAGAAGAAGACAATTGATTCAGCAACGGATGATCGACTGTAAAAACGATGTCATCTAAAGAAAATACGGAACGAATACCTTGTAATGAATTCGTTATAAAAAGACCATCCGCATCCTTAAGCATTGCTTTTGTAATAGAAACCTCCGTACAACTTACACCTTGTTGTTTGGAAAGCTGAAGTACTCTTGAGCGAGTAATACCGGGAAGTACACCATCAGTTAAAGGAGGAGTCAGCAATCTTTTATCCTGTATCAAAAATAAATTAGCACAGGTAGTTTCAGTTGCATGATGCTGCAGGTTAAAAAACAAAGCATCATCAGCGCCTAGAGCAATGGCTTGGCGACGGGCTAATATCGCTTCCAAATAATTGACCGACTTAACTTGATATATAGGATTATTACCATCTCTTAGCCATAGCACACTAAGCAATTTCAGTGGATGTGATTCCACCGAATAATTAAAAGTCTGGAAGATAAGCTGGCTTACTTGTGCTCGAGCGGCTAATCCTCTAGGTGCAGAACCACCGCTTAATATCGCTTTGATCCCGCCATGATATAAATTATCTTGCTTAATTTTACTAAGCAGATGTTCTAACCAATGCTCAAAAGAAAGATCAAAGGGGATACCTAATTTTAGTGCGGAGTCCCCTAACCTCTGCCAATGCAAATAAGCACAGCATGGCGTGGCTGCCTCCACTCTAAGCGTCTCAAACAAGCCCTCGCCTAAAAAGACGCGATCATCTATTGGAAACGCAAAATTGCTTTCCCCTTCTGAGAGTATTCGTGTCCGGCTCATAAACTCTAGTTAAACCTTAATTGTCAATTGAATCTACTACGAGTGTTAATAGATTCCGTTCCAAACCGGGCATTAAAGACCAATTCGGTTAGTAGTCTCCAAAATCGTCCAGTTCATCACGTAAACGTTTTTCATCTAACATATTTTCCAATTTCCTGCGTGCATCCAAGCCACGTGGAACTGTTTCCATAACCTCCGCTTCAACATCCAATTCGCTATCAACATCGACGAAGTCTTCTCCGACTTCTACAACAGCATCTTCATCATCTTCAAACAAATCACTCATACCATTCTCTCAATGAGTTATACTGTACCTATACTCTGGATCATTAAAAACCAGGACGGCTTATATACCTTATTTTTACATTCTTGACTAGTTTTTTTAAAAAAAATTAGCAATTACCCTAGGATTTCAGGGTGACAAATTTTTTAAAGCATTGCAATACCTTGAATTTTTACCATAAAAAATCGATAATTTAATAAGAACAATACACTGATACCTGTATGACAGATCAAGTCAAGAAGGCTTTAAGAGATACGATGAAAGAAATACGATCCAAGATATCGGTTTCATATCGTGCTACCGCTTCAAATCAAGTTTGTACTCGCATCCGTTATCTGGAGCAATATCGCCATGCCAAGCAAATAGCATTTTATTTTTCGGTCAATGGTGAAATTGATTTAGATGAGCTCTGGAGGAATGCACTCTTACAAGGGAAACTCTGTTACTTCCCAGTTCTCAATGACGATTTAACCCTTTCTTTTTTGCCTGCAACACCAGATACCCCTTTTCAAAAAAATCGCTACGGAATTGCCGAACCGGAAGTTCACCCCGATTTAGCCATTCCTGTGCAAGAGTTAGATTTGGTTTTAGTTCCATTAGTTGCTTTTGATGTACGATGTAATCGCCTTGGCATGGGAGCTGGCTATTACGACCGTACTTTTAAAGGTAAAGAGAATTGTCCATTATTTGGCGTAGCTTACCAATTCCAGCGTGTAGATGATTATCTTGAGCCAGAACCTTGGGATATTCAGCTCAACGCTGTCATTACCCAACGCGCCATTTATTGGTATGGCGGATAATTCACAAAGCGTTCACACCCTATTGACCGAAAACTGTATTTGTCACATCTTCCAAGATATCCCCTGAATAGATAATTCAAGTTTTTAAACTATCCCTGGAAAAAACAATCTCAACTGCTTTTCTACGTTAAGGCATCAGCATTTATTTCGCCAGTACGCACACGAATCACTTGTTGCAACTCATAAACAAAAATTTTGCCATCACCAATTTTACCGGTATAAGCCGACTTGCAAATCGCTTCAATTGCAGCTTCAACCATATCATCCGGCAAAGCGAGTTCAATTTTAATTTTAGGAAGAAAATCCACTACATACTCAGCACCACGATACAACTCAGTATGACCTTTTTGTCTGCCAAAACCCCGCGTCTCAGAAATGGTTATTCCTGGTACTCCTATTTCCATTAATGCCTCATGAACATCATCTAATTTAAAAGGTTTAATAATTGCCATAATCATTTTCATAAAATATTCCGCTGTGATTATACTTTTGTTAGACTCTTTGCAAGCAATAGCTCAAGCCGCCCATGTTTATGTTTACTCAAACGGTTAGATTTTAGCGCGGATCGCGCCAAATAAAGCCGTTCCCGGGTAAGGGCTGGGCACTTACCTTTGCAAAACCAAAAGGAGTGATTATGTTCGACCCCAAACAATTTGACGATTTAGCAAAAAAACTTTTTGCCGCTCTCCCCCCCAGTCTACAAAACATTGAAAAAGACATCCAACAAAAATTCAAAGATGTACTCCAAGCTGCTTTTGCTCATATGGATCTGATTACCCGCGAAGAATTTGATGTGCAAACTAAAGTTCTAGCTCGAACTCGAGAGAAGGTAGATCATCTTCAAAAACAACTCGATGTTTTAATAGCCCAGCTTAACAAAGAACAAAAGTAATTACAGTGTAAACTTAGGGTCTATTTTACAATTCCCCCGGACTTGATCCGGGGCAAAATGCTTCGATTTTAGAGCACCGATACGGAGCATACACGAAGTATGTGAGTATCGAAGCGCAGAAAATCGAAGCATTTTGGCCAAGAAAGTAGAGTTGTAAATAGACCCTAAGCGACGATAGAGCTCTTGCAGGTTATGCAAGAACTCTAATAGGAAAATTTTGTCGCTCATTTTGTCCAACATTAAAGGAATAAGCAATGAATCTTTCGTTTACTAAAACGCGGAGTACGATTGGGATATTGGCACAGCCCGTGTCAGTAGAAGTACATTTATCAAATGGTTTGCCGAGCTTTACAATAGTAGGTCTTGCGGAAACCGCAGTGAAAGAAAGTAAGGATCGAGTTCGCTCTGCTATTATTAATAGCCAATTTGAATTTCCCTGCCGTAAAATTACGGTAAATTTGGGGCCTGCTGATTTACCTAAAACTGGAAGCGGTTTTGATTTACCAATCGCTCTTGGCATTCTAGCCGCTTCCAACCAAATTCCCCAAAACCAATTAGCCTACCATGAATTTATAGCAGAACTTGCTTTAAGCGGTGAACTTCGAGGCATTTCCGCAATTATCCCCTCAGTATTAGCAGCTCATAAAGACCAAAGTTTACTCATAATCGCCACTGCGAACGCTCATGAAGCATCTTTAACCGGTTATCAAAACATCTATAGCGCGAACAATTTACGTGAAGTATGCAGCTATCTTTGCCAAGGGACTCCCTTATATTCCTTACCGCCCAAGCCAGAATCTTGTTCGGAACCATACCCAATAGACTGGTCTGATATCAAAGGACAGTTTCACGCAAAAAAAGCAATGGAAATTGCCGCTTGTGGTGGACACAGTATTTTGTTAAGTGGTGCTCCTGGAAGCGGTAAAACCATGTTAGCAAAACGGTTTAATACACTCTTACCACAATTATCTGAAAAAGAAGCTCTAGAATGTGTAGCCATCAATTCCATACGCGGTAAATTACCTGATTTTAGTGAATGGCGCTCCCCTCCTTTCCGCTCTCCTCATCATACTGCCTCACCTGTATCTTTAGTGGGTGGGGGTAATCCTCCTAAACCAGGAGAAATCTCTCTGGCACATCATGGAGTTTTGTTTCTTGATGAATTACCTGAATTTAGCCGGCACGTTCTAGAAACGTTAAGACAACCACTTGAAGCAGGAACAATATGCATTTCAAGAGCCGCTGCACAAACAGAGTTCCCAGCTAAATTCCAGCTCATCGCAGCAATGAATCCCTGTCCATGTGGGCAATGGGGTAATCCTCAGGCGAACTGTTTATGCAGTCCTGATCGAATTAAGCGTTATCATGCCAAGATTTCAGCCCCTCTATTAGATCGTATCGACATGCATATTTCTGTACAAGCATTAACTCAGGAAGAATTAATTGCCCCTAACATTAATCCCAAGAAACAAAGTGATCTTATCCGAGAAAAGGTAATCAAAGTACGAAGCGTTCAATTGGAACGACAAAAGTGTCTTAATGCCTCTTTAAGTGCCAATAGTTGTGAAAAAATTTGTGCATTAGGCATCCAAGAACAAAATTTTTTACGCCAGTCTACGCTGCAACTCAAACTGTCTGCTCGAGGATATCATCGCTTATTGAAAGTTGCGCGAACTATTGCAGATATGAGTGAAAGCAGTCAGGTTTTTCAAACTCATTTACAACAAGCATTGTCCTTTAGACATATTTTGAGCGCTCCTGGGACCCTATAATTCCCATAACCTGTTTGCACTTATTCGATCATTCAGAGCTGAATTTTTTTGCACTTGAATTTAGGGTAACCCTAAATTCAAATGCTAATTTGATAAACGTATAAGGTAATATATTATAGGGACAAACACGCCGAGCATTAAAATAATGATGATTACGGATATCGAATAATGTTTCGCTCCATCCCACAGAATTTCATTATTTCCATAGATTTTTTTTCTTTTGCCTAAAAGATAAATTAAACAAATTAAACCATAAAAAAAACTCGAGAAGAAACTGATTCTCGCTAACAAATTAGGCATATTTTGACTGTTCAAGTAATCAATAGGAGCGTTGATGAGAAAAAGACAGGAAAGCCAAACAAACATTGTTTTCGCAGAACTTTTCTGCTCCTCCAAAGCGACAAACCAAGTAAGTGTCATAGGAAAAATCAATAAAGAAAAATAATACATCCAGCCAAAAGGACTCATAAATAACATCATTGCCAAAGTGAGGCAAAAGGGTTGATGATTGATGGGTTTGTTTTCGGTTGGCCCCAACTTTCCCCAATACCAAAGAAGCAAAATAATAAAGAGGACACCATAAGATAAATTAATGGCTATTAAATAAGACATATCAGGGAGTTTCTCCCCACCAAAAAAAAGACGAAAAATGAAACCATAAATTGAGGCATTCCAATCATCGCCATACCAAAATACATGATTCATCATTTTGAAATAGTATTTATAAATCATTGGACCATGAAACAGGACAGGAAGAAATGTGGCAATTAAGAGAGTGACTATCATAGTCACAAGAACTCTCTTCCTGCCTTGTTTTAAAGCATAGAAAAGTAACAATGCAGGGAATATTTTAATCGCAATAATAATGCCCCATAATATACCCGCCAAATAGTCGCGATGATTCAAATAAAAATAATAACCCACCATGATGAAAAACAATAAAATGCAGCCAAATTGCTGCGTTACAAAATTCATTAATGTCGGAAAAAATGCGAAATAAAAAAGGTATAAATTTATATAGTTTTTCTGAAAAAATTGAGTAGAAAAAGCGTAGCGAAAGGTAATGGTTACACCAATTACTCCCAAAACAAAGGACAAACAAAACCAAACAATTAAAGCATTGGAGAAACTTAATCGTGCCAAAAAATCAAAGCTCCAGAGAACAAAGGGTGGATTTAAATTAACAGGTAGTATCTTTATAGAAGACGAGTAGGGAGTAAAAAAATTTCTATAAGGATTTTCGTCATGCAATAATGCCTGCGTCGAGTAATAGAAAGAAGAAAAATCAATCCGTTGATAATTTTTAAAAATGAAAAAGGAAAGCAAGCAATAGAAACTCAGAAGCACAAGAATGCATATTTGCTTGTAGCGATGGCTGCTCATGGAGATATCCTTGGGGCTTTTCTATTTTAAATTGCTCTTCCTTTGTGGATTAGAATAGCTCTGTTTACAGTTCTATATGAGCCAAACTGGCCTGATTTTCTGCGCCCCAATACATATACTTCATATATGTTGAAAATCTGGCCACTTTGGTTCAAGCTAGCAAAATGTAAAATATATCCTACTATCCCTGGTTACATAAAGCATCAAAAATTGCCATACGCACAAAAACACCGTTAGTAACTTGGTGCAATATAAAAGAATTTGCACCATCTGCCACATCGCTGTCGATTTCAATGCCACGATTTATAGGTCCTGGATGCATCACCATCACATCCGAGTCAGCATAAGCCAGACTTTCTTTTGTTAAAGCAAAATCCCGACGATAAGAATCTAAATCCAAATGATCAGATTCCAATAAGCGCTCACGTTGCACCCGTAAACAAATCACTACATCTGCATCAGTTAATCCATCACGTAAATCATGAGTTATTCGTCCATAATGCACTGTTTTCGGCTGCCAAAGTTCTGGCGCGACTAAAACAAGCTCACCGACCCCTAATTGCGCGCAAATACATTGCAATGAATTGGCTACTCGCGAATGCCTAATGTTTCCTAGAATTGCTATTTTTAATTGATCCAACTGTGGTTTTTGTTCAAGAATTGTCATCATATCAAGCAAAGCTTGGCTTGGATGTGCATGAGTACCATCACCTGCATTAATTATATGAGCATTTTCCCCAATTTGATTTGCTAAATTTTGCTGTAAACCCTCTTGCCTATGACGAATCACAAAATGTTGAATTCCCATGGCAGCAAGGTTACGGATTGTATCTTCAATAGCCTCTCCTTTGGTTTCTGAAGAGCTTTGTAGATCCAAATTAATTACCGGCATAGATAAACGATTTGCTGCCAACTCAAAACTCACTCGAGTGCGAGTACTGTTTTCATAAAATAAAGTCGCAACAGGATGCTGTGCATAGGAAGGATAGTGATTATGGTGTTTGAAATAAACTGCACGATCCAGTATAGACTCAATCTGTTGTCGTGATAATTGACTAATTTCTAAAAAATGATTCATAAAAACCCTATCTTTTTAACTTAACCCCCAGGAATTTTGGGTCTGGTTCCATTTCGCTAGCTTGAGCCAAAATGGTTTGATTTTCGAGTAGCAAAGCGCAGCATACACAAAGTATGTGAGCATCCGAACGCAGAAAATCAAGTCATTTTGGCCAAGATAGTAGAAATGGGATCCTATTCAGGATGTTGCAGCCATTGCTCCAGTATAACACACGCCGCTATACTATCTACCTCAGACTGTTTGATTTTACGATATCCACCTTGTGCAAACAATTGCTCTTTAGCCTCCACAGTTGAGAGTCGCTCGTCAACTAAATGTACTGGCAGAGAAAATCGTTTACGTAATTCTTTGGCAAATCGCCGTGCGGCAGAAGTTGTGTACAATTCACTGCCATCAATACACGTGGGAATACCAACTATTAATGCTTGAGGTGACCATTCAGCAATAACTTTAGCCACTGCATTCCAATCAGGGATGCCCAAACGGGCACCAAGGGTTGCGAGAGGAGAAGCACTGCATGTGAGTTGTTGGCCTACTGCAACACCTATGCGTTTATAACCAAAATCAAAACCTATATAAACAGGACTAGGCATGGCCAATATTTGAACTAAGTTGACTCATTTTGATCCCTAATGTGGATCCCGCATATTCCCAACGATCTTCGAAGGGTACCTCATACAGAATCTCTGAGCGATATGGGCAAATTAACCAAGTATTTTCGAGAAGTTCTTTTTCTAATTGATTCTCTACCCATCCAGCATAACCTAAAGTAATTAAAACATCTTTAGGTCCTTTATCTTCTGCAATAGCGCGAATAATATCATTTGATGTGGTAACCGTCACCTCATCTTGCAGAAACAAGCTGGAACGCCAACCTCCAAATTGTTTATGGATAACAAATCCCCTCTCAGGTTGAACCGGGCCACCAAACATTAAAGGCAACTGGCTTTGTTCCATACGAACTGGCTCAATATGGAGTTGCTCAAAAACAATTGACAAAGGAAATTGCATTGGGCGATTTATAATTAAGCCCACTGAACCTTGTTCATGGTGTTCGCAAATATAAATAACGGTTCTTTCAAAATTGGGATCATTAAGGGAAGGCATTGCGATCAGCAAGTGATTAGCCAATGAGCTTATAATTGCCATGAGCCCTCCTGAAAGGTCAGTTTATTAATTAGTATCTTTATATTAATTATATACCATAAACAAATTGTTTAATTTTTATTCTTCTATTGAAGATCACGTTCAACTGAAACCTTTACATAAAGTGTTGCTTGCTGAGAGAATGGTCTTCCTGCTGTATACGATACCGACGTAGAATCAGTATCCTGTGTTCCCTCAGCAGTTCCTAGAGAAACCCACTTATTCAATGGAACCATTAAAGTAGTATCTATATTTTGATTATCAAATTGTTGCCCTCCCGCAGGATCTTGCTGTTCACGTACTCGACGTAGCTTTAGTTCGACCTTTGAGCCACGCATAATGGGTTGCACCAATAAACCATTTTTGATTTGATGCTGTTGGTAAGCGATTCCTGTTGTAAAAAATCCTGCACCTACTGAAGTGATGATGGGTACTTCTTCATCGGTAGATACGAACGCGGATTCGCCACTCATTACTTTAACGGATTGTGAGCGTTTTACTTCAGCTGGAGATTTTGTACTGTAGCTTACGGAATTTTCATTTTGGGCACTAAGCCAATCCGGATCACCTTGATAAATGGAAATTTTAAATGTTACTGGAGGTACATCAATTTGGTGTATTACAGTTCTGATTTGGGTAAGTGTTTGCGGCGAAACCTGAACTACTAAAGTTTCCCCGGAACCGCTTATTTTTTCCCCAGTTTGCAATAAGGGTTGTATTAATTGGATAACTTTTTGGACTGGAACATAGTGTAACTCAATAACTTTTGTGATTGTTTGGGAAAATACATTACTTGCTAAAAACAGTAATCCTATTAGGCAAAATCGCTGCATCCTCAGCTCCTTGTTCCTATTCCCTAGACAATGAAGAAAAATTTATAGTGGTAAACCCTAGTATTTTCAATTGTAGACTAATATGAAAGATTCATGTAACAAATTGAAAATATTTTTATTTTTAACCTCGAAAGATCAAAGAATAAACTGAAAAAATCTTCGAACGCTGATTCAATAGTTTTGTTCCTGAAAAAGTTTGGGTATACTTCTCAAAAATTTGCTTAAGAGATGCAAACATGGGTAGCATATTTAATATATTTGGTCCTTCTCCGATAAGGCCGATAGAACAACACATGCGTAAAGTACATCAATGTGCCAAACAACTCTACCCATTTTTTGAAGCAGCCCTAAAAAAAGACTGGTCTACTGCGAATAAAATAGCAGAAAAAATAATTTCCCTAAAAAAAGAAGCCGATTTAATCAAGCGGGATCTACGTCTTCATTTGCCTACCGGTCTCTTTCTTCCTGTTTCTCGAACTGATTTGCTTGAGGTGCTCAGCGCCCAGAATCTTATTGCAAAAAAAACTAAAGCTATCGCCAAACTCATCATAAGTAGACAAATGCTCATTCCAGAATCACTCGTTCCCGTTTTTATGCCTTTTTTAAGTCGTTGTCTGGATGCATCAAAACAAGCTTGTAAAGCAATCAATGAATTGGATGAATTGCTTGAGGCAGGCTTCAGAGGATCTGAAGTTAAAATCGTTGAAGAAATGATCTTAACACTTTATGAGATTGAACATGACAGCGATGAACGCCTAGCGGATATCCGACATCGTATTTTTGAAATCGAAAAAGATTTATCTGCAATTGATGCAATTTTCCTTTATGAATTAGTCCAATTGATTGATGATTTAGCCGATAGTGCTCAGCATGTGGGTAGTCGTCTTCAAATTCTAATAGCTCGGTAGTCACTTTTTATGGATTATTCAATTATATATCTTCTTGCAGCAGTCATTTTGTGTTTTCTTATGACTTGGGGGGTTGGCGCTAATGATTTAGCCAATGTCATGAGCACTACTATGGGCTCAAAAGCAGTTACTGTCAGACAAGCGATGCTGATCGCCATAATTTTTGAATTTGCCGGGGCATTTTTAGGAGGAACCGGTGTTACAGAAACAATGCGCGATGGGATTATTAATTCCAGTGAGCTCTCTGGACAACCACTCATTCTTATTGAAGGAATGCTGGGTGTTTTATTAGCATGCACGATTTGGATGAATCTCGCAAGTTACCTTGGTGTTCCTGTTTCTATTACTAATGCTTTAGTAGGTTCAATGGTAGGTTTTGGCACCTTAGTGCTAGGTCCGCAAGCAATCCATTGGAACCAAGTAAGCCGCATTGCTATAAGCTGGATTACCTCACCAATGATTTCAGGGATCACTGCTTATGCATTATTTATCAGTATTCAGCAAACTATTTTTGTCAAAAGTAATCCACTAGCCAAAGCTAAATTGTATATCCCGATTTACCTTTTTCTCATTGGCTCTATTTTGTCATTTATCACTGTATTTAAAGGGCTCCATCATTTTCACATTCATCTCAATTTTAAACAAAATCTTGCAGTTACTTTGGCGACCAGTATTGTTATTACAATTATAGGAATGGTCATTATTAAACGAATCCCGGAACCCCATAGAATAAGACGCAGAGAACGATTTATCCAGGTTGAAAAATATTTTGCTGTACTCATGGCGATGACCGCATGCGCAATGGCTTTTGCACATGGTTCGAATGACGTAGCATTAGCCGTGGGGCCACTATCAATTATTTACAGTTTGATCATGAATTCTCATCAAGCGTTTGATGCCAATAATTACCCAGCCTGGATCATATTATTAGGCTGTATTGGCGTAGTAACCGGTTTGCTTATGTATGGTAGAAAAGTTATTGAAACGGTAGGCAGCGCTATCACTGCACTTACTCCTAGCCGCGCCTTCGCCGCTACTCTTTCTGCCGCAACCACTGTTGTTGTAGCAACAAGTACAGGCATACCCGTTTCAGCGACACAAACATTGGTTGGTGCAGTTCTTGGGGTAGGTTTAGCACGAGGTATTGGCGCATTAAATCTGATTGTAATTCGCAATATCTTTATGTCCTGGATACTGACATTACCTGCAGCATCTCTCCTTACGATTTTAGCTTACAAATTGCTGCATTATTTTATAGGGTAGGTCAATAGATTACATTTTTTGACATTTGTTTCTTTGCACGGCTGATTTGGCCGCATCTTGGGCGAGAATCTAACCGTTAACCATTAACATGAGGAACCTGAGCCCTTACTGAGTGTTGCAGAAAGGAACTAAGGTTGCAAAGCCTGGGTTCCGCCATGTGCCCCTCAGGCTACACCAATATTTAAAACTCTTCCCAGATTTCGCCCTCTTTGTTTTCGTAATCTTTATTATCACGCATTAAAAAAATACGCTTGTGCTTGTTAATTTCTTTTATTTGCGATGCGGATTTATTATGCGTTGCATCAAATTCAAATAAAAATTTATCATAGGGACTTACATAAGCTTTATCTATATCGTCTGAATTCATAACTAATCCAAAATAACTATAATTTAAATCAGGTATTTTATAGCTTTTTCGGCTAAGTTACCATTATCCTAGAAAAAGTAGTTGAACCGTGCTAACTAAATTAGGGGCTGAAGATGAGTTTAAAAAAAGCAGAGTTACATGTCCATTTGGAAGGGACCATCACGCCAAAATTAGCTGCAAAACTGGCCGCACGTAATAAATTAGTTCTTCCGGAAGGCCTTGTTGCTCCAGATGGGAAAAGTTATTTATCCAAAGATTTTCTCGATTTTTTAAAAGTTTATGATACCCTTGCAGCGCTGATTCGCTACCCTCAGGATTATTATGATATTACCTTAGACTATTTACGAGCTCGAGCCCAAGAAGACACTATTTATGTGGAGATGATGTATTCACCTGATCATGCCGAGCTTTCCAGTAAAATTCCTTCTGCAGAACATTTGACTGCAATTCAACAAGCAATTGACGATGCTGAAGAACAATATAACATAGTAGGACGAATTATAATGACAGCGGTACGTCATTTTGGCGTCCCAGCTGTAGAGCATGTTGCGCAACAAACTCATAAAGACAGGTTTCCATGCGTCACAGGCTTTGGCCTAGGGGGGGATGAAGCAAAGTTTCCTCCGAAACTTTTCAATAAAGCATATCGCATCGCAGCCGATGCGGGTTTACAATGTACTGTGCATGCAGGTGAATTTGCTCCTGCAAGCGGAATGGTTGAGGCAATGGAGAATCTTCCAATCCAACGTATTGGCCATGGAGTTAATTCAATTTATTCCCCAGAAACAATGGCTATGGTAAAAGAGAGAGGGATCGCTTTAGAGGTTTGTCCTTCAAGCAATATCTTTTTGGGTTTATTCAAAGATATGAATGAACATCCCTTACCTAAATTTTATGATGCAGGCATCAAGATCAGCATCAGCTCAGATGATCCGCCATTTATGAATACCACTCTGGGTCAAGAATATCAACGTGTACAAAAATCGTATCACTACAGTGATGAGACAATGAACAAAATCACACATATGGCTATAGAAGCTGCTTTTGTTGATAAAAAAACCAAAGCAGAACTGCTCGCAAGAATTTAAATTCATTTCTACGTATCGTGCTTTTATGCACGGACGTAGCGAGTTTATAAAAAACTTTGTGAGGGTCTCTTAGGCCGTAACCAGAAAAAACTGTCTCAAAAAAACCAAGTTCCGCGAGAGGAGCCTGAATCTTCTACACATCATGAAAAAAAGTCTAGCTCTATTCCGACGTCCAGCGCCTTGTCCGCGGGATCCAGAAGATCTGTTCTCAAATACTCGAGCCGCGGGGCGTAGGAAAGATGTGGATCAAGAGACAAACACTGCTTGCAGGCTGCATACATTATTTGAATCTTTAATTTTTCTGTGCTTCATCGCACAGAGGTATAAAAAAACTAATCACCTCGCAGCTCACCCAACAATTGCTCGATGTAGCGCCTGCACGTCAGCGGGTGATGCAAAAAATTAATAATGCGACGTGTGCCACCAGTTCCTGTAATGCATATCATCCCATAGCTCAACATACTGCCTAAGATCGATTGGCGGATATCAATTGCTTCAATCTTGCTTAATGGAATATCAATCGTTTGTCTTACAACAACCCCGGTGCGGATAATAACATGATTTTTCTTGATCGTAACCGAAGAAAAATAATAGGTCATCCACGTCATGCCAATCCATAGCAAAGCTAAAGCCGCCAAACCGTACCCAATTTTTTGTAAAATATCCATTTCTACATAAAAGACAATTGCCAAAGCACCGCATAAGGCAAGAGCTGGCCAAAGAAATATTATCCAATGCATTCGCGTAAAAAAAATAACATTACTGTCGTAGGGCTTCTCAAACATGGATTCACCTATAATCCTGAATTATTTACTAAAAAATTATAATATTGCATTTAGCTTGAATTTGCTATTCTATACTTTGTATGAAGTATATACTAACCCTCTTAATTTTTTTAGAATCGAAAAATGCGCTCAATCAGTCACTGCCTTAATAAACAACTTGCAGACCTCTGCCAACGCTCTGTTCAATTGGAAGAGCTTACAAATAAAATCAAGCTTATTCTACCTGAAGCCTTAGCAAATGAATGTCAGGTAGGAAGTTTTAATAAGGGTTGTTTGTTATTAACAACTACTGATGCCGCTTGGGCATCGCAACTACGTTATGCGATTCCTGAACTACGCGATAAATTACGTAAAGAAGCTGGTATGTATCAGCTTTCTTCAATTAAAGTGAGTGTCATTGAAGCCCAAATTCAATATGAAAAATCGCGACAGTCTCAAAAACATGAATTGTCAGAAAAAGCTAAAGCGATCATAATTAGTGAAAGTCAAAGTTGTACGTATGAACCATTACAAAAAGCATTATTGCATTTGGCTGATGGTGATGATTAGCAGTACAAATTACAGATATACCTAGAATAAATTTCTGAATCATTCTCAATTGAACACTATGGCAAAACGACGTGTTACCCATTCTGAGCCAAGATAAGTAAAACAATCGTGCAAGTAATCATTCAACTCTTCCTCTTCCAGCACATGTTCTTGACCAATAGGTTCAACATCATGATGAAAATAAGTATCAAAATAGCGTATTGAAAAATCGAGATAATCTCGTGTATGGAGAATAAAGGAATGCCATAGTTCATCAAGAATGAGTAATGGACCAAAAAGATAGGTTTTTTTACCCTGTTTTGCCCTTTGTGCATTGAGCCACATCCAGGACAATAAATCTGCAAATAAGACCTGACTTTCTTGCTCAGAAAACTCAGGATGAAAATGGCGAAAATGGTTTAGTACTGCATTATTTTGATAATCAAGCAGAGCGGATAAATTAATCATCCGCAACATGCTTTTTTATTACTTGGTCTTTGTATTACATAACGTACAATACGGCAGATCATTTCTTCTTTCGTCATTATTATCTCCACGCCTGTGATTATAAATAAACGGTGCAGACAGTCTAACCAATGTCCATAATGGAAGCAATTTAATTCTTTTATTTTTCACTTCAATGCACATTGTTCAAGCTCAATCCTGAATATTCAGGATTGAGCACTTAATTACCAAATCACACAACGATTTTTATTTACCATAGGACTGTCATTCGGAATGTGGAAGGCTTCCTGAAATTGTGGAATATTAGCCAAACTCCCATTCACTCGATATTGGGCTGGAGGATGCGGATCAGTAGTTACCTGATTACGCAGTTGTTGGGGTCGAATGTTCATTGCCCAGACATGAGCTGTTGCTATAAAAAATTGCTGCTCTGGTGTAAAACCCTCAATTGTAGGGGCATTTTTATATGCATCAGAACGTTGGAAGGCTCTATAGGCAAGAGTGATACCTCCCAAATCAGCAGTAGCTTCTCCTACAACCAATTTTCCTTGTACGCGCAAACCTTCATCTACATCATATTGTGAAAATTGATTCACGATACATTGTGTTGCCGCCTTGAATTTTTCTAAATCACTTGGTGTCCACCAATTTTTTAAATTACCATGACCATCAAATTGTGCACCTTGATCATCAAATCCATGAGTCATTTCATGTCCCATTACAAAACCAATTGCTCCATAATTTAAAGCAGCAGGTGCATTAGGATCAAAAAATGGTGGTTGGAGAATGCCCGCTGGAATATTTAAATTATTCATTGATGGATCATAATATGCGTTAATCGTTTGTGGTGTCATAACCCATTCAGTTCTATCTATGGGTTTACCAATTTTATTAAGATCACGTTGGGTTAAAAATTCATTGGCTCGAATTACATTTAATACGTAGGGTCCTCGATTAACAACCAATTTGGAATAATCCCACCACTTAGAAGGATAACCAACTCGCTCTTCCATCATATCAAGTTTTTTCAATGCAGCTTTACGAGTAGCAGGGGTCATCCATGATAAAGTATTGATGTCTTCACGCAAGACTGCGCGAATATTTTTGAGTATATCCAAAGCCTGTTTTTTATCTTCTGGAGAGAAATAGCGTTCCACATACATTTTTCCTATGGCAAAACCTAACGCCCCATTTTCTGTGCCGACAACCCGTTTCCATCGAGGTAATATTTTCTCAGCACCAGTCAAAACAGCTACCATCTTAAAATTTTGATCGACAAAAGGTTTAGATAAGTACGAAGCAAAAGCATCAATTAAATGCCAACGCAAGTAAGTTTTCCAATCTTCTAAAGAAACCGTTTTTAATTGCTTGTCCATATCCTTAAAAAACTCAGGCATTGCTAAATTCATACTCTTTATTTGAGCTTGTCCCATTGCCGAAAAATATGCCGGCCAAGAAAAATTGGGAGTTACTTCGGCGAGTTGGGCTCTATCCATAATATGATATATCGCATGAGGATCACGTTGCTCTACTTGAGACATGGAAACCCTAGCCATTTGTGTTTCTAATTTCATTACAGTATTGGCTTCAGCTGCTGCTTTATCAGGAGAATCCCCTAATAACTCAAACATTTTAGCGATATGATTGGTATAAGCCTCGCGAATTTGTTTAAATTTAGCATCATCTTTTAGATAATAATCGCGATCGGGCAAACCTAACCCACCCTGCATGACAGCAGCGATCATCTCTTCACTATTTTTAAAATCTTGCATGCTACCAAAATTAAAGAAAACACCTACGCCTATTTGATGCAAATGTGCTATTTCACTTTGTAAATCCGTCAAATTTTTTAAATCTTTAATACGATCAAATTCAGGCTGTAATGGTTTAATGCCCAGTTGGTTGATGCTGGTTTCATCCATACCGCTGTAATAAAAGTCACCTACTTTTTGTTCTATGCTACCTGGTTTTGCTTTGGTATTTTTTGATGCATTGATTAACATCTGATGAATAATATTTTGGACTTTTTCATTGATAAGATTAAAGCTTCCCCAGCTTGAATAATCAGGAGGAATTGGGTTGTTTTTTTGCCAATTACCGACAGCGTAAGAATAAAAATTCTTACTCGGTGGAATATTGGTATCCAACCAATTCAAATGAAGTGCTTGTTCCGTTATTTTTTGTGGTTCAGTGTTTGCAGAATATATTGAGGAGCTGCATAACAAAGCCAAAACAAAAAGGCTACCATTAAGTTTCATACTACAACTCTCCCTTGCCAATTATTTATTGTTAATTCACCAAGAAATTTAAATAAACCTAGACAGGTGGAGGCAAAACCATAACCAGTAAATATCTCTGAAATCCAGTTTTCCCGGGTTATGAATTCACCTTCACCTTACACTTGTGCACAATTTAGCAAAAGCCATGTGACCAAGAGACAGGTTACTCCCAGGGCTACATTTTCCTACGCTTCGACAGGATAAAATTCAGTGTGCATTGCAGGGAGATATTCTTCTGTATCAAAATAAGTATATTCCCAAGCGTCTTGTCTTGCCATTAATTCCCGTAATAATCTGTTATTCAGTTCATGTCCTGACTTATAACCTTCGAATGCGCCAATCAAACTAGAACCTAACAGATACAGATCACCAATTGCATCCAATACTTTATGAGAAACAAATTCTGATTCAAAACGAAGTCCATCATCGTTGAGAACACGGTAGTTATCAACAACTATGGCGTTATCCAAACTACCGCCTTTTGCCAAATCGCATTCCCTTAATTTTTCATAATCGGAGAGAAATCCAAATGTACGTGCTCGGCAAACTTCTTTGACATAAGAAGTTGTAGAAAAGTCAAAACTTACTGTTTGTGGTTTATTATTAAAAGCCGGGTGGTCAAAATCAATAGTGAAGGTAATTTTATACCCATTATAAGGATAAAATTGAACAAATTTCCCATTATCTTCTACACGAATAGGCTTAAGAATACGTATGTACTTTTTAGATGCATTTTGCTCGCGTATACCTGCTGATTGAATCAGGAAAACAAAAGGAGCCGCGCTACCATCCATAATTGGCAACTCTGGGGCATTCACATCAATGTAAGCATTATCAATACCCAGCCCTGCTAAAGCAGAGAGCAAATGTTCCACGGTTGCGATTTTAACAGGCCCATGATGTAGCGTGGTACAAAGCATAGTGTCACCCACATTCTCATATGACGCAGGTATTTCTACAACAGGTGAAAGATCTACCCTTCTAAAAACTATGCCTGTATTCACAGGAGCAGGTCTCAAGGTTAAAAGCACTTTTTCACCGGAATGCAATCCAACACCAGTTGCCTGGATCACCTTTTTAGGAGTTCTTTGTTTTGTCATTCAGTGCTCACCTTGTTCCTCATCATTTTAGTTTTACTTTGCACGCAAAACTTCGTGATCGTATCAATATTTTAATATTTAGTCTAATTATTTTTGTATCAAAGACTTAAATTTCCCTTCCTCTGCACTATGAAGAGGAAGGATCAGAATATTTATACCTCTTCTTGTCGTCGTAAAAACGCAGGAATATCAAGATAATCCACATCAGGAATACTCTCACTATTTTGCTTTATAGAAGAGGACATATTTGCTTGGGCTTGTTTGCGAACAAGGGCTGGTCTATCTAACTGCTGATAATCCAAAGAACCATCACTACGCGTTGTTTCAATCAAACGTGCACGATGTGCGTGTTGTGGTTGTGCCTGCTGATGACGTTGTCGTCCATCACCCAGACCTGTCACAATAACGGTTACACGCATTTCATCTGTCATTTCTGGATCAATGACTGTTCCTACTACTACAGTTGCATCATCAGAAATAAATTCTTTGACTACATCGCCTACTTCCTCAAACTCACCAATTGACATATCAAGGCCAGCGGTAATATTGACCAGGATTCCACGGGCACCTGAAAAATTCACATCCTCCAATAAAGGAGACGCAATAGCAGCTTCAGCAGCTTGACGTGCTCTTTGTTCGCCTACAGCGCTGCCTGTACCCATCATAGCCATTCCCATTTCTGACATTACGGTACGTACATCTGCAAAATCTACGTTGATCAAACCTGGGCGAGTAATTAAATCTGAGATGCCTTTAACTGCACCAAGTAACACATTGTTCGCTGCCTTGAATGCATTAAGAAGACTAATGTTTTTTCCTAAAACGCTGAGTAATTTATTGTTAGGAATTGTGATCAATGAATCAACATGTTCTGCTAAACGACGAATTCCTTCGTCAGCTGCTAAGGCTCGCTGCTTGCCCTCAAATGAGAATGGCTTGGTGACAACAGCTACGGTTAGTATGCCTAATTCTTTGGCGATTTCCGCAAAGACAGGCGCAGCACCAGTTCCAGTGCCTCCCCCCATTCCTGCAGTAATGAACACCATATCTGCACCACTTAAGATTTCACGAATATGGTCCCTGTCTTCTTCTGCTGCTTCACGACCTATTTGTGGATTTGCACCAGCACCTAAGCCTTTAGTGAGCTCATCACCCAGTTGAATGTGTATTTTCGCATTTGAGCCCCTTAATGCCTGCGCATCAGTATTAGCGCAGATAAATTCAACTCCATCAATATTTTCTGCAACCATATGCTCGACGGCATTACCACCTCCACCGCCAACACCAACTACCTTAATGACTGCGTTATTATTACTATGGTGTTGGCCTTCCATTAATTCAAACATAACCCTGCTCCCCTCATATGTTTAATCTTTTAACAAAAAACCGGCAGTAAACTTTTGGTCGAATCGATTACCAGTTTTCATTTTTTAAATGTTTTTTGAAACCTAAAAATTACCTTGGAACCATTCTTTCATACGTGCCCACAAACTCTGGGTATTATCATTCATTTTGGGTACAGTGTAGTTTGATTCATACTGCTGCTGATAACCTTGCAACAACAATCCTACGCCTGTAGCAAAAGAAGGATTTTCAGTTGCTTCAGCCAACCCAGAAACATGATGAGCACAACCTTTTCTTACCGGCATTTCAAAACAGAGTTCTGCAAGTTCAATGCCTCCTCTCACATTGGCAGCACCGCCCGTTAGAACAATGCCTGCAGCCATCCTATCTTCAAAACCACTACGTCTTAATTCATTTCGTACTAAAGTAAATAGCTCTTCATATCGCGCTGCAACAACATCAGATAAAGCTTTAGCTGATATTTTTCTTCCTGGCCTATCATTGACGCTGGTCACTTCCAACATCTGATCTGAATTGGCTAATTCGGTTAATGCAACCGCGTGATTCAGTTTAATGGATTCTGCCGCTTTTGTAGGTGTGCGTAAAGCCATAGCGATATCATTGGTCACTTGATCTCCTGCAATAGGAATTACGGCTGTATGCTGAATTGCACCTTCACAAAATATCGCAATATCTGTGGTACCACCCCCAATATCAATCAGGCAAACACCCAGATCTTTTTCATCATCGGTCAAAACAGCATGGCTTGAAGCTAGTTGTTCAAGAATGATGTCATTTACCTCTAGACCGCAACGACGCACACATTTAACTATATTTTGCGCAGCGCTTACTGATCCAGTGACAATGTGTACACGCGACTCAAGCCGCACTCCTGCCATTCCTATAGGTTCACGGATACTGCCTTGTTGATCGATGATAAATTCCTGAGGTAAAACATGCAGAATTTTTTGATCTGCAGGAATTGCTACTGCTTTTGCAGCATCAATGACGCGTTCTACATCAGCCTGCGATACTTCTTTATCGCGGATGGCAACGATACCATGTGAATTTAAGCTACGAATATGACTACCAGCAATACCTGCATACACAGTTCTTACCTCACAACCTGCCATAAGTTCAGCCTCCTGAACAGCACGTTGAATGGAATTCACAGTAGCCTCTATATCAACTACAACGCCACGTTTTAAACCACGAGAAGGATGACGACCTATTCCGATAATTTCTATTGCACCGTCCGAGGTAACTTCTCCAATTAAGGCAATTACTTTTGAAGTTCCTATATCCAATCCAGTGATAATATCTTTTTCTATTTTTTTTGCCATTATCGTTCCGTTTGTTGTTTCCACTGCACCGCCATACCACGTGGATAACGCAGGTCCACGCTAGACAATTGCTCAATTTTTTCTGCAAATACCGCTGGATATGCTTTACAAAAACGCAGCAATCGGTCTTCTAACTCTTTCTTTCCTAAATATATTTTTATACCATTGCCTAAAAGCAATACCCAAGATTGGTTTTCTCTTAGATGCAGTCCAGCAGCGTTTAAACCATATATTGATAATATCTTACTCAATTTTTCGTAAACTTGTAAGACTTCTGCTTGTTGAGATAGAGGTCCTTTTAATTGTGGTAAGTTTAGACCCTCTGGTACAGCACCTTCATTAAATAATCTGCCGTCCTCAGTCATCAAAGCATTGTCCCAAACCGCAACTGGTTTTTTCTCAACGAGCCTAATTTTTAATGTATCTGGCCAAACACGCTCCACGGAAGCAGTGTCGACCCAGTTCAGCTCATTTAATTCACTCTCTAATGCTCTTACCGATAAAGTAAAAAAGCTATTGCTCAAGTGTTTTGATAATACACCTTCCAATTCTTTATGTGTAACATGCTCATAATTTGCAGCAATTTTGATTGTAGTGACTGGAAACCGTTCCACATCAGACACATAATAATAGCCTAATCGACAAGTTAAAAATATTGCGCTTAAACTGAGTACCAATAACCAACAGATGTATCGCAAATTCCCGGAATAAACATCCCTATTTCTATTCATGGTGTTCACAGATAATTGGTTACTAAATGTCGCCGGCAATTCTGATGTACCGTTGCAATACGGATCAACTCGTCCAGTAACTCAGGATAAGATAAACCACTTGCCTGCCATAGTTTTGGATACATGCTAATCGAAGTAAAACCAGGTAAAGTATTTACCTCATTGAAATAAATCGTTTCGGTTTTGTCATTAACAAAAAAGTCAATACGTGCCATACCCTTACATTTTAATCGGATAAAAATATCTGCGGCTGCCTTTTTTAATTGCGCATACAAAGTCTGAGTTAAAGGAGCGGGTATAATTAGATCTGTTTGTCCGCTCTCTAAGTATTTCGCCGAATAAGAATAAAAGCCATCCGGATGATTAACACGTATTTCACCCGCAATACTGACTCTTGGCTCTCCCGCAGGTACCGCACTTTCTAATACTGACAATTCAATTTCCCGTCCAGGAATAAATGATTCAATCAAAATCTCTTCGTCATAACGTAATGCATCATCAACTGCTACGAGCAATTCAGCCATATTTTTTGCTTTATGAATGCCTACACTGGAGCCCATTGCACAAGGTTTAACAAATAAAGGCCAGCCAAATTCTTCTGCAACTTCCTGACAAAAACGTTGTCTTTCAGTTGCTGGGGTATGCCATGAAAAAAGCTTATAGTTCGCTGATTTCAAACCATTGACGCAGACGATGCGTCTTGCCATATCTTTATCCATTCCAATGGATGACGAAAGTACATCACAACCAACATAAGCAACACCGGATAATTCAAGCATTCCTTGCAAACATCCATCTTCGTATAAGGGGCCATGGACTATGGGAAAAACCACATCAGCATCAACAGATAAACGTCCATTAATAAATAAGCTTGGCATAGGTTTGGAGCGTTCTGTTACTACTGGAAGTTTTTCTTTATAAGCGAGTAAATCATGATATTGATGAAGATGAAATAATCCATCCTTATCCATTGCTACAGGGATAATGTTATATTGTTTCGCATCCAAATGTGCAAGAACAGAAGCAGCTGAAATTAATGAGATTTCATGTTCCCCTGATTTTCCACCATAAAGCAGAACTAGATTGAGAAGCTTGGACATTAACGGTCTCCGATTATGTGAACTTCGCGCATCAACTCAATTGTTGTCTGCTCACGAACTTTAGTTTGTACTAAATGTATCAATGCTTCAATATCTGCAGCAGTTGCTGAGCCTTGATGATTGATAATAAAATTAGCATGCTTTTGAGAAACCACTGCACCTCCGATATTGAAACCTTTTAATCCACAAGATTCAATAAGCCGAGCTGCAAAATTCCCTGGAGGATTTCGAAACACAGACCCACAATTGTATTCATTAGTTGGTTGTGTATTTGCCCGATGAGCCAACAAATCTTTTATAACCTGCAATGAAGTTTCTTTATCACCAGAATTTAATTTAAATGTGGCTGAAATAAACCACTCATCAGGAGGTCCCGAAACATGTCGATACGCTACTTCGTATTCATCAGGCTTACGAATTCTTATTTCACCGCTTCGAGTCATGGTCTGCAGCTCCACTACAAACTGCCAGGTTTCACCACCATGACAACCAGCATTCATTCGCAATGCCCCTCCCATGGTACCAGGGATTCCTGCCCAAAACTCGCCACCAGACAAATCATTGCGCGCACAAAAACGGGCCATGCTCGCACAAGATACTCCTGCTTCGACTTTAACTGTCTGGGTGTCTAAGAGTGCCATTTCTTTCAGGCATCCTTGAGTGAGAATCACTGTTCCTGAAAATCCACCATCGCGAATCAAGGAATTGGATCCCAATCCCAACCATAATAAAGGTTCTGTTTCAGGAAGCTTACGTAGAAATAAAGCGAGATCAGCGATATTTTTAGGCTTATATAGCTTGGCAGCAGGCCCCCCTACACGCCAGGTTGTATATTCCGCCAAAGGCTCATTATAAAGCAAATTGCCTTGGAATTCAGCTACAAGGCCACAATCATTCTCAGTTGGACTCATGTCGCCCTCACATTTCTTTCATCAAGTTCACAGCAATTTGACCAATACTCCCAGCACCTTGCATCAAAACCACATCGCCATCTTTAATCAACTGATTTAGCTTTGCTTTAAGCGATTGTTCATTTACAAGAGTTACTTTTTTATCTTTACCTCTAATTTTTTGTGCCAGACTCTCACTGGTTATCCCTGGAATCTCAGGTTCCCCTGCAGAGTAAATATCAAACAAGAATAATTCATCGGCAAGGCTTAACACATCAACAAATTGATCTTGCAAGGATTGAGTTCTTGTATACCGATGCGGTTGGAAGACGTGTACAAGTCGTTTATTGGGCCAAACATGTCGAAACGCATCGATGGTTGAGAGAATTTCTTGAGGATGATGCCCATAATCATCAACGATAAGAGCCGTACCATTCTCAAATTTTTTCTCGCCTAACATTTGAAAACGACGACCTACTCCCTGAAATTTTACCAAGGCACGTATAATCGAAGCATCATCCACACCTAATTGGGTTGCTATCGCAATAGAAGCCAAGGCATTTAACACATTGTGACGACCTGGATATTGAAATTGGATGTTTAATGAAGAATATGGAACAGGACGTACTACCGTAAATTCACTAATCAATTCATTTTGGATCCAATTAGTTGCCCGGTAATGAGCCTCCTCAGCAAACCCGTATGTTAATGTAGGTCGTTCAATAGCTGGAAGGATCTTGCGCACCTCTGGGTCATCAATACATACCACTGCCAACCCGTAAAAAGGCAAATGGTGTAAAAATTCAAGAAAAGTTGTTCGTAATTTATCAAAATCATTCTCATAGTTATCCATATGATCTGCATCAATATTCGTCACTATAGCCATCATAGGTTTTAAGAAAAGAAATGACGCATCACTTTCATCGGCCTCAACAACAAAATACGGAGATTGACCAAGTTGAGCATTAACACCCAGGCTATTCAATTTTCCACCGATCACAAAACTTGGATCTAACCCGCCTTCAGCCAAAAGACTACTTACCAGACTTGTTGTTGTCGTTTTGCCATGGGTTCCAGCCACAGCAATGCCATGACGAAAGCGCATGAGTTCAGCAAGCATCGCTGCTCGTGGAATTACTGGAATCATTTGTTCGCGAGCAGCCATAATTTCGGGATTATTCATACCAACTGCTGAAGAACGAACTACAACATCCGCCCCTTTTATATGTTCCGCTTTATGCCCCATATAAACAGGAATTCCTAAGGATTTTAACCTTTGTACCGTACTGCCTTCGCCTAAATCAGAACCTGTAATACGGTATCCTTGGTAGTGTAATACTTCAGCAATACCACACATACCTACACCGCCAATTCCAACAAAATGTATTTGTTCTACGCAGCCCATCCTTGAAGATATAAATTGTCCTGAATTACCCACAAATGCCCCCTTAAGCTGACAGAGGCCCTAAGCCCAGAGCCTGCCAACGATTTTCATGATCAATGCGCAATAATAACGCAATTACAACACAATTAATAACCATACTTGCGCCACCATAACTCATTAAAGGTAAAGTTAACCCTTTTGTCGGTAATAGACCCGAGTTAACTCCCATGTTTATAGCAGCCTGTAACCCCAACCAAAATGTCAAACCATAAGCAGTATATGAGGCAAATAACCTCTCTTGCATATAAGCATTATACGCAATAATCAAACCTCTAATCACCAATATACTGTATAGGGTCATGACCATTAAAATACCTACCAGTCCTAATTCCTCTGCCAATACAGCAAATAAAAAGTCAGTATGGGCTTCTGGTAAATAGAGTAATTTCTGAATACTTTCTCCCAAACCTGACCCAAACCACCCTCCCCGACCAAATGCAATCAAGGATTGAGTCAACTGATATCCACTATTATACTGATCAGCCCAAGGATCTAAAAATGCAGTCAAGCGGGCAACCCGATAAGGGGATGAAACCGCCAAAAATGCCAATGCTCCCATGACCACAATCATTAATCCTATATAATAGCGTAATTTTACACCAGCTAAAAACAGCATGGCCATAACAGTACCTGAAATCACCACCGTAGCCCCAAAATCTGGCTCGAGCAATAATAAAAAGGATACAACTCCTAAAATCACCATTGGCTTAATAAAACCCAAAATACTACTACTGACAGCTTCCTGTTGACGTACTAAATAACCTGAAAGATAAAAAATCATCGTGAGCTTGGCTAATTCGGATACTTGGATACCTATTGGCCCAAAAGCTAACCATCGTCGACTTCCATTGACTGCTCGACCTATTCCTGGAATTAATACAATAAGCAACATCAACACACAAATTAACAACATCGGCATGCTGATGCGCTGCCAAATACTGCTATCCATCCTGATCACAATAAGAGCAATCATTAAACCAGCAAATAAATAACATGCTTGACGAATTAAAAAATGGAATGGTTGATGAAAATATTTGGTAGAGATCATGACCGAACTTGAAGCCACCATCATTAGTCCGATAATGAGCAAACCGATGACCACACTAATTAACCATTTATCATAAAGTGAAATAGGTCTGCTGACAGGTTTGCCTCTTTGATTCACATGTCTTGGCCGCATTGATTACAATCCATTCACTAATGAAGCAAACGATTCGCCGCGATGATTAAAATCCCGGAACATATCCAAACTGGCACAAGCGGGGGATAATAAAACAACATCACCTGGTTTTGCCTGTGACTTGGCTATAACTACTGCATTATCCAATGAAGAAGCACGCGCTATGGGCACTACATTAGCTAATGCAGCTTCAATCTTATCGGCATCTTCACCAATTAAAACAATGGATCTTACATAATCAGCTATAGGTTGCGCCAGCTCACTAAAATCAGCCCCCTTTCCTTGCCCACCTGCAATAAGTACAATCTTTCCTTGCATAGAACCTCCTATTCCATTAATTGCAGAAATCGTTGCACCAATATTAGTCCCTTTAGAATCATTAATCCAATCAACGCCATCAAGAGTTCGCACCCATTGACAACGATGCGGTAAACCCGTGAATGAAGTCAATACACTTATAATATATTGTTGTGAAATACCTGCGGCATCCGCTAAAGCGGAAGCAGCAAGAGCATTAAGCCAATTATGGACACCTTTTATCAATACAGACTCAACGGGCAAAATGTATGCACTTCCCTTTGCCAAGTATATTTTATCGTGTTGCGTGATCAGCCCCCAATTGTTTTTTTCCGGGGCGTCAATACCAAAAGAAATACGATTAACCGCCCCAGTTGGAACAGTACAAGAATCATCCCGATTAAATAATGCAATTTGTGCTTTATCATATATTCGTTGTTTGGCTTGCGCATAAGCCTCCATAGTATGATGTCTGTCCAAATGGTCGGGAGTCACATTGAGAATGGTCGCAGCAATCGGAGTTAAAGAATAAGTTAAATCCAATTGAAAGCTGGATAACTCCAAAACCCATAAATCATACTGATGCGCATCATGAAGCATATCAAGAACTGGTGTTCCAATATTTCCAGCCACAGCAACTTTATATCCTGCTGCCTTCGCCATTTCTCCCACTAAGGTAGTAACTGTTGATTTTCCGTTGGTTCCTGTAATTGCGATCACTGGTGCATGAATCTCTCGGGCCAAACATTCTATATCCCCATACACAGCAATGCCCATTTGCATTGCCTTTTTTAAAAAAGGGGTATCCAAAGGTAAACCTGGGCTTGCAATGATATCTGACAATTGGCCTATTATTTCATCAGGAATGTCCTGGGTATAAACACGGACATTCGGAAATTCTTTTGTAAATTCGGTTACACTCTGAGCTTGTGCGCGGGTGTCAAACGCAATAAAAGGTTTATTTTTACCATGTAAATATCGTGCTACCGATACCCCAGTTTTACCCAAACCTGCAACTAAATACAAAGGAGGATTCATGAGTGCACCTTTTTATCGAAGTTTTAAAGTAGCTAACCCGCATAACACAAAAACAACAGTAATAATCCAGAATCTGACAATTATTTTAGGTTCTGACCATCCCTTTAATTCGAAATGGTGATGTAAAGGCGCCATTCGGAATAAGCGTTTACCATGAGTATATTTAAAATAACCTACCTGCAAGATAACTGAAATTGTCTCAATAACGAATAAACCACCCATCATTAATAAAACCAATTCCTCTCTGATAACTACAGCGACTATACCTAAAGCTGCCCCTAAAGCTAAAGATCCCACATCACCCATAAACAATTGTGCAGGATAGCTGTTGTACCAAAGAAAGCCAAGTCCTGCGCCGACAATGGAAGAACAAAAGATGGTTAACTCCCCTGTATTAGGAACATAGGGTATACCCAGATAAGGTGCATACACCGAGTTGCTTGAGGCATAAGCAAAAATTCCTAAGGCACCAGCAACCATGACAATCGGCATAATTGCTAAGCCATCTAATCCATCTGTCAAATTCACTGCATTGGAACTTCCGACAATTACAAAATAACCTAAGATAGGAAATAAAATCCCTAAACCTATAGTCAGGGATTTAAAAAAAGGAACAGTCAACTGGGTATGGACAGGTAACGTAGCATGCATATATAAATAAATTACAGCAATAAGTGCAATGACTGATTGCCAAAAATATTTCCACCGGGCAGGCAATCCTTTACTGTTTTTTAATACCAGTTTACGGTAATCATCAACCCAGCCCACTACCCCATTCGCAAGAGTAACCAAAAGAACAAGCCATAAACTGGATTGTTGTAAATCCCCCCAAAGCAAACAACTCACTGTGATTGCTAACAAGATTAATACCCCTCCCATAGTTGGGGTTCCTGCTTTGGATAAATGTGTTTGGGGACCATCATCTCGTACCATCTGACCAATCTGTAAACCTCGCAACCAGCGAATCATCACCGGACCACATAGCAACCCTACTATAAGTGCAGTCAATGAAGCCAAAATGGATCTGAAAGTTAGATATTGAAAAACTCTTAACGCATGATATTGCCCTTGAAATAGCTGCGTTAGCCAGTAGAGCATAATTGTTCCTCTTGTTTACCCCAACTTATGGGTTGTTTTAAATAATGCCCAACAGGATAATGGGCCAAAAAAGCGGCCAAGCATACCATAAATCAATACACCATTCAGCATCATACAAAAAATTCTTTTGGCTCTTAATTCGATTATTGATTACCGTATAGGTCAGACACACTGGACTCCATTCAGTCTATATCAGTTGATGTACAATTTTTTCCATTGCACTGGATCGAGATCCTTTTACTAAAACAACAGTATTCGGTGATAATTTTTCCACCAGGTTTTGCACCAGTTGTTCTTGGTTAGTAAAATGCTCGCCACCAGCACCAAATGCCTCGGCAGCCAATTTGCTATTGGAACCACAGCTGAGTAATTGATCGATTCCCAAGCGACGTGCTGCAAATCCAACTTCCTGATGGTGCTGACTCGCCCAAATACCCAACTCGCCCATATCCCCAAAAACAAAGATCTTTTTCCCAGGGTGCTCTGCCAATACTTCTAACGCAGCTAAAACCGAGCGTAAATTTGCATTGTACGTATCATCGATCACAATAGAGTTATTTTTTCCTTCAAGAATGGTTAAACGTCCTTTTACCCCGCCAAAGCAATTTAGCCCATTTTGAATTTCTTTTATGGAAATGCCTACAGCATGACAACATGCTGCAGCGGCCAAGGCATTACGAACATTATGTAACCCAGGAACTTTTAAATGGATGTCCGCTTGCCCGTTAGGTACGATTAAAGAAAACTGGCCACAGCCATTAGCATCCAGCACCACATCTTGGGCATAAATATCCGCAACGTGATCTAAAGAAAAGCGAAGGACCTTTTTGTCAATTAACAACTCATCCCAGAAATGAGCATAAGCATCATCATCATTGACTACTGCAATACCAGCAAGGGATAAGCCTTGATGTATTTCTCCTTTGGCACGAGCAACACCATCTATAGAACCAAAACCTTCAACATGTGCTGGAGCAATGTTATTAATTAAGGTCACATCAGGATGAACAACTGCAACAGTATGCGCGATTTCGCCAGGATGATTTGCTCCCAACTCAAAAACTGCATAACGATGGGTGCTATTCAATTGTAAAATGCTTAATGGCGCACCAATATGATTATTAAAATTTCCTTTGGTCGCATGGGAAGGAGCTGGTAAAATAGCAGCAATCATTTCTTTGGTTGTGGTTTTTCCATTGGATCCGGTTAACGCGATGACGGGGCAATGTATATTTTGTCGATGCGCAGCTGCTATTTTGGCCAATGCTTGTATTGGATCTGGAACAACAAATTGTGGTATGTGCACCCCATCTACAGCATGATTCACTACTGCAGCTACCGCACCCCGTGTTTCCGCTTCCTTAATAAAATCATGCCCATCAAAGCGTTCACCCTGTATGGCAATAAACAAACTCCCTGGTTTTAGTACTCGGCTATCAGTACAAATACCAGTAAGTTCAGCATTGATCTGACATGGTTGGGCAAGTAATGCAGCAACAGTATTTAGGTTCATAGTATTAAGACATGGCCAAAAGTCTAGTGTACTAACACTTGAGCATAGAGTTCAAGTGGGTAATCGCAGTAAAAGCAATCCCTCTTCTCTTCATCCCCTTTTAAACAAGTAGGAAAAAGAGAGTTCCATTTTTCCTTAGGGAAAAACTAGAATAATAAATTGCAGTTTGCGTGAAACGCAGCGTAACCCGGGTTTCAGAAAATAAACTCTCAAAGCCAGGGTGCCGCTACGATTCATCCAGGCTGCACTGTAGATTTAGACAGCAGCAGACTCAAAATGAGACTGATTAATTTGCAACAGACGATGATAACGAGCAATACGCTCTTCCGTCAGCAACTGACGCTGATCATCGAGTAAGTGAGCATCCAAACCTTCGCTTAATTGTCTTGCTGTTTCTAACATCACTGTAAATCGCTCAATATCAATACCGGGATTTTTTGAAGAATGCATATATAAACAAAGGCCACGTACGCTAAAAGCACCTATATTTTGCAAATCAAAAACCCCTGTCGCAGTTGCTGCCGCCAAGCTACATAAAACCGGTCCTTGGCCATTAGGAAATTGATGGCGATGAAATAATTGACCTTGTCCAAAACGCAGGCCAGCTGCCAAAACGGTTTGTAATAATTCATATCCTGCAAATTGTCTGTTTTCTTTTGCGAGTAAAAAAATCATCAAAGTAAAAGGATTTTCTGTTTTTACTGTGGCTTCAACTTCTAACTTAGGTTCTGGCCTGGGCTCAAGCTCTCTCATTAGTGTTACTTCTTCATCATCATCCTGAGGCATCAAGCGTGGTTGTGAAGGTTTTGCATTTGGTTTTTTAAATACTTGCAAATCCTCATCCACGTCTATTTCATTCTCCATGGCTGCAGCATTGATTTTGCGTACAGCAATTATGTCATCATTATAATTTTGTGTGTTTTCAGAACCCTTTTCGGTTTTTTCCAAACTAGGTTGATAACGTTCTGGACTTAAGCTCTGTCTTCGAGCTTTCATTAAGCGCCCAATTGCTACGATAACACCTATTAACAACAGGACATTAAGAATTAAGCTCCAATTTGCCTGCATCATCTACTCCATAGCCAAAGCTTGTGTTACATCAACCGCAACCAAGCGAGAAACTCCAGGTTCACGCATAGTTACCCCAATCAAATGATCCGCCAATTCCATCGTAACCTTATTATGTGTAATAAAAAGAAACTGAACGAATTGTGACATCTCTTTCACTAAAGCGCAAAAACGCCCCACATTTACGTCATCTAAAGGTGCATCTACTTCATCCAGCATACAAAAGGGTGAAGGATTTAACTGAAAAATAGCAAAAACCAATGCCACTGCAGTCATTGCCTTCTCTCCTCCGGATAACAAATGAATCGTACTGTTTCGTTTTCCCGGAGGTTGTGCCATTACTACAATACCAGCTTCCAGCAGATTATCACAAGTCAATTCAAGCTGCGCTCTTCCGCCACCGAACAAGCGTGGGAAAAGTGCCTTGAATGAAGAATTGACTTCTTCAAAAGTATTTTCCAGCCGCGAACGGGTTTCTTTATCCATTTTTTCAATGGCAGTTTCAAGAGTTGCCAAAGCTTGGTTTAAATCATTATACTGCTCATCCAAATACATTTTACGTTGTTGTTCTGCAGTAAATTCCTCAATCGCAGCGAGGTTAATCGCTCCTAAGCGTTTGATTTTTTCAGAAAGATCAATTAATTCATCTTCACGCATGACTTGCGTCACACCCTCAGGTATTTGTTCAAGTAATGCTTGCGGTAACAAGCCTAACTCATCAAGAGATTCATGTACGGAGCTTGCACGCACTACTAAAGCCTGCTCTTCCATTCGAGTTTGGCCTATTTGTTCTTGTGCCCGTTTTACCTCAAAATCATAGTTTAAAATATTCTTCTCACACTCTTCAACCTCCATTCTAAGTTGTGATAATTGCTCTCTGCTTAAATTTAATTGCGATTCTACTTCACTATGTTTTAGTAATTGCTGGGCAAGTTGTTCTTTGAGTTCCTCGCCGGGGCCTTCGGTTTGCAAACAAAGCATTGCCAGGTTTTCCAAACGATCCTGCAGAATATTTAAACGCTCTTGCTCTCGGGAAATGCGCTCATTGAGTTGCTGTATTTTATTTTTTTCTCTATCGTATTCCAACTCGGCATGATGCAATACCGCTCGAGACTCCTCCACATGTTCCCTTTTTAATGCCAAACTTTGCATCCATTCTTGCTTTTCATTCAGACACTGTTCTTGCCGCTGCTCGGAATCACTGCATTGCTCCTCTAAAGAATGCAATTCTTCCTTGATATTGCATTGTTCTACTACTATTTCTTCTAAAACACATTTCAACTCTTCGCATTCAAATGCTAAAGCAGCCGCCTGTTTTTCAGCATGAATAATTGCTTGTTCATTAGTATTCAAAGCGAGGCTGTTCGTTCTTAGGGCTTCATTACTGGCATTGACATTAAGCTTTTGTAATTCAATTTCTTTTAAGCTTTTTTGGAGCTGCTGATGCGTCTCGTCACGTTCTACTCTGAAGACGTCAATCTTCTGTTGTAACTCCTGAACAACCACAGACAACTCAGTAATTTTTTGTTGCCGCGCCAATAAACCCAACTCGTCCTGTGTCTCAGGAGTAACAAATTTCACCCATCCTTGCCCTAACCAAAAACCGTCAGGCGTTATAATAGATTCATATTCTGTCAATTCAGATAACCAACTCAATGCTTCATCAAAATGTTCCGCGGTATAGATATGCTCCAAAGGATGTGCATTTGCTGGGATTTCCCCTTTCATTTTATCTATAAGACGTGGGTAAGGCCTGGGGTTAGGTGTTTTATTTTTCAGAGTAACAATATTTTCTCCTTGTTGTTCGCAAATCACTCTCTGCGGCAATAGCTCATCAAACGTTTCTAGAACATACGCGTGTAATGCTTCATTAAGAACTCGTTCGCAAGCAAATTGCCATTTCGTTTCAACGTCTAGAATATCCATCAATCTAGGTTTTGCTGACCATTCCTTAATAAGATTTTTATTGTTTTGCATACCTTGTCGTGCCGCACGCTGTGCCGCCATCAACGCAGCATGCTCACTGTTCACTTGATGAAAATCATCTTGTAACTCATGCAGCTGTTGCTCTATATCTTCCAACCTTGCGCGTAACCGTTCTGTGTTCTCTTGGCTTTGTTTGAGTTGAAATTCATCAAACTCGTGATCAGCAATCAATTTGGTGTGCTGATCTTCTAAGTTTGTTCTAATCTGTTGTAAATCCGTTATAGAAATTGTTTCTTGCTCTACTTGAAGTTTCTCTAATCTTAAAAGGGTGTGTTGATGTTTCTCTTCTAAATGTTGGGCTTTAATCTGTGTAACTTGGAATTCTCTTTTTAGATTGCTGGCATGAGCCTGGACTTCTTGCCAACGAAGTTCCCATTCGCCCTGTCGTTCTTGCGCATTTTGCCAACTCGCTTCATGTTCTTTAAATTGATCCCTTAATTGTTCCAGTCGATTCTCTAGATTATGTGCATTCTCCTGGCAATAAAGTACTTCTTCTTTATCGTGTTTGAGTTGTTCTTGTGCAACTTGCCAATCATTCTGCATTTGCTGTTGATCGTGTTCTAAACGCTTTTTTTCACGAATTTGCTGTTGAATGGTTTCTTCCAAACGTGCAATTTCTGTCCCTAACTGATAGAAACCCGCTTGAATTTGCTGCGTTTGCTCATCCACATCATAAAGTGTTTCATTTAAAGTGGCTCGCTCTTTATTCGCTTTGGCTAATGCACTTTGCTGTTGTTCATAACTCACTGCCAATTCTTGTATTTGGCGCTGCTTTACTTCTTGTTGGACAATAAAATCTCGCCATTTGAGTGCTAAAATTTCTGCACGACATAATCGTTCTTCGTCTTTGAGAATGAGATAACGTTCGGCGGCTTTAGCTTGACGTTCCAGACGTTGCAATTGTTTGTCTAATTCATCTCGAATGTCTGCAACACGAGTCAGATTTTCGCGTGTGTGCTCAATACGTTGTAAGGTCTCACGTCGCCGTTCTTTATATTTGGAAACACCTGCAGCTTCCTCTAGATGTACTCTTAAGTCCTCGGGCTTAGCTTCAATTAACTGGGAAATCGTGCCTTGTCCAATAATTGAATAACCACGAGCTCCCGCACCGGTACCAAGAAAAATATCAGTAATATCTTTACGTCGACAACGACTGCCATTCAGGTAATAAGAAGAATCACCATCTCGAGTCACTACACGTTTTACAGCGATTTCGCCATAACTTGAAAAAGGACCCGTCAAGCGTCCAAGACTATTATCAAATACTAGTTCAACAGAAGCCTGACCTACAGACTTACGATTAGAAGAACCATTAAAAATCACATCGGTCATGGATTCCCCACGCAAATTTCGTGCAGAACTTTCCCCCATAACCCAGCGTACCGCATCAATAATATTTGATTTTCCACAACCATTAGGGCCCACAACGGCAACCAATTGGCTTGGGAAGTGAACCACTGTGGGGTCTACGAACGATTTAAAACCGGCTAATTTCAATTGCTTCAAATGCATAAGGATGGCAATTTAAACAAAAATAAGTGGGGCATTATAACCGAGGATGAACAGGCTATCCATATAAGTACAAAACCTCTTTCCAGTTGAGACCAGATATCGTTTTACTAGGTAACGATTTTTTTAAATTTGTTAGAATAGTTGGAACTGCAAAGTGTGCTATCGCATGACCAATTTTTATGAAACTATTTTATTTGACTCATTTGGTATTTTATTAGCTACTAATCATAAGCTGGTTTTGCCCAGTCATCTTCAAGACAAGTAGTGCTTTCTTTAATTCTATGGATATAGGAAGCATCGATGATTTTAGTATAAGGATGTGTTTTAAATAAGTTACCTGATGAACTTAGGACAAAATCTTTCATCAAGCCTATTTTTGATATTATATGATTTGATTGAAAGAAATTTTCCATAAATTCCGGATAGAGATCTAATAGTTCTGCAAAACTTTTATTAAAAGGATTGCCACTACCACTAAATTTACCATAAAACTCTAAATAAGCTGTAGCATATGCGCTTAATACTATTTTCTCTTCTTCATCATCTCCTTCTTGGGTATATTTTTTTCTTAATAGCGAAATCAGCTGGCAATAGAGAGAATTAAATGCAGTTGTTGCTTCGGAGTTGTCGGGAGATATACTGATATAAAAAGGGTTCGCTAATTCTTTATTGCGAATCGTTATTTTTTTTATACTACAAAAAGGTATAACTAAGGCTGTATGCTCTTTTTCTCGTTCCATTCGAGCAGGAAAATTTAGTAGATTTTCACGAAAAGTTGCATGAACATCTACAATATAATTAGAAAATAAAATAGGGTCGATTGTAATAAAGCATCCATTCCCCCAATCTAATGCAATTTGAAGATCTTCTGACATACTTACCATATGAAAATCATTAGATATGTTTGTTAATTTGTGCAATTTTATTTGCTCAATATCTACTACTTCGGGAAAGCTTTGACAAAAAATTCCTGTAAGTAAAGTAGGCAAAAGAAAAATTACATCTGAAAGATTATTATCGCCTCTATATAATGATTGGATTTCAGAGGAGGTTTTTGTAACATTTAAAAACTGTACGCCCAAGGAAGATTTTATATTTTTATTTGGGAAAAATGCTGGATATTTACTATACATAAGTTGTCTTTGTATTTAATTTTGCTCAATAATACAACACATTGCTCACAAAATCAAAATACGGCTAATTTATAATTGATTCCATTTACTGGTTTATTCTTCTAGTATTGCTCTCCAACGCTAATCCGGGTTTAGAATTAATCAGACTTAGGAGGTTTTATTTAATAGATACATTACTATCTCCATTTATAAAATTTAAGACCTTTTTCTTTTCTCTATTTATAGAGAATAAAATTTTGAAAGATAATCATAGCAATTACTAAGAGGGTATTTCAAAAATGTAAATATGAAAGACCTATCGCTATGGAACTTGCGCTGACGCAAAATCTATAATCACTATCTTAAATGGTATTTCTACCAATGGGATGACAACAGATAAATTCAAACGGCTTAGGCTTGACCTGCTTATTTAAATGTAAATCATCTCGTGTGGTTCACAAACCCATCAAAATAGGGACGCAAATATTGGATTGATTTGACAAGCAAATGAACAAAGATATAATTCTACCATTTAGCAAAAATGGATAGATAATGACACGTTTACTCAACAAATCACTCACCCTAATTATACTTGGTGCTGCGTTTCTTTTTTCCAATCCAATTTTTGCAGATCCACCCAATCTGAGTCTTGTTAAAAATGAACTCAAAAATTATTATGATTCAGGTCTTTATCTAAAAGAGTTCGCACAAGTGATTAAAAAAGCACAAAAATATATTGATCAACAAGCCGAAATGAATCAAAAAGAAAAATCACCTAAAAAACTGGCTCTGATTTTAGATATTGATGAAACCAGCTTATCGAATTATAAGTATATGATTAAACGTGATTTTGGTGGAAATCGTAAGCAATTTCACAAAGACATAATGGCGGCTAATGCTCCGGTAATTAAGCCTATGCTTGCCTTGTATCAGGATGCCCGCAATCATGGTATCAACGTATTTTTTATTACGGGAAGAAATGAAACTGAGCGCAAGGCAACAGAGAAAAATTTACAGGAAGCAGGTTATTCTAAGTGGTCAGGCCTGTATTTGCGTCCCAATGATTACTCTGCTAAATCGATTATTCCATTCAAGTCAAGTACACGAAAAATGATTACCAAAAAAGGTTACACCATCGTAGCATCTATAGGTGATCAGTACAGTGATCTTAAGGGCGGATACGCTCAAAAGGTATTTAAATTACCCAATCCCTTTTATTATTTACCCTAAATAAGGTGCACACTCTGAATACTGCTTGGGAAGTTGTGCACTTCCCTACACTTTTTTAGGACTATCAGGCACAATTTGATGTGTCTCCTGATGGACTATATCTTTCAAAACAAGTGACATCAACAATTGAACTTGTTGCTCATACATATTTCGATCATATCCACCTTCTAATCCCCAATATATTCTTTCAATATGATTTTTATTTTCTTGATACAGTTTAAATAGACCTTCATAAAAATAGATCAAGTCCTTTGAGTTAAAACGAGTTTTTCGTGCCTCAGCAGTCCCCATTAATTCACCTTCAACATACTTTCCACAATAAGCGGTTTCTTCTTCATGTGAATCCCAACCGGTAGGCAACAATAGAGCTACTTTCTGATGATTTTTTTTGGCCTGCTCTATTTGCTGCTCAATTTTCTCTAATGCAAAAACCAAAGCAGGGTGTACTATGCCTGGTTTACGGATTGTGAGACTTAAATCCACTGCAAAATAGTCTAAACTTCCTCGCTGCCATGACTGAATTTTTTGTCCCGCATCTTTCCCACTTTGTTTGAAGGTCTGAGAAATAAAAGCATCATCCTGCTGGGGATATACTCTCGAATCAAAAATATCTATATGACATATATCCATATCTGAAGCAGAGTTCATTAAAATATCGCATAAACCATTGTCTCTATTTACGTCAGTCCCAACAATAATGTGTTTCAATGGCTTACTCGATAAACTCTGCAGGTATTTAATTAGTACTGCTGACTTATTTAAAATACAAAAACCACTTCCTTCATTACTGTAAGCATGATGGGTAGGCAAACCAAAAGAAAAATGAATTTTTCCCGAGTGAAATAGAGTCATTGCGATATCTTTAATCAATACCTCAAATGCTCCTGGAGTAATAAGAATATCTGGAGATAATTGTTTCCATCCTTTTTGTTGGGCTTGAATGCAATAAACAATGATTTCCTGAATATATTCTTGTGTATGTACCGCAAGTAACGCGCGAAGAATTTCATCCTTTTCAGGAAATTGAGCAAAAAGTGCCAATACCGCCTCCGCATTGCCTTTCTTCATTGCGGAAAATAATTGGTTCCAATGCGTGGGTAACTCCACAACATCTGTAGTGACAACAGGTAATGACGAATCTTTAGATTGAGTGTCGACAATCACCTGTACCATATGTTTTAACCGTTTAAATTGATCTTCATCAGCACCTGCCGGCATATTATGCATTTGCGCTATATCTTTAGCAGAGGGAATTTGAATACAGCATTCTTGATTTTTTTCTTTATGCGAGTCATGAGAACCCTTCTGTCTAAAGAAATATTTATGCCTCATCTTCATTTGCCCATAGGAAAGAAAAGAGAAAAGGAGTTTCTGCCAAAAAACAAAAACTCCGGTCATCTTTACTAGATTATAGAGTATGGTTCAATGATGCAATGAGGAAGAACTAATAATTTAAGACAGGAGCACTATAAGCTGGTGGTTCACCATAATTTTCAATCCCTTCTTTAATATCCATAAGCTCCTGAGATAAACCTTTACGTGCTCCTGACTCAATCGCAGTAGGGCCTGCAAAAAATGTTAATCCGATTCCAGTAGCAGCTGCTAGCGAAGAGGTTATTCCGAAAACAAGTTCTGCTTCAAATAAACTAAGTCCCAGTGCAAAACCCCAAGCGCTTAGCACGGAACTTGAACAGAAAGTGGTTATAAAAACAGCAATGCTGGCACTCATAAGCAATGTGCCACACACAATAAGAAGCCCCCCTAAAACTTGTTTACCCACCGAGGTGCTTCCTGATGCATATTCTGCGATATCGCCTAACCGCCTCGCTGCTTGCTTATCCCTAGGTTTAGCAAGAGCATCATTCAAAATGAGAGCTGCTCGTCCATAAAAATGGTAATCAATTTCCTCACACTTTTGTTTTTTCAATTTAACTTCTGCGTCAATTAAATTGGCCGCATTAATTATATGTTTTTGTAATGCAGTAGGTTGAACTAGCCTATTTATCTGGGCAATAAAAGCAAGTGCGTTATTAAGGATTTGCTCTTCTAAATTGGGTAAATCCTGTTCTTTCAATGCAAAACATCCTGGCGCACTTTGTTTATTGCTTTCAAACCAGGTAGTTGCATTATAACCGGTTAATATTGGATAAGGTAAATCACCATGGTGATCAACATGGGTACTTTCAATGAGACTTGTTAAGATCTTCTCAAATTCGGCGTCTCTTTTTTCGTGTTTTACCTTGGAGTACACATCCCATAAAAAACCGCACAACCGAAGATAATTGCTACGATGGAATGAATTCACATAGTCAGAAGAATATCCTCCGGGATAAGAAGTCAGTAGATGCAAATATCTACCACTAAGCAAGCAGATACGTACCTGTGGCGAAAGACCGGTCAAGTGGGTGTCTTCGTAATCAATGAAAGCGTCCCAGATTTTCCTGGTTAAAGTCTGCACCGCTCCTAAAGGATCTTCTTGTAATGTATTTAAAAACGATTGAGCTGCAGGAATGTGCTCTTTTAACCATGCTTGCCGAGCGGACAATTCCCTAAAATTGGCTTGGGCCTCATTAAGTGCGTGTTGAGAAGGTTGCATAGTTCTTGTGAGTACATCAGCTCGCCTTAGCAAATCTTCTAATTCCAATTGCAATTTGAATGTATCCAGAGTTCGATTATATCCCCCTAGGCCTATATTCATATCAATCTGGTGTTGTATTAAGGAAATGCGTAAGCTTAGAGGACTCAATGCTTCTTGGAGGAGTCTAAGTGATTGCCTCTGCGTTTTAATAAATTGCAAACTTTCTGTTATTTGCAGCTCAAGTGGAGTTAATTCTTCTTGCCAGGATGTGAGGTTGGTGTAATTGTAAACAACGGGATTAGGCATAACGGTCCTCGCAATTATTGCATTAGAAGCGGAGTTGATTATACATAGCGAGAACTGTTGATTCAATTATTGCTCTCCATATCCAAAAAATGACTGTATCTCGCTGAATTTAATGATAAAATTGGGCTAGAAAATTAAACTTGCATACAATTTTCTCCACTTACATTAAAGTATTCGTTCCCTGGCATCATTTACCTTTCCTAAAAGACTCATCAATGTATAGCATGCTACCTAGACAAAGAGATACAATAGCAACAGCTCCTAAAATTTTTAAGGACACTGGTTGATGAGTACCCGAAAAACTTTTGGCTCTTATTTTTTCCCCTTTATTTTAGTTACAGCCATTATACTAGGAGGTCTCACAGGCTACTTTTTTGGCCAGATTACTCCCTACTTAAAACCTTTTGGAGAGATTTTTCTTAACCTAATTTTTACGGCAATTGTTCCTTTGATTTTCTTTAGCGTTTCTTCGGCAATAGCACGGGTTGGTCCTATGGGCAAACTGGGTAAGATCGCTTTTTATATGACAATTGTATTTTTATTTACTGGAATCGTAGCCGCAACTTGTTCTCTTTTTATTGTCAGTTTATTTCCACCTGCTCAAGGCGTTGCCTTACCACTTAGTGTTCCAGAAAAAAACACTGCCTTAGATTTCTTCAATCAAATGGCTGGTATTTTTACTGTTCCTGAGTTTAGCAAACTTCTTTCGCATCAGCATATTTTGGCACTCATTATCTTTTCAATCTTAGTGGGCTTAGCCGCAGCGAATACTAACGACAAAGGAAAAACATTTATTGATTTTTTAAAAGCAGGCGAAGAAATTTTTATGCGTGTTTTTACTTTGATTATGTATTATGCACCATTGGGTTTTTTTGCCTATTTTGCTGTTTTGGTTCATGACTTGGGCCCGCAATTGATGACGAATTACTTCCGTATTGCTGTTCTTTATTATACATTTGGAATCATTTATTTTATTGTTGCTTTCACACTATTTGCCTATTTAGCTGGAAGAGCTCGAGGTATCAAATTATTTTGGAGCAACATTTTTCTACCTGCTGTGACATCAATCGCCACATGCAGCAGTGCCGCCAGTCTTCCTGCTAATTTAATAGCAGCAAAAAAAATGCGAATCGCTCCTGAAATTTACGAAACAGTAATTCCTTTGGGTACCATCATTCATAAAGATGGTTCTGTAATAGGCGGAGTTTTCAAGATTGCTTTTTTATTCGGGATCTTTCACTTAAATTTTTCAAGTCCGGGGGTACTGCTTACCGCCCTTGGAGTTTCTTTACTAGTGGGTACAGTAATGGGAGCAATTCCTAGTGGAGGAATGCTCGGTGAATTACTTATACTTAATGTATATGGATTTCCTCCTTCAGTTTTAATAGCAATAGCTGCAATTAGTATTATTATTGATCCTCTTGCGACTATGCTTAATGTAACATGCAACACAGTAAGCAGTATGATGATTGCGCGTCTTGTGGAAGGGAGAAAATGGTTAACATTCTCGTAACCGGATAAGTTAATTTACGTTTATTAGAAGGCAAATTATGAATCAACCTTATAAAAAATTGAATCAACCCTATAAAAAATTATGGCGCTCCCGTAAAGATCGAAAAATTGCTGGGGTATGCGGTGGTTTAGGAGTTTATTTTGGTGTCGACCCTGTATGGATGAGAATTATTTTTGTGATTTTCTTTCTCATTGGAGGCGCAGCACTTATCGCATACCTACTGCTATGGCTCATTATTCCTTTAGAGCCTGAAGACTGGCAAGATGTATAATTTGACAGTCCTAGATTAAGGCAGAAAAAATGGTGCGAAGATTAATCCTTCTTATTTTCATCTCTATTTTCGTCACATCAACAACCTATGCTACAGAAAAGAGTAACGCTATCCAGTTATTCCAACATATTTTTTCTGCCTGGACAAAAGCATTCAACAGTAAAGACTTAAAACGCTCTTGTAACTTATTTTCAGTGCACGTGCAAGCAAATTATCAAGGCGCTCCTCCTAAAAATTATCAATCAATCTGTACTGGTTTCAAGAAAATTTTCCAGGAAAAACGCGACTATAAATACCGCTTCAAACTTCACCAAGTCTATCATTCCCACAATTGGGCAAGTGTAAGAGTCACTTGGTATCTTCAAATTTTGGAACACGGAAAAGTCATTTCAGAAACAGTAGATGAAGGGCTGGATGTCTTCGAACAAGACAAACAAGGTAATTGGAAGATTATCAATTATTTAGCATATCCTCGAAAAAGTTATTAATTTTGTAATTATAAGTGAAAATACCGCTTGGGCTTACTCTGAAGCCCATTAAGTGAATAATGCAATTAAGAGTGTAAATGGTATTCCATTGAAATTTGAGGTGATGTTAATAATTCTTTGAATACGGCGGATGCTTCTGCAGCGCATGGCCGAGTTTCATGATCTATATTGGTCATTTTCTCAAGCATTAAATAAATATACTCTGCCTGTTCTGTCGAGAAACCAAATTTCCTTTGCATTTTGGTAATCGCCCCTTCTTCGCAATCTCCTTCTCCAAAGAGAATATCCTTTTTAGGAGCCAAGAATGCAACTGGAGCTGGATCAGTATCAGGAACCATCAATAGTTTATAAGTAGTAATTTCTAATAATAAGGCAATCGTTATCCCTGCAGAATAAACATCACTCGCATAGCTATTGGTTTCCCCTTTCAGTATTTCCGGTGCCGCTGTAAGAGGAATACCCGCATTTCCTCGCCTTTCGCCTTCCCTAACTGACAAGTTAAAATCAAATAATGCTGCAGAAAGTGGATGTCTTCTTAATCCTAGATTATGTGTTCCCACATCACTATGAATAATTTTTCGTTCATGAATTTTCGCTAAGCTTTCTAATAATCCATTAATCGCTGCATATCGTTCTTCATTAGAAAGATTAAATTGCATGTTTCCCGGATCTTCATTAATAAGGTAACGTGATACTTTTTTACCAACATAAAGCATAAAAAATTTATGTTGTGAGGCATCAACCTTAGTTCCCATTAACATACCAACATCTTCTAAAAATTCACCTTCTCGCTCAATAAGCTTAAAATCGCTGGTGTGTCCATGCTTAATTACTTTGACAACCATTTTTTCCTGACGACCATCTGGGTGTTCCACTAAAATCTTCTTTGCAACCCCAAAACTTCCGCCACCAAGTTTTTTCGAAGCAATTAATTTGACTGAAATTTTTCCTTGAGAATTGGGTAAGTCAATGTCTATAGTTTGATTCGCTTTTTGTTTCCAAGTGCCAGGGACATCACGAGCAATAAGCTCTTGGGTTGTTGGCCTAGGTGGAAGAGGTTCTGTCTTGGAGGGCTGCTGATAGACTCTTTCTTGCGATATGCGTGCTTTATATAAGTGCTCTGGCTTCTTTCTTCTTACTGTATTATCTTTTGGCGCAATAACCTCTGTATTTTCTTTCTGATAAGCAGAAGTGTCGTTTGCCTCAGACTTAAGCTCTCTAACATCTATACAATCCTCAGTATCTATTATGGAAATAGGTCTCGCCTCAGATACCTTTTGATCATAACGATAAATCATACCATTTCTTATAAGAGAACTCTTATCTGGCTGTTTTGTACTCGCTGGCAAGTCTATTTTAGTTCTTACTTCTTGTTGTATGTGAGGTTCTTTTGTTGAATCCGTTTGTTTTTTTCCATCAGTAGATGGATTATTCTCTTGAGTTGAAGACGTTTTAAAAATTTTTCTTTTGGTTGCTTGCCATGCACGTACAATGCTAAAACCATTGTCTTGTTTTTTATCTATATCCTTTTTACTTGAATCGTTTTTAGAATTTTTCTTCATAATTCACACTAATTAACATAAAATTAATCAATTATAACCGCCTAAGCTTAAGACAGCCTGAGTTGGAATTAAAAAAAGAAATAAGTGGGAATTTGAACCATCACCAATTAAGTAAGATTATTTTTATAAAAGAATAGTGATTTTATAGCCTGGAGCAGACTTAACCGTCCAGGGGCAAACCAGCATCAGAGCTCCCGAAAGGTTCAGGAAATCAATCCGAATTATAGTTTTTGCGACAAAAACCATTTGAAGACCCATTTCAATATAGACTGCACGGAGAAACCATTTTTTGAAAGAAATGGTTAAATAATCTACAATTAGTGAGTATGTTTTATCGAAATTTAAAATAATTGATTGCTAATATTCCGGCTACTGGATTATAAATAAGACAAGGAGAGCTATTATGAGTAATGTAAGCCCTATTTTTAGATCCAGGACCGGTTATATCTACCCAGTGCAAGATTTAATAGATCATATCCGTTTAAAAGGCTATCTCTGTGACTTCCAATACAGCAAAGAATTTATCGCTTATCCCGCAAAACCCTTTACAGTAGAAGAAATCAATCAAATATTATCCATTGAGGAAGTATTTAGTGCTTATAGGGTTGCCATGGATAAAAAATTAGCAATGTTGCTGCAAGAAAGTGCAAAAATTGAGGGAGATACCTTAGAACTAATGGAAAATTTATTAAAAGCCTTTGAAGAAGGAGCTAAGGCGCATGGGGGGTTACCTTGGTTCCTCAACTCTGATGATTTTATTAATAGAATTACTGCACCCATTGAAGCTCTTTATTCTCATCTAAAAAAACATCCCTTAGAAGAGGGGGCTTTAACTTCAATTTCTTCCGGGATGAGCCATCAATTTAATTTTGTGAACTACTTACAGAGAATTATTGAGAAAGGTGATTGCTCTAGTGGTTTTCCCAATGAGTTATCTGAAATGTTCTCATTAGTATTAAGTCTCAAACTATATATGCATCATGAAGAACAAAGAATGTCTTTAAATACAAATGAACAAGAGCCAATTCAGGAAACAGCTTTTTTTGATGTAAAACCAATGACTAATTACCATGGAATTCAAATAAAAGGTTTAACAACCCAAAATCCCGAAACCGAAGAAACGCTTAAGAAACTAATAGAGTATCTGGACACTTTACATATTAATCGCTATGACATACCAACTATCTCCGTAAATGGTGATCAAATAACTATTCAAACCAAACAGGATCGAGAATTTAAAACTCATTTGCGGGAAACCATATTAAGCGGAGATCTTGGGCTGGACACACAAAATATAAGTGGGCATTATAAATTTATTATTTCAGACCTAAATGATTTAGGAAATAAATTAAGCAACATAAGCTTAAAAGAGCGAGAAGGAATACTGAAACAATTGTAATGTAACAGTTAAATTAGAGCGTGTTACAGCTGAAAATGCCAAAGGATTTCCATGTGCATCAAAAACAACATGGATTTTAGTGAGGCGAATAGCCATATTAACGTGTTCCTTATCATATTTTTTTGTAAGTTACTTAATTAAGTAATCAACTAGAATTATGAGCGGCAAAACATTAAGGTCATTCCTGAAGGAAAAATTTTTCACTATACGCATTTTGGCCCTGGATTAAACCATATCCAGAGCCATCTCCTTATAATCCATCCGGTGATAAAACAAATGACAATGCATTTAAAATCGCCGCAATTCTAAGTGCCGATTGCACTGCAACTTTATTCAACTCATGTTCCAACAACTGCTTCACGTGTGAGTGAATACACATACCACAACCATTGATTGCAGAGACTGCCAAAGCAAATAACTCAAAGTCAGCTTTAGATACCCCAGGATTTAACATCCCATTCATACGCAAATTAGCAGGGAGTGATGCAAGTTCCTTATTTTCTGCCAAATGAATTGCTCGATAATATATATTATTCATTGCCATCAGAGCAGCCGCTGTTTTTACTGCATGATTCAATTCAGAAGTGATATAGAGTGATCCGTCTGTTTTAATGGCATCAATAATACGCCTATCTTTCAATGCGTAGGCTACAGCTAATGCAACCCCATAAAATTGGGTTTCTGTTAAACCGGATTGTGCCATATTGCCAAATAGGTTACTGACATTAAGACGGATGTCTTTAGCAAAATCAGGTATCGCTTGTTTCAACTGTTCTATAGACATTTAACTCTCCTTCTCAGAAGTTCCCATATTTGTAAGAACTTCTGAATTTTTGTTCGGATTATAATGTTTCACCGCCAATAGGACGGTTACAAGGACATAATTCATCGGTTTGCAAAGCATCCAAAATACGTACTATTTCTTGGGGATTACGGCCAACATTTAATGAGTTGACACTCACATGTTGAATCACATTATTCGGGTCAATAATAAACGTTGCCCTTAAAGCACACCCACTTTCTTCATCTCGAATACCAAACCCATTAGTCAATTTCCCCTGAACATCAGCAAAGCTGTATTGAGCTAATTTATTTAAATCCTTGTGCTCCCGTCGCCAAGCGAGTTTGACAAACTCATTATCTGTACTTCCTCCAAGTACTACTGCATCCCTATCATTGAATTCACTATTTAATTTTGCAAACTCCACAATTTCTGTTGGACATACGAAAGTAAAATCTTTTGGGTAGAAAAAAAGTACTTTCCATTTTCCTGGAAAACTTTTTTCAGTAATCACTTCAAAAGCACTCACACCATTTTCTTCATGATTATTAAAGCCAGGTTTTGCTGCAACAACAGAAAATTCTGGAATTTTTTGACCAACAGTTAGCATATATTTCTCCTCAGTTCGTTTGTTTCAATTAAATTATAGTTATGGTGTATAATTATTTAAAATGAATAAAACAGATAACTTTAATCGGAAAAATCGATGAGTAGATTAATCAGCCTGAAACAGCTGCATTACTTGATTACACTATATGACCATCAACATTTTGGTCGCGCTGCTTCCGCATGTTTTATTAGTCAATCGACTTTAAGTGCAGCAATTACAAGTCTTGAAGAGACCTTAGAAGCGCAACTCCTTGAACGCGATCATAAAACGTTTTTATTCACCCCCCTAGGCGAAGAAATTGTTCGTCGCAGTCGACTCATTATTGAGCAAAGCAATGACTTAGTAGATTATGCACAAAACCAAGGAAAAATAATGCAAGGTAAGTTTTATCTTGGGGTTATTCCTACCATTGCTCCTTTTATTTTAAGTGAACTACAAAATCTATGTCAGCAACTCTATCCGGAGCTCACTTTATTCATCAGAGAAGACACTACAGAAAACGTTTTGCACTATTTAAGTGAGGGAAAGCTTGATCTTGTGATTTTAGCGCTTCCTTATCCAACCCAAGACTTCCATACCCAAATATTATGCAAAGATTACTTTAAACTGGTCTTACCTAAGACATGGTCACATAAAGGATTTGACAAAGAAATCAATAAACTACCTGAAAACAGTATTTTTCTTCTTGAAAAAGAACACTGCTTGACAGGCCATGCATTGCAAGCATGTCAATTAAAAGAAAGCAAAAAAATCAATCATTTTTTTGCCACCAGCTTACATACGTTAATCCAAATGGTAAGTCATCAACCCGGCATTACTTTTTTACCTAATCTTGCGATTAACAGCGGCATTCTTACAGGAACTGATTTAATTTCACTTCCTTTAAAAACAAACCATGCTTATAGAGAAATTGGCGTAGCCTGGCGCTCTACCTCCCATAAAACGCAAAACTACATTTTATTGACGGAGCTGATTAAGCAGGTTGTTGTTAAAAAATGTGATGATGTGGAGCAATAAAACAATCTTCCCTACAGTAAAAATGTGTGGTTAAATCTTCTTAAATGAAACGCCATGTATTATAGTTCTCCTAAAAAATTTTTGGAGAACATTATGCGGAACTACATCACTTCGATCCTTTCTATTCTTCCATTTTTGATATCAATAAACTCTTATGCAGATGCAAAAAAAACCGTTCGTATTCCCCAACTATCCAATGAAAAGGTCTCTGTCTGGACAACAGTAATTTACCCGAATAAAGAGCAAATTTTAAAAATGCATCGGCATGAGCACAATAGAGTAATTGTTGCTTTAGATAGCGGATTAATAAAAGTAGTTAACAATAAAGGAAAAGAACATTTCCTAAAATTAGAAAAAGATAAAGCATATTATCTCTCTAAAGATGTTCCTGGTGAATTACACACCGATGAGAACATGGACAAACATCCAATAAAAGTTGTAGTCATTGAATTAAAAGATTGAACGGTTTCGCAAAAGACGCGAAACCGTCAAACGCTGTTATGATTTTTTGACAGAATTTTTATTTTGAAAACCACAATGATGACCATGACGAATAGGCAATAAAACACCCAGTTTTTGGTAGGTTTTAAATTGGGTTTGAGCCCGTAAAGTATTTATTTTTGCATTAACACTATTTTTCTTTTCCACTAATCTGGATATATCACTCCATTTGGCATTAGGCGTTGCTAATTTACCTCGTATTTGCATAGAGAGCGCACGCTTTTCTTTAATTAATGGGGCCATTTGCGCATGAAGATTTCTCTTGATTTTTGCTAATTCGGAACGTTGTTCTGGAGTTAACAACTTACCGACATGCTGACGATAATGTCCTGTTTGATTTACAGAAACCACCGTCGCAGCAGATGCTGATGGTTGTGCTGTAGCAATTGAGGCACTCAAGACCAGGCTACTAATTAATAAGAACCGTTTCATATTCATTTTTACTCTCCTATTAGGTTTCATTAGACCTCTTTCGAAACTCGCTGCTGAGAAAGAAACGCGAGTAGACAAGAAGCGCTGAACCGGAGTGTAAGTCCAGTACATGAGGATTCGAGCACCGTACCAACGAAGCAGGTCTCCTCTGCAGTAGTGTTTCGAAAGAGGTTTATTGGCAAGTGTAATGAGACAATGTAATAGGAATATGACAAATGCAGTGTTTATTGTAACAGTGTTGTCACAATAATAAACAACATAGAGAAGTTTACTGTTATAATGTCGTACATTATTTTGCCAGGTGATTTATGAGTACAAGAAAAAGTCACATATTGATTATTGATGATGATCAAGAAATTACGCACTTGATTAATGATTACTTAATTAAAAATGGTTTTCGAACTACCTGGACCTTGAATGGTTTGCACATCAAACAATTATTAAGAGAAAATAATTTTGATTTAATTATCTTAGATATTATGCTCCCTGGAATTGATGGATTAAATTTATGCCAAATGATTCGTCAAACTCACAGTATGCCTATTATTATGCTTAGCGCAGCAAATAGCATTGCTGACCGAGTTGCTGGCTTGGAATTAGGAGCAGATGATTACATTTCCAAACCCTTCAGTTCCCGTGAATTGCTGGCCCGAGTAAAAGCGCAATTACGACGTACTCAGGGAGAATTGGAGCATGATCGTAAAAAACTCACTCCATTACAACAAATACATTTCGATAATTGGATTCTCGATCGCAATACCCATTCTTTGATTGATAAGGAATCTGTCGCTATTCCATTAAGCCACCGAGAATACGAACTGTTGGTCATTTTTTTGGAACATCCTGGACGTATTTTGAGCCGCGATCAATTAATGGATTTGTTGTATGAGAAGGATTGTGATTCACAAGATAGATCAATTGATGTCCTCATCGGTCGTTTGCGTAAAAAAATTGAGCTTGATCCACGTAATCCACGATTATTATTAACGATTCGCGGGGGTGGGTATCAATTCAAAACTAAGGTTGATTTGGTATGAGTCAATTAACCAAAACAGCAAAAAAAACATTGGTGGGATTAATACTAGGCAATCTATTAATAATTTTTTCACTGATGCAGTTGGGAAAATACTATTATGAAAACATTCGCTCTCCACTTCCTCCCAAAGCAGTCCGATCATTGACCCATCTTGTTGTGCTATTACAAAAAAACACCCAATCGATGTGGCCTTTAATCCTTAGAAATCAAAGTATTTCCTGGGCAGAAATAAGCTTATCTCCTAAACCTTTATACGATAAAAATGCGTTGTTGACTTTAAAAGCCCCAATTCTTTTTAATTTGATGAAACAAAATAAAAAATTGGAATTTTCGGTATTTCTAAAGGAAAATAATTGGTTAAATATCAAAGTAATTTCCTTTTTTCCAAGGCAAGCAAATTCAATAGTCAGTATGTTTCTTATCCTAGTAGGCGCTTTGCTTTTCATTAATTATTGGGCGGTTAGATCACTAAATCAACCAATACACACATTAATCCAAAGTCTCCATTACAGTGAGCATCAAGACAACTGGTTACCTATCCCAGTAACAGGAAATCAAGATCAAAAAACTATTTTTAAAAAAATTAATGACCTGCAGGAAAAAGTGAATAAGCTTTTAGCCAATCGAACTCGAGTGGTCACCGCCATTTCGCATGATCTACGTACTCCTTTAACTCGTTTAAAATTACGTGCTGAATATTTGGAAGATGATCCAAATTACAGCAAAATAATGACTGATATTAATGAGATGGAACTCATGATCCGAGAAACGCTGGATTATTTTAGAGATGTGAATGTCGAAGAAAAGCCTCAGCTTTTTGATTTGGTGGCCCTGCTTTCATCATTAAAGGATGATGCTATTGAACTGAATTATGATGTTAGTTTTACTAGCGAAAGCCCAAAACTGGTTTGTTATGGTACGGTAAATTTACTTAAACGTGCTTTTAATAATTTGATCAATAATGCAGTTCATTACGGCTATAAGGCAATGATTCATCTAATTTGCCTACAAAATAAAGTGGAAATTACCATTACGGATCAAGGCCCAGGCATGGCAGAAACGGATCTGGAACACGTTTTTTTACCTTTTTATCGTGGCGAAAATTCACGCTCCCGTAGTACAGGAGGTACAGGACTTGGATTAACAATTGCCAGAGAAATTATTCAAATGCATCAAGGCGATATTACATTGACGAATAATTTCCAAGGAGGGTTAAAGGTCATTGTAACGTTACCTCTTAGAGCCTCTTAACTTCTGTCCAAAAAATTCTAATTGCAATGCAAACAATGGATGCAATAAAACATTTTTTATTACACATTGAAGGCTTAATATATGATGGGAAATAGTTGTAAAGGGGTATAGCAGAATATCAGATTTGTGCTCAGGTTGAACGAAAATACGATGAAGAATGTAGCTTGGGGTGGAATATCACCTGTTCCAAGCTACGGTTAAAATACGATTCACTTAACTTCAGACACAGTGTTATATTATGTTTGCTGCGCCTTCCAAACGTGCATTAAGTAAGAAAAGAATTGCTTTCTTTTTCTCATGAGTAAAAGTATTTGATTGTACTAAACTCAAACAATATTCAGTGAACGTATCAAGTTTTTCCTTATTTGTTTGTGTTGATTCATCAGGGACATACAATTTTTTGTAACTCTCTTCAAGCTCATTGGCAATTGCATCCATCATTTTTGGAGCAGGATTTCCTATATTTTCCAATCCCTCTTGTTTGCTGACTGCTGCAATTTTTTCCAAAAGCTCATTTACCTGTTCTGATGTGACTTCGTTTGCTTGGGCAGACTTTTTCGTAACTCCTCTTAGGGAGTTTCGATTAGTACTTTCCCAATATTCTCTATCCCCCTGGAATGCAATAACAGTCATCAACACACGAGAATCAATTTCTTTTTGATTGAATAAAGCTCGGTTGGTAATATTAAAAGTCCAATCATTTTTCAGTCTAAAAAATGGCCGATATAAAGTTGCCATTTCTTTATCTGTTACAGGATCATAAATGGTAAAGGTTGTACCCCAAAAGTTCATACTTGCCTTAGCTAATTTGGTGTGGCCATCTTGTCCATAAATATCAAACGTAGGGAAAAAGGCAAATAGTTTTTCATCAGCCGATCCAATAAAATTTTCGTAATTATCATAAACATCAAAATGAGCAGTCAGAGAAAAAAACTTTGACTGTGCATATGCCAATTTATTATCGAATGGATCAAAAAATTCATAGGTCAATAAGAGACTCAGAAATTTTCTATATAAAGTACCCAGTTTTCGTGTTTTTGTTTCAATATCGTAGCTCGTCGTTAAACTGATCCAATGCTCTTTAATGTACATCTCATCAGGAATTTCTGTGTTACCAAGAGCAAAACTGGTATTGACTGCAATTAATGATGAAAACAAAATGGCAATTACTTTTCTCATATAGACCTCATTCTAAATAAATATTCCGTTGTATTTATTCTTTTCAGAAACAGATTTGAATGCATCAAATCCATTCTAGATTAAGAACAAGGCCGATTATATGGGAGTTCTCTTAAGGGAATATTAAGGGAATTTAACGGAAGTTCGAGATAAGAAAAATAATGCTATTTTCTTATCTCGAACTGAGTTATTTAGAAGGGACTCCATATATAAAATGCTTCATTTTTTTACGGGATAATGTTTGTTTAGCGACATAAAAAGTATAAAATTATTTTATACTTTTTATGTCGAACTCACGTTAATTTTGCAGGTAGACTCTTAACATCAGGATTTTTTGAATAAGCATCAAGAATTTCGTTAATTAACTGTTCTACAATACTTTCTTTCAGCTCATCTTCAATCAAACCAACTTTTTCTTTCATACTATTCAATCGAGTTTCTAGTTCTTTGGCAACAGAACCATTAGGAAATAGTGCTGCCAAAAGGCGTCTTGCTTCTGAGGGACCAATGTGGCGATACAAGTGGTTCCTCACTGTAGCATCTTCGGCTGTAGTGCTGAAAGCCCATAATTCAACCGGTCCTAAGGTCAACGTAAGCAACTGCACATTCACTCCAGTTTTAGTAGCATATTGTGCTAGAAAAGTACCCCCCCCTTCCCTTGGGCCATGCACTCGAGTGCGTAAAGCAGTTTTTGCAGTATCGGAAAGTCCGAATATTGAAGTAGTTTTTTCAATTGCTTGTGAAGGTCCCGCATCCATAATGTAAATTGCAGTAGCAAAATCGATCATTACAGGATCAAAGTCATCAACTGATTGTGATAATAAAGCAATTTGTACTTTCCATTTACGGCCTTCACGCATATCGATAATAACCTGCTCACGTACCGCAGCAGATTTTGAAGTACGGTGAAACTCATCATATACAATACGTTTGTGATCTTCTCGAATTTCTTGCACTCTTTCTTGATGATATTCTTTGTATTGTTCCGGTATGTTGTTTAAGCTCTCTTCAGTTAAATAATAGTGCCTTGCCAATACATAACGTGCCAGCATATACATAACAGCAGTCTGTCTATCTGCAGCGTCCCCGCCACTTTTCGCTACTTCATCAAGGTCAAGCGATACAACACGCGCATCACCAATATCAAAACTGCTCACGCGTGACAAAATAGGATATTCACGCACTGCAGAAGAGATCATTCGTGAAAATGCATTAATTAATGATTCACCTGTTGGTGCCGTTATTCTTTCGTATAAGTCTTCAATAGAGGGAGTCCGACAAATTGATGCAGCATCTGCTAACAAAGGCATTGCATAACGTTGAGCAAGCATCGCTTCATGTACAAAACCTGCGGAATAAAGTGAGTCTGTTACTTCCCACCAGGTTGATTTTGAATCTCGAACAAACCCAATTTCCTCTAAAATACTGTCAAGAAACTCCTCTACCCCGGGGGAATAAGGAGCTGGATTAAATTCATCAGCCAAACTTTTATATAATTCATCTACTACCATACCCGCCAGATCCGGCATACCATCATAGGGTCTTTCCGCTCCAAGGGGAGTAGTTAGTAACGTAATAAAGTTAACTAAAAAAGCACGCTCCAGTGCTGTAGGATACCGACATCCCAATTGTGTATCAAAAGGATTGATTGAATACTCAGGCGTCATTCGTAACCTGTGATAAGCAACTAAATGCCGTTTTGATGCCGGAAGCGCTTCTTTCAACAATGAGATGAGACCACTACTTGAAGGTCCAATATCAATAATCGCAATACGTGGTAATCGTAATAACCCCCCCGATAAGCATAAAGCTAAGTTAATCGCATTGGATAACACTGATTTACCAGAACCTGGACGCGCATAAACCAAGTCAATCCAAGTCGTTTGTTCTGTAGATCCTGGCTGGAATGGCCAAGGTTTACCATCAGGCGTTCTAAAGAGTAATGCTCCTTTTGTCCAAGGTGATGCAGGACGTGTAATGGGCAATATCGAAATTATTGAGCTTAGTGGAGCAACTGTAGGGACTGCCATGCTGTTAAGGGTAGCACCTAACATACTGGAAACAAAACCACCGAACGGATCGCCACAAATTTCCGAAACATCGGTTGATCCCCACCCCTCAATTGCTTTTACTAATTCAGAACTTCTTTGTCGCAATAACGCCATTCTGTCTTCGGGCGCCCAAGTTGTGGCAACAACTCGCAAACGAACTATTGATTCATCGGTATTGAGCTGTACGTATTTTAATAAGTTCACCGAATCACTGATCAAACGATTTTGTGCTGAGCTAAACGTTAGAATCGCCGCTAGAAGTCCTTTAAGCTTAATAGTTGCAAGTCCTTCACTTTCAATTAAAAAGGATATTCTCCAAGGAATATGTGCGGGTAATATACGGGTAAATAACTGAATAAAGGCTCTTAAATCTTTTGGAAATAAATCAATGTAGGTTGATGAATAAATCTTATCTCCAACCCTAACCGTACGTAAATCTAATACTTCTGCATCACGAGGAAATACTTGTTTTGCTAATGAGGGCCATAATAAATCAGAAGCATCACCTTCAAAATTATTAATTTCACGAACTGTTACCTTATCTCCCGGTAAGCTTGCCCGCCAATCATCTGCCGTATAATCAGGGTCAGCGGTCATGCGAATTGCATGAACTGCATCATGAACCTCCAGTAATTTAGCAAAAACGTGAAGCGAATCTAAATCATTCATAACGGAACGAACATAAGCATCATGAGTATCGCGTAACTCTGGAATTGCTGCATAGATAGTCTGGCTGTTTTTAAAAGGAGGAGCCTTCATATCTTTGATCATTTTCATTTTAGTTTTAGTTGCTACCTTTAATTGTTCAGAAGGTAAATTGAATGGCCGTGTAATTAGCACAAAATAGACACGCTCTTCTGCGCAATACTGTGCCATATAATTGACTCGTTCCTCAAACAAGTCTGTTAAATTAAGTTCCAATCGTCTTGCACTAGCTGTAGCTGGTTCGTAAGTATCTTGGATCAATTTTCTTATGTTTTGTTTATCATGGCTAAAGTAAACCTGTAAGGCGTGCCCTGGACGTCCCATAGCGCCTTGAAATGAGTTGGTGATACCATCCACAAGATTGTCGAATTCTAAACTTCCGACAAGGGCTGATACCCCTTCAACTTTCAAAATAGATAATAAGGAACCATCATGATTAACCAATACAGTTGGGCTATCTGCTGTTTCCAAATCAATATAAGATTCTGTTGTCTGCTTGAGCGAAGTACTTAGCCAGGCAAAGAAGGTATCTATCCCTTCAAAAAATGATTCTGACCAATGCGCCATTCCATTCCTCACGTTTTAACTAACTTGAAATTTCTTCTAATGCACTAGCAGCCCATTTTTCAATTTGTTTACGAAATTTGGCGCGCGAAGGCAATAGAAGTATATCTTTAAACAATTGAGCTCTTCTCTCTTCGTCATTTACACCTGCATCGATCATTAGCTGACCAAATATTGCAGGGTCACTCGTTCCCTCTCCAAATTTTTCCTCCACAAGTTGTGAACGAAACTTGAATGCTCGATAAATATTTTGTGCACTGGATTTATACCCAGTATCGTTAGTGATCGCACAAAATAATACGTGACATATGCTGTTTAATTCCGGCTGGGTTAGCTCAGGAAGATGAATCAATGTTCCTCCACCATAACCGCCAACACCAACAGACTCAATAAAAAAGCACTGTGCACAAAAACAACAAGAGGTTGCTAAGTTATCCAATTTATTATTGGCATAGTTATTATCAAGGTTAATCACCTCTTGAAATAAGCGTGCTTGAAATCCACAAAATATACAAGTATATCTATCTCTTTGAAATACTTTTTGCTCAAACGCTTTAAATCGTTCGTCTACCTTCCTGGCTGAATATAAACGCCATGACCCCGGCGTAGCCATTAATTTTAATTTATGTTGTTGTTGATTAACTGCCATCTTCTCGGCTCGCATTTACAATAAAGTTTATTGGCAATTATTTATTTAATACCTATTAAAAGATCCTCTACCCTTTAGCAGGGAGAGGATCATAAATGAATCTTACCATTTTTGTTATACAGGCAACTTCTATGCTATTAGCTGCCGCTTGTATAAACTGTTCCTGTAGGTCCAGCAGTTGTACCACCACTGCCTCCGAACATTGTTACCCCAGTTACTCCTAAAATAGAAGGTAGGAACAATAAGGCCGCAGCGATAAAAACTAAAGCAATTGGTGTACCTATTGGAATTTGGGTCGGGTTATCTTTGTGCTGTTTAAATTTCATAATAGCACCAATTGAGAAACCCAATCCGGCCAAGTAAGAACCCGCAGTGATTAATTTTGTCAAATTTGTAAATGACGCGGTAATCGTTGATGCCATCGTTCCTACGGATATTCCTCCTGCAGCAGCATCTTGACTCACCAATGCCAATAAACTTAAACAAACAAAACTGCTTAACCAATATTTGTAACTAGATTTACTAATGACTTTGCTCTTCACCTTTTTCTCCCCAATTTAAATTACAGAAATTAACTAAAATCAAAATCGTGCCCTGCCTTGTCTCACGATGTCCCATATAAAGTATTATTAATCATCTCAAGTGTACCTACAATGTTGATTGCTAATATTCCTCCAAAAACATGCATTAAACCTTTTCCCGTTCCTCCTGGTGGCTGTCCTTGCGAAGCAGAACGCGCAATCAACACCCATCCTCTTACGAAGGCAATTAAACCGATGACCTGAATAATAATTGTCAAAGGCCTCCCCACCACACTTCCAGTACCAAATAAAGTATCAAGTGTTGGATTGCTACTACTTACTGGAGCATATTGGAGAACATTTTGATAACCAAAAGTACTCACCATTAATGATGAAAACGCCGTTGGAAAATAAATAAATATCGCGCCGACTAACAAATATACAATTGGTTCCTTCATACTAGTATTACTTGACATCATAGTCCGGGATTCACCATATGTCTTTAAACTATAGACTGCTTTGAATAAAAATGCACAGCCGATTAGGTATGCGCCTCCTGTAATCATGCGTTCTACAGGAATCAACGAATTTGCGACATTAGTTAATATATTAACTTGACCCGATATCCAGCAAGCAACTGTTCCGCCCGTACATGTTTCAGCCATACAAACACCTCAAATATCTTCTTGACTAAACCTAATTACTCGCCCTGAGCTCGTTAAAACACGACCCTGCATAGAGTCAATAAGCTTAACTACCCCATATCCTGCGATTTTTGATCCTTCTCTTACTGTAAGTGTAGAACCATTTGTGCCAATTAGCCAAGCCCGACCAGGAATTACTGCATTTATATAGTAAATTATTTGCGGAGATGCTGGTTTAATATGAATTACTCGCTTAACAGGTTTAGGTTTTGTCCGCTCTATTAATACATTAATTACTTCTGATTGCTTCACAACCTGATTATTCAAATTGCTAATCACCTGATTTAGTTTTGCAATTTGTGCGTTTAATGCGTTTACATTATTATTGATGTTGCTTACTTGCTGATTCATCGAGCTCACCTCTGACTGAACCGTTTGCTGGCTCGACTCAATAGATGCCACTTTCTGTTGTAACGCTGAACTCTCTTGAATCACTGGAGGTGGAGTCTGTTGGACTATGGGTTGTTGCACTACAGGTTGTTGCTGAATTGGTTCAGGTGGAATTTCAGGTTGAACTTCTTTCGGCTGTGGTGGTATTTCCGCTATAGGAGCAGGAGCTTCGCTCTCTTTAGGAGCAGGGGTGGGTTTAGAGAACATCCCACCGATAAATTGATACATCAACATAGCAAAAATAATTATACCCACCGCAATTAAAGCATTGCGTTTGATATTTTTTGGAGGCTCCCTTCTCCCTGCTCCCACTGGAGCAGCGCTTTTCGAATCAAACTCTGAAGTCTCCAGTGGTTCGTTCTCAAGAGAATCTAATTCAGCGAATTTATACTCATCATTTTGATCATTATCTGCCATTTTTACCTACCATCAAATTAAATAGATTTTACATCCTGAGTAAATAAAACCCCCACAGGAGTTCCTGCATAGACCTCAACAGTTGTAGGTGTATTAAATAATACTTGTGCTTGCTGCCCCCATGTCTTACCCACTGTAGCCAAACCAATTACAGCATTTTCCAGTGTAGAACGGCCCACTCCATTAGCGACAGTTACGTTATTGCCGCCACCTGTACCTCCAATGGTAACCGTGGTATTAGCAGACTGGAATGCGTTACCAAACCCTTCTAAAAACGAGGAAGCAAACAATGAACCGTATCTCAGTAAATAATGGTGATTTGTTTTACTCGAAAGAGCCGTTCTTGCCGTATTGGGATCAATTGCATAAGCAGAAATTGGAATTGTTTTTGGCGCACCCGGAATTGACATCGTATTAAATGTAATAACCATCTTATTAGCATTCGACGGTAAATTAAAACTACCAATAAGCTTGGTACCTTTAAGTCTCCCTGAAACAATACTCGCAAGAATAGGGCCTGGCTCATCACTATTAACTGAAGTATCAATTACAGCGAAAAGCACGTCACCTGTTTTAATCATATTTACTTGCGTAGTAGATACCGTAGTTGTTGAAGATTGAACACCGCCTGGCCCTCCAGGACCAGCTCCTGCAGCAGCTAGCGCTTTCTCATCTTCCTTATTTCCTGCAGTATAACTTTGTGTAGGTACGTTTTTCCATTCTGCTATTAGTTGGTTCGCAGCAGTTAGCATATCAGAAGTTTTTTGTTGAATTTTTTGTTGATATTTTTGCTCCGCTTGCTGTTGATTTTGTTTGTTGATAATGGATTGTAACTGTTGGTTACTCTCAGCAGATCCTGGCAGCAGTGCTGCAGCAGCTCCTCCTTGACCTACTGTAGGCACTCCACCAATGTTAAATGCACCTTGCTGAATATTCGGTGCTCCCAAGCCTGCAACTTGTGAACCTTCAGGAGCAGTTTGAATGTTCTGCAATTCTGCTGCACTAAATCCTGCATTTTTTAAATCAGCAGCCCCAAACCCTGCATCAGCCAACTCTTTAGCACCAAAACCAGCCGCCTTCATCTCTGCAGCTGTAAATCCTGCATCTTTTAACTCTTTGGCGCTAAATCCTGCATCTTTTAATTCTTTTGGATTAAAACCAGCGTCTTTTAAGTCTTTAGCACTAAAACCCGCATCTTTTAAATCTTTAGCACTAAAACCCGCATCTTTTAACTCTTTGGCGCTAAAGCCAGCATCTTTTAAGTCTTTAGCACTAAAGCCCGCTGCTTTTAGTTGCGCGGCTGTAAATCCGGCATCTTTCAAATCCTTAGCACTAAAACCTGCATCTTTTAAGTCTTTAGCACTAAATCCAGCGTCTTTTAATTCTTTGGCGCTAAAGCCAGCATCTTTTAACTCTTTAGCACTGAACCCCGCATCTTTTAAATCTTTGGCACTAAAACCCGCAGCCTTGAGTTCAGCCGCTGTAAACCCGGCATCTTTGAGCTCTTTAGCTGTATAACCCGCATCCTTTAGCGCCTTCGCAGAACATCCAAGCGTTTTCTTAATTGTCAACGCACTAATTCCTGCGGCGCGTGCTTTCTTCAATGCATCAACACTGCAATCTGCAACACGTGCTGCTGCAATTACCTCTGCAGGACTTAGTCCAGCATTTTGCAATTCCTGGGGAGTAAATCCTGCCGCAAGAAGTTGCGATGGAGTATAGCCAGCATCAATTAAAGATTGCGCATTATAACCCGCATTTTTTAATGCCTCCGCGCTACATCCGTTTAATTCTTTAATGCGTTTGGCAGAAACACCTGCCGTAAAGAGTTTTTTCAGGTTTTCTGGGTTACAATCTGCGGCTTTAATTTGAGCATCAGTCAATGGAGATGCAACACTAAGTCCCGCATTTTGCAATTCCTGGGGAGTAAATCCTGCCGCAAGAAGTTGCGATGGAGTATAGCCAGCATCAAGTAACGATTTCGCGTCATAACCTGCATTCTTTAACGCTTCAGCACTACATCCATTTAATTCTTTAATGCGCTTGGCCGGAACACCTGCTGCGAAAAGCTTCTTCAGATTTTCTGGATCACAACCAGCTGCTTTAATTTGTGCATCAGTAAGCGGGCTTGCAGAACCAATTTGCTGTGGAGTAAATCCAGCATTCGCTAAATCCGCATCAGTAAAGCCAGCTGCTTTTAATGCTTGGGCGCTACATCCTGCATATCTTTTAATTAACGTTGCACTAACACCCGCAAGTCTTTCCTTTTTTAACACATCAACATCACAACCCGCTTTTTTAACATCATCAGGATTAATACCCGGCGGCAATTCATTCTCTGCTGCTTTTATATCTGCTGCAGAATAGCCTGCCTTAGCAAGATCATCTGGGGTGAATCCAGCATTTAATAAATCTCTGGCAGTGAACCCTGCCGCTCTTAATTCTTCGGGAGTAAAGCCCGCTCTTTTTAGATCCGCTGCGCTAAATCCTGCATCGCGCAATTCTTTAGCAGTAAAACCAGCCGCTTTTAATTGTTCTACGCTGCATCCACTTATCCGTCTAATTGCAGAAGCAGAAACCCCTGCTTTGCGTAACTTAACCAATGCATCAACACTACATCCAGCTTTTCGTACATCTGCAGCACTTATTCCATTCGGTAAACCACTGGCTCGAGCTATCTCCTCTGGAGTATATCCAGCACCTTTCAATTCATCATCAGAAAAACCAGCATCCTTCATTTCCTGAGCAGTAAAACCTGCATTACGTAGTTCGCAAGCATTAAAACCACAATCTCTTAGCCTTGAGGCTGTATATCCTGCATCTTTAAGCTGTCTTGCATTAAATCCTGCAGCCTTTAATTCTTTACAGGGGCAAACCAGATTAAGCTCCTTTAAAGTATAACCATTATCTTTTAATTGTGCGCAGCTACATGCTCCTTTTAAATCAGTTAATTGTGCCCCTTGGCTAATAACCTGATTCATAGCAGTCTTAGAACAACCAGCGTTTTGTAGTGTTTGCAACCAAAGACTTTTTTGTGACCCCTCTTCATTCTCACGTGCTAAAGTTGCAAAACCTACTCCAGTTTGTCCACCTTGAGAACCAATAACGCCCACACCCTCACCCAAAGCTTGAGTTCTGATAATTGTTGGAATTGCGCTTCCACCAGTTTGCTCAGCTTTTTGTGCCTGGTTAATATTTTGTTCTTCTTGTAATTTGGCATATTGAGCCGTTGGGTTAAGAACACCGGGAATGGATTGAATAGCACCTGGAGTATGCCCAACAGTTGCAACTGCTGAAGGCCCGCTATTAATCGATCTTAATTTTATATACCCTACCACTATGGCAATTACGATTAATACTATTGTAAAAATGATAATAACTCGTGTCCGAGTATTAGAAAAAAGCGATTTTATATTTTCTTTTCTGCCAGCCATTTATAACCCTTCTACCTTGAGCTGCATGACCTTCCCATGCCAGGAAACTAATAACACCGGTGATTTTTGCATTTCATAAGCATGCGTCCCATCTGCGCTGGTCATACTTGCCAACCAGCCCGGTGACAATATTGTAAGATTGGTTCTAACATACATTCTGTCATTAGCTAACCATGCACGTGCATCTCCTCCAGTAATACTTAGCCGTTTACTTCCAGGAGGAGGCACACCATCTAAAACATGAAGAAGTAATTCACTAGCGGATGGTGGGATTCCGGTTTCTAGAGGCATGGTTTTAGCATTGGGTCCAAAACCTTGAACCCGCAAATCAACTCGGTAATCTACTGCTTTTTGTCCTGGTATAAGTGTTAGCATCACTGGGGTATTTAAACCTCTCAAACGGACAGCCAAATTACCATAATTGTATAATTTCATTGCTTGAATCATTATTGTATTACTTGTTTTATCCCATTGAATATTAAATGAATTTGGATCACCTAAATCATAAGCAGCAATCGGCCATGGCGCTCCGGATGAATCAAGAAAAACTAATGAAGAAACAAATCCTTGTGCCAAACGAATAACAGGGGGAGTCGAGCCAGGAGATAAATTCACAAATTGAGAAGTTGCTGTAGGCTTTGGTGGGGTTCCAGCAGGTGAGGCCTTAGCATACTCCATAGTTTCGCTTATTTGTCTTAAATGAACAATTTGTTCCGTACTCAATGGATAGATGCTTCTTGTCATATCTTTAAATGCTTTATTGTCAATGACCTCTTCATCATTTTGGCTTATTACCTGCGGTGCATTAGGATTAGGTGCTGCAGCCGGTGGAGGAGTTTGAACCGGTGGTTTATAAATATTATTTGCAAGGGGAATAGGAATATTTTGCCCTTGATTTTGGGCCGGTGGAGGAGTTTGACCGGGAACTGGGGCGGGGGCTTGTCCTGGTGGCTGATTTTGCCCTGCTGGTTGATTTTGCGATAAACGTTGTTGCAATAAGCGTAACTGTTGTAAGGCTTGCTGGGCACTATCAGTCTGATCCTGCGCATAGGAAGAACCAGGAATCCAATAGGCTATTCCATACATCAAACAAAACTTTAAAAACCAGTTCAGCTTTTTCATTAAGACACTCCACCTGCGGCAGGTCCTACAACAAATTGCGATATACCTATTCCCCTAGGAGAATTTAAGGTAGAAACACGAGTGATTAACATAGTAACCACATTATTTTGCTGACTAAATTCGCTGGCACTCTGGTATGTTACTAATATAGGCATTTGTACTCGCCATGAAAAACTTCCGTTCAATACACCTTTTTGCAAGATAATGGGAGCTCGTGTTGCTACAGCAGAAACAATCAGTTTCTTAGCTTTTACTGCATCCAGGTTATTTGATTGTTGTAAAGCGTTTAGAAATTGATCCCAACCTTCAGGTGTAAAAAACCCAGAGGAGGCTTGCAATTCATCTCTATAGTTAACGAAATTATAAGTAAATGCAGCAATAGCAGCCTGATTTGCCCATTGCAATACTGCAGAATCTGATTGGTTTGGCTCATTTAGAGGAAATAAAGGGGTAATACGACCATTAATACTCGTAGCAAAATATTTAGGGGCTGGAGGATGAGTAATCATATACACTAATAGTGCAGCTAGAATTATATTGACAATAAGAGCAATTAACAACGCAAGTATCACTTTACGTTGACTGTCTTTATAAAATTTATTTCTTAGTGCAACAACTGTCAAGGCGTCTTCAGCCATAATATCCTCTATTTATTGCTTATTGTGGTATCAATTTATCTTCCTCATTCTCTGCAGGTGGGTCAGGAGGAAGTAACGCGTTCAATGAATAATTCGGAGCAAGAAGAGGTTGCAGCTGGATAGGGGGAGCTACCCCACTTGTTGCATAAAAATCTCGCTCAGGCTCTGTTAAATGAATGTAAGCGATTAGTAATCCAAAAATGCAATTCATCAATAGAGAAATAATTAACGCGATTATCCCGCGTCTGTAAGAATTCACATAGAAATTCTTGCTACTTTTTATTACTTCCCACGCTTCACGACTCATTCTTTCCCCTATGCCACAGCTCTTCTGAAAGTAATTTCTACTCGTGCATTTATTGAATTATCACCACCTTTAGTGTATCCAATAATAGGTTTATCACTACCTAATCCTTGTGTAAAGATAAAACGACTATCTACTCCTTGAGACCAAAGGTATTCACTAACGACTCGCGATCTGGCTAAAGTCAATGCATGCTCTCTTCTTGGCGATACATATTTATTACTGTAACTGGCTACATTAATGGCAATTTTACGAAATTGTATTAGAAATGCGGCAATTTCATTTAATAATGGATAAGATTTCCATTTTAGATGTGGTGTTTCTGGTTCAAACAAATAACTAGCAGGAATGCTGATCATATAATCTTGACCGATAGTAATAACTTTCACCCCTTTTCTATTTAGTTTTTTAGCAAGCTTCATGATGGTAGCATCACAGGCACCAAGAACTTTACATGGATACTTCGGCTCGTCTTTCTCCAATGCCCAATAATCACCGTTACAGGAGGTCAACGTCAATAAGGCAATCAATCCAACAGCCTGAATTAGATTAATACGTACTGATCTCACTCACATTCCTCATATTTCAAATGACCAAAATGATTCTGACTGTAGTTCTATTATGTGTTCCATCTTTAAGAAAAGGATACAAATTATTACGTTACAATGAATTCAATAAAATAGCTATTTTTTTAAAAATTTATTTATTTCTTTACATTTTTTTGAATAAAAACAAAGCGCTAAGGTTTATTTTTTCACAATGGTAAAAAAGAACGCAACGCGGTTAAGTTACTGATTCTAACGCACGTTGCCTTTACAATAAAAGTGAGTTTTTCTTAATGGCTGTAGAAATATTAGCCATGAACATACATGGCTAAATTTCTGAGGGATACAAAGGGTTTTGACGAGAAAAAATATACTGTGAAGTCGTAGTGAGTATTGATTATTCTTCACCTTTATTCTTCGCATTTTCACGTTCACTCGCAATTTTTTCTGATAAGGTTTTTACTAAATCAGTTAATTCATCAGGAGCAATAAAATCTCTCTCTTCAGGAGGATAACTGGTTGCCAATTGGAAGTCCTTAATAAGCTCATTTGCGACCGTACCCGCATATTTATCCTTGGCACCGGCCAAACGCTCAATATTCATCATCTGATTGCGTGTTTCATTAATAGGCAGCAAGGACTCAGAAAATGCGGCTTTATCGCTCACCAAAACTGGGGGATCCCCTGGTCGTTCTCGCAAAGGACTAAATATCGTTAATGCACCTTCAACTTCTTCTTCAATTAAATCTTCAACAGGTTCAGGTTCATTATGACCATGGAACGCAATTAAAGCAGAAACACCCCGTTCTATAGGCTCCTCTATGGGTGATTCACGCAATAACTTGGAAATAAGAGTAATTTCTTCACTTTCTGTTGTTTTATTAATTGATAAATCGCCGCTTTCCAAAATTGTCTGAAATGAAGCTAATTGTTTTTGTAACCTCATTAAATAATCATCTGGTGGCGCTTCTACTTTTAAAAATTGATTTAATTTTAATTTCTTAACCGGTTTAGGGTTCGCATAAAACATACGGGCACGAACAATTTTTGACTTGAAAAATATATGCGCCTCACCTTCTGTTTGTTCTTTTAAATCCAATAGGTCAACACGAGCTCTCTTTTCAAACGAAGAACTTTTACTGTCCATGTAAGTATTGGCAATACTGGAGTCTTTAGCTTGAAATGAATCCACTTTAGTTACATAAGCCTCACCAGCTGTTTTGGTGAAGAAATCCCATGTTTCTGTAGGATCTTCCAATTTCATACAGATTTTAATGTTTGTGTTTGCACCGATGGATGCAGCTTCCTCTTTAGAAGCTTTTTGGAATGCAGGTAAATCTTGTCCAGCAAAAATCGCTGAGAATCCAAGAGAACGCGCTTGCGCAGGTACCACGGCAAACCCTTGAACTGCATAATATCCATACTCGTCCAGGATGCACATATAAGGTGTAGGTGCATTTGTTGGCTTTCTCAAGATTACATCTCGATAATCCCCTTCGACATCTTCCCCCAAACCTGCTGCCATCATTGCTTTTAATGAAGAAACGATAATTTTACCAAGGTTAGACAACTCATCGGGAGATTTTTCTAAAGCGGGTAATAATACGACCAATATCCTTCGATTCAATACCACGTCTTTAAAATCTACCTCAGCCAGATTCGTACGGACAATATGCCCATAAGTATCCGCCAAGGATGAAAACGCTCTTACCAGCTGCATGGTAATAAAACCGTGTTGCTCCAAAACTTGCGACACTTGCTTTCCTTTTTTCTCCTTGTTGTAACCTGGCAAGGTGCCTAAGTAGTTACGTAAAGGGTCCGTAACCAATTTTGGAATCTGTTCGATATTAACACTTTCCTGGTTATCACGGGGAAAGACTTTATCAACGACAATGGTTTCTAATCGAGTTAAATCAAAGTAATTACGGATGGTATCCGCATCCAAAAGGATCGCCCCCTCATCACGCATATAAACCAGAAGACGCATCAAGGCTTCTACGAAGGCGATAGCACGACCTTTCCACATGTCTCCATCACCGCCTCCTTTTGAATCACCCATCAAACTCACTACAAGCTGGGTTAACATACTGGAAGAACCTTGGGAAAAGGGATTAAACGTATTAGACAATCTTCTTTCTTGTGGGCCAATAATATCCCGCGCACCAGTCATAAAGTTAATCAGAAGCAAATCGTCTTCACGTCCCATGCTCCTGACCATGGAAAAAACTTTAGCATAAAGTGAGTTATCGCCTTTACCGTCAACATAAATAAAACCACTTCCTTGTACCAAAGCATTAAACGCGAGGGAGACCAAACATTCTGTTTTACCACTACCGGTGGATCCAAAGATTAATGCATGAGTACGCATGTCATCGTTAGCAAACCATAACTCATGTCCCGTTTTACGATCATTACCAAAAAATGCAATTCCACGAGCCATATTGGGCTTGTTAACGCCTGGTTTCATATCGTTATAATCTTTTACTCGAGAAATTAAAGGAAGGCGGAAAGGTAATTTTTGTTTGCGTGTATAGCTATAAAGAAAAGTTCCACCTCCTAAAAGCAACAGGAATGTTGCAACCTCAGAGAAATAATATGACATTGCTGATAAGGTAAAAAGTATAATTGAAATATTCGTGGGATCAGCGAAGAAATCAGCCAATCTCTGGGTGAATGTCCGGGTATCCCTTAGTAAGAGGGTAGGATCTAACTCATGACGTGAGTCAATACCGCGCATCATGGCTCTAACTCCTGCATTTGTCGGGGTGTTAACTTAACTTCTTTTATGGCGATTTCCAGAGCTTTAATCGCCTCGTCTATCATAGGCACCAAAGAACGCCGTCCCATTTCTTTCTCTGCTTTCCAATGAGCGAAAGGACCTGCGACCTCTGAAAAAGGTGTTTGTCTACCAACACAATTGAGCATATACCATAAACGCCTATCAACGGGCCTTAGCCATAAAAACTCAGAACTCGGAACAACCCCATCGTCTCGAGCTTTTTCAAGTAATGAAGCCATTACACTTAAAGTATAGGCGTGTTTTGTAACAACTTCCTGGATAATTTCTGTGTTTTTATATTTTTCTATTACGGGCCTAGCTACACTATAATCAGGCTTTCCCGCAACATAAGATTTGTCTAACGTTGATAAAATAGTGCTGGCTGCATCTCTGTCTCGGTTAATACGCGCAAGAAACACAGCTGCTAAAGCATAAGCCTGTGGTGAACAATGTTCAAAACCATCCCAATAAGGGCCTAATTGTAAAGTAAAAACTCGTTTTGCATCGCCTCGACGAACCCCTGCCGTCATCTCTTGTCCGGGTACAGGATCGTCTAATAAAATATCTTCTTTTTTTAATAAATGGTATTTACGCGCAAATTCCATTGGCGTCAGCGCCATTGCCCAAGGACCCTGATTTATATCTTGCTCTACCAAATCTTCTTTGACTATAGGCATAATTGCAGGCCAGTTAAACTGTTCCTGTTCCCGTAATTTTTTCATATCATAAACTTTACGAAATTTTAGGGTAATATTTGACTGATACAGTAAAACTGCCAAAACAAGCAGGACGAGAACCACGGGATAACGCATAAAATCACCAACAGCACGTGTTGTTTCTAACAGCTGATCCCAATTTACTGCATTGGGATCTATTGTTTGCATGATTTGAATCAAGCTTGCCAGCTGATCGCTGTGAACAAATAAATTAACAAGTTTTGCTTGCCAAATGTTGATTTGAAAAACAAACATCACGATATACTGATGTCCCATTTTCCAGATAAGAAACACAGTAATAAACAATAGTACCATAACCCATATGGGGCCCATGCCACTATCTTGACCTTGTTGTTGCGGTTGTTGTGCCATTAGCGATTACTTCAAAATAGTTTGTTTCTTTCTAAGTATATACTGCTCTAGGATAATTTTGCGAGAGATTCGCAAGTAATACTGTACGAGGCATATTAAAAAAATCATTGTTCTTTAATCAAACGGCCACGTGAATATTTATAAACACCGCTTAGATGAACAAAACGGCTAATGTTGTCTACATTTAAAGACCTATCTTTTAACGTGAGTAAGGGGCTACCTAATTTGTCAGATAGCGTTTTATCAGCAGAAAGATTAATTATATCCGTTTTATTAATGAAAATACCGACATAAGCCTCATTTTGTTTGTTTTCTTTTGATTTGATCAAAGCTTCTACCTGATCTTCATTTGCATAGATGGGGCGAGAAATCATTTGCCGAGGCAAATTAATGATTATCCTTTCCCAAGACTGAAGATTGGACCCATCTGAAGAATATAAAGAAACGAAAACCTCTTGCTGACCACTTCTTAAAGCAAGACGATTGGCTAAATGTGTATCTGATCGAATTTGTGCTTGGCTGCGCTCATTAATTTTTTTGACAAAACCATCACGAATTCCAATTAAACGATTACCAATTGACCGTAGAAAATTCGATTTATCCCAAGGGCCATTTTGAATTGCATAATCCAATGCTTTCAGAATTGCATCATTATGCTCTTTAGTGAACGTATTTTTTTCCATAAATCCAGATTAAATTTAACAATAAAACGTTCTGCAAAAAACCAATGCAGTATAATGGAGTATAACAGTAATTTCGATTATATAAAAAAGATAAAATTCACAAAGAGCTAGGAGTCTCTTTGTGAATGCGACAAAAAATGATTAATTTTTACTCGATGATTCCTAAACTCAACTACCTGAACCCATTCCAAGGCCAGTTCTCTCTTCAGCAACCTGTTCACTTTCTTGGGTGGTTTGTTCTTGTTTAGCTGCTTTAAGTTGTTCTTTAACTCCAAGAGGTTGTGGCTTCGCTTCTTGAACTTGCTGGAGCGCTTTTTCTGGTAACGCAACAACGCCATTGACTATTACTTTATCTATAATATTCAAAAAGTCGGTTGCTTCCTGAAGATCACTTGTATTCCCACCTCTTTGATCTATCGCAAATTGCATTTTTCCAACGGGCTCTATGCATTCTTTACTAAGCTTGCTCTTTATGTCTTGTTCACCGTGTTGTTCACGTTCCTTAAAAAATGCCATAACTTTACCCCTAAAACATAAAATCTTTAATTAACCTAAGTCTATCAAAATCAATTATAAATGCATCTAAAATTACCATTACTTACGATTTCTTTACAATATACGTTAATAAAACACATCTAGTCGTACATCAACTCATCCAAGGGGGTATAATCACGGCTTGGACCACCTTGAATTAATTCATTCAACACGTCAGTCATACATAACAAACGTAATACATTAGGCGTTACTTCATCAAAAACGACTCTGAGTCCTAACAGGGCTCCTTCTGCCTCATCAAATGTAGCTCCTAAACCATAGCCAAGGCATAAAGAACACAATTGATCCGCTCGTTTCGCAATTGCTGGTAACAAACCGGTATCTGCAAAAACCTCCTCATAACTTACAAATCTATCATTAAGATAGAATTTGGCATTTAAACTTGCGGCTATAACGGACATGCATTTACTAATATCACGTTCCATACTAACGCCACCACGGTTTTGAAGACTTAATCGACCCTGCCAAAGTACTCCTTATCCACCTTAAAAAAACCGGGACTGTAAAACCGTAATGTTCAATGATGCCAAAAAAAACTGCAGAGATTAAAACCAGTATCCCTGTCCAAATCCTAATATGCATTAGAAATAAAAAAATAGGAAACGCAGCTCGGGCATCAACTATAAAAAAACGAGCGCTGCGAGCTGAATCCCTCCAATGTGCAGTTTCAGAAAATCCTGCCATATTCAAGCCTCAAAAATAATACTTCTTTCTAAAAAGTATATACCTAAATTTGGGCTTTAGCATCGTTGTTTTTAGTAAAAATTAATAATATTTTTATGCCGATTTGTTCTTTTAATAAGTATTATGTTTATGAATTAGCATTTAAAACATAGTCCTCTCCAGTTGGAGAGGACTAAATGACTACGGATGATTGCTTATTTTTAATACGGATGACCACTAAATTACTTTTTATCCATAGGAGAATATCCTTTTGTCAAGGACGGTCCTAAAATGTTGCTCAGGACATTTTTCATTTCTAATTCCTCAGATGGTTTTGCAGATGGGACTAATTGAGGTACAGCAAACTCTTGTCCAACTTCCTCTATTTCCTGCGAGACTTCCTTATGACGGGAATTACTCTGTCCAGCAGCTAGTTTTCCTAACATTTTAGAAGTACTGTATTGACTCATCTGAACTCCTCTTATTACACCTATAATACTAAATTAGCATATCCAACTTAAGGAATTATTAACACAATTATTTTTTTTATAAAAAATACTATTGAGTAGTGAGTCTGTTTTACGTTATGTTAAAACTGCCTATAAGAAAATAGGTTCAATTGTCATTTATGGATGAATGCAATTGCTCACCTGACAGAAAAAGTCAGAGCGATTGAGAAACGATGGAGTCTAGGTCATGAGACTCCGGAAAAGGAGGAAATATGGCTAAAGGTGAAGTAAAATGGTTTAATAATGCCAAAGGTTGGGGATTTATTATTCCAGAAAATGGTGGCGATGATATTTTTGTTCATTTCTCATCGATTCATGGTACAGGCTATAAAACATTAGTTCCCGGACAAGTAGTCAATTATGATGTGGAACAAGGTGACAAAGGCCTACACGCAGCTAATGTAATTGTGCTCAATGAAAATGCTGAGGCTGAAACGGCTTGATTAAATTAACGCAGTATCATCGTGGTGCTGCGTCCATAAAAGCCATTTTAGACTAAATTTTGAACAAGTACTGAATTAAAAACCGTCTTCATGTATGATGGCCATATTCTATTTAAGGTCAGTAATTCCTGATGAAGCGTGGTTTATTACTTATAAATCTTGGGACCCCTAATAGTACAGATACTTCATCTGTCAGGAGTTATTTGCGCGAATTTCTTACCGATAAGCGAGTCATCGATCTTTCCCCCTTGCTTCGCTATATATTGGTTTATCTGTTTATTTTACCTTTCCGTTCAAAGCGTTCTGCCCAAGCTTATCAATCCATATGGACTGAACAGGGTTCTCCCTTACTATTATATAGCCAGAATTTAGTAAACGAGGTACAAAAAGAAGTTGGATCAGAATACATAATTGCTCTGGGTATGCGTTATGGGAACCCTTCTATCACCACGGCTTTAAATCAGTTAAAGCAATGCGAATCCATTACTATTTTGCCTTTATATCCACAATATTCATCAGCGGCTAATGGATCATCCATTGCTGAGGCCATGCGTGTTCTCGGCTCCTGGGATCTGTTCCCCTCAATCAAAATCATAAGTGATTTTTTTCAACATCCAGCGTACCTTAAAGCGCAAGCTCAAACTATTAAAACTTATCTCCGAGAGCAAACACATGTTCTTTTTAGTTATCACGGAATTCCTGAACGCCAAATTACAAAAAGTAGTTGCAAATCAATTTGTACAGAAGCTTGTCCCACTTTAACAGATAGTATCCAGAAATGTTATAGGGCTCAATGTCATCAGAGCAGTCGTTTATTAGCATGCGAACTGGGCTTATCTACGAATAGTTACAGTACAGCTTTTCAATCAAGATTGGGTAAAACACCATGGATAAAACCATATACCGATCACATTCTTGCTGAATTGATTGCTAAAGGGATTAAAAAACTAGTTATTGTTTGTCCTTCTTTTGTTGCTGATTGTTTGGAAACACTGGAAGAAATAGGCATACGTCTTAAAAAACAATGGCTAACAATTGGCGGTGAAGAATTAATTATTGTTCCTAGTATGAATAGTGAGCCTTTATGGATCAAAGCCATAATCACAATAGCACAAATGCAATCCGATTCCCAATTTAGGAGTATTTCGTGAATCTGCAATTAATCATCTCCCAAATAAGGAATACTCTATGCTCGAAATATAAGATTATTGGATTATCGAGTATACTTCTTACCGCCTTAGGCATTTATTATCTTTTTTATTATCACGCAAAATCCTCCCCTCCTCCAGCCCCTAAAATAGTCGAAACAGTGACTGTAACACCGACTACAATTGAAAAAACAATAAAACTCATAGGAACCATCCGTCCCAAACATGCAACTGTCCTTGTTGCTAAAGGGTCTGGAATGCTTGATACACTCATCAGTTCAGGGCAAACAGTCGAAAAAGGAGATTTAATTGCTAAAATAATTAATCCAGACATTGAAAAAAGCTACCAACTCTCTAAAGAAACAGAACAGCTGGAAAACACTCAATACCAACGTCTTAAAAACTTGCAAAAACCAGGATTTGTGAGTGCAAGAGAGGTAGAAGAGAAAAAAAGAATCTGGATCGACTCACAAAAAGAAAAATCCAGAACCAAAATCGAACTCAAAAACATGCGTTTTTATGCGCCATTTAACGGAGTAATTGGTGCATTTAAAATTAAGGAAGGAGCTCAAGTCACCGAAGGCGCGCCGGTAGTGAGCATTTATGATCCTAACTCATTAACAGTTGAAATTGATGTACCCTGCACTAATAATCATTCAATTAAAGAAAACCAACCAATTTATATATTGAACCAACTTTATCATTTAAATCATGTACAAAAAATGATAGATGATGAAACACATATGTGTCCTGCGGACGTCGATATCCAATGCACTCGCTGTTTAGTTGGTGCAAATGTATCCGGTCTGCTCGTAGTGAATAGAAAAACAGGAGCATTGGTCATTCCAACACAGGCCTTATTTCTCAAACAAGGCAAAACACATGTTTATAAGGTAGTTAATAAAAAAATAGAACTTGTTGCTGTCAAAACAGGGATACAAGAAAAAGATAAAGTAGAAATTATTTCGGGATTAAAATCCGGAGAGCAGATAGTGAGTAAGAACCCGGAACGATTATATCCAGGTCTGGAAGTATCAATTTATAAAGGTTAGCCGCCCTCTTATGAAATTTACAAGCTATTTTTTAAAACATCCAGTGATTGCCATTATTCTCAATAGCATGATCCTGCTCTTGGGAATATTATGCTTTCATTCATTATCCCTGAGAGAATATCCCGATATCAGTTTTCCAGTCATTACGGTGAATACTCATTATCCTAATGCCAGCCCTGAATTAGTTGAATCTGTGGTCACGAATGTACTTGAGGATCAACTTGCTGGTGTAGAAGGATTGGAGTTAATGACTTCACGCTCTAATCCAGGAAAGTCACACATTACCTTACGCTTTCGTCCAGGAACTTCCATGGACAAAGCCCTAAATGCCACGCATGAAGCAGCACGCTTAGCACAACTTCCAACAACAGTAGAAGCACCCTTAATTGAACGACAAAGGCAAGCGGATGGCTTACCTTTTATAGGCATTGCTTTGGAATCTTCTTCTTTAAACTTCGGTGAACTGACCCATTATGCCAATTTGAATTTAAAAAATGTGTTCCGGAGTCTTAAAGGAGTTGCCTCAGTTGATGTATGGGGACAGCCCTTTACTTATTCCATTCAATTAGATCAAAAGAAATTATATGCATTTGGAATTAATGTGGATGAAGTCGCCAATGCAATTGCCAATAACCGCTTATCTTTGCCTGCAGGTAATTATCAAAACAAAATCCCAACGACACTTGATTTTGAATTAAAAACTCCTGAAGACTATGAAAATTTGATTATCAAAACCCACAACCATTATCCTGTCTTTCTTAAATCTTTAGCTCAAATTCAACTAACTACAGACAATAACCAATTCCGAGTGAAGGTCAATGGCCATTCAGGTTTGGTGCTTGCGATTAACCGTGCGAATGATGCAAATCCCATCGAGGTATCCCAAAGTGTGCGCAAGGAACTGAATGCTTTAAAAAAAGGTTTGCCCGATGACATTAAAACGAAAATTATTATTGACCAATCCGAATTCATTAAAGCATCTCTTAAAAACATCCAATCTTCTATTCTCGAATCTATTTTCTTAGTCTTAGTCATTATTTTTATCTTTTTGCGGAATATACGCGCCACAATCATTCCATTAATTGCAATTCCGATTTCACTTTTAGGTTCTTTATTATTTTTGAAAATTGCAGGCTTTACTATAAATCAAATGACTCTTCTGGCGATGGTATTGGCTGTTGGTTTGGTAGTAGACGATGCAATTATTGTTCTTGAGAATATATGGCGTCATATCGAAGATGATTTATCCCCCATGGACGCAGCACTTAAAGGATCAAAACAAATAGGTTTTGCTATCGTTGCCATGACCTTAACTTTAACCAGCGTTTATGCACCTATCGCTTTAATTGATGGCATGATTGGTCAATTATTTATAGAATTTGCAGTTGCCCTGGCAGGTAGTGTGTTCATTTCAGGAGTAGTTGCCCTGACACTTTCTCCTTTGATGTGCGCTACATTCCTGCATAAAAATACAAAACATTTATGGCCTGCCATAGATAGATTCCTGAGTAAACTAACACAGTATTACTATAAGTTGCTGAGTATAATTATTTATCGAAAAAAAACCACCCTTCTCCTACTCATACTATCTTTAAGCCTAAGCCTGCTCTTTTATAAAGTAATGCCTGGTGAAACAGCACCAAAAGAAGATCGCGGTTTAGTAGGAATCTATACTCCACCTTTATCTGGAGATAACTTAGATACGCTAGAAGCCAATACAAAACGCGTGCAACAGTCCATAGGAAAAGTCCCCGAAGCCAAAAATACGTTAACCTTTTTAGGAAATTGGGGTAGTAGTATCGTCATGCCTTTGGAAGCTCATAAGCAAAGAAATCGTTCTGCAGAGCAAATTGTAAATTCATTAAAACCCAAAACAGAGCAATTACCTTCAGTCGATGCCTCAGTCTGGAGCTGGGACTCCGGATTACCTGGAGTAGAGGATGCCCGCAACAATTCGGAATTGGAGCTTGTCATTTCTACCACTGAAAATTTCCGGCAATTATTTGATGCAACAGAACATTTTAAAAAAATACTGGATCAAAGCAAAGAATTTGCCTCTACGCACTATGACTTACGCCTTGACTCCATGGGGTACTCTATAAATATAGATAAGAATGCCTTAGCTCAGTTAGGATTAACTCCCGCGCAATTAGCTAAAACAATCGAAGTTTTTTTCAGTGGTGATAAATCCATGTCTTTTCAAAAAGATGGCGTATCTTATAACCTAACATTAGAAGGTTCTTCTAAGCCCTGGACTTTAAACGAGCTTTATCTTACAACCCCTTCTGGAAAACGCATTTCTTTAGGTGCAGTGGCTCAAATGAAAAGACGTGCACAACCAACTGCATTAGAGCATGTTAACCAAATGCGTTCTACCACTTTATATGCCCAGTTACCTGAAAAACAATCCTTTAAGAAAGGAATGAATAGACTCTTAAAACTGGCAAAAGAAAACTTTCCCAACCAATATAAATTGAGTTGGGCAGGCGCTGCTAAAGCATATACTGAATCATCGTACACAATGGTATTGTTATTCACCTTATCAATACTCTTTATTTACGCTATTCTTGCAGCACAATTTGAGAACTTCGTTTACCCGTTTATTATTTTGTTCACAGTACCCTTAGCTTGTTTTGGGGCCTTACTTTTTGCTTACTTATTTGGCCAATCCTTAAATATTTTTACTCAAATTGGCCTGGTTACTTTAGTAGGGTTAATCAGTAAGCATGGTATTTTAATTGTAGAGTTTGCCAACCAATTGCAAAAAGAAGGCTTTACCTTAGCTGAGGCGATAAAAAAATCGTGTTCATTAAGGTTACGTCCTATTCTCATGACTACCGGTGCCATGGTTTTTGGTGCCATTCCCTTAGTGCTCTCGCATGATGCTGGAGCCGAAGCAAGGCATGCTATAGGTACTGTGCTTATTGGGGGCTTATGCATTGGTACATTGTTTACTTTATTTGTACTGCCTGCCGTTTATTTTATGATCTCGAAAATAATAAACAGGACTGGGAAAGCCTAGTCCCTAGCCATTGTAGCTTCGCTGTACTCAGACTACATATTTCTTAATAAATACTTCTTGAAATTTCCTATACTCTGCTCACCTAATTTGAGGTACTATGAAAAAGTTTGTCTTTTTTATAGGGAGATTACGTTGAAAAGGATATGTTTTTTAATGATTTTTTTTGTTTCTCAAGCAATAAGTTCTGTATTTAGTTTAGAGGATGTACAAAAGCTGCGACAGCATTTTTTTGCAAATATTCAATCGAATGGCGCAATAGTTGCCGCGCCCTCCAAACAAAATCCAGATTATTATTATGACTGGATTCGTGATTCTGCAATTGCCATGGATTTGATTGAAACATGGTATGAATCCTCAGAGGCCTTTGGATACAAAGAACGCTTATTTAATTATGTTTCCTGGACACGAAAGCTTCAGCATCAGCATGATCCATCACCTGGCCAAGATATATTGGGAGAGCCTAAATTTTATATGGATGGTTATCCTTTCGAAGGCCCTTGGGGAAGACCACAAAATGATGGCCCGGCTCTAAGAGCCTCGGTTCTGATTCGTTTTGCCCAGCACTTATTAGATAATAATGAAACAGAGTATGTTCAAGCTAATCTGTATAATAATAATCTGGATCCGCATTCAATGGGCGTAATTAAAATGGATTTGGAATACACTGCCCATCATTGGTCTGATAAAAATTATGATCTTTGGGAAGAGGTTTTTGGAGATCATTTTTTTACCGCGATGGCACAACAGAAAGCACTCTTTGAAGGTGCTGCTCTTGCTCGTCGTCTCAACGATAATGAGGCGGCAGTTTATTATGAACGCCAAGCAAGATTAATCAATACACGTTTGAATCAGCATTTTGATTCAGATCATAAGACAATTCAAGCAACGCTTTCACCCCATCCTGGTCCTCAAAAAACTTTAGAACTTGATTCCTCAGTAATTTTGGGAATTTTATTTAATCCACAAAAGAATGGGGATTTGTCTCCCAGTAGTACTTATGTCAAAAACACAGTAAAAGCTTTATACGATCAGTTCAATTCAATGTTCCCAATCAATAATAAGCACTCGGGAGAAATTTTGTTCGGTCGCTATCCTGGAGACACTTATGATGGATATCAAACCAACAGCATAGGCAACCCCTGGTTTATTTTAACTGCAACCATGGCTGAATATCACTATACACTCGCTGATCACTTACCTTTAATAAATCAAAGTGAAATAACAAAAAATATTCAAACTGGGGATAACTATTTAAAACTTATAAAAAAATATGCTCCCGATATGAAATTAAGCGAACAAATTAATTTAAATACAGGAGTCCAACAAGGAGCCCCTTCGCTTACCTGGAGTTATGTAGCTGTTTTACGTGCTATTGAGCTAAGAGATAAACTAACAAGTAAATTAAACCATTCTTCACGAGAAATGGTTAACTAGACTTCCATCCCCCTTTGCAACCCCTATGATTGTTCGAGGGGTTGTCTACTTGTTCCAAAGCTCTTCTGTGGATATGGCTCTGGCAGGCAAGCCCTGGGTAATGTAACTTAGGTAGATGCTAAACAGGATGATTCTTTTTTACTAATGTCTTCGGTAGAAGATATCTCTTCACGGCCTAATAAACGTAACGATTTACCAGACATAATGTAATTCTCTATTTGTTCCAGACTGATGCCCTTTGTCTCAGGCATATAAAAATAGGCGTAGATGAGTCCTAAAAGACAGATCACTGCATATAGAGCAAAGGTATATTCAATACCCATCATTTTCTCCAAAAGCGGGAAACTAAAAATGACTACTGTATTAAAAGTCCAGTTACTCATCGCAGAGAATCCCATGCCGGCACCCCGCACATGCAAAGGAAATATTTCTGCCATTGCAATATGCGGTATTGGTCCCACACTCACTGCGAAAGAACAGATATAAAGGATCAAACAAGCAACCGATAGAAACGGAAGCCAAACAACTTGATATAATGAAAACACACATAAAGCCAGTAAACTAAAAAACATTCCAGAAAAACCATACAGCAAAAGGTTACGACGTCCTACTTTATCAACACTAAGTATCGCAATAACCGTCACCAATAAATTAACCATACCAATGCCGATCGTTGCCAATATTTGTCCTGTAATACTGTTCATCCCTAAATTTTTAAAAATTTCAGGTGCGAAGTAGATAATTACATTAATTCCACTCAATTGTTGCAAACAAAATAACACTGTACCGAGCAGCAAAACTGGCAATAAAGGACTCTTAAATAACAACAGCCAACTTCCCTTTTTAGGTTCATTTGCCAATGTCCTTTCAATATCTGTCAACTCATGTTGGATTGAATGGCTTTTACGCAGCTTTTTTAAAGCCTTAGATGCTGCATTACGACGCCCTACACTACACAACCATCTAGGAGATTCTGGCATGAGTAAAATTCCAATACTTAAAATCAGGGCTGGGATAGCACTTGACGCAAACATCGCGCGCCAATCATTATTCTCAAGAAACAAGTAATTGACTGAATAAGAACAGACGATTCCTACAGTCATTGCCAATTGATAAATAGCAACTACAGCTCCTCTTGTCTCATAAGTTGCTGTTTCAGCCAAATACAAAGGCGCCATGACCGAAGCCACACCAATTGCCAGGCCAAGAACTAATCGTGAGATAACAAGCACCACAATAGAATCAGCGAATCCAGCACCTAATGCGCCAAAAAAGAACAACACACCAGCAAAAGACAGTAAGGTACGGCGGCCAAAACGTTTGGCTCCTTTTGAGGCCGTAATCGCACCAATCAGCATGGAACCAAAAAGGGCACCAAAAGGCAAAGCGGATGCCATTACACCAATATGTGTTGCATTTAAATTGAAATGATTTTTGACCAAATCCAAAGAGCCAGCAATGATCCCCTCATCATAACCAAACAAAAAACCAGCAACCGAACCAATAACTGCAACAATCCATGTCATAGTTGAACTCCTTAATCGATAATTCAAAAAATCGGCATAAAGCGCACATTCGTGTGAGCTGTCCATTGTCTTTTTAATTTATTATGCTGGGCTTGGATGATACTTCGCGGTTTTTCAGCGAAATCATATCGAGTCCCATCCCCTTACACTTTGGCGCACAGCATAAGATAAATCAGTAATTAATGACCAATTCCCTTTTTTAATTGCTTCTTCGGGTACGATCCAGGATCCTCCAACACACAAAACATTAGGTAGCGCCAAGTAATCAGAAAAATTCATTTCATTAATACCACCCGTAGGACAAAATTTTGCCTGGGGAAATGGTCCATGCATTGCACGCAACATATTGATTCCACCCACAGCTGCTGCGGGGAAAAACTTAAAATGGGTATACCCCAAAATTAATCCTTCCATTAACTCAGAAACACTGGATATACCAGGAATTAAAGGGATATGGGAAGTAAGTCCAGCAACTAATAGGGCCTGAGTTTTCCCAGGACTTAGTGCGAATTTTGCACCGAGATCTGCAACCTGTTTTAATTGCTCTGGCGTAGTTACAGTACCCACACCAATTAAAGCTTCAGGAAAGGTTTTTATCAGTAACTTAACAGCATCTAAAGCGATGGGGGTTCTTAGTGCAACTTCGATTACATGAATTCCTCCTGCAAACAACGCAGTAGCCAAAGGGACAGCTTGTTCTATTTCTTTAATCACAACAACCGGAACTACAGGTGATGTGCTCAACACAACTTCTGGTTGCACCATCCAATTTTGAAAAGACATAAACCTCTCCTTGTCACCAACTGTGCCCTAGATATAGCGCACCCGATTAATAGGATTTTATTTAGACCACGATTGCTTTAAATAAACTGCAGCCCCTAATATCCCTGGCTGCTCGGCAGTAATCACATAGGTCGGTATTTTTGCATTAAACGCTTTAAAACGACCTTTTTCTTCAAAACACGATCTAAAATCACTGCGGTCCAGCATTGAAATAAGCCGTGGCACAAGACCACCAGCGATATAAACCCCGCCCAAAGCTGCAAAAATTAATGCCAAATCCCCTGCATAAGAGCCTAGAATTGCAAAAAATTGCGCTACTGCCGCTTCGGCGACAGTACATTGGCGTGCTAAGGCCAATGTAATAATTTCTGAGGCAGGAGCATACGCTTTTTTTTGCTGGTGGAAAGCACTCAATGCTTGATACAAATTTTCCAAACCATGGCCTGACAATAAGCGCTCATAGGATACATGATCATACTTTTCCTTCAGATAACAATAAATGAACCACTCCTGCTCTGTTTTTGCACCCCAGCTCGTATGCCCACCTTCCCCTGCTTGGGCAGAATATCCGTCTTGATTTGATGCGAGGAAAGCAACACCCAATCCTGTTCCCGCCCCCAATACCGCTCTTGCACCATTTTTCTCTGCAGTGCCTCTTCCTATCTGGAGTAGTTGTTGGTCTGATAAGACAGGCAAGCTCATGGCAATCGCATTAAAATCATTCAAAACCTTGAGCTCTGTCAGACCTAATTTATGTTTTAATTCACTAATGGAGAAGCGCCAATGTGCGTTAGTCATACAAATAACATCATCAAGCACTGGACATGCAATCGCCAGAGCTGCGTGCTTTATTTCTTTTAATTCGTGTTTTGCCTTATAAGCTAATAAAACTGATTCAAGACTGTCGTATGCGGCACATGAATAAATTTCAATTTTATCCATTACCAAATTTTCTAAATTAACTCGACTGAAACGCGCAAAAGTTCCACCAATATCAGCAACAATCGCATAAGATGTTGAATCATCAAAAATCATAACAAGACTCTTTTCCCTGAAACAAACTACACGCTCCCTGTTCAGCCCCAGTAAACTGTACTCTTAGGCTGGTAAACAGCTCTCGGCCAATGCCCCGATTGAATTCCGCTTCATTTAAAACAGCACGGCTCCTTAGCCCCAATGCATAATCAGTAACTAATAATTGCAATATCCCTTGCTCAGCATCAATTAAAATCATATCTCCTGTTTCGATACGGCTTAACACTTCATTATCGATTGCCTCAGGGGTAACATGAATCGCCGCAGGAACTTTACCTGAAGCACCAGACATACGTCCATCAGTTACTAAAGCAACATGATATCCTTTATCCATGAGAACCCCAAGCTTGGGTGTTAATTGGTGTAATTCAGGCATTCCACAGGCTTTAGGTCCCTGAAAGCGAAGTACAACCACACAATCTTGCTCCAAAATACCTTTTTGAAACAATTGCTCAAATTCTTCTTGGCTGGAGCAAACCACCGCCGGAGCCTTAATCTTACTTTTCCCCGCGGCAAGTCCTGAGGTTTTAATTACAGCACGCCCTATGTTTCCGCTTAATACTTGCAATCCACCTTGAGCCCTAAAGGGAGTTTTAGTTGAAGTTAATACGCTTTCATCATTTGAAACAGAGGGTCCAGAAATCCATAGTAATTGCTCATTATCCAATAAGGGTTGTTGCGTATATCGTTGCAAACCATAGCCTATTACTGTATGCACGTCTTCATGCACTAATTGAGCATCCAGTAATGCGTGAATAAAATATGCCATTCCACCAGCTCGTTGAAAATGATTGATGTCCGCATGTCCATTAGGATAAATTTTGGCAATCAAAGGAGTTACTGCAGATAATTGAGCAAAGTCATCCCAATTTATCGAGTAACCCGCCATGGCAGCTACCGCAATTAGGTGCATTGTATGATTGGTTGAACCACCCGATGCCAACAATGCGACAATCCCATTAACAATATTTTTAACATCCATCAGTTGGCCAATAGGTAAATAATCTTCACCTAAATCAGTTAAAGAGAGAATCTGTTGTGCCGCAGCCCAGGTTAGCGCATCACGCAACGGTGTACCAGGGTTGATAAACGAGGAACCAGGAAGTTGTAATCCCATAGTTTCAATAATTAATTGATTGGAATTCGCAGTGCCATAAAAAGTGCATGTCCCTGGAGAATGATAGGAGGCAGCTTCTGCCTCAAGCAATGCATTTTTATCTGCCTTTCCTTCTGCATACAATTGACGTATACGCGCTTTTTCCTGATTGGATATACCCGACGGCATGGGGCCTGCGGGAATAAAAATAAACGGCAAATGCCCAAAGCTCAAAGCAGCCATCAATAATCCAGGGACTATTTTATCGCAAATCCCCAGCATGAGGCCGCCATCAAACATGTTATGCGACAAACCTATAGCCGCTGACATGGCAATTACATCACGGCTTAACAAGCTTAACTCCATTCCTATTTGGCCTTGAGTAATCCCATCACACATTGCTGGAACGCCTCCTGCAAATTGTGCCACACCTCCGGCAGCAGAAATGGCATCTTTGATTAAAGATGGATAATTCCAATAAGGTTGATGTGCAGATAGCATGTCGTTATAGGCAGAAACAATAGCTATATTTGCTTTGGTCATCCCGCTCAGATTTGCTTTATCCATCTTCGCACAAGCGGCAAAGCCATGTGCTAAATTACCGCAGTGAAGCATACTGCGCTGAGGGCCTTTCATACGCAATTTTTCTATATGTTTCAGGTATAAATCTCTGTTATGCGCACTACGTTCACGGATGCGATCTGTAACTTGAACTACAACGGGATGCATTCTTTTTCCTTAAGGTGCATACATCACCTGAACGTCATTATTAAAGTTATTTAAAAAAGCACTAACTGGCATAATCATCGGATCGTGCTCTGCCATTGCTTGATGCAATATAGTCAATTTTTTCTGACCCAGCACATGAAAAAAAATCTTGCGGCTGTTTAATAGTCTTTTTTTGGATAAACTTATTCGCTTATGGGGTGCTGTCTTCGGACTGACAAGAACTACTGCTGAAGCATTATCATCCATCCCCATTGCAAGCTCATCAGCGCAAGGAAATAAAGATGCAATATGCCCATCCTCGCCCATCCCTAACACAACCGCATCAAAAGTAGGTAAAGAAGCGATTATATGCTCTGTTTGCTCTAATGTATGGCCTTCTTTATATAAACTCAAAAAATGGGCTTTGGATGCATCATGCTGAAGTAAAAAATGTCGAACTAACCGCTCATTTCTATCCGGATCATCTGCAGGGACACAACGCTCATCGGTTAAAGTTACAGTAATTTTCTCCCAGGGAATATGAGTTTTTGCCAGTGCCTTGAATAAATCAACAGGAGTTTTTCCACCGGAAACTGCTAAATAAGCATGACCACGATATTCTATGGCCTCACAAAGAATTTGCTTTAGCTGACTCACTAAGTCATCAGTTAATAAAGGGGCTTCACTAAAACTACGTAACCGCATTTTGCTCCCCCCATACATGTGCTTTGCCATTATATAAACGAATTACTTCCAAAGGTCCCCAAGTACCCGATGGATAAGTATAGAGAGGGGTATCTTGTCTTTTCCATGCTTGCTCAATTTCATCAATCCATTTCCATGCTTGCTCTACTTCTTCGCGGCTAACAAAGAGATATTGGTGTCCCAACATCACTTCCAACAATAAGCGCTCGTATGCATCAGCAATTCTTTGTGAATTAAATAGATGATTGAAATTTAAATCCAACTTACTGTCCCTTAATTGCATGCTTTCACTCAGGCCAGGAATTTTATTCATCATTCGCAGTTCTACGCCTTCATCGGGTTGCAAACGAATAATGAGTTGGTTAGGAGAAAGTTCTTGTTTGAATTGTTTAAAAATATTGTAGGGTTGAGGCTTAAAGTAAATTACCACTTCACTTTGTTTTTTTGATAGTCGCTTACCTGTTAATAAATAAAAAGGAACTCCAGACCAGCGCCAATTATCTATGTATGCTTTAATCGCTACAAAAGTTTCAGTAGTTGACCCTTTATGAGCACCTTCCTCATTTAAATATCCAGGTAGCTGTTGGCCTTTAATCATGTTTCCCGCATATTGAGCCCGCACTGTATGTTCGTGAACATGTGTATCAGAAATAGGTCGTAATGACTTTAATACTTTTAACTTTTCACTACGAATACATTCAGCAGATAAGCTCATTGGCGGTTCCATCGCCAAAAGAGACAATATTTGTAATAAATGATTTTGCAGCATATCCCTTACTTGACCTGATTTATCATAATAAGCCCACCGTCCTTCAACTCCTACCTCTTCTGCAACGGTAATTTCAACCTTATCGATTGCCTTATTATCCCAATTTGAGGAAAAGATCGCATTAGCAAAGCGCAGTACCAGAAGATTCAAGACCGTTTCTTTACCTAAATAATGATCAATTCGATAAATCTGATCCTCAGCAAAAAAGTGAGCGACTTCATTATTAATTGCAATAGAGGAAGGCAAATCGTGGCCAATTGGTTTTTCTAAAACGACACGAGACGGTTGCCTGGTTAAACCAATACTTGAAAGACCCTGGCAGGTTTGTGCGTACAATGAAGGAGGAATCGCAAAATATGAAATAGTAATCCGCTCTGCACGATTTACATAATCCATTATTTTTGTATAGTCCTCAGGCTTTGTAAGATCGAGCGGGCAATAAGCCATCCTTTGAATAAGACGTGACCAAACCTCATCCTCCAGTTCCTCGCCAAGAAACATTTGTATTTTAGATTTTATTAACCCAGCACAGTCCATTAATGTTAATGAGTCGCGTGCACATCCTATAATACGTGTATTCGCGTGAAGCAAATGTGCACGTTCTAGCTGATATAAAGCGGGAAATAATTTACGACAGGAAAGATCCCCTAAAGCACCGAATATAATTAAATCACATGGATACTTTACAGTGACTTCTTCAATCATGTTCATCCTACACAATCCTATTTTTGAGGTTCAATACTAAATTGAAAGACCGTACAGATCAACTCCAATCAAATCATTGGGAAAATCAGTCACAATGTGCATGAAAAATTTTTAATGTGCTAATTTTCAGGGGTAATCATTGCAAAACCTTTTTTTTATGCTATATGAAATAAATAAGATAGCCGTTCGCTTCTGCCTGACATCCAATGGCTTAGCTATGGAGCGATGACTTAGATGAGTAATTTGTATGTACTTACCTTAACTAAATCATTATTAGGAGAAGCAGATGCTTAATAAGAGATTTTCAGAAAGACTTAATAAGGAGCTTGATAATATCGGTGCGCCCGAATCAAGTGCAGAGCGCATTGAAGTATTATCAAAGCTGGTTAAGATTCCCAAATTTAAAGCAGAAGCATTACTTAATGGTGCCACAAGCCCAGATGAAAAGCTGCTCAACGCATTAGCACAAGAATTCGAAGTCAGTGCTGATTGGTTAGTTGGTAAAAGCGATAAAAGCGATTCATCTCATTAATAACATTTCGCACTATTGCTCGCATAAAACATTTATTGACTATAATTAAAGCAAAAATAGAGTAATTATGGGATATTGAATTATGCAAGCAATAATAGATTCCTCAACTGTAACTTCATTACAGAAACAAATCGGAAAATACACGTCCCAAGGACCATTTTGTATTGGCTTAGAGGGGGAACACGAATTATATAAAGGGATAAGTGATTATGACAACGGGCATATGCAACAAGTTCACGACTATAAATCAACCTATAAGAAAGAAGACAGTTTTGAAGAAGACAGTTTTGAAGAAGACAGTTTTTTAGAGTCTACTGATCCTCAATTTTTTAGAAAAAAATTCATAGAATATATTCAGATGTATTCCTTTCCTGAATACGACGGAGACCCTGAGACAAGGACAACTCATCCGGAAGAAGCAACCATAAGTATGTCAAAATTTCTTGGCGTACAAGGACTTGAATTATTTCAGCTGGCTTTAGAAGAAGAAATGTATAGCAAAGAATTCAGAGAGGCAGTAGTAATACAATCAACGTCGCATTTTGAGGGTCCTAAATGGCAAGAGCGTCCTGTAGTGATCGTCGCAGGCCCTTCAGGAAGTGGAAAATCATATGCTGCTAAAGCAGCAGTGGAAAAAGCGAATCAACTTTTATCAGTGAGTTCTGATCTAAGCGGAAATTATGTTATGGCTGCTGATGGAGGAATTATTCGTGAAGTGTCTCAAATGCGCAAGCTCGCAATTCAATTAGCGAATAATCAGGGATTTACCGGAATAAAAGATTTACATGATCAATGTAAAATTTTAGACAAAGTTAAAAAAAGGATGCGAAAAGCGGCTTTTCTAACCCCTGACTTAGGGGTGGTTATTCCAGAGACATTTTCCAAATGGAGAGATCCGCGGAGCAACATTCAAAGTTTAATGAAAAAAATTGATATGTTGGATAATACAAAACAGATTTTTACACGTGTAGAAGGCCATGATCCGGATAATTTTCGAAAAGTTGTTGCCTTTATGGGTTCCAGGAGAGCCTGGAAAACAAAGGACTTTGATCTGCAAGACTTCGATTTGAATAAAACAGGGCTATCAGAGTCCAAAGAGTATAACCAATTTGGATTTTCCTTCGGCGAAAGTGGATCAAAAGCTGCAGAAGCTTGGTTTATGGCGCATAGTAAAGACAAATTGCACATGATAATAACTAATGACTTGATTCTGTTAAAGCCCGATTCTGCACAACCAGGAAACTGGGTTGCTGCAACCCAAGATGACGAGGGTGCACGTCTATTCCCTGAGAACCTTTATAAACAATGGGAACAATTACAACACAAACCTGATCTGATTGACTACTGTAAATTAAATTCCAAAACTCAAATTGCAACCTCCGCCCACCTAGACTTTGCTATAGCAAAAAATATAGTTCTAGAAAGAATTGGGGCATGTCATAAAAAAATAGAGAAAACAATAAAACAAGAACCGCCTGATGAAGAACGCCTTCATTATCTGCAAGCACGACTTGATTTATTAGAAACACTTGCTCAGTTTCCAGCAGAGAGTTTAGGAAGTTACGATGAAATACAGAAAATGCAACGTGATGTTGATAATCGAGTTCTGATAATAAAAGAACAGCTTGGAGATAACTGGTCACGCGTTTTTACAAAAAAAACAGACAGAGCATTAAATGAGTTTAGAGCTGCGCTGGATAAGGCTACTTATGCTATTGAGAACACCCCAATATATTATGTAAGTCTTTCAGATACTTCTTCGAACTTTAAAAATAAATATAACGAAGTTATAAATAAGGATTCAGTTGAGGAAGCGACGGACCAAGATAAAGAAGGTACTGGAGCATGTCCAACATCCTAAAAGCATTTCTTCTTTTTAATTTGGAGACACTTCAGGATTCATTATCAATCCTGAAGTGTTCGCCTTTCTTTTTCATAAAACATTAAACGATCATTTTGATATTTTTCAATTCAATTAAATTGGTTGATGATAAAAATCATAAACGATAAACCCAAATATAAAGCACATAGAGACAAAAGACGTCGCATACAAAAGGAGGATAATGCGAGCTTTTGTAACACCAAAAATTTTATTCCTTGTTTTAAAATAGATATTACTTTACAATTTTTCCGCATAATTTGGTTAAAATTTACCTTTTCTAGATTTTTTTAAAACATAATCACTAGGATGAAACGTGTCTAAAGTCAATAGTTATCAATATAAATGGTATGCTTTTATTGGAATCGCCTTGCTCTCTTTTGGGTGTTATCTCGATTATACAGTCGTTAATGTTGCCTTACCCACCATACAACAGGAACTCCAAGCAAACCTTGTCTCAATGCAATGGGTAATGAATATTTACTTTCTCGCATTATGCGTTTTAGCGACAGTTATGGGAGGCTTTGGTGATTTATATGGCCGCCGGCGTTGTTTATATCTTGGTAGCGCAATTTTTGTTATTGCGTCGATTATCGCTGGTCTTTCTTCCGATATCCATTGGTTAATTTTGGGTCGACTACTCCAAGGAGTCGGAGCTGCAATCATCTTCCCTCTAGGCCTTTCATTGCTACCACAGTTTTTTCCTGAAGAAGAACGAGGTAAAGCCGTAGCATGGTTTGGTAGTATAGGGGGTATTGCTTTGGCTTTAGGCCCTCTTTTAGGTGGACTTATTGTCACTTATTTAGGATGGAGATGGATTTTTTTCATTAATATCCCTATCTGTTTATTAGGGTACTTATTTTGTTTCAAATCGGTTTCAGAATCGCAAACAAATGCTCATCAACTTGCTTTAGATATAAAAGGCATGTTCTTACTTGCATTTACTATGAGTGGCATAGTCCTTGGTTTAATTTATAGCCAAACCTATGGTTGGACTGCATCCCTTACTTTAATCTGTTTTGCAGTAGCCATTATTACAGGTATCTTATTAATTAAAGCTGAAGAGAATCACCCTAATCCCCTTATTGATTTTAAAGTTTATTCCAACTTGCTCTTTTCGGCAGGAGCTATTCTCTGCTTTTTAGCGGGAGTGTTAAGCTCTGTTACTTTGTTTTTTGATCCCCAATATTTACAAATCATAAAAAATCAATCTGCAGAATTATCCGGATTTATTTTATTCGCTATTCCTGTCTCTGTTTTTTTAATAGCATTTTTTGTAGGAAAACTTATTAGTCGTCTGGGATTATTACATACCATATTATTAGGATTGTTTTTGGCATGTTGTGCTACACTATTACAGGTGTTCTTTACCAGTACTATCTCACTATTTTATGTTATTTTTGCATTTATTTGTCTTGGTAGCATGTGGGCACTGGGCAACACTGTTTCAGTCATTGCAGCACAAACCGCTGTAGGTCCTGAACGTGCAAGCGTGGCAACAGGCTCTATGGTCACTTTGTTTAACATCGGGGGGTCTATAGGCTTAACACTTGCAATTGTTATTTATAATTATGTAACGAATAATGTTTTAACGAAAACTAATGAATTAAACGAATCACAGATTTCCAGTTTAAAGGATTTCATCGCAAATCCTACGCATTCGCTACAACTTCCTGAAAATGATGTAATTCATCAATTGTTTAATAAAATATTCATGAATGGTTTTATTGGGGTGATGGCTTTTTTATTCATCTCTTCCCTTATTGCATTCGTAGTGGTTTGGCGAGGTAAACGAGTTGAACGCAGAATTAAAGTAAATACCCTTGCCAATGTTAAGCGCAACGGTTCTATCGCCTAATCAATTATAATCCAGTTGGCTCTTTTGCCACTGTCTCTTGGTCCCATTCAGCCTAGGCCCTGCGGCTTGGGACCAGTGTTTTTAGCACCATCCTCTGGACCCCCGGCCAAGCCGCGGGACATCGGAGCAGAGTTGGACTGGGTTTCAGGGATGCGTAGAAGATTCAGTTGTAAATAACCGGGCACATGAGAATCTCATGGCATTTACCGTTAACCATGGAACCGATCATTAGCACTAATCGGTTTTGCATGCTTCTCAATATATTCAATAATTTTTCCAGCAATATTAATTCCAGTAGCCTTTTCTACGCCTTCAAGACCAGGGGACGAATTAATTTCCAAAACCAAAGGCCCATGATTCGAGCGAATTAAATCCACACCGGCAACTTTTAAGCCCATCGTTTTAGCGGCGCTGACTGCAATTGAGCGCTCTTGTGGCGATAGTTTTACTTTGAGGGCTTTTCCGCCTTGATGTACATTCGCACGAAACTCTCCATCTTTTGCTTGGCGTTTTACAGCCGCAACTACTTTCTCCCCTACAACAAAACAACGAATATCGACACCCTTTGATTCTTCAATAAATTCCTGCACCAGAATGTTGGCATGCATTTCTTTAAACGCATTAATGATACTCACCGCGGATTGATGACTGTCTGCCAGGATTACGCCTTTGCCTTGTGTGCCTTCCAATAACTTAATCACTAAGGGGGCCCCGCCAACCATGCGAACTAAATCCTCGGTGTCATCAGGTGATTGAGCAAAGCTAGTTAATGGCATAGGAATACCTTTGCGTGCTAATAACTGTAAGGAACGAAATTTATCTCGAGAGCGTGCAATCGCTAAAGATTCATTTAAAGGATACATGCCCATCGTTTCCATATGACGCAACACTGCAGTTCCATAATAAGTATTCGATGCTCCAATCCTTGGAATTACTGCATCAAAATGCGGCAAAGGAGACCCGCCCCGATAATGCACCTTAGGACAGGAGGCAGCGACATTCATATAACAATATAAAGGATTAATAATTTTAATTTCATGGCCAGCAGCTTCTCCCTCTTCCTTCAGACGCTTATGGGAGTACAAATGTGGGTTGGTGGCCAATATTGCAATTTTCATGAAAAACGCATTCCTCAACTTTTTTTATTTTTATTATTAGAAATTCCTGGGCTACTAAAAACCTTATTTACAACTGGTTCATATAAATAAAGCCTAGTCTAAAAAATGGAAATTCACATTGGAAAAACGAAAATATGTTTATAAAAAAATCCTCTATATCAAGAAACCAATAACAGGTAATCCTTGGCTAATAAATCAGCATGATGCGGCGTAGTAAAAAATGCATTAAGTTTTCCTTGAGGGTTAAATAGCATTAAAGCTCCACTATGCTGAATATCATAATTTGTTGAATCATTTCCATTCTCAATGACTTTAGCATAAGCAATACCCATTTCCCGAGTCATCGATTTAATAGATTCTTCATCTCCTCGTGCTCCGTAAAAATCAGGATGGAAAGAAGTTACATAACTAGCTAATTTTTCCTGGTGATCACGTTCAGGATCGATTGATATCATCACAATGCGTGGTAAATTCTTTACACCCTTATCTTCAAGAAGATGATACATTTTTGTTAATTCTGCCATCGTAGTTGGGCAAACATAACCACAGTTTGTAAAGCCAAAAAACATTACAGTCCATTTTCCTTTTAAGCTGTTATTATCAAATGATTTCGCATCAATTCCTGTCAAACTGAATCGATTAACTGGCCGCGGATTTTCAAGGTAGGTACCATGAAAAGTCGACACATCGATTTTTTTCTTAAAATGGACATGTTGGCCCACAAAAATTCCCGAAAATAATCCTGCAAGGGCCAGCAGAACAACTACTGTAAACGTAACGCTTTTAGCCTTCAAACTCATTTTATCTCCTTAGAGGAACGTATGAAACAACTCTCAAAAATCGATTTTCATAAGAATATCGATTCATATTGTTTTAGAGCTTATTTTCAGTAACTATTCCTATAAATAATGATCAATCAATAAAAAAACAAACAATAACATTAAATACACTATTGAAAATCTGAATGTTTGCATTGCTACCACAGGTTTATCTGTCCGATAGAGTTTATGCGACCAAAACAAAAATCGCGAACCAAGCACTAACGCACCAAGTAAATAAAATAAACCACTCATACCAATAACAAAGGGCAATAGGCTGACTACCAGTAATAAAATGGTATATAAATAAACATTCAATTTAGTAAATGCGATGCCATGGGTTACAGGCAACATAGGAATTTGTGCATGTTGATACTCTTCATAACGATAAATAGCCAAGGCCCAAAAATGAGGGGGTGTCCAAATAAAAATAATTAACACCAGCAATAAAGCTTGAGGATCCAGTTGATTTGTCACTGCGGTCCAACCAAGCAATGGTGGCGCAGCACCGGCTAATCCGCCTATGACTATGTTTTGTGAAGTAGCCCTTTTTAAATAGCCTGTATAAATACCTGCATAGCCAATCAATGTAACAAAAGTCAATACTGCAGTTAATTGATTAACAAAAACAACTAAAACAGTCAGCCCCAGAGTTCCTATGATTAAAGCAAACAATAAAGCTTGACCTACTGAAACTTGACCACTGGCAACAGGTCTTTTTTTGGTTCTCGCCATAATGGCATCGATTCGTTTATCCACCAAATGATTAATTGCAGCAGCGCTTCCTGCGCATAATCCAATTCCGAGTAATGAAAAAAGCAATAAAGGCAGACTAACCCATCCCGGCGTCGCCAAATACATGCCGACAATTACCGTCAATAACATGAGTAATACTACTCGCGGCTTACATAACTCAAGATAATCACGCCAAGCAGTTGACGAGGATTGAACTACATGATCAGCGCGCATCATTTTGCCCCTTACGCGTAAAATGCAGTGTACTAAATAGTGTTGCTAATAATAGTGCTGCGCCCCCATTATGAGCTACAGCAACACCAATTGGGAGTAAATAAATCACATTCAAGATACCTAAAGTAAATTGAACCAACACAAGTAACAACATCACTACGGCTGCTGTTTTAAGATAATTAAAATCGCTTCTTACTAAGATCCATAACGCGAGCACAAGTATATAAGCTGCGGTGATTATTGCTCCCAATCGGTGAATGAATTGAATTGTTACTCGGACCTCATGATCAAGTAAACCCCCTTGATAATTAGCTCCTACGGGTGAAAATAAATTAAATCCTTGCGCAAAATGCAAATCCGGTATCCATACCCCATTACACATAGGGAAACCAATACATGAAATCCCTGCATAATTTGAGCTTACCCAACCACCTAAAGCAATTTGTAGAAAAACGATAATCGCTCCAAGACGTAGCCAAAAACGCCATTGTGCTAAGTCTTTCCCCTTTAGCGAACTGATTTGTAAGCGAAAACGGCTTAAACATGCAACGATAAGCATCCCACCTAAAAGATGGCCCATAACTACCACAGGCAACAGTTTCAAGGTTACTGTCCACATACCCAAAGCAGCTTGAAACAGGACCAGTATGATTAATGCTGCAGGTAAATGCCAAGGCAAATCATTACCCTGTATACGCTTACGTACCACATAAAAACAGATAAAGAAGATTAACAATGCCAAAGAACCTGCGGCATAACGATGAACCATTTCTGTCCATGCTTTTCTAGACTCAATAGGAATTTGGGGGTATTGAGTTTGTGCCGCCTGCAATTTTTCCTTGGCACTGGGAAGGACCATCTGGCCATAACAACCAGGCCAATCAGGACAACCCAAACCTGCATCAGTCAAGCGTGTATATGCGCCCAGCATGACAACTAATAAGGATAAAAGCACAGCAAATGTTACGGCATATCGTAATAACTTATTCTGCATCAGACTAATCACTCTTGTTTTCCGTTGCATTGAGCAACAACTTTAAATCTTTATATACATCCTCAGGATTAGCTTGAGATGCATAGCTGAGAATTAAATAATTACCTGGATCAGCAATAAACACTTTTGCTTTAGACAATAAAGCATCTTTAGTAATCAAGTCAGCTGCAGATAATTTCGCCACTTTAAAATCAACTTCCTTTAAAAAGGCTTTTTGTTCTTGCGATAAAGAAGGTGATTTATCGCTGATAAGAAGCCACTGATCTACCTGGTACAATTTACGCCCTAATGCCAGGCGAATTCGGGCTAGAACATCCAACTGTTTCATGCATATCTGGTCGCAAGCTGCTGGACTCCAAAAAATGATACGCCATTTGCGCTTTTCGTCCAGAACACTCAACTTTACTGGGGGATTCAGTAAATCCCCTTTATTGACCCGTGAGGATCCCAGCCAGGAAGGATGCTGGTAAAATAGATATGCAGCTACTCCAGGAGCGACAAATATTATAACCAACAACAATAAAATATAATATTTACTAACTTGTTTTCTCATTTTCTTTCTTCAGATTTAATCCCACAAATATAATTAGTATCACCAATGCCATCACAAACCATTGTAAAGCATAAGCTAAATGGCGCTGTGGCGGCATGGATACCGTCTCCCACTCCCGCACAAATCCATTTGCATCATGCCTGTCGAGGCGAATAATAAACGGAGAGACTGATTTTTGCAAAATTTGACTTATCAATTGATCATCCACACGCTCCAAAATAATTATTTTATTCTCTTTTTCTTCCAAAGCAGGGCCCAAAACCCATTGATTTTTACTGGGAAAGTATGCCGAGCCCTGCAAATTTATCATTCCTTTGGGAGACTGAATGTTTGGGAGAACGCGACGTGTCAATTCGCCTGGAACCCAACCTCTATCTATAATAATGATAGAGCCATCAGATAATTCCAAAGGTGATAACACATCGTAACCAAATTGATGATTATGATGCTGGTTATCCAGTAAAAAAACCTGAGATAAATACCGGCCTTTGATTACTATACGTTCATATTGCAAAGGCAATTTTTCCTTTGCAGTCCAGGGAACCGGTTTTTGCTTCTCTTGTGTCTTTTGTGCAACAATCATTTTTGTTTTTTCATCAGCACGATGAATTTGCCAAAAACCAAGGCGTACAAATAAAGAAAAAAATAAGAGGGCAAGAATCAACATCGACCAGCTTGGGGTGAAACGAAATTTAAAACAGGTTAAACTAGGCATCATATTAATTGTTCAAATGTTAGTCATGATAAGACAGCAATTTCGGGAGTATAACAAATGATCACTAAAATTATCATCATCTGCGTCATGATTATCATCGCCGGCTCTCTAGCAAGCGGTCTTTTTTTTCTTATTCGAGACTCAGGTAATTCCAAACGCACTGTTAAAGCGTTAACTATAAGAATAACTATTTCGGTGAGTTTATTTATATTTTTATTAATTGCTTTTAAACTGGGTTTAATTAAGCCACATGGCATTTAATTAACGTAAGTTCAAAATAAAAAGTTTTATTTTGCTAAACGAACGTTATCCCGTAAAAATGCGAAGCATTTTGTATGGGATCCATTCTAAATAACCTGACTTTAAGGATATATTATGCGTATCTTGTTAATCAGTTTTCTATTTGTCTGTAATTGGATACATGCCGACACGATAAAAAACTATATGAGCATTGCTGATAATATTCCACAGATGGAAATTAAAGCAGATCCCCAAGCTCAGGCATGGGCCCGGTCAGCTCGTCATGTTTTAACCATAACGTGCGAAAGCATCGCAGAAACAATGATTCATGCAAATGAAATTGCAAAAAATCAAGGTAACCCTATATTTTGTTTGCCAGCAGGGGTACAACTTAATGCCTTTACTCTTTGCGAGTTGATTCAGCAAACTTATAAGGAATTATCAAGCCAGCAAAGCGATAAAGATTCCATGACTGTATCACAGGTGGCCTGGTTAGGCGCGAGTAAACATTACCCCTGTCAACAAGCTAAAAATGCAATATCTCATGTTTCTGCGGCATTCGGACGACCTTCAGATCAGCATTAATCGAATGGCTGTATTTGCCGCATCTTGTGAGAAAATTGGAACGAAAGCATAGCAGCCTGGATTTTATTTCATTATCGCCCCCAGGCTACTTTAGGCATTACGTCAATTATTTGCTAAATTCTTCAAAAGCTTCTAAAGCTTCAGCAGCATACATTAAAGATGGGCCGCCACCCATGTATATAGCCATACCTAAGGTTTCCAAAAGTTCTTCGCGCGTTGTTTGTAATTTAACTAGGGTTTGAGAATGAAATCCGATACAGCCTGGGCATTGTTTCGCAACGGCCAAAGCCATAGCAATTAATTCCTTGGTTTTTTTATCTAATGCACCATCTTTAGTCGCTGCTTGAGCCAACGCTGAAAATCCAGACATTACTTCTGGCATTTCCTTACGCATTTTCGCTAATTGGGTACTGATATCTTTGGTGACTTGAGAAAATTTATCTGACATTAAGAAACTCCTTTTTGAAACCACTTATTTATATTTCATCTTTTTTATTATTCATGAGTTAACAAGTAAATGGTTTAATTTAAATTATTTTTAATAATAAATACCGAGAAGGAACTCTCGGGGCCTATTTACATTTCTACTATCTTGCCAACCTAGCGAAATGAAAACAGGTTCTAAATTTACCGCATTACGTTGTTTAGAAAAAGATTATTAATTAAGAAACAGCACGATTTAATGTTTCTTTTGCTAAGGTCAGGCGACGTTCTACTTCCCCTAATTCTGCTTTTAAATGCAAAATTGCACTTGAATTATGATTATGTTTCAAATGTTCCAAGGTCTTGGTCATTGCCTGCTGTTGTTCTAAAAGCGTATGAATTTCCATTTCAAGATCATTTATCCATTGTTGTCTGGTACTCAACATTTTTATGCCAAAATAAACTTTTTCCTTGGGTTTATTTTTGCCTTGATGCATTTGGCATAAAACGACTAAGACATTAATTTTTTGTCTGATCCGCTCTGCCAAATAAAAAGCACTGTGCCTGTTCGACTGTTTGGACAACGCATGAATGTCCGCCTTAATTTCTGCAATGCATGCAGAACCACTTGCGTCTGCATCAAAACGAAATAAGCCCTTAGGTAACTGGTGACTTGAAAAAAATGAGCCGAGCTCGCTAATTTTCCATTCCAACTCAGGTAATCGTTCCATTAACTGGCTCAGTAATTCATTCGATGCTTCTACGGGTATATCCATACTTTATCTCAAATGCCCTTAACTCGGGACTTTCTCTTAGGCACAATTCACCGAAAAGCTCTGTTTGGCGCGCCTTGGGTGCAAATGATTTAATCGGGAAGAGCAACCTCCAATACAGCTGTTTTTCTTTGTGACCAAGTACTTATAAACGGTGGTACACACATTAAAATTAAACCCCCAATTAAGGTCAACTCATAACGTGACAGGCTACCTACATTAATCCCTTCTGGTGGGATAAAACTCACTGCCAAGGTGGCACATACACCAATAATGCCTACACCTGCAACAAATAACATACCGATTAAACCGCCGGGAATTTGAAAAGGACGATGATGATGCGGCTCTGCAAATCGCAATTTAATTGCGGCTGCAAACATAATGAAATACATTAACATGTACAATTGTGCAGCTAAAGCCGTTAATAACCAATAAGAGCCATTCACGCTAGGCATAAACAAGAATAAGCCAGACAATACAGTAACAATGCTTGCTTGAGTGTAAAGCATGACAACTGGCGCACCTTTTGCATTAGTGCGTTGGAAATATTCAGGTAAATTGCCATCTTCCGCAGCAACCAATAATCCTTTTGTCGGTGCAATTATCCAGTTACTGACACCACCAAGTCCCCCTAAAACCAGCATTACCGCAACTACAGGCATCATCCAAAACAAGTGATACCTGGAAAAAAATGCTTCGAATGCTTGCATAATTCCTGCTACCAAATTAATGTCCTTTCCGGGTAAAACAATTGCTATGGCCAAAGATCCCAGAATTAAGGTACTTAAAATAATTCCTACTGAATAGATTAAGACTTTAGGAAATGTATGCTGCGGGTTGTCGACATCATTAGCATGAACTGTAGCAATTTCGATACCACAAAATGACATGATAATTGCAGTTAGGGAAACCCACATGGATTTATCATTTAAATGTGGCACGATGCTCGGAATATCAAATTGGATTTGCAAAGGATTACCTTGAGTAACCCAAACAACTCCAAGACCGATAATCAGCGACATGGGTAACAACAAACCTGCAAGAGAACATAGATTACTGAATGCGGCTGAAGATTTCATGCCACGCAAGTTTAATATCGTAGCTCCCCAAAACGAACTCACGATAATCGCCCAGAGAAAATAAGGATTACTTGTCAATGTCGGATTAATTAAATAGCCGATCGTTCCTGCGACAAATGATAAAATCGTTGGGTACCAAATTACATTTTCTATCCACTGTAGCCAAATGGCTAAAAAACCCATTTTTTTGCCGAATGCCTGTTTGACCCAAATGTAAATCCCACCCTGTTTTGCCCATCCTGAAGCCAGTTCAGCTGAAACCAAGGCTGTTGGGATTAGAAAAAATAAAGCACCTAAAACAAAATAAAAGATTAATTGACTACCAAATAAGGCTGTAGCAGGCAAATTACGTATGCTATCTACAGAACCAACTGTAATCATAGTCAAACTGAAAAGTGTCAGTGAATGTTTTTTATCGATCATCGCATTCCTTCAGTGCAGTTTTGGGCATGCAGAAGCCTAATTATATAGAAATTAGCTTAAGAAACCCTTAATAATAGGGTAATAATTAAACAAAATGTCCCTTAATTTCATTTACCAACCCACAAGCTTTTAGCGTGCACTGTAAAATAACATGATTTAATCAGAAAATCTCTGCCTTTTTTCCTGTCTTTATGCACAAAATCATTTACTCCGCTGGGAGGTGAACAACATCAAAAACTTGCTGCTAAATTAAAAAATTATCTATTTGCAGAAAATACCGACTTCGCTTGAAAAAGAAAAATCTCCGGTTAGCTCTCGCCTACCCAATTAAATATTCACGCACTGAAAAAATCATTTAAAAGCCTAATTTGAGCAAATTTTGCCAACCTTCATTATACTAATACCTATGGACTTAATCCTTAAGATTGTAGCTAGGATAGTAACCTTAACCTACTTCAAATTGGATGATGGGCTGGATAGTTTCATATCATAGCTTCTCTGTGCTATAGTTCCTATTTTTTTCGGGCAACATATCATGTTTGAAACCTTAACCGAACGTTTGACCCGCACCTTCAAAAATCTACGAGGGAAGGGTCGATTAACTGAAGATAACGTACAACACGCCTTGCGTGAAGTCAGGCTTTCACTGCTGGAAGCAGATGTTGCCTTACCTGTCATTAAAGAATTTATAGACCAGGTGAAGCAGAGGGCTTTAGGGCAAGAAGTTTTAACCGAATTAAATCCCGATCAAGCCTTTATTAAAATTGTTCATGATGAATTAATCCATATCATGGGCGATGAGCGTGCTGAACTTAACTTTAAAACCCAACCTCCTGCAGTATTTCTAATGGCTGGATTACAAGGTTCGGGAAAAACCACCAGTACTGCAAAACTCGCCCGTTATTTGAAAGAGTCTGAAAATAAAAAAGTAATGGTAGTCAGTGTCGACGTTTATCGACCCGCTGCAATCCAACAGCTTAAAGTATTAGCAGAACAAATAGATGTCACTTTTTTCCCGGCAGAAGCAAACGAAGAACCTCTCGCTATTGCAAAAAAAGCACTTGATACCGCGAAAAAGCAATACATGGATGTGTTGCTGATCGATACAGCGGGTCGTTTACATATCGATACCGATATGATGAACGAAATTAAAAGCTTAAATCAGGAACTGCATCCGATTGAAACCTTATTTGTTGTAGACAGCATGACTGGACAAGATGCTGCAAATACAGCAAAAGCCTTTCATGAAGCGTTACCATTAACAGGGGTCATTCTGACTAAAACAGATGGTGATGCGCGTGGGGGCGCTGCTCTGTCTGTAAGGCAGATTACAGGAAAACCAATAAAATTTATTGGTAGCGGTGAGAAAATAGAAGCTTTAGAGCCATTTCATCCTGAGCGAATTGCCTCAAGAATTCTTGGTATGGGTGATATTCTTACCCTTATTGAAGAGGTCGAACGCAAAGCTGACAAGCAGGCGAGTGAAAAACTGGCTAAAAAGCTGAAAAAAGGCAAAGGTTTTGATCTGGAAGATTTCAAACAACAATTACTGCAAATGAATAATATGGGTGGTATTGCTGGTATGATGAGCAAGCTACCGGGTGTCAGCCAAATGATGCCGCAACAGGCAATGAATCAAGTGAGTGATAAAGCCATGGCACAAACCATTGCGATTATCAATTCCATGACTCCCAAAGAACGCCGCATTCCCAAACTCATTGTGGGTTCACGCAAAAAACGTATTGCCTTGGGTTCAGGAACACAGATACAAGACGTGAATAAGTTATTAAAGCAATTTGAACAAATGCAAAAAATGATGAAAAAATTTACCAAACCCGGTGGGATGCAAAAAATGATGCGTGGAATTGGTGGTATGGCTGGGTTAAAAGGCATATTACCCGATGATTTTAAATAATTCGCAAGAATTACTTCACATGCTGAATTAATTTTCGTACAATACACGGCATTTTTACGTAACCACTCTAAAGTAGAGGAAAACAATGGTCGTTATACGTTTATCAAGAGGTGGCGCCAAAAAGCGTCCGTTTTATCATATGGTCGTTACTGACAGCCGCAAACGTCGCGATGGCAGCTATATTGAGCGCATCGGTTATTTTAACCCTATAGCACGTGGGCAAGAAGTACGGCTGCATATTGATACAGAAAAATTGAGTCACTGGCAAAAAGTGGGTGCGCAATTATCCGATCGCGTCAGTGCTTTAATTAAAGAATTTAATAAAAAAGGCGAAGCTGCTTAATAACGTGAATAATCAGGAAAACTGGATAGTGATTGCCCGTTTCGGGCGGCCTCATGGTGTTAAAGGTTTTGTTACGGTTCATTCCTTTACAGAGCCTCGTGATAATGTTCTAAAGTATGCAGATTGGCATGCATTTATTAACAATAAATGGCAACCAATCAAATTATTGCATGCCGAAGTACAAAATAAATCCATCATAGCCCAAATTGAAGGTTATCCTGAACGTGAACTCGTAGCAAACCTCACTAATATAGAAATTGCAGTTCAACAGGGGCAACTGGAAAATCTAGAACCTGGTGAATATTACTGGCACCAACTCATAGGGATGAATGTGATCAACCAACAAGGTGAACCTTTTGGAAAAGTCATTGAAATAATTCCTACAGGTGCCAATGATGTGCTGGTGATAGAAGGTAGCGAAAGACATTTAATACCTTATTTACCCGGCAAATTTATATTAGATATTGATACCAAGCAGCAAGTAATTACTGTTGATTGGGATATGGATTTTTAAGTGGTACTTCATCTTGGAGTTATCAGCTTAATACCTGAAATACTTAATGCCCTGAATTATGGGATTACGGGAAGGGCAATTGAGCAGGGATTAGTAAAAATTGATTACTGGAATCCCAGAGATTGGTCTTCTAGGCCCTACAGGCAGGTTGATGATAAGCCTTATGGGGGCGGTCCAGGAATGGTTATGATGTATGAGCCCTTAAAAGGGGCTATTATGCAGGCACGTAGTCAAATGCCGAGTCATTGCAAAACGATTTATCTAAGTCCTCAGGGTAAGGTAATCCGGCAAAATGACTTGAATCAAGTAGTAAATGACAAACAGCCCCTGCTTTTCATTTCTGGACGATATGAAGGAATTGATGAACGTGTTCTTCAACATTATGTGGATGAAGAATGGTCTCTTGGAGATTTTGTTTTAAGTGGCGGCGAGCTGGCAGCCACGGTATTTATCGATGCAATTATTCGCTTAATACCGGGTAGCTTAGGACATCTTGGTTCAGCAGAACAAGATTCATTTATGAATGGTTTACTGGATTGTCCTCATTATACACGACCAGCAACCGTTGATGGATTAGAGGTACCACCTGTTTTACTTGGTGGTAATCATAGAGATATAGAACTGTGGCGAAGAAAGCAATCTCTGGGTAAAACCTGGCTTAAACGTCCAGATTTACTTGAAAAAATACAGTTAAGTGAAACAGATAAGCAATTGCTTGCTGAGTTTAAGTATGAACACGGTGATTCCTAGAGGATGAACCAATTTGAGGAGTAGTCCATGACTAATATAATTGACCAACTGAATGCTGAGCAAATGCAAGGCAAGGAAATTCCTGAATTCAATTCTGGTGATACTGTTTTGGTTCAAGTGAAAGTAATCGAAGGTACCCGTGAGCGTTTGCAGGCTTTTGAAGGTATTGTTATAGCAAAGCGTAATCGTGGTTTAAACTCTGCATTCACTGTTCGTAAAATTTCACACGGCGTTGGTGTTGAGCGTGTATTCCAAACTTACAGTCCTATTGTTGATAGTATTACTGTAAAAAGACGTGGTGATGTACGTCGCGCTAAACTTTATTACCTGCGTAATTTGGCTGGCCGCGCAGCACGTATCAAAGAAAAATTAACCGCTAAAAAAGCAGATTAATATTTAATTTCTTTCTGTTCTAGATTCAATTTGTCCCCGCGCATGCGGGGATTTATTTTTAAGCTATTTCAGTAATAGTCCTATCTTCCCTATCCATTTTAATCCAGAGTTTTTCTAAAAATCAAAGTACCCAAAATTACAATAAATAAGGTAAATAAAATAATTGGCAACACATCGGGCCATAGAATATTAAAATCCGCGCCTTTCAACATAATATTGCGGGTAATTCTAATAAAATGAGTCAATGGGAGTATTTGACCGATGTATTGTGCCCAAATTGGCATTCCACTAAATGGAAATAAAAAGCCAGAGGTCATCACTGCAACTAATATGCATCCACTAATTGCTGCAACAGCTTGAAATTGTGTTTTAGCAAATGCTGAGATAACAAGTCCTAAGGACAGATTGCTAATAGCATAAAATGCCATGATGAATAGATAAAGGGGGATACTTCCATAAAATGGAACTGCGAAAACAAAAGAAGAAATCATGAGTAAAACAAATAAAATAAAATAACCAGCAATAAAATGGGGAATCACTTTTCCAAAAATGATATTTGTTGCACTAAGAGGAGTGATTAATAGCGTTTCAAAGGTTCCAATTTCATATTCTGAGGTAATTGACATTGCAGTAAGAAGAGTAAGGGTGGTAAAAATTAACACAGAAATTAGGCCTGGTACAATATTATATTGTGAAATACCTTCAGGGTTAAATTTAGCATGAATATCAAATGCAAAAGGTGGTCCTTTCGAAACAAGATAATCTAAAGAGCCACGCAACTCGCGTTCAAATACTTTAGAAGGGAGTTCAGATGCAGCTCGGAATGCATTTGATATCGAAATTGGATCGGATGCATCTGCTTCAATTAATACATGTGGCTTTTTTCCCCGTATTAAATCCCTTGAAAAATTAGGAGGGATATTAACCACAAAAAGTCCTTTTCCACTAAGCAATAACTTGTCTGCAGCTTTTTCTGACGCTGCAATAAATTTCAGGGAAAAATAGTCTGTGTGTTTAAGACCTTCAAGCAACGTACGCGTAAAGGAGTTCTCTTCGGAAGAAATCACCGCAGTAGGTAAATATTTCGGATTCGTATTAATCATGAATCCAAATAAAAGTATTTGCATTACAGGAATTAAGAACAATAATAAAAAAGTTGGACTATTTCGTTTGATTTGAATAAATTCTTTTTTAGCAACTGAAAAAACTCGCCAAAGTTCCATTTTTATCATTTATAATCTCTGTGCACCAAATGTTGCGAGCCAAACAAATGCATCTTCTAAAGTTGAATCAATTTCATTTCCATAAAAAAATTCATTATTAATGTAAGGTTGTATCGCCTGAGATAATTCTTCGCGATTTTTACCACTCACGTGCAAAGTATTATGGAATCGTAAAACTTGATCCACTCCCTCTGTTGCTTCTAATTGATGTGCCAACATTGCTAAATTGACTCCCTTTATAGCCCAAGTAGTCAAGTCCACTGTTCTTAAAATTTCTTCAATAGTTCCAGACATCAAAGTACGACCATAATACATGTATGCAATCTTGTCACACTTATCCACTTCATCCAAATTATGTGAGCTCAATAAAATGGTAATACCTTCTCTTGATAACTGATGCATAAGCTCCCAAAATTCACGCCTGGCTTTAGGATCAATATTTGCTGTAGGTTCATCCAATAATAACAACAAAGGATCGTGCAACAAAGAAACCGCAAGGGAGAGACGTTGCTTCCAGCCTCCTGATAATGTACCTGCAATTTGATGTTTATGCTTGTATAAATCAAATTTGTGCAAATATTTTTCAATCTGATTTTTTCTATCGATGACTCCATATATTTCTGCAAAAAAAAGCATATTTTCGTAAACGGTAAGATCTTTATATAGGCCAAAATTTTGTGACATATACCCAACTAAGGTTTTGATCTGACGTGATTCAGTTAAAATATCAAAACCAACACATTGCCCTACCCCTGAATCAGGAGTAATAAGACCGCATAACATCCTTATCGAGGTAGTTTTTCCTGCTCCATTTGGACCAATAAAACCAAAGATATCACCATATTCCACTTTCAGTTCAAGATCCTTAACTGCATAATTTTTATTAAATCTTTTGGTAAGGTGGCTTACGTCAATGATATAATTGCTTTTATCCATAAAAATCCTATAAAGATTTTGAAAAACGGAGGCTATTTGTTTTTTCTAAGTTTAGAAACCATTTTTTGAAATAGTGATGATGGTTCATCAGCGAAAAAATTCTTAACAATCTCAGCTTCCATAATTAATACCTCACTGTCATATCTTGCATAGGCGCTTTCTTTTCTTCTCATGTTGGTTAAAAACTCACTGTCACCAAACATTTGATTTATTGCAACTGTGGTAGAGCTACTCTCTTTTAAATCTAAAAGAACGACTTCTCCATTTAGAAGATAATAACAGGTATCCGCTATATCTCCTTCTTTATACAAACATGTCCCTTCAGAAATCTTAATATTACGCGCTGTCTTTACCATAGTCTGTATTTTTTCATGGGAAAGATTTTGAAAGGTATGATGAGAACGAATAAATTGGATTAAAAGAAACGCTTCACTCAATTTTTTTAAATTGGGATATCTTATTTGAGGTTGTTTTAAAAATTGCAGAAAATCATAAAGACTTATTTTAAGTAAATGCATCCTGGTAAGCGCATTTACCGAGGCAGCATGCAGACCAGTAGTTGATGCAAAACCCTCTGATGATAAACCAATAATCTTTCCTTCCTTCAATTCAGCAATACGCATTTCCCTATGTTTTCCCAAGGTATGGACTGAGCGTGTTACTTCTGCTCTTCCTGAAACAATAAGGTAAATGCAATCAATCGGATCTCCATCCACTACGATGTGTCCCTCTTCTATAAATTCAGGTTTCGAGTACTTTAGCAACTGCTGAGCACTCTGATAATCAAGCAGGCAAAAAAGCGGATGATGTAAAATAAGATTTGCATAATGTTCTGAATTCATCTTCATAGATACCCGTACCTTTCAAATTCGGATTTTTTTAGCATCGTTTTCATTAGTCTAACGTTCTTCTAAACAGGAGGATGGCTAAAAAAATAATGAATACGGTAAAAAGAATTATTGGCCAAGTATCTGGCCATAAAATATCTAAATCAGCCCCTTTTAACATACTGTTTCGCGTTATTCTTAAAAAATGAGTCAGCGGCATAATCTGGCTGAAATATTGTGCCCAATGAGGTATTCCATTAAATGGGAATAAAAATCCAGAAATTAAAGTTGCAATAAGAATATATGCATTTGATAAACTCACCGCAGTAAATTGTGATTTGGTAAGTGCGGAAATAGCAAGCCCAGTCCCTATATTGGATATTGAGTAAGGAGCCAATAACAACAAATAGAGAGGTAAACTGCCATAAAAAGGAATCGAAAAAATAAAATAAGCAATTGCTAAGAGCACAAAAAAAAGCAAATAAGCCAAAATAAAATGAGGTATCACTTTTCCAAAGATAATATTTCCGGGTGTTAATGGGGTAATTAATAACGTTTCAAAAGTACCTCGTTCAAATTCGGAGTTAATGGATACCGCCGTTAGAACAGTAAAGGTTGCAAAAATTAAATAGGCGATTAATCCCGGGATAGTATTATACTGAGGAATATTTTCAGGATTGAATTTAGCATGGATTTCAAAGTCAAAAGCACCTTCCTCAGGGGCTAGGTATTCAAGAGCACCATGCAAATCACGCTCAAATACTCGTGCAGGAAGTTCAGACGCAGCGCGGAATGCATTTGCCACAGTGAGTGGATCTGAGGCATCTGCTTCAATTAATACATGTGGATATTTTTCTCGAATGATGTCTCGAGAAAAATTAGGTGGAATATTAATAATAAATAATGACTTACCACTAAGTAATAATCGCTCTGCTGTTTTTTCATCTTTGGCTGCTGTGTCAATTGAAAAATAATGAGTGTTTTTCAATCCCTCCAATAAACTTCGTGTAAAAGGGGTATCTTCTGAAGAAATAATTGTTGTCGGTAAGTTTTTCGGATCCGTATTGATGATAAAGCCAAATAAAAGAATTTGGATCGCAGGAGCAAATAATAGCCATAAAAAAACGACTCTATCCCTACGAATTTGGATAAACTCTTTTTTTGCAATACCCCAAACTCGAAGGAACGTATCCTCTATCATTAATTTTCCTTAATATCGAACCTAAAAAACTTCCAAATATTTAACTCAATATGAAAACCACTTCATGAAAATTATTTTGCTGATATCAGTTCAATTTCTTCATGTAATTCAAACAAGAAAAATTGATTTTGCTGCGCAAGTGCAAGAAGAATTCAGTATGAATATACTATCTTAATAGTAACCGTACTGACAATTATTGATTCTGGCAAAGCGATATATTTACCTTTTAGATCAGATACTTTACCGTTTAGCTTCTTGTCAATTATTGTCAATTGATGATAATTTTCTAATCTTACCTATTGGAATGCTTAAATGAATAATGAGATCATATGCAACAGTTCTTCCTAAGATGGTTGATCGTTTCAATCTTATGCCTGCCGCTTATTGCGTGTAAAGAGGAAAAAAACTCGCTGCAAGGATACGTTGATGCGGATTATACCTACATCTCAAGCAATTTTTCAGGAAATCTCATTAGCTTAGATACCACTAAAGGGACTTTGGTCCAAAAAGGGGAGCTTTTATTTACGCTGGATGTGCAACCACAAGAATCCCAACTTAAAAAAGCCAAAGCAAATCTTACCCAAGCCATGGTTCTAACTGAATTAAAACAATCTAATCTTGACTATCAAAATAATTTATTACAAAGGTATCAAAAATTAATAACTTCAGGGGGGGTAAGTCGAGAGCAACTTGAAGAAGTAAAAAACAATTACCGTCATGCCAAAGCCTCATTAACAGCTCAGGAGGCGGCCGTTGAGTCTTCTATGGCGGAACTGACCCAAGCTCAATGGAGTAAGTCAAATAAAAAGGTATACTCTTCAATTTCAGGATATATATACGACACCTATTTTACAGTTGGCGAATTGGTGGGGAAGGAACGTCCTGTTTTATCGATTCTTGCTCCTGAAAACCTCAAAGTTATTTTTTATGTGCCAGAGCCTTTACTTGCAAAACTAAAATTAAAAAATCAGGTCATGATCAGTTGTGATGGATGTAGAGAGACTTACCCGGCAACAGTAAGTTATATTTCTTCTAAAACGGAATATACGCCTCCTTATATATTTAGCGAAACCTCAAGAACAAAATTTGTGTACCGCATCGAAGCCAAACCAGCCATTACAGCGATTAAATATTTACACCCTGGTCAACCTGTAAGTATTTATTTGAATCATGATTCGGCACCTATTTGAACTGAAGTAGATTGAATTGTGGTACGGTGTAACGTGGAATTTATTTTATAAGAAGACTAAATGCAAAAAATTTCTTTATTTTTATGCACATTGCTACTCCTTACAAACTGTAGGGTTGGACCTAATTTTCATTCTCCTGAAGCGCCCCATACTAGTCGTTATAATAATGGTCGGCTCATCACAAAAACAGCAAGCGCCCCCAATCCTGCAGGAAAATCGCAGCATTTGCATTACAATCGCGATATTTCCAATTCCTGGTGGGTTCTTTTTCATTCTCAAGAATTAAATGCTCTTATTGAACAAGGATTAAAAAACAATCCTACAGTAGAGATGAGTAAAGCAAATATTCGTAAAGCTCAAGCCAATTTGCGTGTTGTTGCTGGTCCAAAATTGTTCCCTACTGCCGATACTCAATTTTTTGGAAGTCGTGAGAGGAATACTTTACTTGCTACAGGAATAAACCTTGCACCTCTTCCTGGACAAAAACTTCCATTTTCCATTAGGAATCAATTCGATCTTTATAACGCATCAGTTAATGTTTCTTATAATTTAGACTTATTTGGCGGCAATAAGCGACAAGTGGAGGCTTTGCGTGCTGCGATTGATTATGAACGTTTTGAATTAGAAGCGGCTTATTTAACTTTAACAGCAAATATAGTTACCACGAGCATCACGATAGCATCGCTACAGGATCAGTTAAAAACGACACAAGCCCTCATCAACTGTCAAAAAAAATTATTAAGAATGACAATAAATAATTATAAACTAGGACATCTTTCTCGTCTTGATGTACTGAACCGCGAAAATCGCCTTAAAAAAACTTTAGCAACGTTACCACCTATTAAAAGTAATTTAGCCCAAAAATACAATGCTCTTGCTGTACTTGTTGGATCATTACCTAGCGAGAATCATCTGCCTCATTTTAATCTAAGAAGTTTTCACTTACCTACAGAATTACCAGTAAGTCTCCCCTCTCAACTTGTAAAGCAACGTCCTGATATACGGAGTGCTGAATCGATATTACATGAAGCCAGTGCAGAGATTGGCGTTGCAACAGCGGACCTATTTCCTAAATTTAATATATTAGGTAATTATGGATGGTTCTCAACAACATTAAGTACTTTATTTAATCCTATGAACAATGTATGGAATTATGGGGGGCAAATCGCACAAACCCTACTTAAAGGAGGTGCTTTACGTGCAAAAAGAAGAATGGCAATTGCAGAATACGAATATGCATTCGCCCGATATAAAAAAATTATGCTTGAAGCGTTTTTTGACGTAGCGGATGTATTGCATGCACTTGAGTTTGATGCGGAACTTCTTCACGCACAAGTGGGCGCAGAACAAAATACACAAGCTCGATTAAATCTCATCACCAATCAATACCAACTGGGTAAAACAAATTATATATCCGTCTTAAGTGCAAAGGAGGCTTATCTGCATGCTCATTTAAATGTAATTCAGGCAGAAGCAGCACGTTACAGTGATACTGCAGCACTTTTTCAGTCCTTGGGAGGAGGATGGTGGAATAATCCCATCCCAGGTTAATTTGTAATAAGCTTACTCTGTTGATGCAAATAACAACCTAAGAAGAGTGCCTCCCAGCAATTTCTTATTATTAATCTATAATTTTAAATTATAGTTTTTTCGTTTTCTTTAATCGACAGTATCATTCAAAGGTTTGTAAATGAAACCCATTGCTTGGATTACTGGTGCTGCTTCTGGTATAGGTGAAGCAGTAGCCAAAGAAATGTTTGCTCGCGGTTATCAGCTTATTCTTTCTGACTGTAATCAAACAGCCTTGAAGCAGGTAGCCTCTAGTACTCAAGCTGATATTTTTGTTTTTGACGTAAGAAAAAGAAGTCAAAATTTAAAAGCAGGAACGAAAATAAAAGAAAAATACGGTTATGTTGATGTTGTATTTCTTAATGCAGGTAAGTACGAAGCTGTTGATGTAAAAAATTTTGACAGCATGATTGTTGAAGAAATTATACAAACCAATTTCTTAAGTATGATTTATGGTGTTGAGGCAGCCCTTCCTCTTTTACGAGCTAGCAAACAACCACATCTTGTAGGCATGAGTAGCGCCATGTCCAATATTTGTTTGCCAAGAGCAGAAGCCTATGGAGCAAGTAAAGCTGCAGTTCGTAGTTTTTTTCAAGGATTAAGAATTGAATTGGCAAAGGAAAAAATTGCTGTCTCAACGATCCTGCCTACCTTTATAAAAACCCCCTTAACAGAAAAACTTAAAATCCCCCAATTCTTTCTTTACAATACAACAAAAGCTGCAAAAAAAATCTTAAATGGGATTGAACGAAAAAAAGCAGAAATCAAAATCCCTCCATTACTGGTCAATGTCACTAATTTATTGAAATATCTCCCAGATAAGTTCATTTTGTTCTTAATTAATCAGCTTAGTTAGCGTGAATATTTAGATAAACATCCTTTTATCCTCTCTGTATGGGACAAATTACACCATCCCTTCCTCAATTGCTCAAAAGTTAAACTATACTATAAAAATTATGGTCGTCCTTTCGTCCATAATTCTAAAGAGGAGGACAAATTGGAAAAACATGGGTAGTAACTGCTGGATATGTGCAATTTCTAAAGTTTATCTCAAGAGTACCTGGAGAAGGGAGTTCTTGAATTTTTTTAGGTACTGTCTAAAGTTGTAGAAGGTGTTTGCCATGAAAAAATCTAATTCAGCTCTAATTGAATCGATTATTCTCTCAATTATTGTATTAGGAAGTACGTGGTCATTGGCCATAATATATCCCTCATTGAGAGAAGGTCTTTTAGGAATAAATTGGTTATATATTTCAATCTTCTTTATATTTTCCTTACACTTAACTGAGATTATCATGACGATTTACTTACATCGAGGAGAGTCTCATAGAGCAGTGAAATATCACCCTTTGTTGACCCATTTTTTCAGATTCTGGATGTGGTTAACGACAGGTATCTCAAGAAGCAAATGGGTAGCAACTCATCATCTCCATCATAAATACACGGATACTGCAAAAGATCCGCATTCACCCATTATTTTTGGACTCAAAAATATGTTTTTTTATGGCATAGAAATTACTCATTTATCACGAACTAATGAAATGGTGCGTAACTTCAATGACATTCGTGATAATGACTTTTTAGAGAAACAATTATATGAAAAACATTCAAATAAAGGCCCCTTTGTTTATTTTTTCTTAGAATTTCTAGCCATAGGACTTTGGGCTGTCCCCGTATGGAGCGCTCAATTGATTCTTGAGACATTTATTGCAACATTTTATGTTAATGGCATTGCTCATAGCAAAGGCTATACTAATTTTGCAATTGATAATACATCCAAAAATGTTACCCGATGGGGTATTTTCGCTTGTGGTGAAGAATTGCACAATAATCATCATGCTAATCCTGCAAGTGCCCAATTTTCTTTTAGAAATGATGAATTCGATCTCGGTTGGTTTTACATCAAGAAGCTCGAATCACTTAATCTTGCAAGGGTACGAAAAGAATAGGTGCAAACCTCAGCTGAAAACACCTTGTATCGATGTGATGCTTTTAAAAGCATCACATCGACGCATTTAAAAGGGCATTCATATTATTAATAGCATTGATTGAAGCATACAGAATTATTTTAGATCGTGTAAACAATATGAATTGGTCTTTATGAATACGTTGATTAACCAGACAACGCTACACTTTATTTGACGTCAAAGAGGTTTTCATCAGTTGTTTTTTTGCTCGCTTACCTTGCTCTTTTTTAATTCCAATGGAACCTTGTTAATTTCATAAATAACTTTAATCTTTTCTAAGCCGCATAATAAATAATAAGTGATGTCTATTTGCCACCAACGAAATCCCTGGCTAGTAGAGCGTGGATAATAGTGATGGTTATTGTGCCATCCCTCACCCATAGTAAGTAACGCCAGAAGAAAGTTATTACGGCTCTTATCTTCCGTTTGAAATGTTTGTGTACCCCATAAGTGCGAAACGGAATTAATAGAAAAGGTAGCATGAAATAGGGCAACAGTTGAAATAAAAAAGCCCCAAATCACTAACTGCATTCCGCTGGTATGCAGGTCTGGGTAATAAGCTTCTAATAAAGTGCCTACTGCAAATAGTATCAATATCAAACAAATAGGCACGATATTATCGTATCGATTCAACCAAAGCAATTCTGGATATTTTGCAAAATCCCGTACCGATTTGTAATCTGTTTTAAAATTATCTGAATAAAAAATCCATCCAACATGACTCCATAAAAAACCGTGTTGGATTGGAGAATGCGGATCTTGTTGTTCTTCGGTATAGCGATGATGCAGACGATGATGCCCTGCCCACCAAAGTGGACCACGTTGAGCTGCTGAATTACCTAATACAGCGAAAATAAATTGCCAAAAGCGGTTCATTTTAAACGTTTTATGTGAAAAATAACGATGATAAAAACCTGTAATAGCAAACATCCTAAGATAAAAAAGGAATATCGCAGTAAAAACTGCGGTAAAACTCCACCCAACCCAAAAAACTGCAAAACAACATAAATGGACTAATATAAAAAGAAAAGCTCTAGCCCAATGTATCGTTCCTTGTTTTAAATTTTTTTCTTTTAAACCACTATCAAACCATCCATGTACGGAGAACATTAACGATTTGAATTTCATTTTTACCTCTTCGAAATATATGAAAAGAACTAATCGTGAAAATATTAAAGTAGGCGAGAGTCTGTATATCGAGTTAGATTTACAAACCCTACCTCTTATCTTTTCCGATATAGAGATACGTGATTTTAAGTGTAGCAGAAATGAACAATGCAGTGGAAAATACTAACGACAAGACTAAAAAATTACCAAATCTTAACTAAATTTCCATAAAAACTCTTTTGCTTGGACAATTTATTTTTTTAGTTCAGAATTAATTGTGTCAATTGAATTAATCGTCATAGTTGACCCGGTAATTAAATCACCAGGTGTTTTCTCATGTAAAACAATACTAAAAAAACTCATTCCTATTCCTGTTACCCACCTCCAGGTATGAACCAGAATGGAAGGAGGTGAAATTTCATCCAACCGCTCTACCTCTCCTTTCCCCGGGTGCAATTCACGAAGTGAGTTAACGTAAGTAGCAATTACCTCCGTCACCTCTGCGGTCAATTCAGTTTGTTCATATAAATAACCCAGAAAACGTCGAGCCATACTTAATCGAGTAGCATAAAGCTGATCATCTTTTAATTTGATACGTTCCAAGTGTAAAATATAATCCTCAAGAAGATATCTCGGTTTCGTAATAGCATCCACCTTTTGAAAAACATCAGTCTTTTCCTTTGCATCAACATGTTCTACCCATTGATAAAACCGAGTTTGCGTCCCTTCCAAACGTTCCTGATAAATAAATTGATTCACCTTCCTGAGACTTCTTTCAATGAGTGGATTTACGGTATCCCTCTTTACTTTTTCCTCTGAAGGCAACGTGACATCAACACCGGATTTCTGAAAAACCATACAGATAAGTAAAGCCATCGTAATGATTTTGAGCGAATACTCTAACTTTCCTTGTAATGGTCTAGACTCCAAATCACATACCGCTTGCAGGACAGCTAATTTTTTAGCATCTTCTTCTAAATAACCATTGTTTAACCATTCAAAAATCAAAAAATTCACTGTGTCATCTGCATCCTCAAGCGCATAAGTACGGGTAATAAAATCAGTCCATCCTAAAAATTGAAGATATTTTCCTTCGCGCAGAGCTTGAATGTATTCAGAACTGGATGAGAGCATAACGATCCTTTAATGCTTTTTTTGAATCTTATCCTATACTTAAAAAACATAAACATGCAAATGGTGCACACTATGAAAAGGAAATGGTATGTTACTTTTGCTGTATCTCTTTTACCCTTTAATCTTGCTTTTGCAAATTGCGATTTAACCCAATTTCGTTGGGAATGTGATTTGCCGGTACACGTTAAACCTAAGCCTGGAGCCACATCACTTGTATATTGTGGTAACTCCTATGGCTATATTACAAAACAACAATACGACATATTGGCTCGATATCAACGTGCCAATGTGAATATGGTTTTGGATATTAATGGCGAGTATATTGACAGTCCTTGTATCGGAGCGCAGAGATAGTACAATAGCTTGGATTTGGCTCCCTTATTAACTTTTGGGGAGTTATTATGGCCTGAGCGCAGTGCAGCAAAGCTTGGGTTTTCTGAAGCTTAGCGATTGGGGTTCTGCTGCGCTGCACCCAGGCTACACGTAGTTGAATGAGATGATCATTGAATTTGATGGTATTCCCATAGAAATATCAAGAAAAAAAATCAAAAACATGCACTTACGCATTTATCCCCCCGATGGTTTAGTTAAGGTAAGCGCCCCTCTTCGATTCAGTGAGCAGCTTATCAGGCAAAGTCTTGAATCTAAAAGCGCATGGATTCATCAACAAAGAGAGCGGATTCGTAATCGGTTTGTTGAGGAAGATTGCAGCTTTAAAATGGGATCTACTGTAGCATTCCTGGGAAAAAAGTATTTATTAATCATTGAAGAACATCAGGGACCTACACAAATTAAAATCAATAATGAGCTGATGTACTGTTATGCTCAACCCAATAGTTCACCTACTCAGATACAAACCATTCTTGAGCGTTGGTACAAACAGCAAATGCAGATATTATTGCCTGCTCTCATTCAAAACTGGGAAGCTGTTATCGGTGTCAAAGTAGCTGAATGGGGAATAAGGAACATGAAAACACGTTGGGGCTCATGTAATACTAAAGCTGCACGTATCTGGTTAAATCTCAACTTAATCAAAAAACCATCTATTTGTCTTGAGTATGTTCTTGTTCATGAGTTAGTCCATTTGTTAGAACCAAGTCATAATAAACGCTTTTATGGGTTTATGAGTAAATTTATGCCACAATGGCGCGAATATGAATATCAACTTGAAGGACGGGTACTTTGATTGATTACGACCAACTTATTCATAAGCTTTGTAACCAGGGATTCTATATTATTGATGGATTTCTTGAACCATCTCAATGCCAATCATTACGTGCAATGGCCAAAGAACTCTATGAACAAGGCTTGTTTCGAGGCGCTAAAATAGGCCTTAAGCTTGAATCGCATAAAAATAATGTCATTCGCACCGATGAAATTTTTTGGCTGGATGAAATGGGAACAAATCCAGCAATACACGTCTTTTTAGAGCGAATGCAGCAGTTAGCTCAAATATTGAATCAGTCACTTTTTTTGGGTTTACATGAATTTGAAACTCACTTCGCCGCATATCAACCCGGTACTTATTACAAAAAACATATCGACCAATTCGCTACGCAAAAAACACGAAAAATTTCATGTGTGTATTATTTAAATAAGCAATGGGAAACAGAATTTGGAGGCGAATTAAAACTTTATAATACCCAAGATCAGTTAATTGAAAACGTTTTGCCATTAGAAAATCGTTTCATATGTTTTAATAGTGAATTACCCCATGAAGTGTGTATCACGCATCAGCCTCGATACAGTATTACAGGATGGATGAAAACTCATTCTCATTTTGTGCTGAATCAAGGGGTGTTTTCGATTTAAGCAGAGCAAATTAAATGCTACTTGCTTAATTCGCATTGCTTTTAATCTGAACCAAAAGCATGCTCGCGAAACAATGTAATTATTGTGTATAATGATATTTTTTATTTTCTCTTAATCTTTTATGCATGCCTTAGATATTAAACAATTATATAAAACCTATGCTAATGGGGTACAAGCATTAAAAGGGATTGATTTAACCATAAAAAAGGGTGATTTTTTTGCTTTATTGGGGGCTAACGGTGCCGGAAAATCGACAACTATTGGTTTAATTTCTACTTTACTGAATAAAACATCAGGCAGTATCAGTATCCATGGTTATGATTTGGAAAAAGAGCCAGAGAAGGCCAAATCCTGTTTAGGCCTTGTACCTCAAGAAATCAACCTTAATATTTTTGAGAGCTGCATACAGACCCTGATAAATCAAGCCGGATATTATGGAATTTCACGAAAAAATGCACAACCGCGAGTTGAAACCCTCCTGCAACAATTAGGTCTTTGGGAGAAAAGGCATTCTATAGCACGACACTTGTCCGGCGGAATGAAACGTCGGCTCATGATCGCCAGAGCATTAGTGCATCAACCTAAGGTACTCATTCTTGATGAGCCTACAGCTGGTGTAGATATAGAAATCAGACACAGTATGTGGGAGTTTCTCACTCGAACTAATGCAGAAGGAACAACCATTATTCTCACGACCCACTATCTGGAAGAAGCAGAGCAGTTATGTAAAAACATTGCCATTATTGATAAAGGGGAAATTATAAAAAATTCCTCGATGAAGGCTTTACTACAAACACTGCGTCATCAGACTTTTATCTTTAACACAGAAAACCGTATCGATATTTTACCCGATTTACACCCCTTTAAAGCCACTCTTATTGATAGCACAACTATAGAGCTCCGTGTCGATAACAATTTGAATTTAAATGATGCATTTGCATTGTTTACCCAGCACGGAATCAAAATTCACAGCATGCGAAATAAAACCAATCGTTTGGAAGAACTCTTTTTGGATCTTATAAAAAATGGCCATTAAACAACAAGTTATTGCATTATATACTTTGGTAAGGCGCGAACTTGTGCGAATGTTCCGCATTGCAAGCCAAGTTTTTTTACCTCCGGTAATTACAACCACACTATACTTCCTCATCTTCGGTAGTTTAATCGGACCTCGTATCGGCTCCATTCAAGGAGTCAGCTATCCAATGTTCATTGCTCCTGGATTGATTATGATGTCGGTCATTGTTAATTCTTACGGGAATGTATCCTCTTCGCTTTATAGTGTCCGCTTCCAAAAAAGTATAGAGGAAATGCTTGTCAGTCCAATGCACAACAGCCTCTTACTCCTTGGTTATGTTTTGGGTGGGGTTTTTAGAGGACTAATCGTTGCTGCTTTGGTTTATCTAATTGCATGTTTTTTCTTGACCATTGAATTTAGTCACTTACCGATGACCCTATTGGTTGTATTGCTCGTATCTGCTGTATTTTCCCTGGCAGGTTTTACCAATGCAATGGTTGCTCGAAATTTTGATGATATTATGATTATTCCAACCTTTATCCTTACTCCACTCACTTATTTAGGTGGAGTATTTTACAGCATTAATATGCTTCCAGAGTTTTGGCAAAAAGTGTCATGGCTAAATCCCATTTTATATATGGTTAATGCACTGAGACAAGCAATGATTGGTCAAAGTGAGGTTAATATCAGTTTAGCCATGGGAATTATTTGTCTTATGTTAGCATTACTTACATTCATTAATATGACTTTATTAAAAAAAGGAGTAGGGTTTCGCGAATAGTCCTATTCATGCTTAAAAAACAGAACAAAATGAAAAAACGCACTATAATCACAAGTTCTACCTATACCAATCCCGGGCTGCAACCAATTGTCTCTTGATCACATCTCTGCCTACGCCCCGCGCTTGTCCGTGGGGTCCAGTGTTTTTAGCAAATCTTCTGGATCCCGCGGACAAGCCGCAGGACGTCAGAGTAGGCGGGGCTGGTTTTTCAGCGATGTATAAGATTCTGGTGCAAGCAACCAGGATTTGGTTATGCGTCGCTTGCTTCTTCACCCAGGGCTACAGTAACTCCTTAAAGGGTAACAGGAGTCTGACAAATTAATGAGATATCAGCTATAGCAGCAACCTGAGCAGCAGCTGTTGCGGTAGTTGTTGATGTACTCGTAACTTCAACGGTTGAAATAAAGGATACGCTATCGGCACCACTACCACTCCCTGTATTAGCTGTACTTCCAGTTTCAGTTTTGATTACTGAAACAGCTGTAGCCGCCGCAGTTTTAACCTCACCCTCTTTAGGGAAAGGGGCATTTATCATGCGATCAGCGGTAACCCGAACACTTGCACCAGGTCGAAGATATTCACCCCTCGCCAAAACGAGACCCTCAATCACTTGAATGTAAGTCTCTTTTCCAACTACGTAAACTCGAACCTTTGTTCCAAGTATGGCAAGCGATAAAATTGGAGTTTTTAGTGATTCTTTTATTTTTTCTGGTGTGTTTATTTCCAGCTTACCCTTACTTAACTCCGCTTTAATTTGTACCGCTTCCTTAGGAGCATAAGCCAAAATTTTGTAGTTCGAATTTGAGCCCATACTAACCAATGCACCATTTGAATATTGAAGATTCGCTGCGGCATCATCACCAGTTACAACTTCATCACCAACTTCTACGCTAGAGCCACGAGTAATCCCGCGCTCAGCACCATGCTGACGGACCACGACTTTTTTCTGGGTGAATAAAACAGTGGCCGCAGATTGAGCAAATAGCTGGCTGGCTAGCATCAATAATCCTGTAAATATTACTTTTTTCATATATATTCCTGTACAATTTTTTCCATTACAAAGTAGTTACAATCCTTGGCCATTAAGAGTCTTTCAATAAATAAGAAAGATCATTTATGCTGATGCATGTAAATTCCGTCCCAGTTTTCTGGAGGAGGTGTTTCCATAAATGCTTTAACGCGGTCAAGATAGATCTGATATAAATAAACCTCTGGACATTTGGTTTTTAGCATAGCAAATTTTTTTTCAGCGGACGACCAATTCTGCGCATAATACTCTTCTAAAGCTTTATGATACTCGTCTAACTGAGTTAAAACCTCTTCAGAAACATCACTAACCTTACCGAGAGGCTGATAGATAGTCAATCCACTTTTTCTTCCCTTAACAGTAATTTTATCTATGGCTCGCCAGGCAAACTGATCTTGTCCTGCACATGTTTTATCACTCACCAAAATAGTCACTTGGTAAAATTTTGTTAAATCTTGTAAACGCGAAGCAAGATTCACTGTATCTCCAATGACTGTATACGCACGGCGAAACTCTGAACCCATATCACCCACATTCATCAACCCTGTTGCCAGGCCAATGCCAAAACTAACAACTGGCAAGTCTTTTTCCTGCATTTTTTCATTGATTTCAGGTAGTTGTTTTACCATGGCGAGAGAGCACATAATAGCATGAGTTGCGTGATCTTCATCAAGCATAGGAGCTCCCCAAAACGCCACGATCATATCCCCCACATATTTATCAATTGTTCCTCTAAAGCTAAAAATTATTTCAGTAATTGGTGTAAAAAAAGCATTTAGCAATCGTTTCACATTAGATGCCTCCAAGCTCTCGCTAAGGCTTGTAAAATTACGAATATCACTAAATAGAACCGTCATATTTCGTTCTTGTCCTTCCATGCTGTACTGCTCAGGAGATTCTATGAGCTCTCTAACATAATCTTCTGGAACGTATTGCCCAAACAGCTGATTTATTTTTCTTTTTTGTCTTCTTTCGATAATAAATAAATAGCCATAATTCGTTATAGTCTGAAGCACGATTAAGGTTAAAATCAGGGCTATAGGAAGATATAAACTTTTATAGACAAACAAATAAATGGATAAGGCCCAGATACCTATAATACTTATTATCGCCAGGATCAAAATTCTGGAAACACTCAAAAAAGAAAATAAAAAAGTAAAAAACAATCCAATTAATATCAAGTACAATCGAGCTTTAGGAGTCTTCCAATCATATTCTGATACCAATTGCTGCCCGACAATGCCTTGAACCATATTTCCTACCATCTCCACCCCAGGATACGATTGTGCAACTGGAGATTGATGCAGATCCGCCAAAAGGATTATCGTTGATCCAATAATAGCAATTGCCCCTTGCAGTTGCTCTGGATTAATTTTGTCCTGGATGATATCTGTAGCAGAGTAATAATTATGTGCGCCAATATGTCCCCAAAATGGAATAAGAATCTGTCCATACGCGTTTGTAGGTATAAATACATTACCCATTTGAATTCCGTACAATTGATGATGATGCGTTTTAAGGGTAAGGTGTTTTACCATCAAATAATTCATAGAAGTTGCAAGAGCCAATGTAGCGTATAATTTGTTGTCATAGCTTGCTAACATAAGCCCATGTCGTATCGTTCCATCCAAATCCGGTACATTTGTAACTGCCCCCGCTTGTGTCGACGCTTTTAGAAATAACGGCAAACAACCGTTATATCCGGAAAATTGATAGAGCGGGAGGTTATCTCGGTATAAATAATTATTTTCTGGATTAGTTAAAGGTGTAGGTAATTCTCCCCTCCTGATTTCTTTGTCATTATGAAATAAAAAACCCAGCACCACATTATGATCCAATAATGAGTCGGCTAAAATACGATCGTTGTCCACTCTAGGGGCAATTTGCTCAAGCAAATCAGGTAACTGTTTTTGACCCAAGGATAATTGAGGCATTAATTTCTGCAACTCATTCTTGAGTCCTATTGCATAATTTACTTCTGCCTCAGCCATAACTATATCTGTTGCTATGGTCACAACACCATTTTGTTTTAACTTATTGATTAAATTAGCTATTTTATTTCTAGGCCAAGGCCATCGTCCTTCTTGCTCCACTGACTTATTATCAATATCAATGATAACAACTCGAGGAATTGTTTGATGTGGACGCCAGTTTAATTGAACGACTTGATCATAAGTTCGATGGTCCAGCTGAGTAACTAATGAACTGAGAAGAGGCATGTGAATTACATCAACTAAAAAGACAAGAATTAACCAGAAAAGACCTAAAAGGACTTGTGTCCCTTTAGATTTTATTGATTTTGGCGAGAAATATCGATCCTTCTTCACAAAGTATTGTCCTTAAATACTTTCCTTAACAAAACCAGAAAGTGGGCAAAGATAGAATTACGAGCTAAGACCCTGTTTACAATTCACTGTCACAAGGCTTTGAGTTTCGAGTACCAAAGACACAGCATGCATAAAAGCATGTGGGCATCGGGGTACAGAAAATCAAGGCCTTGCGGCCAGGATAGTAGAATTGTAAATAGGTCTAACCAAATTGATATTCTAATGCAGCTAGAGTTTGATAACTCTGAAAAATTCCACCAGCATTATAATATTTTTCCTCAACACGAATGGTTGCTTTTTTAAAGGTTATGGCAATACCCCCGCCTACACGAAACCCGCTTCTATCCATGTTCAATTGAGGAAGGGAACCATTTATTATGCTTGCGGGATCTACAAGTGGACGACTATTTGAAAATTGTGCTACCTGAATTAATCCCCCGCTGATAAAAGGCATTACTGAAGGCTTAACAAAATAACCTAATTCAATATTTTCCAAAATTAAAGTCGCTTTATTTGTTAATGGCTCAATCACTTGAAAAGTAACCGTAGAGGGGAAAAAGTAATTATATCTTCCAGTATTAATCTCACTGTACAATACCCCGAGATTAGCTCTCATGAGAAGCTGTTTCCAAGTTTTTCTATAAATTCCATTTAGGCTGACAAACCAGTTGTTATTATTATTTGTTGCTTGAGCGATTAGCGGGGTTGGGGCCATAGCAATTTCAGTTACAGTATTAAATTTATTGTAACCATAACCTCCCGACACATCAGCATAAATCTGGGGAGTGAACACTTTAAATAGATGGCCGAAAATTGTATTGTTATGTATGGTCTGTTCCGAATTAGTTACAAATCCTGGGTTTAGTAAAAACTCCGAACTAATTGCGCTATTAATTCTAAAATAATAAATGCCTGCCATCATCGTCTGACCTAAGGTAATGTGGTCAGCTCCCGCAGAATAAAGATTTGAATGTCCGTTATATCGGTTAAAATTTACACCTGAAGTCGAATCAAAATCAAAATCGGTATATCCATAGAGAAATTCTGGGGTTATTTTCCTCAGATATTCCGAAATCTTTGTAGTATTTGTTGTTTCATCTTTCGACAACGTATTTGCATTGACGCAGAATCCATTGCATATCAAAAAAGCTGATAAAATTAAGGATTGTATTTTCATCACATCTAAATTCCTTTTCAGAGAAGGTGTTCGCTTTTGGGGTATAATCATAAACTTAAAATATAAGATTATACAAGAACAGAGTCATAGAGAAACAATAAACATTATTCCTATTTTCGAGTTTTTCATTTAGGCTTAAATCCCAAAGCCCGTAAACGTTGCTCAATCGAAGGATGTGTTGCAAAAGCGCTGCTTAAAGATTTCACCGGATCAATATCTGAGGGATTAAAGAGATAGGACGCCTGCCTTATCTGCTCATGAGGAGTATTACCGTATTCCGCTGAATAATGCTCAGCATATTGCTGATGATCGTCGCTAATTTTGAGTAATGCCCGAGCCAAAGGTTCATTGTCACGCATTAACTCTACGCAGCCAGCATCCGCCATATATTCACGCGTTCGACTTAAGAATAAGGTCAACAAAATAGTAATTAAGGGCAAGACATAACGAAGAACTATAATGACCATTAATAATCGATTATCTCCACGTTTTCCGTCTCGTTTAAATACTGCTGAATAAAACAGTATATCCACCACAATTAAAAGAATATTACTCAAAACCGCTACCATTAGAGTTAATTTAATATCATAGTGACGAATATGACTTAATTCATGAGCCATTACTGCTTGCAGCTCTGCCCTGTTCAACTTTTCTATTAAACCTCGAGTAATTGCAACCATTGCTGATTTTTCACTATACCCACTTGCAAACGCATTCATGTAGTCTGCTTCGATAATAAAAACTTTGGGCATATACTGCAAACCAGCAGCAACTTTCATTTCCTCAACTACATTATATAGTTGCTGTTCCTGCAAATTTTTAGCTGTTTGGGGTGTAATCTCACGGTACTCGGTACCTAATAACATAATTCGATCATAAAATGCATATGTGATTAACAACGATATTACGGCGAAACCAACCATAAGAAGAGTCGCATAGGGAATGACCTGCAGGCGAATCAAAGCAAGAAAAATTTGCTGTAAAGGAACCTGTGGGTAGGTCGATTGCAAAACAAACAAATCAGCAACGAAACCCACAGCAAAAAAAATTGCAACAAAAAAAGCAATTACCGCACGTGTCTTGCGTTGATTCAACTGGATTTGCGCACGCCAATTCGCTACGTCGCCATGATAGTCTTCAAGACTCATTTTCTAACTCAAAATTTTACGGTATAGTCTTCTTTCGCTTGAATCTGTTCTTCAGGGAGTCCCCAGTAAACAAAGTCTTTATCAAGAGAAGAAGCAAACATAGATACCACCATGGATTCAAAGAACGATTTCTTTTTAGCATAATAACGCTCTACCCCATCGTTATAAGCCTGTTTAGAATATGCCAATTTATTTTCGGTATTGACGATTTCTTCCTGCAACTGCATGACATTTTGGCTTGCTTTCAAATCAGGGTAATTTTCAAATACTAAATTAATTCCAGATGCAATCTGTGAAATTTGGTTTTCTGCAGCAATGCGCCCTTCTTCGTCCCCTGCTGCTTTAGCTGCTTGAGCTTGATTACGCAAAGCCACAACATCTTTCAAGGTGGTTTGCTCGTAATCCATATATTTTTTTACCGCTTCAATTAAAGACTCAAATACCTTAAAGCGGCGATCCAGCTGGATATCTATTTGTTTTTTGTCGTTATTAATCGCCTCAATTAATTGAATTAAGGTATTGTAGATGCTAATAGCCCATAAAAATATAAGTACTACAATAATAATAAGGGCAATAAAAAAAGTACTCATTTTTCTTCCTATGTAAAATTTTCTACAATTAAGTTATAGATCGAAAATGATAAAAAAAACAGGAGAATTTTTGTGGAGTTTGAACTAAACCGTAAGAGCTAAAGCTGATGAGTAAAAGTCAAATTGGATGGTGTATCCATTTTCTGTCCTATTATTTATGTTGGATAGCCTGTTTCTATTTTGCAGCACAAAATGAAGTATATCTTGGGCCAATGATTGGGTTCCTGTTTATTGCCGTACAAATCGCCTGGCAGTCAATTAATCGATTGCCTTACTTAAATGCGCTCTATTTTGCACTTCTGATCGGATTTATTGGTGTAATTACGGATATGATTTGGCTGCATCAAAATTATATTTATTTTAAAGCAAACCCTTTTAGTTCTTATTTTACAGCGCCATGGATGATTTGCATTTGGTTGAGTTTCGGATTGAATCTTATTTTTCTTAATGAAAAATTGATCCATTACTATTTTATTTGGTTCCTACTTATCCTTTTTTTAATGCCATTTGCCTATAAAATTGGCGAAATATGCAATATAGTAGTTATCGAAAACGCGTATCCATTCTATTTTTTTGTGGGAATTACTTGGGCATTACTCTTACCAGCGAGCTTTTATGCATACAATTATTTAAAAAATTCAATATCATAGATACGCGAGTAATTTAACTGGGAAAATTATCACCCGTTCAAAATAGCTTTCAAAAATTGTCCCGTATAAGAACGCTCACATTCAGCAACTTGTTCTGGCGTGCCTGTTGCCACAATACGCCCACCTTTGCTGCCGCCTTCAGGTCCTAGATCAATAATCCAATCTGCCGTCTTAATCACATCCAAATTATGTTCAATAATTACAATCGTATTCCCTTGCGACCGCAAACGGAATAATACTGCCAATAATTGCTTGGTATCATGAAAATGCAAACCTGTTGTAGGTTCATCCAGAATATATAAAGTGCTTCCTGTATCCCGTTTTGAAAGCTCACGGGACAACTTAATTCTCTGAGCCTCCCCTCCTGAAAGAGTAGTCGCACTTTGTCCTAATTTAATATAAGACAAACCAACATCCATCAAAGTCTGACATTTTCTAGCTAATGCTGGAATCGCCGCAAAAAAATGACTTGCATCTTCAACAGTCATTTCTAGAACTTCGTGAATATTTTTACCTTTATACTGAATATCAAGAGTTTCTCGATTGTAACGTTTTCCTTTGCATACATCACATGATACGTAAATGTCAGGCAAAAAGTGCATTTCAACTTTAATGAGCCCATCCCCCTGACATGCTTCACAACGTCCGCCGCGGACATTAAAACTGAAGCGCCCTGGCTGGTAACCTCGTGCTCTAGATTCAGGAGTTGCCGCAAATAATTCGCGGATATGAGTAAAGATACCGGTATATGTAGCTGGATTGGAACGAGGAGTTCTGCCAATCGGACTCTGATCAATATCAATTACTTTATCGCATAAATTTAACCCCGTAATTTCTTTGACAGAACCGTGAGTAAATAAACTTGCCCTATTTAACAGATTCGCGGCACTTGGATATAAGGTATCATTGATCAGACTCGATTTGCCTGACCCCGAAACACCCGTAATGCAAGTAAGTAAACCCAAAGGAATACTGACATTGACATCCAGTAAATTATTACAAACCACTCCTTTTAAATGAATCATTTTTTCAGTATTAACGGGTAACCGAGTGTCAGGAATCGCTATGGATTGTTTTCCGGATAAATATTGTCCCGTCAAGGAAGCAGGCGATTGCATAATTTCTTGAGGTGTCCCGTACGCTACAATTTCCCCACCATGTACACCAGCCCCAGGTCCTATATCCAGAACAAAATCAGCGCTGCGAATCGCGTCCTCATCATGCTCTACTACGATGACCGTATTTCCCAGATTGCGTAAATGCATCAATGTTTTTAATAACCGATCATTATCTCGTTGATGCAATCCAATAGAGGGCTCATCCAAGATATACATGACACCAACCAGGCCTGAGCCAATTTGGCTGGCTAAGCGAATGCGTTGTGCTTCTCCTCCTGATAAAGTTTCAGCACTACGAGTTAATGAAAGGTAATCTAGACCTACATTGACCAAAAATCCTAATCGCTCAACAATTTCTTTATTAATTTTTGCCGCAATTTCACCTTTATATCCCGTCATCCGTAAATTTTTAAAAAATACATAAGCGTTTTCAATCGAATATGCAGTAACTTCAGGTAAATTTTTGTCATCAATAAACACATGTCGTGCTTCTTCGCGTAATCGTGTACCATGACAACTCTGACAAGGACGAGATGATAAATATTTAGCAAGCTCCTCACGTATCATTCCCGAATCAGATTCACGGTAACGCCGCTGCATATTCGGAATAATTCCTTCAAATGAATGCCGTTTAACCATATACCCACCATTGGGTCGATGATAATGAAAGTCTATAATTTCACGTCCACTGCCATAGAGAACAATTTGACGCACTTCTTCAGGCAAATCACAAAATGCAGTACGGGTATCAAAACCATAGTGCTGTGCAAGCGACTCAAGCATCGAGAAATAATAAGTGGTTTTTTTATCCCAACCGCGAATAGCCCCCTCGGCCAAACTGGCTGTTTGATCATGTATGACCCGCTCAGGATCAAAAAACTGATCAACTCCCAATCCATCGCAATCAGGGCAAGCTCCTACAGGATTGTTAAAAGAAAAAAGCCTGGGTTCTAACTCACTGAGACTGTACCCGCATTCAGGACACGCAAATTTGGAAGAAAAAACGAGATCATTAAATTGATCCTCCATAGAAGCCACTATTGCAAGGCCTTCTGCCAAATTTATAGCATTTTCGAATGACTCACTTAAACGCTGAGCAATATCAGGTCTGACTTTAAATCGATCCACAACGACTTCAATGGTATGTTTCGTACGTAAGCCTAGCTTAGGAGGAGAATCCAACTCATAAAGCACGCCATCAATTCGCGCACGTACATAACCTTGGGCTTGTAACTGCTGCAATAGCTGAACCTGCTCTCCTTTGCGTTCACGTACAACAGGAGCCAAAATCATTACTTTACTGTCAACAGGTAAAGTTAAAACATGATCCACCATCTGACTAATCGTTTGTGCATGCAAGCTCACGTGGTGTGTAGGGCAACGAGGCTCTCCTACGCGTGCATACAGTAGACGTAAATAATCATATATTTCGGTAATAGTACCCACTGTGGAGCGGGGATTGTGGGAGGTTGCTTTCTGCTCAATAGAAATTGCCGGAGATAAACCTTCTATCGAATCAACATCAGGTTTTTCCATCATTGCTAAAAATTGACGTGCATAGGCGGATAAAGATTCCACATAACGACGCTGCCCTTCGGCATATAAAGTATCAAAGGCCAAAGAGGACTTACCTGAACCCGATAAACCCGTTATTACAATTAATTTATCACGTGGCAAATCCAAGTCGAGATTTTTAAGATTGTGGGTTCTTGCACCACGTATGGTGATTGTTTGCATAAAGTTCGATAATTTGGTTTAACAACTGAGTTTTGGTTTTTATATTTCGCGGCTATAAAGCCATAGAATTATACGCAAAAAAAAATAAAAAATCACATTAAATCTATTTCACTCAGCATTTTGAGAAACAAAAGCCGTAATTAGCGAAAATGAATTAATGGATTCAATTATTGAAACAGTGTTTAAATTAGTCCCTGTCTCTGTTCACCTCAACAATTTTGCGACGACCCGCAATTACTCCATTCATCGAAATAATGGATTGCTTACAAAAAGAGTTGGATACATATTTTTAATGCAAAAATTATACTAGAATAAAAAACTTAAGTTATTCTTTTTTAAAAATTATCGGATTTCAAATATGATATTTCTTTTACAAAGAATTTTATCGCTCATATTTTTCATATCTCCATTTACTCTTTATGCCCAAAATGATAATCAAGTGTCTCTCAGGGTACAAAAGGAAAATTCATGAATACCTTAACTCGTTTTAAATTTTTTCTCTGGGCCTTTAGTCATTTTAAAGTACCCATGCTCGGCTATTTAAGACCGCGACTGATCCATCTTACTGACACGGACATTATTGTATGTCTACCCTTAAAAAGACGAAGCCGTAATCATTTAAATTCCATGTATTTTGGAGCCTTGTGTGCTGGTGCTGACTTAGCGGGAGGCTTACATGGTTTTTATCATGCATCACAGAAGCAACTTAAAGTTTCCCTTGTTTTTAAATCATTCCAAGCACAGTTTTTAAGTAGGCCTGAATCTGATGTTTATTTTGTTTGTCACGAAGGAGCACAAGTCAAAGCTATGCTAGAAGAATCGCAAAAAACTGGAGAACGAGTGACTCAACCCATTCAGATCAAAGCATATACAGATTATCCTGGTATGACGGAATTGGTTGCAGAGTTTATTTTAGAATTGTCAGTAAAAATAAAGTCTTAAGCCCAAGCTCGACTTTTTAAAGGACGACCGAGATATTTAAAAACCAGTCATTGATTTATCTACAATAACAGGCGAAAATATTGCCAAACTGTGATATTGTTAGTGCACAGGCGAATATATTGACAGTATACAATTTATGAATTCATTAGGCTATCTGTAATGATATTTGAAGAATATATAAAATTATTAGAGTCATTTAAGCAGAACCAGATATCTAAATTACTGGAACGAATTGACACTAAAATTTTTGACATTCTATACAGTAAGCACGTCAATCCTCGAATAATTCCTTATTTTCCTCGCTATGAACTCTGTTTCATGACCAATGAGACAGAATTAGAACCTGGAAAGATCTACGTAAGAGAACAACAGGGAAAAATAGCCTATTCAGTCATCACACCCGACAAAAAGCCAATTAAAGATGCCCTTTTAGAAGAGCTTGATGCCCCATCACCATTTGCCTATAAAATTGCCTTGATGACTGGGGGCGGAAAACTGGAGAAAGGCTTATTTTATGTACGTATGCTCGAAACAGGTCTTGAGTACACTGTTCTTGATCCCACGGGTAAACCAGTAACTGCAGTAATCAAAAAAGAAGAACTCAAAATTAATTTAAACCAAGGCTTTACTCCTAAAGACTTAGAGCCTTTTATGTCTGAGATTCTTGAGATTACATCAAAAAGAACTCATACCCTCCCTTTTACCCTGGATGCTTTTAAAGCACGAATTTTGTCCGCAGTTTCGAGAAAAGGCCATATCTCGTGGGCTCCTTTTTCTAACTACTCTCTTGATCCTGATAATATTTCTCAAATTAAAAAACTAATCAATGCGCTTTACTATGCACGCTTGACCTTTTTAGATTTGGAAAATATAGATGTCAGAAATATAAAACGAAGCTATTCTGATCTCAAATTACTTTACAGTAAAACAATAAACCTAGCTTATGAAGCAAGTTACCTGCTCACTCATTTAGATGTTGATCTCAGAGACATGTTTCAAGAGGAGTTATCCTTTATTTTGCCTTTATTCAGCAAAATACAATCTTTTGCAGAAAAACATGCTAAAGAGAAAAAAGCTATAGTAGAAGCACTTGGGCCCATGCCTTTAGCCTATAAAGTAGGAGAGGTTGCAGGAATCACTGTAGATCAGCTGCGTCCCCTTAATGGGGATGTAGATTATAATTTTCTTACTCAATTCAGTGCGGTCTTACCAAGCTACATTGATAAACTAACCCATTACATAGAACAATTTTCTTCGCAAATTAAAGAGTCAGAACCCAAGCTTAATCAAGAAAAGCTGGATGAGTTACAAAAAGCCGCACTTCATCTATTAAACGATATAGAAAATTTAAAAGGAAACAGTATCTTTGTTTCACTTAAATTTTTAAATTACATTCATATAATTCGCAATATAATCACTTTATCCATGAGCTCTTTGGAACAAATAGGGGAGCTTAGTGAATCATCTCAGGATGTGATCCGTGATAAATTAGCCCAACTTAAATACGAAGTATTTCCTACTTTATTTGGTTTAGTCGATAAAATTGAAGATTACGCCATGCTTAAGCCTGGGACTTTGTCTGTTCCCCTCATGGAGAAGATCAAAGTCTTATATGAGAAAATACTTTATTTACCTAAAAAAGCAATTGATTTTAAAGCAAAAGGCGAAGAGTTACTTGAAATTGAAGACTCTCGATTTATCGAATTAAGATTGGAAATGACCTATAAAAGGATCGATAAGGCCAATAAAACATTATATAAAATTCAAAAAGCATCCGCCGCGTGCACACAATTTTTTGCGCTATTAAATGATCCACGTTATAACAACCTGCGCCTGTACCAACTTCCTCCTGAGGTTAAGAAAGAATTAACAAAACATTATAAGCTTCTTAAGCCTTATATGGCCAAACTGGACATTGACTTAAATGAACTCATCATCTCGAGATTGACAGGGCCTGAAAAAGAAGACTGGTACTCCTTCATGGGAAGACCCGTTCGTTTCGTAAGAAGACAGCTTCCCGCAGACCATGCGAGTGTTGTTTTGGCAAAAGAAAAAACTCTGGCTGATTTAATTACTAAAGATGAGAACAGTCAGATTTTTCATATTAATTTAAATAAAGACTTAATTGATTCAGTTCATAAAAAAGCAAATTTAGCTTTATTCCCATATAGCGAAAAAACGAATGCATATACTCTTGATGAGTCAATACCACTACAAGTCGAGCAAGATAAAGCTAAAAAATCCAAACTCACAAAAGCAGAGTTTCAACACATTCAAAATGCTTATTTACGCTTTGCGCAGCTAGTAAAAGGCCAAATAGCAGCAAAACCCGCTTTTTATGAAAAGAATTTGGATCTAAGCAATTTTGACGATACAGTTAAAAATGAGTGCCATCAATTATTTAAGGTATTCCAACCTTACTTAAGGTCAATAGTCTCATCTGAATTTAAAGATTCAAGGAAAAGCCTTGAACATTATTTAACGGATGTATTTGCCGAAAAACAGGTCACAAACATCCCATCGATAGACCTTTTTCTGGGATTGGATAAAAATATCCAAGAGTTCCTTGACCGTATCAATTTTGAGTGGATTAATAAAGATGACTTTCAAAAAATTCTGCGTGCCTATACACGCTTTGCGCTCATAATAAAAAAACAAATCGAGGAGAAACCCGAGCTTTACGGTAATCACTTGCTGTTAACAAATTTTAATGAGCAAGCAGAGGAGTGTCGTAATTTATTTCCAGTTTTTCAATCCTATTTAAAATTTGTAATACCGCCTGAATTTAAAGAGTGTGCTCAAAATCTTGAACAATACTTCGCTGCGTTACTTGCAAATAAGCCAATAGAACTATTAGAAACACCCCCTGCATCTTTGTTTTTGCAACTGGACAAATATGCTCAGGATTTTTTTGCCAAGTGGGGAGATAAAAGCCAAACCTATTACAATTTTGCAAAAAAAACATTTCTTGACGAAAAAGAGTCACAAACCCTAGCTACCAAACGCGAAGAAGATGCAAAACTGCATTTTAAAACAATAGAAGGCGATAAATTACTGCAAAACCCTGAGCACTTAAGCGCAGATCAAACTCTTGAGGTCTATCAATGGTATCGAAATAAACATAACAAATTTCTGGTTGTGCAAAATGCTTACGTTCAATTTATTACCTTGCTTAGAAAGGAACTACGGGCAAGACCACAGATTCAGGGTAATATGTTGCTTCTGAATCGTCTGGATCCCAAAGTAAAAGATCAATGTCGTAATTTATATAGTATTTTCCAACCTTATTTCATTTGTGCTGTCCCCCCTGAAATGAAAGAGGATGTTCTGAAGTTTGATAAATATTTGGTTACTCTCTTATCAAACAGAAAAATGAACAGAAAGGATGCTCCATCAGTTCGAATGTTCTTGGATCTAGATGGACATTTCCAAGAATTCTTTTCTCGGATCACGGATGAATGGAACCGAAGGGCGCAACGGTTTTATGACTTGGCTCAAGAAAAATTTACCCTCGAAAATAATTCAGCTGTACTAAAGCCAGACCCAAAAACGGGTAGAGAGCACTACGTCATACCCCACAAAAACTATTCCAGGTGCATTCATGGGTTCAGGATATCCTTATTTGAAGTAACCAAACTGTTTAACCAAGCAGTGCAGCATGAATTAATACCGTATTCGGCTAGAAAAACCAACTCCTCTGAAACAATCGATCTTTCACCGACAGGAATTTTCCACGATGTGCGAGAATCAGTCTCACCCTCATCTCCCCCGCCATTCCCTGAAATGGAGGATAATAATCTGAGGTTGACACAAAGTAGGCAAGTTTGTGCTTTAAAGGACATTTTTAACAGTATGTTTCATTTGGAAGGGATTGTCCTTGAACTAGAAAATTTAAACAATCAAAGTGCAAAAAGTCGTTATGTTTACTATTTATTACAAGCTTATGGACATCTAAATGAAATTATTAAGTCAGCCAAACGTTTGGCGGCAGATCCCCATTTAGGATTGATAGCGCGTGATTTACTTGATAAAGCACAAAATCTTTATGCAATCTTCCAGGAACATTCTGATGCATACCAGGTTGGACCTGATCAGGTCCCCTATGGATCAACAAACGTGCAACACAATTCACTTTGGTATGTGCTTAATGCCTTTTATATTAGTCCCAAACACATTAGAGCCTTAAAAAACACGAATTACCTAACAACTGAAGAGCTGAACGAATTACATCAGCGAGCTAAAAAAGCCACCTTAATTATAGAAGCTCTGATTAATAATTCTGATTCTTATTTTAAATTGTTCCTGCAAACACCCAATATGATTTACCTGTATCAGGAACTTACAGCAAAACTCAATGAATTTACGAGCACCTCTCATGATGGAGTAATGGATAACCTAGAGAAGATGCGATCTACAGTGTTTACTCCGATGCTTCTTGAAGCAGATCGCTGGGAAAACAGATTAGGACTTTCCCCAGGAACATTCTCAGGTCCATTAAGACAAATCACTGATGAATTCTTCAAAGGATTATTACATTCTCTGGACTTGAATTCCGCAACCCGTATACAGTTAGTTTGTGATAAGGAGCCTTTAGAGACTAGGACTTCAATCATTAAAAAACAGATAAAAAACGCAAACCGATTTCTAAAAAAAATAGATAAAGACTATCAAGATATTGAAAACTTGTACCATTGGTATCTTGAAGTGACAACGCCTTTTGAAATTTTGGATATTTCCGCTCCTATTCAGCCAAGAGTTCCTATGGAGCAAGCTAAAATTGAGTTATGTGCTGCTTATAAAAAAGCATTACCCAAACTGGCGAAACTCAAACGAGATAAACACGTTGAAATCGCACCCAGCCAATATCCAGAAGACCATCTACTTGATCAACTGTGTAACTCTGGACTTAAAGCCTACGATCCTCATTTTACTGAAATCCAAGCATTAATTGTTGCCAGTCATCATTACTACCTAGGCGTAAAAGCATCCCAACAAATGCGGTTAGACACCGCAAAAGAGAAATTGCGTTACCTTGAGAGCCTGGTTCCAATTCAGAAACAAGAGAAGCTGACTTTTATCGAACAATATACTGCCGAATCATTCGACAAACATATGAAAGTGATGTGCAATCGCCATATAGGCTTGCAATACACCGATAAAGAATATACGGATTTACTTCAATCCTATTTACTAAAACTCAGGAATGAAATAATTGCCCAATCAAAAACAGCTGAGGATATTGATCAAAACATCAAAAAACTGTTGAAAGATGAAATCAGTAAATTTGAGAAAAAGTACTATGAGGAATATTATCAGCTTGATACCATAAAAATCGCTTTGGCTCAGTTCAAAATTTATTTCAGCAATTCCAGTATCGCGATACACAATCAGAGCGCTTTATTTGAAAGTGATGAGACTTTAAGAGAAAAGTCTACGCGTATTAATAAATTAGATATAATTGCTAGCAACACGAAATTGAAAGTTAAAGATCGTATCAAACAAATAAAAGATGAAGTGGATATTATTAAAAATCCTAATTTCTCAAGAATCATTCTAACACATAGGAGAGTAGATACTTTTAGTTTTGCTTACTTAAAAATATGCTTTTTCTCGCTGCTTGAAACGTTGGGTTTGTTTACCCCAACCCGACAAAAACTGCTTGATGAGCTCAACGATGTTATAGAAAACCCACTCCCAATTGGTAAGCTAGCCAAACGTTTTGGTTTATTTGCTACCGCCCCAACAACAAAAGATACAGAGGCTAAAAGGTATGAAGCACCGGCTATGCCCGTTGCAACTCCCTCAGTTTGATCCGCACATCCGTAACTATCCTAATGATTCTTCCTCATCTAAATGTTCTGCTGCAGCTTTTTTTGTATGATCTTCCGCTAACCACAGATACATTGCGGGAACAACAAAAAGAGTAAACAAAGTACCAATTGAAATACCCGTTGCGATCACTAAACCAATATTATAACGGCTTTCAGCGCCAGCACCTGTAGCAAAAATTAAGGGTATAACTCCTAAAACCATAGCTGCTGTGGTCATTAAAATAGGTCGTAAACGAATTGCAGCAGCTGACTTAATGGCATCTAACTTGTTTTGCCCATTCGCTTGTAAGTCATTGGCAAATTGCACGATCAAAATACCATGCTTACTGATAAGACCAATTAATGTAACCAAACCCACTTCACTATAAATATTCAGATTAGCATTACCAATACCCAAACTAACAAAAATCATTGCACCACAAATCGACATAGGCACACTAATCAAAACAATAAGTGGGTCACGGAAACTTTCAAACAAAGCAGCTAATGACAAAAAGATAATAATTAATGCAAAGAAAAACGTGATGATCAGATTTGCGCCTTCTTGAATAAATTGTCGTGATTGCGACGCGTAATCTATGTAATAGCCCTGGGGCAAAATTTCTTTGGCAATATTAGCAAAAGTACCCAAGGCTTGCCCCATAGATACACCTGGAAAAGCAACAGCTGAAATTGTTGCGGAATTGAGCTGTTGGAAATGATTTAAAGATTGAGGGACTATTTGTCGCTGCAAAGTAGCGACTGTAGAAAGAGGAATTGAATCTCCTGACGCAGTCCTCATGTAATAATTTAATATTTGATCTGTGTTTAAACGCGTCTCTCTCTTTACTTGTGGAATAACCTGATAGGAACGGCCCGCAAAATTAAAATAGTTAATATATCCCTCGCTCAAAGCCGACCCAAATAAATTACCAATATCCTGCATGGTTAAACCAAACTGGGATATTTTATCTCGATCTAAATTGACCTTAGTCTGAATTTTATCGATTTTAAGATCAGGATCAATAAAAGCAAAAAAACCTGTAGCATAGGCCTTATCTAAAATACGCTGTAACACTTCATTCAATTTATCAAAAGTTTCTGTCGTATTAATCACAAATTGAATAGGAAGCCCACTCCCGCCTCCTGGTAATGAAGGTAATTGAAATGCAGCTACTTTAGCCCCAGCAATCTTATTGAGTTCTTCTTGAACTAAGGGCTGTAATTGATTTGAAGTTCGTTGACGCTGATCCCAGGGTTTTAAAACCATACCAATTATGGAGGTATTTAATCCTTGATAACCATCAACTTGAAAAATGTGGTCTGTTTCAGGATATTTTTTAAAAATTTTATTCACAGCGTTTGCGTAAAGTTGGGTTTGGGCTAATGATGCGTTTGCCGGTGCAGTAACTTGGGCAATAATAATCCCTTGATCTTCTTGCGGTGCCAACTCCGAATCTGAAGTGATAAAAAGAAAATAATTACTAAAAAGGATAATCGCAGCAAATACTAGGACAACTGGCAAATGATTTAATGTTGCAGACAAAATTCGTTCATAAGATTTCTCGAGTTTTGCAAACGAATTATCGACATAAGTCATAAAACGTCCCTTGTTGTCCCCCTTCCCTGTTTTAAGGAATTTGGAACACATCATAGGCGATAAAGTTAATGCAATAACTGCGGAAACAGTTACTGCACCAGCAAGCGAAAAAGCAAACTCGGTAAATAAAGCTCCAGTCAACCCCCCCATAAAACCAACAGGCAAGTAAACAGCAATTAAAACAATGGTAATTGCAATAATAGGATTCGCCAATTCACGTGCCCCCAATAACGCAGCTTTAAATCGGGTTTTTCCTTCCTCGATGTGGCGTTGCACATTTTCTACAACAATAATCGCATCATCAACTACCAAGCCAATCGCAAGCACCATAGCTAATAAAGTGAGCAGGTTAATTGAATAACCCAAAATGAGCATAATCCAAAAAGCTCCAATAAGAGATAAAGGAATCGCAATAATTGGGATAACAACAGAACGAATCGATCCAAGAAAGAGAAAAATAACGACGGTTACAATAAAAAATGCTTCTAATAAAGAAAGGATGACTTCATGGATCGAAGAATTAACAAATAAGCTGGCATCATAGACAATGTTTCCCCGCAAACCTTGAGGCAATTGCTCCTGAATTGTGGGAAATATTTTTTTAATATCATCAATTACCGTCAAAAGATTAGCCGAAGGTGCTACAACAATACCGATATAAACTGCCGTTCGCCCATCAAAACTCACTGAAGAGTTATAATTTTGTGCTCCTAGATCTACGGTAGCCACATCACCCAAACGAATAATGGCTCCATTTTGAGCTTTAATAATCATATTCCTGAATTGATTGACGTCAGTGAGATCGGTACTTGCAGTAAGATTTTGCACAAACATCTGTCCATCGGTACGACCCACTGCCGAAATAAAATTATTATTTGCAAGAGCAGTTCCGATTTCTGCTGCAGAAATACCGTATCCTGCCAACTTCACTGGATCGAGCCATGCGCGTAACGCAAAAGTTTGATTTCCAAGTATTTCTGCTTTTTGCACTCCATTAACTGCCTGTAATTTCGGCTGTACTACCCGAATCAAATAATCGGTAATTTTATTAATGGGTAATTCATCGCTATAAAATCCTATATACATCGAATCAATCGTTTGTCCAACCGTGACAGTAATTACTGGTTGCTGTGAATTTTCAGGGAGCTGATTCAATACTGCATTCACTTTGGTAGTGATATCCGACAATGCTTTCAAAGGATCGTAATTTAGGAGGAGATTTACGGTGATCGTACTTGTACTAGAAGAACTGATGGACGTCATATAATCAATACCACCAGCCTGAGCTATTGAATTCTCTAAAGGTGTCGTAATAAAACCGGCAATGACATCCGGGTCTGCACCAGTATAAGTTGTAGTAACAGTTACAACGGCATTTTGTGTAAACGGGTACTGCATTATCGGTAAAGAATTAATAGAGCGTAAGCCCATTGCTAAAAGCATCAAACTAATCACTGTAGCCAGTACTGGTCTTCTAATAAAAATATCCGTAAACCGCATTCTTACAATCCTTAGATTCTCAACCCAAACTACATAAGCGTAGCCTGGGTTCTGGTGTACCCTTTTTGAGGGATCTTCACAAAACGCTCCATTTCTTACCCTGTGCTTTCATACTCTTTATCAGCAGCTCCGTCTTTGAAACAGAATTCAAAAGTACATCAAGCATTGTTCTGGATACCGCGCATAAAGCGCGGTACGAGAGTTGTTATTTCTCAACCACCTTTGGTGTTGCTTCATTGCTTGGTTGTATTTTATTATTGATTAGGACGCGACTGCCATTTTTAAGCTTCAATTGACCACTAGTAACCACAATATCTCCCGCGCGCAATCCTTTTAAAACAGCAATTTGATCCCCTCGGGTATCACCAACAGTTACAAAAACCTGTTTAACTACAAGAATGGGTTGATTATTGCTGTCTTTTTGTTTGCTTTCTTGAACCAGATATACAATATCACCATAAGGATTAAAACTAATCGCTGATTGCGGTAAAGTCAGATAGCTTTTTTTCATTCCTGCAGCAACCTCAACGCGAGTAAACATACCTGACTTCAATTGAAAATCAGGATTAGGGATAGTCGCTTCTACCAACACATTACGGGTAGCGCTATCTACAATAGGTTCAATGGTAGTGATTTTCCCTTGAAAAATCTTGTCGGGAAAGGTATTAGTAGTGAGCTTTACTGTTTGTCCAATCTCTAACGCCCCTAAATCTTGCTGGGGTAAATAAAAATCAACATAAATCGGATCTAAGGCCTGTAATGTAGTTACCGTATCCCCTACATTAAGAAACTGCCCTGGATTAATTCTATTGATTCCTAATTGACCTGCAAAAGGAGCACGGATTGTCTTTTTTTCCGCAGTTGCAGCTTGCTCTGCAACTTGGGCTTGTAAATTCTTGAGATTCCATTCATCAGCATCTACTGTTTGTTTGCTTACTGCATGAACAGCATATTGCGCTTTATTTCGTTTATAGGTAATTTTTGCTAATTCCACCTGGGCTTGCAATGAATGCAATAATCCAAGTTCGGTCCCCGCATTTAATTGCACCAAAACAGCACCTTTTTTAACCATTGCACCCGGTGTAAAATAGATCGTCTGAACCATACCCGCAAGTTCAGTAGTCACATTCACCCCAAGGCGTGTACGCATACTACCTACTGCTTTTAAAGTAGGTTGCCATAATGAAGCCTCAACTTTCATTGTGGATACCGTAACCGCAGGTGACTTCGATTTGAGGAAAAATTGATTTCTCATGTAGTTGCCAAAAGCCTTCCAACCAAAAATCAGGCTGAAAAGAATACCCACCAAAACTAACATAATAATCATCTGTTTTTTCAAAAAAATTTCTTTCATCATAGACACTCTTTGACACACCAGGGTTTATGCCACCAGCCCCCGCCTAAGGCCTGGAATAATGCAGCAGTATCGCTGTAACGCACCGCTTGAGCCTGAATACGACTAATTCGCGTCTGTTGATACTGCTGTTGTGCGTTTAATAAATTGATGTAACTCACTCCGCCTAAGCGATATTGCTTTAGCGTAAGATTTAAAGCATCTCGTGCCGCATTTTCGGCCTTTATTTGTGCTTGCAATGTACGTGCATCAACTTCTAATCCTCTTAAGACATCTGCCACATTTTGGAAAGCTTGTAATACAGTTTGTTTGTATTGTGCTGCCGTCTGTTGATAGGCTGCTATTGCAGCGCGCCGTTGTGCAAATAAAGCGCCCCCATGAAACAAAGGCTGAACCACTTGTCCAGTTAAAGCCCAAACCTCGTGTCTTTTGGTAAAAAGGTTTGCAAACGAGGTATTAAGCCATCCCTCATTGGCAGTAATAGTAAATTGCGGGAATAAATTGGCTGTTGCTACCCCAATTTGAGCACATGCTTCATGAAGTAATGCCTCAGAAGCGCGTACATCAGGACGTTGGCGAACAAGGTTTGAAGGCAAACTCACAGGCAGCTCTATGGGTAATTTCAAGTGATCCAATTTAATAATGGGTAAGGGAGCTTCCGGAAAAACACCTACAAGCGTGGATAAAGCGTGCTTGGCCTGAGATAAGTTTTTTTGAAGTGGCGGTAAAGTCGCTTTGGTCTGCTCAAACAAGGTTTGTTGAGTTAATACATTTTCTTGGGAAACGGCTCCTAACCGATATTGTTTGTTTAAAATATCAAGAAGTCCTTGTTCTGCCTTGATTAAATCAAAAGTCGCATCAATTTGTGCTTGATAGGATGCAATTGCTACTGATGTAGTAACAATATTAGAAGTCAACGTCAGGTAAGCAGCAATTACTTGAAATTGTTGGTAATCAACCTGGGCTTTTAATGCTTCAATTTGACGGCGTGCTCCCCCAAAAACATCCAAGGTATAGGATAAATTAAATGAAGTATAAACGAGATTAAACGTTACACTGTCAGCTGGAATACCTATTTGCAAACCTGAATAACGTTGTCTTTGCACCATCTGACTAGCATCGATTGACGGCCACATTGAATTACCTATTTGAACTTTGAGATTTTCCTGAGCTTGACGCAAGGCTGCAGAAGCGGCAGCTAAATTAGGACTATTGGCTAATCCCATTCGAATGAGTTGATTCAATTCCTGTGAATGATAAAGCTCCCACCACAATAAAGGAATATCTTTATTGGTTATAAAAGCTTGGGCTTGGCCACCAGAGCCAGGGGTACTTACTGTTTTTGCCGGTAGCGGTTTTTCAGTATATTTTTTGACTTTAGGTGGATTGGGCGAATGAAAATTAGGCCCAACCATACACGAAGTTTGCAGCACCGTGCCCAGCGATATCAGGATAAAAACTTTTAGATGCTGTCTCAAATCAACCACTAAACACAATCCTTTGCAAATCATTGAATGAATAATTTATCATGGATTAAAATGGGTTGACAGTTTTAGTGAAATTGAGTGCATTTCAGTTCAATATAGCTGAACAACAAATGATCATAAGGTGCAATTAGTACCAACTTACGTGTCTATGCCCATCAATTGCCCCTGGAAAAATATTCGCTGTTGCTAAAGTTTTGGCAAACCCAAACGCTACCTGAAGTTCTCAAATAACAATTCGCAGCAGAAAATTTTAAAATCATGCTTTTTTCGAAGCATGGAACAATTTACCCCTTGGGATGGATCAATCAATCCATTTGGGGCAAATCATCTACAAATCCATTGCGTTTATTCGGCAGTAAAAATGAAACTCAAAAGAATAAAGTTTCTGAGTCTTCTTTTTGTATCCCGATGTAATAAAATAACCTGAAGATTAATGCTTCATTAGTAATACTCCCCACAACCTGTGTTGTAGGGAGTTAGTAGAAACTATCGTGATGCTCTTTGAATATCTTTACCCACGGTAGATACGTCTTTCCCAAAACCGTGAACTGTGCCACAAGAGCTTAGTAAACCCAGTGTTGTAAGACAAATACTTACCATTATTATTTTTTTCAGAATGTTCATGGTTTTTTCCCCTCTTTTTTTGTTTTTAAAATCGTTCTTCCTGTAGATTATTCTAGACCATTTTTTAATAAAGTTAGAAATTAATCAATGAGTTTTAACCAATAGGATGGTTAATTATAGTAAGTATCAGGAGCTCCTATTAGTTATTGTCTTTACTCTAATTTATTAAAAAATAATCCCATACAAAGTACGAAATCACACTAAAATAAAAAACCCACCTTTTAAACTGTGGTGGATAATCTGCTGTTTTAACGAAGGATTCGCACTTCAAAACAGATAGTGTTTTGACTCAGAAAGCATCATTTGCCTAAATTAAACCTAGATTCATCATCTGAAGGGATTACAACAGAGTGATTGTTTTGTATTCAATACTTCCCTATAATCGCACCAGATTTTAATAATAAAAAAGGGGCTCAGTTATGAAAAAATGGATGGTACTGGCGACAACCAGCTTGATGATGATGAATGCACACGCCGATAAATCTTGGTGTGGATATAAAGATTATTTTCGTTTAAGTGATGCATCCCATCCTGGTATCTATGTGGTCAGTGGATTTAGCGATCAGGATGTTATTCTTCAATTAATTGGTCCTCGCAGTTTTGAAATCAGAGACTCATTCGCATGTCGCAGCGGCTATGCTCATGTTACTGTCGCCTATGATGCTGAAAATTGGTGTGTTCTTGATATTAAAGATGGTCCATTGATGAACCATCCAACTGTTAGCGCTTCGTGCAATGGAATTCGCTATATTGATACGGTATACGATGGTATTGGCAGCTACTCTTATACCATTAATCTTGATTAATACAGCAAATCTTTGATGAGGATAAAGGCTTAAGGGACTACCTTTATCCATAGCTTATTTCTACCATACCCTTAGAATAAGATGTTGCTTTAGTTTTTTTACCCATATCTAAAGACCAACCACCCCCCAAAGCTTTAATTAACTGGATACTGGCAATTTGCCTGCGAGTATGGATGTTGACTAATGAAAGCTCTGATTGTAATGCAGTATTTTCAACAACCACAACCTGCAGAAAAGTAACAAGCCCTCCTTTATACCGATACAACTCTTGATCCCAAGCCCGTTTGGCCGCGCGAGCCGCTGCTTTTTGAGTCCGATATTCTTTATCAAGCTGATGAATCGCAATCAGATTATCCTCTACTTCCTGGAATGCAGTTAATACTGTTTGCCGATACGTAGCAACGGTTTCAAAATACTGGGCTTTAGCCTGATTTAATAAACCTCGCAATCGACCGCCATCAAAAAGGGTTACTTGTGCTACAGGTTGACTTAAACTCAATAAGCTCTGAGGACCAAGTGACCAAAAAAGGCTTGGTTTTGAGATGAGATTCGCGAGGCTCCTGCTTTGAAAACCAGCACTTCCCGTTAATTCAATCACAGGAAAAAAAGCAGCTCGTGCTACGCCAATATTTGCATTTGCAGCTTGAACCCTGGATTCCGCAGCAATGAGATCAGGTCTTCTATCCAGAATAGTTGACGGTATATTTGGCGCTATTTCCAGAAAAACTTTGGGCGACTTACCAGGAGATATGGAAAAATTACTGGGTATTTCTCCAACTAATACTGCGATTGCATGCTCCAGTTGAGCTCGTTGTAACCGCACGTCTTCTGCCTGGGTTTTTGCATTCTCAAGCTGAGTTTCTGCTTCATCTACCTCAGCTATAGGCGCTGCCCCTCCTTGATAACGATTTTTCGTTAAATAAAGAGCTTTTTGGTAGGCTACAACAGTCGTATCCAAGATACGTTGCGCCTCATCACTACCTCTTAACGCAAAATAAGTATTCGCAAGCTCTGCTTGCAAACTCAACCGAATTGAAGCCATATCCGCAGCACTTGCATTCGCACTACGTTCACTGGCAATAAACGAATTGCGGATACTTCCCCATGCGTCCAGCTCATAAGAGAGAAAACCACCCAGCAAAAATTGATTAAAAACTGGCGTACTTACAGGATTTGCAACGGTTCGTGAATTTTGCTGTCTATCCGCATTGAATATTCCTTGAATCGTGGGGAAAAAATAGGATCGAGCAACTTGTACTAAAGAAACCGCCTCCTGAAAATGAGCGTAAGCCAATTTCAAATCCTGGTTTGCACTATTCAGTTGGTTTTCCAAATCATTTAATACTGGATCATGAAAAGCGCGCCACCAACCATTTGGAGTAACAATTCGTGGCGTAGATTTAATTTCCAACCATTTACCCGGTTCCTTGAAGTGTGCGGGAATAGGCATGGCAGGACGATGGTATTGGGGAGCGAAAGAACAACCGGTCAATGCAAAAACGAGTATGCCAATAGCTAAAAACTCTGTTTCATGCGGCTTAATGTATACCGTTCTACGCTCCGTTTTTCCTTGTATTTTTCGCACTGCAGGGCGTTTAGAAAAAAATCGAATCATTTTTTTCATGAAACAACTCGCACAGTTTCCCCATTTCTAATTGCATCAGGAGGATTAAGTACCACGCGATCACCCGGTAATACCCCAGTAGCAATTTCAACTGTTGAGCCAAAATCACGCCGAAGAGTAACGGACTTTAAGACAATCTTATTGTCTTTATCTAATGTAGCTACCTGTAATCCTGGTGCCTGGAAGAGCAAAGTGTTGACAGGTAAAATGACCGTTTTAGGAGGAATAGGCAAACTCAACCAAACTTCAGTATAACTGCCCGGTAACAATTCTCCATTTTTGTTCGGCGTAACAAATTGAGCGAGTAAAGTACGCGTCTTAGGATCAATCGCTTGTGCTGTTTCAAATAATTTGGCCGGAAAAACTTGCTTGGGATGCTCCGCAAAATGGAGTTTGACGGTCATATCCGGTTTAATTCGAGAAGAATAATACTGGGGAATTTTGACATAAATTCGCAAAGGCTTTGTTTGGGCAATACGAAATAAGGGTGGTGCTGTTGAACTACTCCCAGCATCAATTAAGTCACCAATATCTGTAGCTCGAGCTGTGATAACTCCATCAAAAGGGGCTATAACACGTTGAAACCCAACTAGCTCTTGCAATCGCTGCAAATTAGCTTTTGCGGCAAACATCGCTGCGTCCAAAGCTGCAGCCGTACTTACTTTTTCGTCAGTTTCCTGCTGGGAAACAGATTTCGTTTTTACTAAATTAAGCCAACGTCTTGCAGTAATTTGTGCCAATTGATTATTTGCTATTGCAGTCTTCAAATCAGCTCTTGCTTGACGCTCTTGTGCATCAAGTTCAGGCGTTTCAATAACAGCAAGCAAATCACCTTTCTTCACATGACTACCAATATCTACATACCATTTTTTTATATAACCATTAGCTCGTGCAAAAATAGGTGATTCATGCCAGGCTTGAACATTGCCTGGTAAAATAATTTTGTCCACTCCTTTCTCTTGTTCTGCCGTCATCACGCGTACTACAGGAACAGCAGCCGCAAGAGTCTCGTTACGTAAGTTGATTGCTGCAGAAATACGAAAAATAATCATCACTAAAATAATAAATAAAAAAACAGAAATAGCGATAATAAGTCGCCTATGCTTGTGACCCTTTAAATGCGATTGAATTGTTTTAAGCATGTTCCTTCCCTTGCGTCTTTTCCAATTTGCGTTGATGAATGACGTAAAAAACAGCCGGGACAAAAAAGAGTGTTGCCATCGTTGCAAAAGATAGCCCTCCAATTACAGCCCTGCCTAATGGAGCATTCTGTTCGCCTCCATCCCCTAAGCCCAATGCCATAGGAAACATACCAATTATCATGGCTAATGCGGTCATCATTACGGGTCGTAAACGGGTCTTTCCTGCTTCAAGCGCCGCTTTCATTGGATCATTTTCAGTTGCAAGATGATCTCGAGCAAAACTGATAATGAGGATGCTATTCGCTGTGGCAACCCCCATACACATAATTGCTCCTGTTAGGGCTGGCACGCTAAGTGCGGTATGGGTAATAAATAACATCCACGCAATTCCCGCAATAGCTGCAGGTAAGGCAGTGATAATAATAAAAGGATCGGTCCAGGATTGAAAGTTAATAACAATCAGCAGATAAACTAACAAAATTGAGAATGCCAATCCCCAATACAACCCATTAAATGCATGTTCTTTAGTATCAATCTGTCCCCGGATAGCTACTGAAGATCCTTTAGGCAAATCTTTTTGGGTATCCTGAATAATTCTTTGGATGTCTTTAGTCACTGCTCCTAAATTTCTATCTTGTATTGAAGCAAAAATATCAATCACTGGCTGAACGTTATAATGTGACTCAACGACTGAAGTCACAGTACGCTTCAGTTTGGCAAAAGAACCTAAAATTTGCAGTTGGCTAGGTAGTGTTACACTTCCAAACGGAATATTAAGCAAATCATTTAATGAAGTCATCACATATTGCGGTGCTTGGGTAACAATCGGATAAGAAACTCCATTTCTAGGATCCAACCAGAATGTGGGTGTAGTTTGAAAACTACCCGATAGTGTAACTAATAAATCAGTAGCAACATTGAGCTGGGTAAATCCAAGTTCTTTTGCCATGCTACGATCAACATTCACAAAAAATTCAGGATAATTATTGGATTGTCTTATACGAACATCAGTAAGACCCGGGATCCGTTTTAACTGATTCATTAGGTTATTGGCATAATGAGCATTATCTTCCTTTTTTAAGCCAATAACCTGAATGTTAATGGGGGATGGCAAACCAAAATTGATAATTTGGTTTACGATATCCGCAGGTAAAAATGCGAAAGTAACTTGTGGAAAATGATCTCTCAGAACCGATCTTAATTGATGCACATAATCCGAACTGGGTCTATGCCCAGCTTTCAAGGAAATTAAAATGTCCGCATCTTCCGGGCCGTTCGTTGCCGAGTTACTGTAAGATAAATTAATTCCACTTACAGGCAAACCGATATTATCAACAATACTTTCCAAATCCATTGGAGGGATTACTTGGCGAATTACTGTATCGATATTATCCACTATGCGTGCTGTTTCCTCTACCCGAGTTCCTGTCGGGGCACTTATATGTAATTTAATTTGTCCTGCATCTACATCAGGAAAAAAATTTGAACCAAGCCACGGCCAGAGCAACACGATTGAAATACCCACAAAACCTAAAAAGCAGGAAATAAACACTTTAGTATTATTCAATACCCAAGATAATGATTCAGAATATCGCGTACGTAATAAGGTAAATTTTTCTTCGAATGCTTCATGTACGCGAGCAAGCCGACTTTTCTTTTCTTCCTCTGCCATCAGTTCATGTTTGTGTAACCAATACTTTGCGAGGGTAGCAACAAGCGTGCGTGATAAAATATAAGACATAAGCATGGCAAAAATTACTGCCTCAGCTAAAGGCACAAATAAATATTGAGCAACGCCCCCCAAATAAAACATAGGTACAAAAACAATACAAATACATAAAGTCGATACGAGAGCGGGTATTGCAATCTGTTTTGCACCATCAAGAATAGCCTGTTCTACTTCCTTGCCTTGCTCCAAATTCCAGTTAATGTTTTCAATAGCAACCGTAGCATCATCAACTAAAATACCCACAGCAAGAGCCAAACCACCCAAGGTCATAATATTGATTGTCTCTCCTAAAGCAGAAAGAATAGTAATCGATGCAATAATAGATAAGGGAATAGACAACGTGATAATCAAAGTGCTACGCATACTGCCTAGAAAGAGTAAAATCATAAGTCCCGTTAATGCTGCAGCAATTACACCTTCAGTAATTACACCCCGGATAGCGGCAGTCACAAAGATTGATTGATCCGCAAAATAGGATAAATTAAGTCCTTGAGGAAGCATGTCTTTTACTTTTGGCATTAAAGCTTTTACCCGATTAACGATCTCTAAAGTAGATGCACTCCCCGTTTTTTGAATTGACATCATTACTGCCCGTTGTCCGTCTACTCGCACTATATTAGTTTGCGGTGCGAACCCATCACGAACATGAGCAACATCACGGACATACAAAATTCGGCCTGGGGTAGATTTAACCGGGGCGTCATTTAAATCAACCGCTGAAAGCGGACTACCATTTAATTTGACGATGTATTCATACTGACCTATTTTTTGTGTCCCTGCAGGGATAATGAGGTTTTGGGCAAGAATGGCATTATTAATCTCTTGTGCAGAAACTCCATAAGTTTGCATTGCAGGAATATCCAAATCAACCTGAATTTGACGTACTTTTCCTCCATAAGGATAGGGTAATGCGGCTCCTTGTACTGTTGCTAGTTGCGTACGAAGAAAGTTATTCCCCAAATCATTTAACTTCTGTTCTGGAATCGTCGCACTCGACAATACAAGTTGTAAAACAGGAACCGTTGAGGCTTTATAGTTTAGTATCAATGGTGGTAAAGTCCCTGGTGGCAAATTACGCAGCATCGTTTGTGCAATTGCCGTGACCTGACTCAAAGCCATATCGACATTCACATTAGGGTGGAAGAACAATTTGACCACGCTGACGCCAATGAGTGATTCGGACTCAATATGTTCAATATCATTCACTGTAGTCGTTACCGCACGTTCAAACACACTCGTAATGCGGTTACCCATTTCATCAGGAGGTAAACCCGTAAAACTCCATACAACACTTACAACGGGAATATTGATGTCAGGAAAGATATCAGTAGGAGTTCGCATTATTGCTAAAGGCCCAATAATAAGAAGCATTAGAGCCATTACAATAAACGTGTAAGGTCGCGAAAGCGCAATCCATACAATCCACATAAATATCCATATCAACGATTCTAAAGTGAGACCCATTATATCAATGAAACACATAAAACTTTAAGCAGAAACTCGAGTTTTTCTTATTTGTAATAAGGATAGGCTGTGTTTAATTTTCAAAAGATAATTTTTTCAAAGTTTTTGTTTTTTGTATTGAATTTTTTAAATGAATAATTACGTTAAGTCAGATCAAATTCCTGGCCACAACGAATAAAACCAGCAAAACCATGCGATTGGGCATCGGGTAACTCTCCATCATTGTAATGATATAACCAAAGCTTTGCTTTAATTTTTGGATCCAACGTATCTAACTGATTGAAATGGGCATGTACGCCGCTGGGGGTTTCCATAGTTTCGCAATCGTGAAAAATAAGCGTTGCATCACGATAATATTTTTCAAAACGCTCTGGAGTAAACCGCGCATCGGTAGTAATGAAGAATGTTTTTCCTTTATAGCCAATGGCTAAACCATAGCTTGGCATCAGCTTCATATTGGAATAAATATGAATGGTTTGAACTAAATTCAGTTTCACCCCTTCCCAATTAAAAATGCGCTCGTCATTGATTAAATGAACCTCAAAATAATCACTCAAAATTGCCTCTCTATCATCAAGTGTTTTCAATCCTCCACTTAAGCTATGCTCCCATAATCGATGAACTAAATCTTTATGAATAATTAACTCAGGCGATCCCTTAGAAGAAGCAAACTTACGTTGAAAGGCAAACCATTCGATCCCACCTATGTGATCGGCATGTAAATGACTAATATAAACCGCATCAATATCTCGAGGAATATAACCCGCTTTAGTTAATGAAAAACGGATATCCGTACCACAATCTATCAATAGTTTCTTACCACTATCCGTTAGAAGTAGCATATTTGATTGAAAATTTCCGAAATCCGTTCCGATACCGCTGCCCGCCCCTAAAAATAACAATTTCATTAATAATCCCTGAACTAAGTTAAGGATCAAGTCCGAGCTTGTCCTAAAAATCCCTAATAAACAGATATCTTCTTCATTAAAGAATAGCATTTAAAATTAGTTATTAGAAATAGCTCAAGTATTATAAATGAGCTATTCTCAATGTAAGTTGATAAGCCAAAACGAGAGAAACGTGCTAGGAAAACTTCATCTTAAAAACACGCGTCTTCTATACCTTTTTTTCTTCTTTCTAGCAATCACTCTTGCAGGCCTTATCTTTTGTTTGTTTTTATTAAAACACATTGCTGTACAAGAAGTTATCGATGGAAATGAACGTTATCAACTATATTCGTTAGCGAACCAACTTCGCCAGACTTCTGATGATTTAACCGAGATGTCGCGTCTTTATGTAATCACAGGTGAAAAAAAGTACTATGATCACTATAATGAAACCTTAGGAATACGCAATGGTACCGCACCTCGCCCTTTAAATTATGACGAGTTGTATTTGGATTTTGTCCTTGGCGATAAGCGCCCCCAACCTTATGGCCCAGGAAAATCATTAGTGGCAATGATGCTGGAACATCGTTTTACTCTAAAAGAATTCTCCTTGCTGACTGAAGCGGAGCATCAAAGCAAAAAACTTGCAGAAACCGAAATTAAAGCGATGAATCTTGTTAATGGAAAATATCAGGATAAGTCAGGAAATTACACGATTATTGGAAAACCAAATCAGCAACTAGCCCAACAAATGGTCTTTGGAGATGACTATTTGCAAGCAAAATTAAAAGTAATGAAGCCCTTACAGGAGTTTTTTACTCTGGTAAATACTCGAACATTCTTAATCAATGAAAAGATTGATCGCGAAATGTCAAAAATTATCGCTTTAGCACTTGGGCTCTCACTTTTATCAACACTGCTTATGCTCTTTTTTATCATTCATGCATTAAAAACATTATCTAAAGTAAATGAAGAAAATGATCTTTTATTATTGAATATTTTGCCAGAGTCGATTGCCTCACGCTTAAAAATGGGAGAGGAAGATATTGCTGATGAATATTCCCAAGCCAGTGTTATGTTTGCAGATATTATTAATTTTACTCAGTTAACTGGACACTTGGGGGCAAAAAAAACAGTAAATATTTTAAATCGATTATTTGCTGAACTCGACAAACTCACCGAAAAATATCATATAGAAAAAGTCAAAACCATTGGTGATAACTATATGGCTGTATCAGGTGTTCCTGAACAAACAACACGGCATGCAATCAATATGGCGAATTATGCTTTAGCTGTTCTTGACAAAATGCAGGCTTTCAATCAAGAAAATCAGATGCAACTCCAATTTCGTATTGGCATCACATATGGTACTGTCATTGCGGGGATAATTGGCCATAAAAAATTTGTTTATGACATATGGGGAAACGTGGTCAACTTAGCCAGTCGACTGGAAGAAACCTCTCTTCCCAATAAAATCCAAATCTCGGAAAAAATGGCTTTTATGCTCCAAGATGAATTCATTGTTGAACCACGGGGAGTTTTGGAAATGAAGGGAATTGGTGAAGTAAAGACCTATTTTCTTGTGAAGAAAAAAGAAAAATAAAACTACAGAGTTTTATTCGCCTTTATGGCACCGAGGACATATCCCATAAATATTCAATGCATGATCTGTCATCTGGAAATGTGCATGCTCAGCTATTGTTTTTTGTCTTTGTTCAATGATTTCATCAACAAACTCTTCAACACAACCACATTTGATGCAAACAAGGTGATCATGATGAGCTCCCTGGCTCAATTCAAATACTGAGTGTCCCCCTTCAAAATTATGCCGAGTCACTAATCCTGCTGCCTCAAATTGAGTTAATACGCGATAAACTGTTGCAAGGCCAACATCCTCTCCTGTTTCTAATAGTGCCTTGTAAACGCCTTCCGCACTTAAATGATGATTGGGAGATTGCTCTAATATTTGCAATACTTTTAAACGCGGTAAAGTAATTTTCAATCCAGCATTCTTAAGCTGCTTACTTTCTTCCATTAATGCTCCAGGTGTCTTTCAGTAAATGACGTGTTATTATGGCGAAATTTTTCACGATAGGCAAAAAAAATGAGAATAATAATTTTTCTACTTGGAATCGTATGTACCCTAACTCTTACCCAATGTTCTTCTTTTGATCTATCTCGGCGCGTAGTTCAGCAGGGGAATTTATTACCACAATCAAAAATTAATCGTCTCAAAATAGGAATGAGTAAAAATGATGTTGCTATATTAATGGGAACCAGTTTATTAAGTCCCACATTTAATAATGATCGCTGGGATTATGCCTACACCTGGCGCAGAGGCCGTGGCTATATGACTATGGCAACAGCGAGCTTGTATTTTCACAACGATCGATTGACACATATAGAGCGCAGCAAACTAAAGCCAGGCGTAGCATCGCTTAATCACCCAGATGTTAATCAAGAATAACCAAAAAATGATGGGTATTGTTTGCATGTGTTGCAGCCTATAACCAGGGTGATGGCTTATGTCCTCTCACTCTGGTTATAGGCTATGCGCGCCGGCGAGTGCTTGTTGCCTTTTGACGTCGTTTTTCTTTTGGATCTAAAACCAAAGGCCTGTATATTTCTACTCGATCACCTTCTTGAAGCATGTGCTCCAAAGAAACTTGTTTTGCATAAATTCCAACGGCCATGTTTCGCGTTTCAGGATGAGTATCGTATATTCCTGATACATTAAGGGCATCGAAAACTGTTGCCCCTTGTTTTAGATCTAAAGTCATATGTACTGTACTTTTATCTACAGCCACATAAACCAACTCAACCTTCACCATAAATTACCTTGGCTCTTTCACAAAAGGAATCGACCATTTTATCCGTTATTTGTTCAAACACGGGGCCAAGCAGCATGGAAAACATGCGCCCTGCAAATTCAAATTCCAAGTCAAACGAAACGTTGCATCCCTCTTCCACTTCATCAAAACGCCAAAAGCCCTCTAAATGACTGAATGGACCATCAACAAGACGAATTTCGATCATTTTATTAATTTGTAATCGATTCCGTGTAGTAAAGGATTTACTCATTCCTGCAGCACCAATAACTAAAGTGGCCTGCACTTCATCTTCATCGCGATGATGCACTAAGCTTTCTGTACAATACGGTAGAAATTCCGCATAACGCTCTACTTCATTCACCAACGAAAACATTTGCTCACAGGTATAATTGACCGTACGAGACTTTTTCACTATGGGCATTATGCTTCTCCCCGAATTTTATGTCTAAACCAAAGACTCAAATCTTTAATTTCCTCAAAACAAATTGAATGTTCCATAGGATATTTATAATAAGAAGTATGTTCATATCCCTTTTTCAGTAACCAATCTTTACTAGATTCAGTCCATTGAGGTAAAACCAGGGGATCGAATTGTCCTGCCCCCATAAAAAAAGGTGTGCTTTTATCCAGATTTGACCTGGTCTGCGCAGCTAAAGGTAAATAAGCAGACAAAGCAACAACGCCTCCCAAGCGAGCCGGTGTATGAAGAGCTGTATGCAAAGCCATAGCTCCTCCTTGTGAAAATCCTGCCAGGAAAATTTGATTGTATCTAAAACCATCATTTAATTGTTCATCTATGACTTTACGAATCAGTGATTCCGATTGTTCAATCCCTTCTTTATCTTCCCTATCAATTAATTTGACACCGATAATATCGTACCACGCAGGCATGACCATCCCACCATTTAATGTAACTGGGCGTTGGGGGGCATTAATAAATACATGGCGTATCGCTACATCTGCAATCGTTAACTGATCGACCAAACCCATCATATCGGATGCATCAGCCCCTAACCCATGCATCCAAATAACACATGCTTGTGTTTGAGCCTGTGACTCATTTATAAATACATTCAAAACAAATCCCCTCACAGACAAAAAAAGAGAAATTATCGCTAATGCATCAACACAGTGCAAGTTATATACTCTCGATATTTTATAGAAGCCTTATTTGATTAAATAAATAACAATTTGTTTCACTTAAGCCCATGAATATTTTATTTTTATTCAATATGCATTATAGTTCGCTAGTGTGAATTAATAAGCGGCATGAGATGTTTAATAAAGTAGAATCATTTACCCTTACGATGCTGGGGACCGATACAGTATATACCCCCACTCTAAAAAGCAAGAAGAAAACCAAGTCCTTAAAAAAGGGGGATACAGTACAGGAATATTACCCTAAGGGAGAAACTCTAAGTATTGTTTCTACATTAATTAAAACAGAAGAGCGCCCTCTAATTAATCACAAACAACTTGCTCCGTATCAATCTTCGGAAGTCGCTGTTGTTAATGGGCCCAAAACAGATGGAAGCGATGTTGGCGAAAAAATTGGAATTGGCCTGGGTATCGCTTTAAATGCTCTTGTCCGTGGACAAACTGAACTTAATGATATCGCACACAGCAGAGGCGGGGTTGAATCTGTTCTCATCGCGCATGAACTCGATGCGATAAAAAAAGCCATTAATTCTTGTGAAAATCTCGAACAACTAATCAAAGAGCTAACACAACAACAAACAGCCAGGAAAAGTGGCAAACCTTTTAATAACACTCCTGATATTATTAAATCTTTATTAACCCAACTACCTAAAGAAAATCAAGACCAAGGGCGATGGTTTAATGCACTAAAAACTAATATTGCCAATGCATCAATGAATCTTTTTATCATTGATCCGGTTCCTGGAGACTGTTGGCCAGTGACATGGTATGACGAACGTTTTTTTACTCTTCCATCTTTTGTGAAACATGCTGAATTCGTCTATTACGAAAATGAACGCTCTGATTGGGGCTTTACCCCAATCTACGTTGAGGCTTCAAATCCTGAACAAACAATAGTTCGACATACCCTGCCTGGACATCATGGTACAGGTTCTGCCGGAAGTAATGCATCACAACAAAATGTTGTCGTTTCCCCTGATAAAACCAAAGCGACACACGTGCAAAAATTAATGATTTTTAAATTACTTAATTTTTTAACATCACATGGAGTTGCATTTAAAGACGCACGAGAAATTTTTCATGAGCCTACCGGCTTAGGGAAAAAATATCTCGCTTTTCTTAAAGAAATGGACATTAGCGAGGGCATTGATGTAGCAGATCTTGATTTCCCAACTATTTTTCGCAAGCTCTATGACAAAATTTATGAAAACAGATCTGCATATGAAGCGTTTAATGCAACTCATTACACATTTATGGGCGTGGCTCCTCAAAGAAAAATGCTGCGCACCAGCCATAAATACGGTCTTTTAACAGAGGTTTTTCCTAAAAATATCGGGTATGTTAATGAAGAGCACAGTACCTTAATGAAAGAGTATTTTTTCAAAATACTTCAAGTTGATTCACATGAAGATCATAGCTTGCCTGCTTTGATAAAATCAGCAAAAAATGTATTATCTAAAAACATTAGAAAAATATCTAATCTTTCAGCCTCCCTTACTGAGCACTCAATTGCAGCAACAGCAATACTTGACAGTGAAAGTGCACGCCAAGATGTTTTAAGTTCTTTTGGTGCATTAATACAAAGAGTAAACCAACAATATCTTACCGATGATTGGAGTGAGGAGAAAAAGCAAAAAGAGAAAGAAGAGCTGTTTGCAGCAGTCATTGACATATTTGCCGAGTTTACTGAATTAGCAAAAATAGAAAATGAAACGATAAAAAAATTTGTATCAGACCTCACTGATTTGAGTTTAAAAGGAATAATTCAGACTGTTGGACAACAGCATGCAAATTTAGAAGAAGAATTTACGCGTTTACAAACACCAACAGATGCAAATTTAAAATACTTTTTTAATGCCTTATTAACTCAGATCAATAAAGATGAAAGGTATTCAGGCGCAGAAGTTAATCCCGAAATTATCAGGATCTTTGACAGCGAGGAGTTTGCTCGATTAGCAGATTATCCAGTCAGTATAAAAATAGCTTACATCTGCCGACAATTAGGGGAACAACTACCTAAAGATAACAGTACGGAAGAAAGTTTAGTTGAACAACTTACTGAACGATTTAAGGAGCATCATGGCAGCTCTTTTGATGAATTTGAAAAATTGTATCATCAAATAGGGGTCTTTATTAATGATACTGCGGCACTAGGCCGGTTATTTGTAACTGAGGAAGCCATTTTCAATAAACATGAACTGTCTCTTCGAAAAAAAGCCGAGGCCTTAATCGACATCGCAGCACAAAAATTTTATCGAGACCGACCCAATGCACTGCCTGCGCCTGCAGAAAAAGGAACATTCCAAGAATTAGTTGAACGCCATGCCATCAATAAATACGGTGTAGTTGATAGACTCAAACAAGAAAAAACTGTTTTAGAACATGAAAACGAAGAACTTGCTAATCGCATTAAAAAGTTGCAAGAGCAAATTACGGAAAAAGTGGAGCAAGAAAGAAGAACGAATGCTTCATTAATTGCCGAAAAAAGCAAAAAAATCAAATATCATGCAGCACTGAATGATAATAAAGAAGCTGAGTATTTACTGCTTATAAATAAAAAGCTCATTCCATTAACGGAAGAATATTTAGCGTTACTCAAGTCTCAATTATCCAATAGACCTAATGAATTGGAACAAGATGATGAAATAAAAAAAGAGGATGATAAGATTAATGTTAAGATTCAAAAGGTAACCGGACTGCTTAGAATTTTGCAAAATAAAGAACATATTCCCCACCCCCAAATGCGCTTGCGCTTATTTTACAAAAAAATGGACCTTGCTGAAGCAGAACTCAAAAAGCATCGTGATGGGGAATGGGACCGCTATTGTCAAAATGCCTTAATCGCCGCAGGAATTCTTTTAAGTTTTATCGTCCCAGGATTAATTGCACTTGCAATTTATACCCATGTGGGCTATTCATCAACCAAATCATTGCTCTTCTGGAAATCCGCTGGAGAGAATGTCATCTCTACAATGAATAAGCATAGACAAGGGCTTGATTTAGCAACTGAAGATGTGGATGAAGAAGAAATACTCATCGATGACTTATCAATATAGTTGAAACTTGGAGACCTGAGGAAATGCAAGCATGACTCGGGTTTCTTCCAGACCTACTTGAATTTTTACTTAAATAAATGGATAGTTACCCTCTAACTGTCAATTAACCTGGTGCAAATGAAACAAATTTACTTTTTATTTATGCTTTGTATCCCCATATTCTTATTAGGTTGTGGGCAAAAAGGACCTCTTTATTTGCCAGAATCAGCAAAAAATGCCACAAGTAATAAATAACTAGTAACGCAATGGGCAAAAATTATGAAAATTAAATTTACCAAAATGCATGGCTTAGGCAATGATTTCATGGTGATTGATGGGATCCATCAGAAAATCAACCTAAATCCCCAACAAATCGCCAGTATGGCTCAACGCAACACCGGTGTTGGTTTTGATCAATGCTTGCTTATTGAATCCAGTCAACAGGATGGTATCGATTTTAACTATCGAATTTTCAATGCAGATGGCCAGGAAGTTGGTCAATGTGGTAATGGAGCACGTTGCCTTGCTTTATTTGCAAAATACTACGGTTTAATTGATAAAAATCATTTAACTGTGGCGACCTCGACTACAAAGATGAATTTATATATCAATTCAGATTCAAGTGTCAGTGTCGATATGGGTATTCCACAATTAACCCCATCAGTCATCCCGCTCAGAACGAAACACCAAGCCCCCGAATATTCTTTGAAGCTTCCGCATAATCAAAAAATAAGCTTACATGCACTCAGTGTGGGTAACCCGCATGCGGTATTATTGGTAGAGGATACAGAAACAGCCCCAGTCCATACTCTGGGGAAACAAATCAGCCTGCATCCAGATTTTCCTAAGCAGGTAAATGTTGGATTCATGCAAATTGTCAATTCAAAGCAGATCAAATTACGAGTCTATGAACGGGGCTGTGGAGAAACACAAGCATGCGGAAGTGGCGCTGTGGCAGCAGCCGCTGTGGGACGTTTATACCACCAATTGGACAAACAAATCAAAGTCACGTTACCTGGGGGTGATTTATTTATTGACTGGCCAACATTGAATGAACCAATAACCTTGACTGGTCCAGCCGTCTTTGTTTATGAAGGCACGCTATTCTAAAAAAACAGATATTATCCCAAGAGCTCTATTGACTTATCTATCATAGGGACATCGCTTTCTATGCAAAATTAACACAAGTATTGAATTTTATTTACAAAGAGTTATTCTGAAAGAACGCCTCACACTTGCACCGTTCCAAAAATTTACATAAAACTTCTCTCGAAACTCGCCACGGTAAACAAATGCGAGAAGAAGCGGAGTGCAGAACCTGAGTGTACATGGAGTACATGAGATTCGAGCGCCGGCTGATACAGCAATGTGTCAGAGTAGAGTTTTGGGGGAAGTCTATTTTGGAAACTGGTGCTTGACTAAAAGGAGAGTGCCATGACAGGAAGCAAAATACAAAGTTTTGATTTATTCAAAGCCGCTATGGGAAACACAGGGTATTTAACGGAAATTAATAAGGATGTGGAAAGCCAAGCCCAATTTTTAACAACTCTTGAAGAAGGAAATTTAACACTCCCAAATATTCTTGAATCCATTCAAATAGTTAAAAATACAAAAGTAAAATCCCTTTTGATTATTTACTTATTAAGTCAAAAAGAGTTCTTGTCTTCTTTAAAAGGGGATTCATTATTAAACAGATTGACTCTTCAAGATGTCCACATTCCTTCACGTCTTAACTCCCTGATTCATCAATTAGATTTGACAACGCTCTCAACTCAATTTATTGGTAAATTGGAACTTGAAGCAGCAGTCAGTGTCCTTTGCTCAGTTCCTCATTTTCATCAGTTAACCAAGACGCAAATAGAGGCTTTAATTGAGCGATATCCACTCTATGAAAGACATAAGGTTCTCACTTATTGGATCAATCACTTTATCTCCATGCCTAATGCCCATTACATCTTGGCTCATTTAATGAACATCGCCGGACACAATATTATTGATGAATTGAGTAAAATGGATCCCAATCAGAAAGAAATCGTCATTCTCAATATTATTGAACATTTAAGACTATTTAATAACATACCTATTAAATTCCTGGATCATGCGAACAAAGAATCACATTTGATTTTGGCGATACGTTTTTATCTTAATGGACATTATAATAAAGCCTATGCGAGCTATATTAATCAATTATCTAAAAGATTATTAGATAAAAACCATTCTTTTTCACTCGAAGCAATTGAGTTACTTTTTTTCCTAAACGATAAGCTTGCATTTAAAGAGTTAGCAAAAAGAACAGCCCATTTAACAAATCGCTACTTAAGAAATAATGCACTAAAAGGAAATGTGGCATTATTTTATCAAAATAATCGAATTAACATTCAAAGAATGCTGCAAAATGTTCATTTGAATCCACTCCTTGCAGGGGGAGGAGCAAAAGAACACAAACTATCGGCTGATCCCGATGAAAATCCCTTCATAGAAGGATTAATTAAACATGACAAGTTGATTAATTGTTTTGAATATTTCTTAATACACTATAAAGGCAATTCTGAGTCAATTGGGAAACTAATTAATGACTACATGGATTTTTATGAGCAAGCTGAAAATCTCGCAACTCGAGCCAAAGCAATACACCATATTGGTTTCATGCTAGGACGATCTGAGTTAGACGGAATGATTAAGGAAGCAATCTTTACCGCCTTTTTAAATCATCCTGATTTTTTTGATGAACAAGTCAGTTACCAATTATTTTTATTTGACGCAAAGAGAATCATTCGTTATTTTGGCCTACGTGGAGGAAAAGAAAATTATCAAAGAGTTATTGAGTTGTGTACTTTGGCACTAAAAAATCTGAACTCTGAAAAAAATCAAGAAATTATTCTCATTGCTCAAAAAGCGCTTTCTGAAGCCCAGCATGAGTTACGTTTTTCTAAAGTACAAGGATTTTTTTCTGGATTGATCAAATGGATCAAACGATGTTGGACTTACGGATGGACTGGTTTTTTTAAACCTAACTCACCCGATTATGTTGTTCCAGAATCATTGGGTCTTAGGCAAAAAAATAAAAGTCCATCCAAAAATTGGGAAAAAAAATCCATATCGCACCAGGAGTCAGAAAAAGATCTTCCGGATTTATTAAACGAAATCCGTCTTCCCTTAGCACAAGAACAATTTGAAGACATCATTAAGGCATTAGATAGTTACTCTTTACAAATAATGCCTAAAGAAGAGTTAAGTACAAGACAAAAACTTCATCGTCTCTATCATTATGTAATGAATCGTAAAGAAGATAATGAAGGACTTTATCGATGGTTAAAAGACAATCAAAATCCATTCATTATGAACCAATTTCGTTTATTGGAATTGATGTTAAAAGAAAGGCCTCGTAATGATGTAGATTCATTACTTGCGCAAGTCAAAGAAGATTCAGACCATCTGCACTATATTTCCAACGAATTAGATTGTCTGTTGCCTGAACTGGTAATCAAACCCAGCACTAAGCCTTTAAAAGGTTCGGAAAGCTCTGACTTTGTAGCAAGCGCAACTAAGGTTCTTTCTGAATATACTTGCGAAGCTGCCATATATGCACAAAGTGCATTTCATTGGGCTGAGGGCTTTTTTGCGAAAATGAAGAGTCCTGCAAAAGAGGAAGAGACCTTTGAAGTAGAACATATTGATTCTTTTGAAAAAACAATCAATAGCAAAGGAGTTACGACAACTTAAGTTTCCAACGCTTATGCATCCAGTTCCATTGCTCGGGATGAGCTAAAATAATACGTTCTAAAGCTTGATTATAAGCTAATGTGTTATAATACAGTGATTCTTGAGCACTTCCATAGTCTTTCCAAGGGATTGGATCATAAAACTCTAAGACATGTTTTCCATTAGGCAATCTATAGCCCGCTGCAGGAATTACTGGGACTCCAGTATAACGAGATAAAGTCGCTAAGCTACGATAAGTTCCTGCCTTTACTCCAAAAAACTCTACAGCAATACCGTCTCGATTAACCAAAGAAGCATGTTGATCAAGAACAAAAATAACTGCATGATTTTGTTCCAAAGCAGCACAAACCTTATCTAGAGAGTTCTTTTTCGGGATAACATTTAGACCTACTTGATAGTACTGTTTAAATAAACTACGTTCAATAAATTTGATTGATAAAGTACGACGGATAAAGTGAAACTGTCCTTGAAATTCTTTAAAATTTAAAACACCACCTATTGGCGCAACTTCCCAATTACCAAAATGCCCCGTAAGAACTAACACCCCTTTTTGTTGCGCTACAACTGCCAACATGTTTTCATGACCACGAACCTCGACGTGATTACGTAAATCATCTTCAGACATAAAACGCAATTGAATTGCTTCTTTAAAGGATTTAAGTAAATGCGAGTAATATGATACAGCAAGTCGCTTTTTTTGTGCGTCATTTAATTGATTACCATAAACGCGATCAATATTTGCCATAATGACTTGCCGCTTATAGGGTAAAAATTTATATACGAATCGACCCAGCAAGCTTACTGGCAATTCATTAATTTTTCGATCTAATTCAGTCACAAGCTTTGATCACCAAACAGGCATTCATACTGGCAAACCCACGATTAATCGTCAATGCATAAGGCCCTCTTTTTAGAGCCTGATGTTCTGCACTTACAGATAAACCGTGACAACTGGATGCAATATTTTGCAAATTAGCAATACCGGGCACACACTTAGATGAAAGCGCATAGGTTGTCATTACTGCATCGATCAGCCCAGAAGCACATATAGTATGTCCCATAGACCATTTGAATGCGGTTACTGGAATTTCCTGCTGGACAAAAACATTTTGTATCGCCTGAGATTCGCTATAATCCGATTTGCTATTACCATTCCCGTGGGCAACAATAAAACCTAAATCATCCGCATTGAGTTTAACATGGTCCAGAGTACGTTGCATCAATTCAGCCAGTTGCTGTCCGCTTGTATCCAGAGAAAATAAACCTTCCGCTTCTGTGGTTGATAATCCTCCAATAATCTCTCCATAACACGCTGCTGAGCGCGCTCGCATGCTTGCTTCACTTTCCAATATCAAAGCAGCAGCACCTTCAGCTAAAATTGTACCATCATGCGCCGCATCAAAAGGTTTTAAATGTTGCCTACTTAATACACCTAATTGCTCATAGTAAAACACAGCCTGGGGTTCAGCTATATCATAGGCAACAACCACGGCCCGCTCTGCCTGGCCGCTGCTAATAGCATGATATGCCTCCAATAAAGCTTGTGTTCCACCTACTGCATGATTCGTTACATTATGATTGGGACCTTTAAATTCATAGGTGATTCCGGTGTATGCAAGAACATTATTAGGTAATATTCGCAATAACCACATCGGATGAACTGTTTCGAACAGGTGCTCTGCAAATTGCTGCATATTACCTTGAGTTTTTGCCAGCAAGGGCAAGAAGTCATACTGTTGAAAATATTTATTTCCAGGAGAACCCACAAAAACAGCAGTTTGTTCATTAAATGAATTAGGATCCTCAAGAGTATCGCGATAAGCAATCATTTGACTGTGTTCGATTGCTTGTACTGCAGCATTAATTCCCATCACATCCTGGCGTGAAATAACTTTCAGCAACTTACGATCAGGTAACATTTTTGCAGGATTAAAATCTTTTAACTCTCCAGCCAATCCATGCGGCCAACTTGATAAATCCCAGTGGGTCATTTTAGCAATTCCGTTTTTACCAGAAAGAATCGCATCCCAAGTAGCATCAGCGGTAGTGCCTGACGCAGTTAGGGCGCTTCGCCCAGTAATGAATACTCTATTGCCCTGACTCATACACCTGCTCCTTCAAACTCAGGATGCTTAAATAACAAGCAACTATTTGAGCCGCCAAATCCAAAAGAATTAGATAAAACCACGCCTACAGATCGTTCACGCGGCCCATCAACTACATAATCTAAATCACATTCTGGATCTGGAGTCGTTAAATTGGCCGTCTTGGGTACCTGTGCATGTTCTATGGATTTAACGGATAATACCGCCTCCAGCGCCCCTGCCGCAGCAATCAAATGTCCGGTCTGACTTTTAGTCGAACTTACAGGCAAGTTCGCGATATGTTCCCCAAAAACTGCTTTAATCGCATTCGTTTCACTTAAGTCATTCATCTTGGTCGAAGTACCATGTGCATTAATATAATCCACATCGGAGGCCTGCACTCCTGCATCCTGGAGAGCGCGTTCGATTGCTTGAATGGCTCCATCACCATTGGGATGTGAATCAGTAATTCGATAAGAACTTAAGGAATTCCCTTCGCCGGCCAACTCTGCATAAATACGAGCACCACGGGCTTTTGCTTTACTCCATTCTTCCAAAATTAAAAAAGCGGCACCTTCTCCCAAGACAAAACCATTCCGCGTTGCATCAAAAGGGCGACTCGCTGTTTCAGGTGTACTGTTATAAGTAGATAAAGCGCCTAATAAGCAGAAACTGGATAATCCCAAAGGATTAATCATCGAATCAAATCCGCCAGCCAACATAAAATCAGCTTCGCCCCGACGAATGACTTGCATCGCCAACCCTAAAGCTTGTCCCCCTGAAGCACATGCTGTATGTACTGAGGAAGCATAACCTCTGATTCCGAATTGTTGTATCAATAAAGACAATCCTGAGTTTGGGGTTGTTTTACCAAAATCAGATAATTTGTAAAATTCGTGTGTATTAGCAAGCAATCGTTCCCAATCCGCTTCACCATCTTGTGCACAAATTTGTTGAAATCGAGACAGATAGTCAAATTCAGCAGTCATCATACCGCTACCCGTAACTACGCCCCAGTGTGCTGCCGTTTGTTCTGTAGGCAAAATCCCTGCATCATCAAATGCTTGTTGCGCTGCCTCAAGCGCATATCGCGTAAACGACACAGAAAAACGACTACGTTTTGTGTTTAATTTGGGATCGAGTGTAAAATTTTTTACCTCAGCTGCAATATAAGCTGGAAAAGCACTGGCATCAAATTGCTTGATTTCAGCAATTCCTGAACGGCCCTCCAATAAATTGGACCATGTGGTCTGCACATCAAGTCCTAAAGGAGAAACTGCTCCTAAACCTGTAATAGCCACTCGTCTTTTTTTCACTTTATTTACCTCTGGGAATTAGTACTACATCCACGACACAAACACGTTTGCCTGTAACCTCACTGCGAAAAGACAGGATCAACTCATCTTCTGTTTGCTTTTTGACTGTTACAGAACACTCAAGAATATCACCTGGATAAACGAAATCATTCATTTTTATTTTGCGCAATTCACTTATCTTATAGTGCACAGGATACCCTGCACGTCGAATAAATTCATTTGCCAAATTTAACTTGCACTCCAATAATACTGTCAGAGGTAATACGGGTTTCCGAGGAAAATGATCCGCAAAATAAGGAGCCGCTCGTGATATTCTTTTTTCAGCGATTAAACTAACCCCTGACTGACTGGAGCGAACTCTATCAAAAGTCATAGGCACTACAGGCAAATCCAAGCCCATAATCAGATCATCGTCCAATACTGGTGCGCTTTCCTTGCTAATAGCGGACCAATCTCCAGGGCGATTAATTTCAGCAAATTGCTGCTTTATTTCATCCAAATCAATAAAATCAGCCATAGGTAATAAAGGGCCCAGAGCGCCGTCAATGCTAAATACAAGTTCATTACCCACCTTGGCTTCGCTACGATATTGCATTACCGAATCATCTAAGCGCTCAATAAATGACTCAAGCAATAAAGTCTCACCTACATAAGCCTGTCGATGCATGGAAGCCCTGGCAACGATACCCGCAACGGGTCTACGGGTAAATCCCTGAAGTTCCATCACATTCCATGCGGCCAATTGTCCTAGTGTTTCTCCGATTAAAGAAGAGATAAAACAGGGCCGTCCCTGCTCATCAACTGTGAGAAAAGCATCATTTGAAGTAACATGTTTGACTCCCCGGATCAACTGTCCGGGAGACGACTCTACTATACGATCAACAAATAAGAATCTCATCAGTATTTATTATGCCCTATTCACTTGATTTTAAAGTAACACCAGAATTAAGCCTCAGCTCCAGTGGTTTGTTGTTCCTTAGCTGCAGCAACAACTAATTTACAAAACGTTTCAATGGTAAATAACATGGGTATTTCATTGACTTTCATATTGGGCTTGAATTGCTCTGCAGGAACTTCACTTAAATAATTTTTCAATGCCTGCAAACCTTGTTCCGTTATGAAGCCCCCTTTCTCGAATTCATCCTCTGCCAAATCACCACGCGCATTTTTTTCCAATTGACCACGAGGAATTTTAATTTTGAATTCTTTTTCCAATTGAAAAACCAAATCAAGAAAATCAATAGATTCAGCGCCCAGATCTGCTATCAATCGACTGTTAAGAGATATTTCTTCTACATCAATCACTAGCACATCAGCAACAATTTCTCTAACTTTAGGATAAACGTCTGCTACATTCATATTTTGTCCTCAGAGATCAGCTAATTTGAAAAGGCCGAAATTATACCATAGATTTTTTTAAAGACACAAAATTAAGCGTGGCGAGGTATTAACCAACCTGACTATACCCTGCATCAACAAATAAAGTATGTCCATTAATCATAGATGCTTCTGGCAAGCACAAGAGATAAACAGCATTGGCTACATCTTGTGTTGTCAGTGGCCTGTCAGCCAAACAGTGAGCTTGATATTCATCAAGTAATTGCTCTCTATTAGGAAAATGCTTTAATGCATCAGTATCAACCACTCCTGCAGAAACTGTATTTACTGTGATCCCATCAACAGCCAACTCTAGACTCAAAGACCGAACTAAAGCTTCAAGAGCTGCCTTAGATGCACCAATAAATGCATAATTTGGAATTGCCCGAGATGCACCAAGACTAGATAAGGCGATAATGCGGCTCCCTTTAGGCATTAATGAACGAGCTTCTGTAGTTAAATGATTTAATGCCAAAGCATTGGTTTCCATACACCAGCGCCAATGTTTGGTTGACATCTTAAGTGCTGGTTTTAAAACTCCACTCGCAGCATTACTAATTAAAAAATCCAGGCGCTTAAAATGTTCATGGAATTGTGTAAACATTTCTTTTACAGACTGATGATCTGCTACATTAGCCTGCAAAGCAATTGCTTTACGGCCCATGGTTTGGAGTTGTTCAACTAAAGCCTGGGCTTCATCAGAGCTGTTGTAATAAACTATGGCAATATCACTTCCTGCCTGAGCTAACTTTAATGCAGTCGCCTTACCGATGCCTCGTGCACCGCCAGTAATTAATCCAACTTTACCTGCAAAAACCAAACTCATGGAATAATCCTCATTAACTTCAACTGATTTAAGAATAAAAAGCAACTGTTGATAAAAATGGGGTCAACTTAAAAATCATAGTCCCTATTGCATGTGCCCGGGTGAATGCAAAGCAGAACCCGTAGAATTTATCCCAATAAATCCAGGTCCGCCTCATATCGCCCAGGCTGCGATTTTTGCGATTTTAAGATACCACGTGCTCGCTCGTATATCGACACCCTTGAACGAACAGTTACAAAAACTACATTTTCATTTTTATTCATCGATAAAGCAATGATTAGATCATTAAATTTTCAAATATCTTGTTTCTAGAGAGCTAACTTTGTACTATCGGCACACGATTAAGATAAATATATATTAATGAATGAAGCATTCTTGGTTTAAAACTGTATTTCCTATAGCTGCTATTTTTTCATTTCGCATGCTTGGTTTGTTTTTACTCATACCTGTATTTAGCATTTATGCAGAAAATTTGCAGGGCGCCTCACCCGCTTTAGTGGGTCTTGCTCTAGGAATTTATGGCCTTGCGCAAGGCCTTCTGCAAATGCCCTTTGGCATGCTTTCCGATAAAATAGGAAGAAAACCCATGATTACTGTGGGCTTAATTCTTTTTGCTTTTGGTAGTTTACTGGGTGCCATAACTGATTCTATTTATGGAATGATCCTTGCCAGAACCTTACAAGGCACAGGTGCAATTGGTAGCGTTTTAATCGCTTTACTTGCTGATTTGACGGCGGATGAACAACGCACTAAAGCAATGGCAGTCATTGGCATGACTATAGGCACAACATTTAGCCTGGCCATGGTAATTAGCCCGGCCATAACCCATCATTTTGGTTTGTCTGGTATTTTTTGCCTAACTACTTTATTAGCGATTATAGGGATAGGATTGCTTCATTTAGTGATTCCTAAACCTGTGAGGGAACCCTTTCATATTGATAGTGAAACAAATCCCGCTCTATTGAAACACGTTATATCTAATCTACAGTTACAACGCCTCAATATGGGTATTTTTTGTCAGCACTTTATTCTCACAGCAACATTTTTTGCTATCCCCTACATCTTAAGAAAGCAAGTGGAGCAAGGTCATTTGTCACAGCAATGGCACTTTTATCTGCCCCTTATGCTCATTTCATTTATACTTATGATCCCGTTTATTGTGATCGCTGAAAAGAAAAAGCGCATGAAAAGTGTTTTTATTTTATCCGTGCTCACAATGGTAATAGCCCAATTATTATTAGCCTATACGTTTCAAAATTGGCTTAGTCTGTGTTTTCTCATGTTAATTTATTTTATTGCTTTTAACATTCTCGAAGCCGCCTTACCCTCTTTGGTATCCAGACAGGCAAACCCTAACAGTAAAGGAACTGCCATGGGAGTTTATTCAACCAGTCAATTTTTAGGACTTTTTATTGGGGGAGCAATATCGGGTGTTTTGTATCAATGGAGTGGCAGTAAGGGAGTTTTTATTACCAATACAATCTTAAGTGTTTTATGGCTTCTTGTTTCTTTTTCAATGAAAACAAATGTTTCTATCGCAACGCTTGTTTTGCCCTGTTCCTGGACTGGAAAAAAAATAAATCTCATCAATGAATTGTTACATGTTAGAGGAGTGATTGAAGTGGCATTCGCAGAAGATGAGAAGATAATTTATTTACGTGTAAACAGAGATCACTATCTTGCAGGGAGTGCTGAAAAAATAATTCATAACGCAAATCACTAAACGATGGAATGTTTAAATGAAAATTTCTTTGAAGCATCAAACCACAGAACACAGTAATGCTGCATCCTGTAAAGTGAGGGAGTATCCTCTTAATGATCCAATGATTGATTGCGCCATAGCAAACATATCAGGCCGATATCCGGAGACACGACGATTAGTAAATTTAGAATGCAATGAATTAGATTATGTATTCCTAGGTGAAGGTAAGTAGTTGTCAATCATACATAATATAAATTATCTGCTGGTGATGCAGTATTAATTGAAGCAGGAGAAAAATATTACTGGGAAGGGAATATGCAATTGTTTATTTCGTGCCGTCCAGCATGGAACAAAGAACAATATCAATTGGTTGATTAACTTCGACATACTCCTCATAGCCTGGGGAAGCGAAGTGGAACCCGGGTTTCGGTCCTTCACCCAGGCTACTCAAGATAATCTATCTGCAATACACAATGAAACTACTGACGGACCAAGCGCAAATTTTTACCTGCAAATGAAGTCTTTTCGGTAGAGCGATATGGATTGATATCTAAGCCGCCTCGTCTTGTATAACGGCCGTATACAGTCAGTTTTTCAGGCGTGCAATAGTTCATGATATCAACAAAAATGCGCTCAATACATTGCTCATGAAACTCATTATGATTTCGATATGAAACAAGATACTTCAATAAACCTTCCCGATTTATTTTTTTCCCTCTGTAGGTGATTTGTACGCTTCCCCAATCAGGCTGGTTTGTAACCAGGCAATTTGATTTCAACAGATTGGAAAATAACGCTTCCTCCACAATCTCATCGCTTACAGAGAGAAATGAGGGCTCAACAAGATAAATAGAGCACTCTATATCAAGATCATCAAGTGACTCCCCTATTAAAGGCTGTTGTTCAGCAAACGGACCAGTTGCTTCCAAAAGGTGAACATGGACCCAGACCTCTGCACCAACGCGTTCTTGTAAGTCCTTTTTAATTGTATTTTCTAATTCACTAACGCTTTGAATTCGAGTATTGTTGAATGAATTAAAATAAAGTTTTAATGATTTCGACTCAATTAAGTTAGGCGAACTGCAGTCATAAAACAATTCAGCAATCGCAACCATAGGCTTGCCTTTGGCATTAAGCCAGGACACTTCATAGTGATTCCAGCAATCAAAGCCATAAAAAGGTAATTGAACTGGATCAACCCCAATTTCCTGTCGCTTTCCTGCTCTCGGAATAGGGTATAATCGATCAGGATTATACGTTTCATCATAGGCAGATTTTTTACCTAATTCGGATTGTTCCGCTTCGGATTGATATTTTTTCAATACATGATCGTTCATTGTATTTAACTCCAATATTTCTATAATTTTTGCAGTACTTTTCCAATTCACAGGTTGATTCATTCCCACTTGGCTGGAAATATAAGTGAGTAATGATGCCGCTTCATTAATTCGCGCCGCTTTCTCGGTTAACTCACGTGCTTGTATACCCATGGATGCCATCACATCAAAATGTGGATTTTCCATAATTTTTTTAATCGTTGATAAAGAAAAACCCAAAAACTTTAACGTGGTAATTTGTTGTAAACGTATTAAATCCGTTTCAGAATAAAGACGATAGCCGCTCATTGAGCGCTTGGTTGGTTTTAATAAGCCAATTTCATCGTAATATTGTAATGACCTAATTGTTAATGAAGTCATTTGGCTAATATCTTTAATTTGATAATATTTCATTCAACTCTCTCTTGAATGTTGATTTTAAACTATCACGTAACGTGAGAGTCAATAGGGAATGCAAAAAAAATGCACTATAGGACGACGAAACCATGTCTAAAAATGATCTCAGTTGGTTAAAATATATTACTGAAATTCAAGCAATCGCTCAAAATGGACTGAACTACTCAAATAATGAGTTTGATAAAGAACGTTATTTAAGACTTCGCGAGATTGCTTCCGAATTTATGGCGATCTACTCAGAGACTTCACTTGCTGAGATAAAACAAATCTTTTCATTGGAAAAGGGATATGCTACTCCTAAAGTAGATGTCCGTGCTTTTATCCTAAAAGATAATAAAATTTTATTGGTTAAAGAACGCTCCGATGAATTGTGGACCTTGCCTGGAGGTTGGGCAGAAACAAATGAATCAGCATCAGAATCAGTGATTAGAGAAGCAAAGGAGGAAACTGGATTTGATGTTTCAGTACTCAGATTACTTGCATTATGGGATAAACACAAACATGAGCATCCTCTGCAGTGGCCCCACACCTATAAATGCTTTTTTCATTGTGAAATTATGTCGGGAACCGCAAAAGAAAATTTAGAAATTTCTGACATTCAATTTTTTGAATTAGCTCATTTACCGCCATTATCAACCCCCAGAGTAACACAAAAACAAATTATGCGTCTGTATGAACTTGTTTCAAGTTCCGATAGAACACTTTTTGATTGACATGTGCTTGACTCTAACCTTACGTCATACATTAGCCTTGTCACCAAGGAGGAAAAACGATGAAACAATGGTATGCAAAAGAGTTTAGTCGACTGACGCAAGTTTCTGTAAGAACACTGCATCACTACGACAAAATTGGTTTACTTAAACCCAGTTTACGTCTAAGCAATCGTTATCGTCTGTACTCTGAACAAGACTTATCAAAGCTGCAACAGATTATTGCCTTAAAGTTTTTTGGTTTTGAATTAGCCCAAATCAAACAATTACTTGCTCATAATGCAAACATGTTGGAAAACCTAGGCATGCAAGCAAAATTTCTGCAAGAAAAAGCAGAAGCACTCCTGCAAGCGAGTAAGATTTTAAAGCAAGTCACTACGAATTGCGGCAAAGAAAAGTCTATTCCATGGGAACAAATAATACAGTTAATCGAGGTATATCGTATGACACAACAACTTGAGAACTCTTGGATTAAAGAAGTATTTAATCCCGAAGAATTAGAACAATATGCACAATTTGAAGCTAATTTAAAATTCCGCTTTAATGAAAAGGAAAAGCAACAATTCGAATCGAGCTGGTCTAATCTTGTCAATGAGGTTAACGATAATTTACATCATGATCCCAAATCTGCAATCGGTATTTCCCTGGCGAAACAGTGCATGGATTTAATCAATAACCTGTATGGAAAAGAAAATGCGCATCTTCGCACTACAAAATGGGAGAAAGGCTTTAAAGAAGGAAAAGGGCTGGAAGATTATGGATTGACTTTCGAAATTGTTCACTGGATCGATCAAGCGATTGATGCATATTGGTATCAACGTCTCTATGAAGTGCTTGCAAAAGTAAATGAGCTCCCATCTACTGAATTATCAGCCTCGTGGAATCAGATATTGGAGGAAATGTATGGAAATGTAAGCGAAGATAAAATTACTATTTATGAGGTGCTACTTCAAGATGAGCAGGTGAGTAAAGAAGCCAAAGAATGGCTTAAAAAAATCTCGCGTTAATCATTCTAATCAACAACAAGTATGTCAAGCCAGATATGCTTGTTGTTTTTTTCTCTTCAGCAAAATTCACTCATCAGTGCAAGGGATATATAAATTAGGATATACTCTTTCCCTAACTTTCGCATACAGGAGATCGAAAATGGCACGTGGTATAAATAAAGTCATCCTAATTGGCAATGTGGGTGTTGACCCTGATGTCCGTTATTTACCTAATGGAAATGCGGTCACTACATTGTCTATTGCTACGAGTGAAACGTGGAAAGATAAAGTAACAAGTGAAAAGCAAGAACGGACTGAATGGCATCGCGTTGTATGTTTTAACCGTTTAGGTGAAATAGCTGGTGAATATGTACGCAAAGGATCCAAGCTCTATATCGAAGGTAGTTTAAGAACCAGAAAGTGGCAGGATCAACAAGGTCAGGATAGATACACTACTGAGATTGTAGCTAATGACATTCAAATGCTAGATAGTAAAGGGGCTGCATCATCCAGCTTCGATGAGATCCCACAAGCCCAATTTACACCAAGTAACCAAAATGCTGGAAAACAACAACCCACACAAGTACCGCAAGATGCTTTTGACCAATTGGATGATGATGTTCCATTTTAATTCCATCTGGATCTAAGCTGTCATATTGTCCATTGCTGCCCTTATCGATAAGGGCATTATATCTCTCGAGTTTATCTCCTTTTAAATAACTGGAGCATGTGTGCATGCGAAGCTGAAGTCAGGAATGCTATTATTGGCTAACAACCTCAATCTTTTTTTATAAAGGATATATGACCTGTTCTTTCCAGATATGCAAAAAGCACTTTATCTAAAGAAGAAGTATGTATTTGTTGACGCATTTGTTCCTCTATATCTTTTTGAGTAATATTTAAGCTTTGCAATACTTTCTTCTGCAGAATACCATTTTTTACAAGGAGATAACGTTTTCCCTTAAATATGCGCTCAAAAGTTAGAGATTTTCTAGTACATATAGCTAATATTTTATGCGTCGCGACTAAAGCAATTAGACCAATAATTGTAGAAATCAAAGTAGCCGGTCCATTTATTCCTCTGCTAATTAATCCACCAGAAATAACAATAATTAGCAGATCAAATGAGTTGTTTAATCTAAATCGTCGATTGCCAAATCGAATTAAAAGTGTTCCAATCACTAGTAACAATACAGCCCTTATAAATACATAAACTAAATTTTGGTCCTCATTTATTAAATAAATATAGGAAAGCATCCGTTATCTCCATGTTCAGTTATTAACTATTTTACATAACAAGATTACGATTCCAATATTGGCTGTATCAAGTTACCTTATTAAATCTCATAAACCGCGACCTTCTAAATCCTTACCTCTTACGTCGTTTGAAACACTACTGTAGAAGAAAGTTCCTTCGTAAATACCGTGTCTGAATCCTCATATGTCTTCGTGACACTCCGGTTTTGGTTCCTGCTTCCCCGCATTTCTCTCGTTGCAGAAGTTGCTAAGAGTTCTATTGTGATTGCAAAACCAAAATACAATTGACATATTACCTGTTAAGAAGTAGAAATTCTCTAACCTGTCATACTAAACATCTAAGTGAAACATAGTGAAATCCACTTTTCAAACTAATAAAGATGTATCAAAGTATGTTTTTTTGATTAATGATTTAGAATTGAGGTAACTATGGAAAAAGTTAATTTAGTTGAAAAATTTAAACTCTTTAATGAGTATTGGGCCCCACGTATTGTTGGAGAACTAAATGGTCAATATGTCAAGCTTGCAAAATTCAAAGGAGAGTTTATGTGGCATAGTCATGCAAACGAAGATGAACTTTTTATGGTGGTGAAAGGAACACTCAAAATTGAATTTAGAGATAAAACAGTTACCTTAAAAGAAGGTGAGTTGTATATAGTCCCTAAAGGCATAGAGCATAAACCTGTAGCAGATGAGGAAGTACATGTCCTCTTGTTAGAACCAAAATCAACAGAGCAAACAGGCGGTATTGAAAGTGATTTACTTGTGGATAAACAACCCTGGATTTAATTTGGTAACAATAAATAAATTTATCTATATTGCCTGGATGAAGCACCCAGTGAAATCCAGACATTCCGTCAAAGTAAAGCCCTGAGTTTAGTTATACTCGATCGCCATACTAATTTTTATCAAAAAAAAACCCGCAAATGCGGGCTTTTAAATTAATAACAGTTAACATTATTCTTCAGAATCATCACTGGCAACAGGTCGATCAAGTAATTCAACAATGGCCATAGGAGCGTTATCACCGTCTCTAAAACCACACTTGATAATACGTATATAGCCACCGGGACGCTCTACAAAACGTGGACCTAAATCTTTAAACAATTTACCAACCGCAGATTTAGATCTTAGAATATCAAACGCATGACGACGTGTAGCAACGGAATCAACCTTTGACACAGTTATTAAAGGTTCAATGTAACGACGCAGATCTTTAGCTTTGGGCAAAGTTGTTTTAATCAACTCATGCTCAATTAAAGAACAACACATGTTTGCAAACATAGCCTTTCTGTGGCTACTTGTACGGCCAAAACTTCTGCCTGAATTACGGTGACGCATAACCAAAACTCCTAAACTTTATTCGCCAAGATTTGCTGGCGGCCAATTCTCAAGTTTCATACCGAGCGATAATGAACGTGAAGCTAAAACATCCTTAATCTCAGTTAAAGATTTCTTACCAAGATTAGGTGTTTTTAAGAGCTCATTTTCAGTTCTTTGTACTAAATCGCCGATATAATGAATATTTTCTGCTTTCAAGCAATTTGCAGATCGAACAGTTAACTCTAAATCATCAACAGAGCGTAATAGAATAGGATCAAAATCATTGCGTTCTTTATTATCAGACCGAGATTCTTCAAATTTCATGTCGACAAACGCATGAAGCTGTCTTTGAAGAATACTAGCAGAGATCCGTATTGATTCTTCAGCATCTATAGTTCCATTAGTTTCTAACTCAATAGTTAATTTATCGAGGTCAGTACGGTTTTCTACACGAGCACTATCAACATAGTAAGCCACTTTCTTTACTGGCGAGAAACTATTATCAATTTTAAGTTTCCCGACAGTTTTTCTTTCTACTTCATCATCGAAATGTCTAATGAATGAATCAGTGCTGTGGAAACCAATTCCTCGCTCAACTTTTAAAGTCATATTCAATTTGCCTTTTTCATTCAAATTAGCAATGACCAGCTCTGGATTGATTAATTCTAATCCATGAGTCAGTTGAATGTCTCCAGCAGTAACTTGACAAGGACCTTGCTTGTTCAATGTCACAGTGGCTTCTTCACCAACTGTCATTTTAATCGCAACCAACTTCAGGTTCAGAAGTATATCAACAACATCTTCCTGTACGCCTTCAATTGTACTGTATTCATGTAGAACACCGTCAATTGAAGCTTCAGTAATTGCACTTCCAGGCATTGATGATAACAAAATACGTCTCAAAGCATTGCCGAGAGTATGACCAAAGCCACGCTCCAAAGGCTCTAAAACTATTCTAGCTTTATAGGGCGATTCTGCCTGGACCTTAAGAACATTAGGTGTCAACATTTCATTGATTTCAGTATACATTCAGCTATTTCTCCGAGCTTACTTAGAGTAAAGTTCTACAACTAAGTTTACGTTGTAGTCTGAAGATAAGTCAGTTAACGTTGGCGCTGTAGAGAAGGTTCCTTTGCAAGAAGAACTATCTACAGTAATCCAATCACATGGAGCTCGTTGTTCAGACAAAGCTAAAGCTGCTTGGATACGCCCTTGGCTTCGTGCTCTTTGACGAACAGATACTACATCTCCCGGTTTTACTAAGAAAGATGGAACGTTAACTATTTTATCATTAACAAGTATGGCTTTGTGTGTAACAAGTTGTCGTGCTTCAGCACGTGTACTTGCAAAACCCATCCGGTACACAACATTATCCAAACGTCTTTCTAGCAAAGACATCAGATTTTCGCCTGTTGCACCTTTCATACGAGCAGCCATTTTGTAATAGCCACGGAATTGCTTTTCAAGAATGCCATACAATCTTCTAATTTTTTGCTTCTCTCTAAGCTGAATTCCATAACCATTCAGGCGTGGTTTTTTATCGCCATGTTGTCCAGGTAATTTTTCAGATTTACATTTGGACTTGTGATCACGGACACCACTTTTAAGTAATAAATCACAACCTTCACGACGTGATAGCTTACATTTTGGACCAAGATATCTAGCCATTAATTACTCCTGAGTCTTATACACGACGTTTTTTAGGTGGTTTACACCCATTATGAGGTATACCAGTAACATCGGTAATTTCAACAATTTTAAAATCCTGTGATATTAATTCACGAATAGTGGACTCTCTTCCGGGTCCGGGACCATGAACAAATACAGCCACAGATTTCATACCGTATTCTTTCGCAACAGCAGCAGCACGCTCAGTAGCAACCTGTGCAGCATAGGGGGTACTTTTTCTTGAACCTCTGAATCCTGAACCACCAGATGTTGCCCAGCATAGCGCATTACCTTGTCTGTCAGTAAAGGTAACTATTGTATTATTAAAAGATGCATGAACGTGCACAATACCATCTGATACGACACGTTTTGCCTTTTTGCGTACTTTTTGTTGTTTCGACTTTGTTATTGCCATCTTACTTTCCTACATGAAATATCAAACGGTAGTGCCTTTTCTGCGACCTTTTCGTGTACGAGCATTAGTTTTCGTACGTTGTCCTCGCAGTGGCAATCCTCTTCTGTGTCTTAGTCCACGATAACATCCCAGATCCATAAGGCGCTTAATGTTCATTGTCACAACACGACGCAAATCACCTTCCACAGTTATTTTTGCAATTTCTGTTCTCAAAGACTCAAGTTGAGCATCGGTTAGTTCTGATACCTTCTTTGAAGGTTCAATACCAACTGAGGAACATAATTTCAAGGATGTAGGTTTACCAATACCATATATTGCTGTTAAAGCAATCACAACATGTTTGTGATCAGGTATATTTACTCCCGCAATACGAGCCATTAACTTCTCCGAACGTTATTTGTTCTGTCGAAAGGGACAGAAGAATACTATTTTTATAAAATTAAATCAAGCAGATATTAACCCTGCTTTTGCTTATGTCTGGCATCTTTACAAATAACCCGTATAGTGCCACTTCGTTTAATAATCTTGCAATTGCGACAAATTCGCTTTACAGATGCTCTTACTTTCATTCCTAACTCCGATAAAGATCATAAAAGACCAGGTAATTTGGTACCTTTAAAATTAGCCTTTTTCATTAAAGAATCATATTGCTGAGTCATTAAATGAGCTTGTACCTGAGCTACAAAATCCATAATAACAACTACAATAATCAGCAATGACGTTCCTCCGAAATAAAAAGGGACATGCCATGTATACATCAAAATCTGAGGCAAAAGACATACCAGAACCAAATAGATTGCGCCCACTAATGTCAAGCGAGTCATAACACCATCAATATATTTAGTTGTTTGCTCACCCGGTCTAATTCCAGGGATATATGCACCAGATTTTTTTAAATTATCAGCAGTATCTTTGGGGTTAAAGACCAAAGCTGCATAAAAGAACGCAAAAAATATAATAGATACAGCATAAACGATTAAATACAAAGGTTGTCCGGGAGATAGAGCCATTCCAACATCAGCTAACCATCCCAAACCCTTAGTATGTGAGAAGAATTGAGCCAAAGTTGCAGGCAATAATATGATGCTGGATGCAAAAATTGGAGGTATTACCCCAGACATATTGATCTTTAAAGGTAAATGACTCGTTTGTGCAGCATATACCTTTCTACCTTGCGTCCTTTGCGCATAATTCACTCTTATACGTCGCTGTGCACGCTCCATAAACACTACAAATCCAGTTACAACCACTACAACAGCGGCAATAATAATTAGGGTTAATGCCTGCATCTGTCCTTCTTTAACCTGTTGAAGAACCGACGCAATAGCAGAAGGCATACTTGATACAATTCCTGAAAAGATAATTAAAGATATTCCGTTACCAACGCCTTTTTCAGTAATTTGTTCACCTAACCACATTAAAAACATAGTACCCGTAACCAAGGTAACTACCGCAGTAAAGTAGAATGAAAAGTCGGCTTGTAGTGCAATTTGTTGTCCAGCTAACCAACGTGCCATTCCTAAAGACTGAAACACCGAAAGCACTAAAGTTAGATATCGAGTGTATTGGTTTATTTTTCTACGCCCAGATTCACCTTCTTTTTTCAGTTGTTCAAGCTTAGGAGAGACAACAGTAAAAAGTTGGAGAATAATAGATGCAGAAATATAAGGCATAATACCAATTGCAAAAACCGTCACACGCGATAAAGCACCACCAGAAAACATATTGAATAAGCCAAAAATTGTATTCTGCTGTTCATTAAAAAAATTAGCTAAGCGTGCGGGATCCAAGCCAGGAACTGGTATATGAGCTCCCAAACGATAAACTAAAATTCCAAGGACAACAAACAATAATCTTGATTTCAGTTCAGCCAATCCACCACGTGATTGGCTTGCATTATGTTTTTGGTTTTTCATAGTCACTCTTCTATGCTGCCGCCTAAACCTTCAATGGCTAAACGAGCTCCTTTAGTGACCCTTAAACCTTTAAGTTTGATGGCAGTAGTTAATTCACCAGATAAAATAACTTTTACATCCTTAATAGAACTGCTGATTAAACCTGCTTCACGCAATGTATTGAGATCAATTACGTCAGCAGACAACTTTGCAAGCTCACTGAGGCATATCTGATCTACAGTTTTACCAACGCGAGACTTAAATCCCATTTTTGGTAGACGTCTTTGAATAGGCATTTGACCGCCTTCAAAATTAATTTTGTGAAAGCCACCAGCACGAGCTTTTTGCCCTTTATGACCTTTACCACTTGTTTTACCTAGCCCGGATCCTATACCACGCCCTAACCGTCTTTTGGGTCGTTTTGAACCAGGATCTGGTGATAGTGAATTTAAATTCATTATACACTCTCCTCAACCAGCAATAGATAATCAACTTTATTAATAAGGCCACGAATTGCTGGGGTATCATTATGTGATACGCTCGAATTAGTTTTACCTAGACCTAATTGCTTTACGATAGAAACGTGCTTTGGCTTTCTGCCTATTATGCTTTTAACCAAAGTTATTTTAATTTTCTTTTCCATAATTAGCCCGCCATAACTTCTTCAACAGTTTTACCACGCTTGGCCGCAACATAATCTGGGGTACCGATATTAGTTAAAGCACCGATAGTAGCTCTTACAATATTGCTTGGATTGGTTGAACCAATACTTTTAGCTAATATATTTTGCACGCCTAAAACTTCTAAGACGGCTCTCATCGCGCCACCAGCAATAATCCCAGTACCTTCACTTGCAGGCTTCATAAATACCCTAGAAGCACCGTAGTTCCAAGTAATTTCGTGAAATATAGTTGATCCAGAAAGTGGAATATAAACCATATTTTTCTTAGCTTGCTCCATTGCTTTTTGAATAGCAATTGGAACCTCTCTTGCTTTACCTCTACCAAATCCAACTTTGCCCTTGCCGTCACCAACAACAACAAGAACTGCAAAGCCGAAAACACGGCCGCCCTTAACAACTTTAGCCGTACGATTAACCGATACTAGCTTTTCTTGGTAGCCATCTGATTTAGGTGATGATTCATCGAATGCCATAATCGTTCCTTAAAAATCTAATCCAGCTTCGCGCGCACCTTCTGCAAGGGCTTTCACTCGGCCATGATATTTATAACCAGCACGATCAAATGCAACTTGAGTAATGCCACGCTCGCTTGCACGCTCACCAAGCAACTTGCCAACTAAGGTAGCTTGTTCTACTTTACATTTACCGGTTAGGTTTGTACGCAATTCTTTATCGTTAGTTGAACATGACACTAATACTTTATCACCAAGATTATCTGCTTCGATGATTTGTGAGTAAATGTGCAAACCACTTCTATAAACGACTAGTCTTGCTCTGCCTGATTTACGAATCAGTGCCTTTGCTTTTAATCCACGTCGAGCACGTGAGTTGTGTTTATTCATGACTTAAACCTTATTTCTTTTTCGCTTCTTTACGAGCAATATACTCGCCAGCAAGTTTAACACCTTTACCTTTATAGGGCTCTGGTGGTCTAAATGCTCTTATTTCAGAAGCTACTTGACCCAAAATTTGTTTATCAACTCCTTTCAGCAATATAACAGTATTGCTTGGGGTTTCAACTAACACACCTTTAGGTAAGTGGTACTCAATAGGATGAGAAAAGCCTAATGATAATGTAATTGATTTATCTTTAGACTGTGCTCTATAACCTACACCAACGAGTTCCAAGGTGACAACAAAACCTTCAGTTACACCCTTAACCATATTATTTACTAATGCACGAGCTGTTCCAGCCTGAGCCCAAGCTCTAGGATCATTTGCAGCAGGAGCAAACTCAACATGATTAGAATCTTTATTTTTCGTTACTTTAACTAACCTATTAATTTTTTGGGTTAGTGTACCTTTAGGCCCTTTAACAGTAACTTCACCATCACCTATTGTTATTTCAACGTTTGCTGGTTGAACTACTGGGGCTTTTGCTACTCTAGACATATTATTCCTCGCAAGTATTAAGCCACTTCACAAATGACTTCGCCACCAACGCCTTTCATCTTTGCAGATATATGGGTCATTATACCTTGTGATGTAGACAAAATAGCAACACCAAAGCCAGGAACTGATGTCAAATCTTTATAAGATTTATAGACTCGCAATCCAGGCCTGCTAATTCTCTTAATCAATTCAATAACGGGTCGGCCATGATAATATTTCAGCTTAATCGTCATTAATTTAAGATTATTATCTAGTGATTCTACAAAGAAGTTTTCAATATATCCTTCTTCCTTTAAAACACGAGCAATTTCTTCCTTCAATTTAGAAGAAGTTAACGTTATTTGCTGATGCTTTGCTTGTTGACCATTTCTAATTCGGGTCAGCATATCAGCAACTGGATCATGCATACTCACAATCGTTCTCCAATTAAAAAATTACCAGCTGGATTTTCTTCCGCCAGGTATATTACCAACCATTAGTTGTTGTCTTAAGCAAATTCTACAAAGAGCAAACTTACGATAAACTCCATGTGGACGACCACATTGCTGACATCGTGTTTTAAAACGAACAGGATTTGAATTAACAGGCAATTTAGCTAACTTTAACTGACTATCCATAATTACCTGAAAATCATCAGATGATTTAATCAATTTTTTCAATTCGTTTCTGCGTTTACTGTACTTATTTACTAGTTTGCTACGCTTTAACTCTCTCATAAGCATTGATCTTTTAGCCACAATTTCACCCTTATTTTTTATCTCTATCTTTCAATGGAAGGTTAAAAGCTTCTAATAAAGCTTTAGCTTCTTCATTTGTTTTAGCAGTTGTAGTGATACAAATATCTAAACCACGAATGCCATCTGTTTTATCGTAATCAATTTCTGGAAATACGATTTGTTCATGTATTCCCATACTGTAATTACCAGTTCCATCAAAAGACTTAGGATTTAAACCACGAAAATCTCTTACACGCGGTAAAGTTACGGAAATCAGTCTGTCTAAAAACTCATACATCCGTTGACGTCTTAGTGTTACTTTACAGCCAATTGGCCAACCTTCCCTAATTTTAAAACCAGCAATAGATTTTCTTGCTTTAGTAACAACAGGCTTTTGTCCAGCAATCAAAGTCATGTCCTCAACTGCATGATTCATCACCTTTTTATCACCAACAGCTTCGCCAACACCCATGTTTAAGGTGATTTTAAGCAGCTTTGGAACTTCCATAACGCTGGAATACTTGAACCGTTTCATCATCATAGGGATGATTTCTTTTTTATAAAATTCATTAAGTCTTGCCATTTCAATCACCTAATTAAACACGGTCAATTATTTCATTGTCAGATTTAAAATATCTAACTTTCTTACTTATCCCGTTACTCTCAATAAATTTGAATCCTACTTTATCTGCTTTCTTTGTGTTGGAATTATAATGAGCAACGTTAGAAATGTGTACTGGCGCTTCAAGGGTAATAATACCTCCCTTGTTTTCTGGCTTTTGCGGATTAGGCTTAACATGTTTTTTGATTAAGTTTCCACCTTCAACAACCACACCATTTTCAGTCACACGTAAGACCTTACCTCTATGACCTTTACTTTTTCCGGCGATTATAATTACATCATCGCCTTTTTGAATACGTTTCATATCTAAATCCTTCTCACAAAACTTCTGCAGCCAGAGATATTATTTTCATAAATCTCTCTCGTAGCTCGCGAGTAACAGGGCCAAATATACGAGTACCAATTGGCTCGTTTTGGTTATTTAACAGTACTGCAGCGTTACCATCAAAACGAATCAAAGAACCATCGTCTCTACGAACGCCCTGTGCTGTACGAACAACTACCGCTTTCATCACAGCACCCTTCTTTACTTTACTTCTGGGTATTGCATCTTTAATACTTACTTTGATTACATCACCTACACGTGCATACCTACGGTGAGAACCACCAAGCACTTTAATACACATAACCTTACGTGCTCCGCTATTATCAGCCACTTCGAGCACTGTCTGCATTTGGATCATTTTTTTCTCCAGCTCTGATTTCGACCAGAAAAAGGTTGCTGATTATATCAGGCCTTTTAGGGTTTTAAAAGTAAATCAACAGGGTTGATTAAGAAATTACTTCGACTAATACCCAGCTTTTTGTTTTAGAGAGTGGTCTTGACTCACGGATTTTTACTATGTTACCAATTTTACATACTTGATTTTCATCATGAGCATGTAATTTAGATCTACGTTTCATAATTTTTCCATACTTTGGATGCTTAACAGAACGTTCAATCATCACAACTATGGTTTTATCCATTTTGTCACTAACTACTTTTCCAACCATTGTTCTGGCATTTGATTCACTATTAGACATGTCACTTACCTGCCTTTTCAGTCAACATTGTTTTTACTCTTGCCACTGACTTACGCACCATGGTGATGAGATGTGTTTTATCTAGTGAGCCACTTGCTTTCTTCATTCGCAAATTTAATTGTTCTTTACGCAATGAAAGCAATTCATTTTGCAGTTCTTCAACCGATAGACCGCGTAATTCATCAATTTTTTTCATTACATCACCTTCCTTTCTTCAAATATTACTTTGAAAGGAAGTTTTGCCTTGGCCAGATCAAAAGCTTCCATCGCAAGCTCTCTGGATACACCTTCCATTTCAAATAAAACCTTACCTGGTTGTATTTGAGCAACCCAATATTCAACGCTACCTTTACCTTTACCTTGTCTTACCTCTAAAGGTTTTTGTGTAATAGGTTTATCTGGGAATACTCTAATCCAAATTTTACCACCACGCTTAATATGACGTGTCATTGCTCTTCGCGCTGCTTCAATTTGTCTTGCAGTTAAACGACCGCGTTCAAGAGCTTTCAAACCAAATTCACCAAAGCTGATGTTGCTACCGCGTAAGGCTAAGCCTCTGTTACGGCCTTTCATCTGTTTTCGGTATTTTGTACGTTTAGGTTGTAACATGATTCTTAATCCTCACTCACTGGGCAACGTCGGAAGATCTTTTCTTTTGAGGGAGAATTTCACCCTTGAAGATCCAGACTTTTACACCAATAATACCGTAGGTAGTTTTAGACTCTGCTGTACCATAGTCAATATCAGCTCTGAAAGTATGTAAAGGCACACGACCTTCTCTATACCATTCACTACGAGCAATTTCAGCACCACCTAGTCTACCACTAACACAAATTTTAATTCCTTTAGCGCCTGCTTTAAGAGCGGATGTTACTGCTCGTTTCATAGCACGTCGAAACATAACACGCTGCTCCAACTGCTGAGCAATTCCTTCAGCAACAAGTGTTGAATCAAGTTCAGGCTTTTTAATTTCTTCAATATTAAGATGAACAGGTACACCTAATTTATTAGAAATTTCATTGCGCAGAGTTTCAATACCACCACCCTTTTTACCAATGATCACACCAGGTCGTGCAGTTTGTATTGTTACAACGGCATTATTGGCAGGACGTTCAATAAGAATCTTACTTACTGCGGCTGCCATAAGTTTCTTTTTCAGCTCGGTACGTAGTTTAATATCTTGAATTAAAAATTCAGCATATTTCTTACCTGCGAACCATTTAGAGTTCCAGTCTTTAATAATACCTAGGCGTATACCTATAGGGTTAACTTTTTGTCCCATTGCTATTCCTCGTCAGACACTTTTATCGTGATATGGCAGGTACGTTTACAAATTCGATTTGCACGTCCTTTAGCTCTGGGACTAATACGTTTTAAAGTCATTGCCTCATCAACGCAGACCATACCTACTTTTAAATCATCAATATCTGCACCATTATTATTTTCAGCATTAGCAATTGCTGATTCTAACAATTTAAGCATTAATTGAGCACCTTTTTTTGGTGTAAACTTGAGGACATCAAGCGCACCAGATACGTTCATATTTCGTATCATATCTGCTACCAATCTGCCCTTCTGAGCGGATAAGGGAGCACCTTTTAACTTTGCTGTAACTTCCATCATATCCTCTTATTTGCCTTTAGCCTTTCTGTCACCAGAGTGGCCTTTAAATGTACGAGTCATGGCAAACTCACCTAATTTATGACCGACCATATTATCTGTTATATAAACAGGGATATGATCCTTGCCGTTGTGAACAGCAATTGTTAAGTCAATCATTTCAGGAACGATTGTTGATCGTCTTGACCAAGTTTTGATTGGTTTTTTAGATTTTGATTCAATTGCTGCTTCTACTTTGGCAATCAAATGATGGTCAACAAAAGGACCTTTTCTTATAGAACGAGACACTTGATATCCTCTCAATAATTATTTCTTCTTACGTCTTCTGACAATAAAATTATCAGTACGCTTATTACTTCTGGTTTTGTAACCCTTAGTAGGTACGCCCCATGGTGATACTGGATGACGTCCACCAGAAGTTCGGCCCTCACCACCACCGTGTGGGTGATCAACTGGGTTCATAGCAACACCACGAACTGTTGGGCGAATACCTCTCCAGCGTTTTGCTCCAGCTTTTCCTAATGCACGTAAACTATGTTCGCTATTACTGACTTCACCAATTACTGCTCTACAAAGAACATGAATTTTACGCATTTCACCAGAACGGAGTCTTAATGTTGCATAAATACCTTCTTTAGCAACAATTTGTCCGCTTGCTCCAGCACTTCTTAATACCTGGGCACCCTTTCCTGGCTTCATTTCAACGCAATGAATTGTAGTACCAACAGGAATATTTTTTAACGGAAGGCAGTTACCGACATTGATAGGTGAATCAGCGCCGCTAATAACTGTATCACCAACATTCAAATTAGCTGGTGCAATAATATACCTTCTTTCACCATCTTTATAAACAATTAGTGCAATCAATGCAGTACGATTTGGATCGTATTCAATACGTTCAACGCGAGCTTCAATTCCATCTTTATTACGTTTGAAATCAATGATGCGATATTGATTACGCTGACCACCACCGATATGTCTTACAGTAATTCTACCTTGGTTATTACGTCCGCCAGTTTTTTTAAGTTTTTCAACTAAAGACGCATGTGGTTTCCCTTTATGAATATGGTGATGAACCACGCGTAATTCGCCACGCTTACCTGGCGATGTAGGTTTAGATTTTAATAGTGCCATCTTAATCTGCCTTATTCGGTAGCTGTAAAGTCAATATCTTGATCAGCATGAAGAGTTACAAATGCCTTTTTCCAATCACTACGCTTTCCGCTTGTTTGTTTGAAACGCTTTGTTTTTCCCTTCACATTGATAACAGATACATTTTTAACTTTAACGTTAAATATATTCTCTACCGCCATTTTAATTTCATTTTTAGTTGCAGTTTTCAATACTTTGAAAGTGAACTGTTTCAGCTTATCAGCTAGGACAGTAGCCTTTTCAGAAGTATGTGGTTCACGTAAAACCATCAACAATCTTTCAGCGTTCATTGTAACTGTTCCTCAATTTTTTTAATTGCAGCTTCTGTAACAACAACTTTTTCAAATCTGAGTAAAGAAACAGGATCTATAGTTGTAACGTCGCAGATATCATAATCAATTAAGTTTCTTGAACCAAAATATTCATTTTCACCAACTTCACTCATTACAATAAGAGCATTATTAATATTAAGTTGGTTCATTTTACTTACAAAATCTTTAGTTTTTTTGCTTTCGCATTGGAAATCACTTACGACTATCAGGTTACCAGTGCGACAAAGTTCGGAGATTATACTACGTAATGCACGTTTGTACATTTTTTTATTAATTTTTTGTGAATAATCTCTCTTTTTAGAGGCAAAAGTTACCCCGCCGCTTCTCCATAAAGGGCTTCTAATTGTACCAGCACGAGCACGACCTGTACCTTTTTGATTCCATGGCTTTTTGCCGCCACCACGTACTTCAGATCGGGTTTTTTGAGCACTGTTACCGCTACGTGCATTGTTCATGTAAGTTACTACAGCTTGATGAATCAAACCTTCGTTATAGCCATAAGCAAATACTTCTTGATTTAGTATTAACTTTGAATTTGTATCTATAGTAGTAATTTCCATCACTCACCTCGTACTTGCTTTTTAACTGCAGGCTTAATCTCAACACGTGAGCCAGGAGCACCAGGTATAGCACCTTTGATGAGAAGTAAGTTTCTTTCAGCATCTACGCGCACGAGCTCAAGGCTTTGAACAGTACAACGAACATTACCCATGTGACCAGCCATTTTTTTACCTTTGAACACGCGTCCTGGAGTTTGGTTTTGACCAATAGAACCAGGTACACGATGCGATCTGGAGTTACCATGAGTAGCATCTTGTGTTCTAAAATTATATCTTTTTACTGTACCAGCAAAACCTTTACCTTTTGTGATTCCTGCAACATCAACAAACTGGCCAGCAGTAAATACATCAGAAACTGTAATTACTTGGCCAGCTTTGAATGCATCTTCAGAATCAACTAAGAACTCGACTAACGTGTCACCAGCTTCAATTTCAGCTTTTGCGAAGTGACCTGTTAAAGCTTTGTTGACTTTACTTGCTTTTTTGGTTCCGCCTGTTAATTGCACAGCAGAGTAACCATCAGTTTCTTTAGTTTTAACCTGTGAAACTCTATTAGGGTGAACTTCAACAACAGAAACTGGAACAGAAACTCCATCTGCCATGAAGACCCGCGTCATACCGATTTTACGGCCTAATAAACCGATCATCATTCTAACACCTCTTTAATATCCTTCACCCTAATATTAGTCATCAAGGCTTATCTGAACATCAACCCCAGCAGCCAGATCTAATTTCATCAACGCATCTACTGTTTTTTCAGTTGGATGAACGATAACGACCAGGCGTTTATGAGTACGTAATTCATATTGATCACGAGCATCTTTATTAACATGCGGTGAAGTCAATACAGTAAATTTCTCCTTACGGACAGGTAAGGGTATTGGCCCACGAACTTGTGCGCCAGTACGTTTTGCTGTCTCTACAATTTCTCGAGTTGACAAATCAATCAACCGATGATCAAAGGATTTTAATCTTATTTTAATGTTTTGATTGTTACTCATTCTAATTACTCAATAATTTTAGCGACAACACCGGCGCCTACAGTACGGCCACCTTCCCGAATTGCGAAACGTAAACCTTCGTCCATCGCAATAGGTGCATGAAGATTAATGGTCAATTGTACGTTATCACCAGGCATTACCATTTCAACTCCAGATGGAAGATCACATGTTCCAGTTACGTCTGTCGTTCTGAAATAAAATTGTGGTCTGTATCCATTGAAAAATGGTGTATGTCGCCCACCTTCTTCTTTTGATAACACGTATACTTCTGCTTCAAATTTGGTATGAGGCTTAATTGTGCCTGGCTTGGCTAATACCTGGCCACGCTCAACTTCGTCACGCTTGGTTCCACGTAATAACACACCTACGTTATCACCAGCTCGACCCTCATCCAACAACTTACGGAACATCTCAACACCTGTACAAGTGGTTTTTTGAGTGTCGCGAATTCCAACAATCTCAATTTCTTCACCCACTTTTACAATCCCGCTTTCTACACGTCCAGTTACTACTGTTCCACGTCCAGAAATAGAGAATACGTCTTCGATTGGTAATAAAAATGCTTTATCAATGTTGCGTACCGGCTCAGGAATGTATGAGTCCATAGTCTCAACCAATTTCTCAATCGCCTTAACACCAATCTCACTGTCATCACCTTCCAACGCTTTCAACGCTGAACCAACAACAATTGGAATATCATCCCCAGGAAAATCGTAGCTGCTTAACAAGTCACGAACTTCCATCTCAACTAATTCTAATAACTCAGGATCGTCTACCATATCTGCTTTGTTCATGAACACCACAATATATGGAACACCTACTTGGCGTGATAATAATATGTGTTCACGGGTTTGTGGCATTGGACCATCAGCAGCAGATACTACGAGTATCGCTCCGTCCATTTGTGCCGCACCTGTAATCATGTTCTTAACATAGTCAGCATGTCCTGGGCAATCTACGTGTGCATAGTGTCTGTTCGCTGATTCGTATTCTACGTGTGCTGTAGAAATAGTAATACCACGCTCCCGCTCTTCTGGAGCAGCATCAATCTGGTCATATGCTTTTGCTGTACCACCAAACTTCTTTGCCATAATCGTGGTAATCGCTGCTGTTAATGTAGTCTTACCATGGTCTACGTGACCAATCGTGCCCACGTTTACGTGTGGCTTCTTACGTTCAAATTTTTCCTTCGCCATTTCAATAACCTCGTTTTAACTTTTTATTGTTTCTTAATAATTGCTTCAGCAATGTTATTTGGAGCCTCAGCATACTTAGAAAATTCCATAGTATATGTTGCTCTTCCTTGAGTAGCAGAACGTAAATCGGTCGAATAACCAAACATCTCTGCAAGTGGTACTTCAGCCCTAACAATTTTTCCTGCTGGTGAATCTTCCATCCCCTGTACAAGGCCACGGCGTCTATTAAGGTCACCCATAACATCGCCCATATAGTCTTCAGGAGTAACTACTTCAACACTCATGATTGGTTCAAGTAAAACTGGTTTGGCTTTTAATGCGCCTTGTTTGAAACCCATTGAGCCAGCAATTTTGAATGCCATTTCACTAGAGTCTACCTCATGGAATGAACCATCAAATAAGGTTACTTTAACGTCCACTACAGGATATCCAGCAATAACACCATTTTGCATTTGCTCTTGAACCCCTTTATCAACAGCTGGAATGTATTCTTTCGGAATAACGCCACCAACTATTTCGTTGATAAATTCATAACCTTTTCCAGGTTCTTGTGGTTCAATTTTCAGCCACACATGTCCAAATTGACCGCGTCCACCAGATTGTCTAACAAATTTACCTTCTTGTTCCACTGTTTGTTTCAGTGTTTCACGATAAGCAACTTGAGGCTTACCTACATTGGCTTCCACATTAAACTCACGTTTCATGCGGTCAACAATAATTTCCAGATGAAGCTCACCCATACCTTCAATAATCGTCTGGCCTGATTCCTCATCTGTATGAACTCGGAATGATGGATCTTCTTGTGCTAATTTACCTAGAGCAATACCCATTTTTTCTTGGTCTGCTTTGGTTCTAGGTTCAACAGCAACTGCGATTACAGGATCTGGAAAGTCCATTCTTTCTAGTATAACAACGCTATCCGTATCGCATAACGTATCCCCTGTCGTTACTGTTTTTAGTCCAACAGCGGCAGCAATATCTCCTGCCTTTACTTCTTTAATTTCTTCGCGTGAGTTGGCGTGCATCTGCAACAAACGACCTATACGTTCTCTTTTTGCTTTCACTGAGTTGTAAACTGTATCACCGCTTTTTAAAACACCTGAGTATGCTCTAAAGTAGGTTAAAGTTCCAACAAATGGGTCAGTAGCAATTTTAAATGCTAAGGCGGAAAATGGTGCATCATAGCTTGTCTTACGAGTGGCTGGTTCACCATCTTCATTTACACCTTGAACGTCAGGAATATCCGAGGGAGAAGGCAGATACTCAATTACGCCATCTAAAACTGCCTGAACACCTTTATTTTTAAAGGCTGAACCACAAAAGACCGGTACAATTTGGTTACTTATTGTTAATTGTCGCAGTGCTTTCTTGATCTCTTCTTCAGTAAGTTCCACACCTTCAAGATATTTTTCCATAAGCTCTTCAGTTGCTTCTGCAGCAGCCTCAACAAGTAGAGCACGATATTCTTCACAATGTTCTTTGAGATCTTCAGGCACGTCTTTATATTGGAACGTCATGCCCTTATTTTCTTCATCCCAATGAATTGCCTTCATTTTAATAAGATCAACAACACCTTTAAACTCTTCTTCTGAACCAATAGGTAATTGGACAACGACAGGATTTGAACCCAATCTTTGCTTAATTTGGCTCACTACACGAAGGAAGTTTGCACCCATTCTATCCATCTTATTAACAAATACAATGCGTGGTACGCCATACTTATTTGCTTGACGCCAAACAGTTTCTGATTGTGGTTCCACACCAGATACTGAGTCGAACACAACAACAGCACCGTCGAGTACACGTAATGAGCGCTCAACTTCAATCATGAAGTCTACGTGTCCTGGGGTATCAATAATATTGATACGATGAGGTTCGAATTGCTTGTCCATACCAGGCCAGTAACAAGTTGTTGCAGCTGAGGTAATGGTAATCCCGCGCTCCTGCTCCTGAACCATCCAGTCCATTGTTGCAGCACCGTCATGAACTTCACCAATTTTATGAGACATACCAGTATAATACAGTACACGCTCTGTTGTGGTAGTTTTTCCAGCATCAACGTGCGCTGCAATCCCTATATTTCTATATAGCTTTAATGGAGTAGACACGGATTACCCTCTCTCTCTTAGTTCCATCTAAAATGTGCAAACGCCTGGTTGGCTTTTGCCATTTTATGTGTATCTTCACGCTTTTTCACTGCGGAACCTTTACTTTCGTAGGCATCCATCAGTTCACCAGCCAAGCGTAACATCATACCTTTTTCACCACGAGTACGTGCAGCCTGAACAATCCAGCGCATACCCAAAGCAATGCTGCGATCTGTTCTTACTTCAACGGGAACTTGATAGGTAGCACCACCAACTCGACGAGAACGGACTTCTACGCTTGGGCGAACATTATCTAAAGCATTTTCAAAGTAGCGAAGAACAGTTGATGAACCACTTGTAGAACCTGATTCACCTTCTTCATCTGCTTTCTTAAGCTTCTTTACGCGCTCTTCTAAAACTGATAAAGCACCATATATTATTTTTTCAGCAGTAGATTTTTTACCACTGACCATTAACACGTTAATAAATTTTGCTAGCAATTCACTATGATGTTTAGGATCTGGCAAAATTTCTCTTTTAGGGACTTCTCTTCTTCTAGGCATTTCAATTTCCTACAATCAGTTATTTTTTATCTTTTGGTTTTTTAGTACCGTATTTCGAACGACCTTGTTTACGATCATTAACACCTGATGTATCCAAGCTACCCCGTACAGTGTGATAACGCACACCAGGTAAATCTTTAACACGACCACCTCTAATAAGAACAACCGAGTGTTCCTGAAGGTTATGGCCTTCTCCACCAATATATGATGAAACCTCAAATCCATTGGTTAAACGTACACGAGCAACCTTACGCATAGCTGAGTTAGGTTTCTTAGGTGTAGTAGTGTAAACACGTGTGCACACACCGCGTCTTTGTGGACATGCTTCCAGCGCTGGTACGTTACTTTTCTTCTTTACGTCCACACGAGGCTTTCTTACTAACTGATTAATAGTAGCCATTTATACTTAACTCCGATCTGTCTCTTTTGATTATTTCGAATGCATAAGGAGGCCGGATTCTATATAGCCACGGCAGATTTGTCAAGTTTAATCTGCCGTTTTTCGAATCCGAACTAGTGTTCTTGATTGTCTGCGTTTAATGCTTCACTTAACGCATGCTCAACATCACTTGCAGTAACGGTATGCACTGGGTGCTCACCGGCTGCAGCCTTAGCTCTTTTTGCCTTACGGCCTTGATGATATGCATAACCTGTTCCTGCAGGAATCAAGCGTCCAACCATCACGTTTTCTTTTAATCCACGTAAATCATCAATTTTACCACTTACAGCAGCTTCTGTTAGTACTCTTGTTGTTTCTTGGAACGAAGCAGCAGAAATAAATGACTCAGTTGCCAAGGAAGCTTTTGTAATACCTAACAATATAGGTGTACCTCTGGCTGTTTGTTTCTCTTCAGCAATAAGTTTGTCATTTTCTTGCAATAAGACGCTTTCTTCTACTTGCTCACCCACCAAGAATTTTGAATCCCCGGCAAAAGTAATAACTCGTTTACGTAGCATTTGTCGTACGATTACTTCGATATGCTTGTCATTAATTTTTACGCCTTGTAAACGATATACATCTTGTACTTCATTTACGATGTAATTCGCTAATGCACCTACACCCAGCAGACGTAATATATCATGTGGATTGAGTGCACCTTCAGCGATAATCTCACCACGCTCAACATGTTCGCCTTCGAAGACAGAAATATGTCTCCATTTCGGTATCAATTCTTCATGACATTGATCTTCGGAAACATTTATAAGTAACCTTCTCTTACCTTTCGTCTCCTTACCAAAACTAACCATTCCCGAAACTTCAGCCATAACTGCTGAGTCTTTAGGTTTACGCGCCTCAAATAAATCAGCTACTCTTGGCAGACCCCCTGTAATATCGCGAGTTTTAGAACGCTCTTGAGGGATACGCGCAATAACATCTCCGATTCCCACATGGCTACCATCTTCAAAATTAACAATCGCGTCAACAGGCAGATAGTATTGTGCGGGGACATTAGTTCCAGCAAGATAAATATCTTCGCCATTTTCAGTAACTAGTTTTACCATCGGACGTAAATCACGGCCTGCGGCACTGCGTTGTTTTGCATCGATAACTACAATATTGCTCAAACCGGTTAATTCATCAGTTTGTCGGTTCATGGTAATACCATCGATTAAGTCGACAAATTTCAAATAACCACTTACCTCAGAAATAACTGGGTGAGTATGCGGATCCCAAGTTGCAATAACTTGTCCAGCCTCAACAGAGGAATTATCATGTACTGAAATTACGGCACCATAAGGTAACTTATAACGCTCACGCTCACGTCCGAATTCATCAACGATTGTTACCTCACCGGAACGTGATACAGCAACCAGATTTTTATTTTCATGCGTTACTGTTTTAATGTTATGTAAACGAATAACCCCTTTGGTTTTAATCTGAATATTATTTGCTGCAGTTGCTCTCGATGCAGCACCTCCAATATGGAAGGTACGCATGGTCAACTGCGTTCCAGGCTCACCAATTGATTGAGCTGCAATAATACCTACAGCTTCGCCGGTATTAACAAGGTGACCTCTGGCCAAGTCACGGCCATAGCACTTAGCACATAACCCAAATCGAGTTTGGCAAGTAATCGGTGAGCGAACCATAATTTGATCCACACCTTGTTTTTCGAGCTTTTCAACCCACTCCTCATCCAATAATGTTCCTGCAGTGACCACAGGCTCACTTTGGTTAGGAATGTAAACATCTGAAGCAACTACCCGTCCTAACACACGCTCATGTAGCGGCTCAACAATATCTCCGCCTTCAATCAGAGGTTGCATTAGAACACCGGTATCAACACCACAATCGTCTTCAGTAATCACCACGTCTTGCGCAACATCAACTAAACGCCGTGTCAAATAACCGGAGTTAGCTGTTTTTAACGCAGTATCTGCCAGACCTTTTCTTGCACCGTGAGTTGAAATAAAGTACTGGAATACGTTCAAACCTTCACGGAAGTTAGCAGTAATTGGCGTTTCGATAATCGAGCCATCTGGAGCAGCCATCAATCCACGCATACCAGCAAGCTGCCTGATTTGCGCCGCAGAACCCCTAGCGCCTGAATCAGCCATCATGAAGATTGGGTTGAATGATTCCTGTCTGACGAGATCACCTTTTGCGTCACGAGTTTCTTCAGTTGCTATTTTGCTCATCATCGATTTAGCAACCAATTCATTGGTTCTAGACCAAATATCAATTACTTTGTTGTAACGCTCACCATTGGTTACCAAGCCTGAACGGAATTGGGATTCAATTTCACGAACTTCATTATCGGCATGGTCAATAATGCTGGCTTTATCATCAGGTATTTCCATGTCTTCAATACCAATTGATATGCCAGAACGTGTCGCATACTTAAAGCCTGTATACATTAGCTTATCAGCAAAAATTACAGTCTCTTTCAAACCAAAATTTCTATAGCAACTATCAATAACCTTCGAAATTACTTTCTTGGTCATGGTACGATTTATCGTTGCAAATGTCATGCCTTTAGGAAGAACCTCGGCAAGAATAGCGCGACCAACTGTAGTTTCTACCAGATGATGTCCCTCTCCGTCGTCCTTAGACATGCGGATTTTAATTTTAGCGTGGATATCAAGATGTCCTGACTCGTAAAAATTCTGAGCTTCCTGGGCACTGACAAAAATCTTCCCTTCACCTAAAGCATTAACTTTTTCTCGAGTTAAATAATATAACCCGAGTACAACGTCTTGGCTGGGGACGATAATTGGCTCACCACTCGCAGGCGATAGAATATTGTTGGTAGACATCATTAACGAGCGAGCTTCTAATTGTGCTTCCAAAGTCAATGGCACGTGCACCGCCATTTGGTCACCGTCGAAGTCTGCGTTATATGCAGTACAAACTAAAGGATGCAGTTGAATCGCCTTGCCTTCAATCAACACAGGTTCGAATGCCTGAATACCTAGCCTATGTAATGTAGGCGCACGGTTTAACAGGATAGGATGCTCACGAATAACATCATCTAAAATATCCCAAACAACAGACTCTTCACGCTCTACCATTTTTTTGGCAGCTTTAATTGTTGTAGCTAAACCTCTAAACTCAAGTTTGCTGAATATGAATGGTTTAAATAATTCAAGCGCCATTTTCTTTGGAAGACCGCACTGATGCAGCTTCAAAGTCGGACCGACCACAATTACTGAACGTCCGGAATAGTCTACACGCTTACCAAGCAGGTTTTGGCGAAAACGACCTTGCTTTCCTTTAATCATGTCTGCTAAGGATTTGAGTGGTCTCTTGTTTGTACCCGTAATCGCACGACCTCGACGCCCGTTATCCAACAGCGCATCGACTGATTCCTGTAACATTCTCTTTTCATTACGCACAATAATATCAGGTGCATTCAGATCAAGAAGACGCTTCAAACGATTGTTTCGGTTAATCACGCGACGATACAAGTCATTCAAATCAGATGTCGCAAAACGACCGCCATCTAAAGGCACTAAAGGTCTTAAATCAGGTGGCAGAACAGGTAATACATCCATGATCATCCACTCTGGCTTATTACCAGAATCATAGAATGCTTCGAGAAGTTTTAAACGCTTCGTAATTTTCTTAATTTTTGTTTCAGAACTTGTAGTGGGTAATTCCTCACGCAAATTCTTGATTTCTTCTTCCAAATCAACTTGACGAAGTAAATCACGAATTGCTTCAGCACCCATTCGTGCGTCAAATTCATCACCATACTGTTCCATTGCATCAAGATATACTTCATCGTTGAGCAACTGACCGCGTTCAAGTTCTGTCATTCCTGGATCGACAACAACAAACGCTTCAAAATAAAGAACACGTTCAATATCTCGTAACGTCATGTCAAGTAATAAACCAATACGGGAAGGTAATGATTTCAAGAACCAAATGTGTGCAACTGGACTTGCAAGTTCAATATGTCCCATGCGCTCACGGCGTACTTTAGCCAATGCAAGCTCAACCCCGCATTTTTCGCAGATAACGCCTCGATGTTTAAGTCGCTTATATTTGCCGCATAAGCACTCATAATCTTTTACTGGACCAAAAGTTTTGGCACAAAATAAACCGTCTCGCTCAGGTTTAAAGGTACGATAGTTAATTGTTTCGGGTTTTTTTACTTCACCATATGACCATGAACGAATTAGTTCAGGAGAAGCTAATGCAATCTTAATTGCATCAAACTCTTCGCTTTGTCCCTGCTGCTTAAGGATGCCGAGCAAATCGCTCATTACAGGTGCTTTTCTCATTGGTTCATTCATTGGATCGTCGTTTAGAGTACTCAAGTCTATGCCTCCAAAAATTTGTTAATCAGTATGTATCGCTGAAAAAAGTTAATCGTGTTCGAGTTCGATATCTATTCCAAGTGCACGGATTTCTTTCAATAATACGTTGAAAGATTCAGGCATTCCTGGATCCATACGATGATCGCCATCGACAATATTTTTGTAGATTTTTGTTCTACCTCCAACGTCATCTGATTTCACAGTCAACATTTCCTGTAATGTATAAGCTGCACCATAAGCTTCAAGAGCCCATACCTCCATCTCTCCAAAGCGCTGACCACCAAACTGTGCTTTACCGCCCAGTGGTTGTTGCGTTACCAGGCTGTATGAACCAGTTGAGCGTGCATGCATCTTATCATCAACTAAATGGTTTAGTTTCAACATATACATGTAACCTACAGTTACAGGGTTATCAAATTTGCTTCCAGTCCTGCCATCAACCAAGAAGGTTTTACCATCAGAAGACAAATCTGCCAGTTGCAGCATGCGTTTTATTTCTGCTTCAGAAGCCCCATCAAAAACAGGTGTTGCCATCGGTACACCAGCTCGTAGATTATCTGCCAATCTAAGTATCTCTTCATCATTCAGACAATCTAGATGCACTCGTTGTACATCATCATGGTTGTATATCTTATGCAAAAACGATTTAATTTCAGTCGCATTTTGTTTTGAATCAAGCATCTGAGCAATTTTATTTCCCAAGCCTTTTGCAGCTAAACCAAGATGGGTTTCCAATACTTGTCCAATATTCATACGTGAAGGTACGCCCAATGGATTAAGAACGATGTCTACAGCTGTTCCATCTTCCATATGCGGCATGTCTTCAACCGGAACCACAATAGAGATAACCCCTTTGTTTCCATGTCGACCTGCCATTTTATCACCTGGCTGAATACGTCTCTTCACAGCAAGATATACTTTAACAATTTTTAATACACCAGGAGCTAAATCATCCCCCTGAATTATTTTCTTTCGGCTATCATTGAAACGCTTTTCCATTTCTTTAGACAACAGTTCAAGCTGCTTTGAAAGTTGTTCCAATTGCTGGCTGATTACATCGTTTTCGAGTCGAATATCAAACCATTTCTCTCTACCTATTTTATCCAGGTATTCTTGATTTATTTTGGAACCAGGTTTCAGATTTCCTGGACCGCCTGTTGCGACCTTATCGAGTATAATGTTGGCTACACGGTGGTAAATATCTTCTTCACGAATGCGTCGCTCATCAACCAAGTCCTTACGAACTCGTGCTAAATGTTCTTCTTCAATGCTTTTCGCACGCGCATCTTTTTCTAAACCATCGCGTGTAAATACTTGAACATCAATAACAGTACCATTCATTCCAGATGGAACGCGTAATGAAGAGTCTTTAACATCAGAAGCTTTTTCACCAAAAATTGCTCGCAACAACTTCTCTTCAGGTGTAAGTTGTGTCTCACCTTTTGGAGTAACTTTTCCAACCAAAATATCGCCAGCCTTAACTTCGGCTCCGATATAAACCACCCCGGCTTCATCTAGGTTTGAAAGTGCTGATTCACCAACATTAGGAATATCAGCAGTGATTTCTTCTGTACCTAACTTAGTATCACGTGCGATACAAGTTAATTCTTCGATGTGAATCGTTGTGAATCGGTCATCTTGTACAATACGTTCGGATATAAGGATGGAGTCCTCAAAGTTATATCCGTTCCAAGGCATAAAGGCGACCAATAAATTTTGACCTAGAGCTAATTCACCCATATCAGTGCAAGGACCATCAGCTAAGATGTCTCCTTTTTGAATCATATCGCCAGTATTAACTATTGGACGTTGATTGATACATGTATCCTGGTTTGAACGGAAGTACTTGGTCAGGTTGTAAATATCAACACCCGTTTCACCAGCGGTAGTCTCGTCATCATTCACTCGAACAACGATACGCGATGCATCTACAAGATCAATTACTCCACCGCGTTTTGCCACTACAGAAACTCCTGAATCTGAAGCAACAATACGTTCCATTCCTGTACCTACTAGGGGCTTTTCAGAACGTAAAGTCGGCACTGCTTGCCGTTGCATGTTTGAACCCATTAAAGCACGGTTCGCATCATCATGCTCCAAGAATGGAATTAACGAAGCAGCTACAGAAACGATCTGCTTGGGTGAAATATCCATGTAGTTAATATTATCTGGCGTTGTTAATGAAAACTCATTTTGATGCCTGCAAGGAACTAGATCTGCGAGAATATTTCCGTCTTTATCAAGAGTCACGCTCGATTGCGCAATATACTGATCAACTTCTTCAATCGCTGATAGATATTCAATCTCATCGGTCACACGACCATTAATTACTTTACGGCATGGAGTTTCAATAAATCCATAATCATTTGTTCTTGCATAAACAGATAATGAATTAATCAGACCAATGTTTGGACCCTCTGGTGTTTCAATAGGACAAACACGTCCATAGTGTGTGGTATGAACGTCACGAACTTCAAAACCAGCTCGCTCCCGAGTTAAACCACCTGGACCCAATGCAGAAACCCTGCGTTTATGGGTCACACCTGATAATGGATTAACTTGGTCCATAAATTGAGATAACTGGCTTGAGCCAAAGAATTCCTTGATTGCGGCAGAAACTGGTTTTGCGTTTATTAAATCTTGTGGCATCAGATTTTCAGATTCAACTAAACTTAAACGCTCTTTAACAGCTCGCTCAACACGTACAAGGCCGACTCTAAATTGGTTTTCTGTCATTTCACCAACACTACGAACCCTTCGGTTACCTAGATGGTCAATATCATCCACCATTCCAATACCGTTTCTTATATCGATTAGTGTCTTGATAACAGCCATTATGTCTTCTTTAGTCAAAGTTCCTGGCCCATCATCATTTTTTCTGCCTACACGTCGATTAAATTTCATTCTACCTACTGCTGATAAATCATAGCGCTCATCCACAAAGAATAAATTTTTAAACAGTGCTTCAGCTGCTTCTTTGGTTGGTGGTTCACCTGGACGCATCATACGATAAATTTCAACAAGCGCCTCCAACTGACTTGAGGTAGGATCAATTTTCAATGTATCCGATATATAAGAACCATGATCTAAATCATTAGTATAAATCATGTTAAATTCATGAATTCCGTTGGAAGCCATTAAATCAAGGGTCTCATCAGTTACTTCATCATTTGCTTGTGCGATAAATTCCCCGGTAGAAGTATCTATAATATTTTTAGCTACTGTTTTGCCTATTAAATAATCACGTGGAACAACCAGATCTTTCATCTGAGCTTTTTCCATTTGCTTAATATGACGTGCAGTAATTCTTCTACCTTGTTCTACAATAAGTTCACCGGTTTCAGGAACGAGAATATCAAACGAGGCAATTTCACCTCGGAGTCGTTGAGGAATTAAATCAATATGGTATTCACCATTTTTAAGATGACAGCTTGTCATTTCAAAGAACTCACTTAAGATATCTTCTGTTTCAAATCCTAAGGCTCTTAATAAAATACTTACAGGTAATTTACGTCTTCTATCAATTCGGACATAAACACAGTCTTTTGGATCAAATTCAAAATCTAACCATGATCCACGGTAGGGTATAATACGTGCAGAATACAATAGTTTACCAGATGAATGGGTTTTACCCTTATCATGCTCAAATATCACACCAGGAGAACGATGTAATTGAGAAACAACAACTCTCTCGGTACCATTTACCACAAATGTACCAACATCAGTCATTAAAGGTATTTCACCCATAAAAACGTCTTGCTCTCTGATGTCTTTGATTGGTTTAGGATCTTCGCTTGCGTCCTTATCAAGAACAACAAGTCTGATTTTAACCCTTAACGGCGCAGAATAAGTTAAGCCTCTTAATTTGCATTCACGAACATCAAACGCCGGTTCACCTAACTTATAACCAACATATTCTAATCGCGCATTGCCAGAAAAGCTTTCAATTGGAAATACAGAAGAAAATGCAGCATGCAATCCTGTATTAAATTGTTCGTTTGACTTGCTATCAGCCTGAAGGAAATCCCTATAGGATTTAAGTTGAATTTCAAGCAGATTTGGTATTGCCATTTTATCGGCCTGCGTACCAAAGCTTTTGCGAAATCGTTTTTTCTCAGCATGCGAATATTGAGGTTTAGCTTCTGCAACGGCCATGGTGTTTCCTCTGTAAATTATTGATGACTTCAAACACGTAAACCCAGCCATGAAACCATGGCTGGGTCCTATCTCACTGATATAACCTTATTATTTAACTTCTACTGAAGCACCTGCTTCTTCAAGTTCTTTCTTGAGGTTAGCCGCTTCATCTTTAGATACACCTTCTTTAATTGTTGAAGGAGCACCTTCTACCAAGTCTTTAGCTTCTTTCAAGCCAAGGCCAGTAATACCACGAACTGCTTTAATTACGTTAACTTTGTTTGCGCCGAAACTGGTCATAACAACATTAAACTCTGTTTGCTCTTCAGCAGCGGCAGCAGCAGCAGCTGGAGCAGCAACTGCAACAGCAGCAGCGGCAGCGGAAACGTTAAATTTCTCTTCCATAGCTTCGATTAATTCAACAACTTCCATAACAGACATGTTTGCTATGGTTTCTAAAATATCATTTTTTGACACAGCCATTTCTAGCTCCTGATTTAAAATTAATTTAATGATTAAATGAGATTTAACCTGCTTTTTTATCTTTTACTGCTGCTAAAGTTCTCACAAATTTAGCATGTGGTTCAGCAAGAGTTCTGACAAATTTCTCAATTGGCGCTTTCATCACGTACATCAACTTGGCAATTGCCTCATCTCGAGTCGGTAAGCTAGCAACAGCATCAATCTGATTTGCTTTATATACTTTTCCGCCTACGGATAATGCTTTTATTTCAAGTTTTTCAAATGTCTTAGTGAATTCTTTAAGTAGTCTTGCAGCATCACTAGGTGCTTCCAGTGATAATGCAATGAACAACGGGCCTACCAGCAAGTCATTCAAGCACTCAAATTCAGTATTTTTAAAAGCTCTTCGTGTCAATGTATTTCTAACAACACGAAGATAAACACCAGACTTACGTGCTTCACTACGTAACTGCGTCATTTGATTAACGGTTAAACCACGATAATCAGCAACAACTGCCGAAATAGCCTTTGAGGCGACCTCAGTCACTTCTTCAACAACAGCTTTTTTTTCAGCTAAATTTAATGTCACGTTACTGACCTCCTAATTATACAAATCACAAGGATTTGCCAGTTATGGTGGCCGTCTCTTTTAAAATTGGAGCCGGTTCACCGTCTGCGCAGGAAATTAAGCGTTAGCACCTGCGGTCTTCGACGGCATGGAACCAAATCTATGCCGTGAATTCTTAAAAATGGGTGGTTATATTACACAGGTATTGATGAAATATCAATAGCTATGCCAGGACCCATAGTTGTGGATAAAGAGATTTTCTTTAAGTATTGACCTTTAGCAGAAGCAGGCTTTGCTTTTTTAAGATCATTAATTAAAGCAACTATGTTTTCAATGATGTCTTCAGCAGTAAAATCTACCTTGCCAACGGTGCAATGAATAATTCCGTTTTTGTCAGTTCTATAACGGACTTGCCCTGATTTTGCATCTTTAACCGCTGCTTCAACGTTAGTAGTAACTGTGCCAACTTTGGGGTTTGGCATTAAACCTCTTGGACCTAAAACCTGACCTAGCTGTCCGACAATACGCATAGCATCTGGTGTTGCTATAACAACATCGAAGTCCATTACGCCACCTTTGATTTTCTCAGCCAAATCTTCAAATCCAACAATATCAGCACCTGCATCTTTAGCTTTAGTAGCATTGTCACCTTGTGCAAATACAGCTACGCGTACAACTTTTCCTGTACCTTTAGGTAAGTTAGTTGATGAACGTACTACTTGATCGGATTTACGAGGATCAACACCCAGGTTAACACTTATATCCAAACTCTCACGAAATTTAGTTGAAGCAAATTGCTTTAACAGGTTAATTGCTTCTGCCGCACCATATAAATGATTTGACTTAATTGTCTCTATAATCTTTTTTTGCTTCTTAGATACTCTTGCCATGGCATCCCCCTTACTCTAAGCCTTCAACGTCAATACCCATACTGCGCGCAGTACCTGCAATACTTCTAACTGCTGCCGCTAAGCTTGCTGCAGTTAAATCAGGTTCTTTAACCTTCGCAATTTCCTCAAGTTGTTTGACATTAAGTTTGGCCACTTTTTTAGTGTTGGGTGTACCACTTCCACTTTGAATACCTGCAGCTTTTTTCAGAAGAACAGAAGCTGGTGGAGTTTTAGTAACAAAGGTAAAACTGCGATCACTATACACAGTAATTACAACTGGAGTGGGTAATCCTTGCTCCATTTGTTGCGTTGCTGCGTTAAAAGCTTTGCAGAATTCCATAATATTAACACCACGTTGACCCAAAGCTGGGCCTACAGGCGGACTTGGGTTTGCCTTACCTGCTGGAATTTGTAACTTAATATAAGCTTCTACTTTTTTTGCCATATTTACTCCTCATGGGTCATACGCCAGTGTCATAGAAAAGCATGAATTGCTTTCTTTTTTTAAATTCTGGCTCCCCTTTTTTACACAAAATAACCCCGAAACTCTTGCTTAAACTTATTATTTAAACGAGTTATCAGGGCACCTTAGCGAACTAAGTTTTCTCTACTTGACTAAATTCAAGTTCTACTGGAGTAGATCGTCCAAAAATCAAGACAGCTACTCTTAATCGATTTTTCTCATAGTTGACTTCTTCTACTACCCCGTTAAAGTCAACAAAAGGACCTTCCTTAACGCGAACTACTTCGCCTGGTTCAAATAGGATCTTGGGTCTTGGTTTAGTAACACCATCTTCAACACGCTGCATAATTGCACGAGCTTCTTTATCTGTAATAGGTGTAGGTGTTTGGCTGGTTCCACCAATAAAGCCTAGAACTCTTGGGATCGCTCTTATCATATGCCATGTTTGATCATCCATAACCATGTTCACCAATACATAGCCAGGGAAAAACTTACGCGTACTTTTACGTTTTTGACCCGAACGCATTTCAACCACTTCTTCAGAAGGGACTACAACCTCGCCAATTTTATCATCTAAATTGTGATGTTGAGCTCGAGATTTGATTTCGCGCATAACGAAATTCTCATAACCTGAATAGGCATGTACAACGTACCATTGTTTCGATTTGTGTTCTTCCACCAAATTCACCCTAAATGCGTTATTTTAGCAATTGCCCACATCATTACTGAATCGATACCCCAGAGTATAAATCCAGTCACTCCAACCATCACAATAACAATAGTTGTTGTCTGTATCGTTTCTTGGCGAGTTGGCCAAACGACTTTTAATAATTCAACTTTTGACTCTTGAGCAAATTTAAATACTTGTTTACCTGAAGATGTCATGTAGCCAAAAAACAAGGTCAATAATAGCCACATGAGCCATATTATTGATAGGATTGGGCCTGAAAAAGTATAGTAATATGTACAAATAAAAGCCGCTGCAGTTATAAGAACTACAGTCATCCATGAGAAAATATCTTTAGTCTTGTTTTGGTTTTCGTTCGAACTTTTCATATTCACTTGTATGTTGGCAGGCCAGGAGGGAATCGAACCCCCAACCTGCGGTTTTGGAGACCGCCACTCTGCCAATTGAGCTACTGGCCTAAATTAATTGGCATGAATTGATAACTCATGCCAACACAATTTATCTTTATTACTCGATGATTTTCGCAACAACACCGGCGCCAACAGTACGACCACCTTCCCGAATTGCGAAACGTAAACCTTCGTCCATCGCAATAGGTGCATGAAGATTAATGGTCAATTGTACGTTATCACCAGGCATTACCATTTCAACTCCAGATGGAAGATCACATGTTCCAGTTACGTCTGTCGTTCTGAAATAAAATTGTGGTCTGTATCCATTGAAAAATGGTGTATGTCGCCCACCTTCTTCTTTTGATAACACGTATACTTCTGCTTCAAATTTGGTATGAGGCTTAATTGTGCCTGGCTTGGCTAATACCTGGCCACGCTCAACTTCGTCACGCTTGGTTCCACGTAATAACACACCTACGTTATCACCAGCTCGACCCTCATCCAACAACTTACGGAACATCTCAACACCTGTACAAGTGGTTTTTTGAGTGTCGCGAATTCCAACAATCTCAATTTCTTCACCCACTTTTACAATCCCGCTTTCTACACGTCCAGTTACTACTGTTCCACGTCCAGAAATAGAGAATACGTCTTCGATTGGTAATAAAAATGCTTTATCAATGTTGCGTACCGGCTCAGGAATGTATGAGTCCATAGTCTCAACCAATTTCTCAATCGCCTTAACACCAATCTCACTGTCATCACCTTCCAACGCTTTCAACGCTGAACCAACAACAATTGGAATATCATCCCCAGGAAAATCGTAGCTGCTTAACAAGTCACGAACTTCCATCTCAACTAATTCTAATAACTCAGGATCGTCTACCATATCTGCTTTGTTCATGAACACCACAATATATGGAACACCTACTTGGCGTGATAATAATATGTGTTCACGGGTTTGTGGCATTGGACCATCAGCAGCAGATACTACGAGTATCGCTCCGTCCATTTGTGCCGCACCTGTAATCATGTTCTTAACATAGTCAGCATGTCCTGGGCAATCTACGTGTGCATAGTGTCTGTTCGCTGATTCGTATTCTACGTGTGCTGTAGAAATAGTAATACCACGCTCCCGCTCTTCTGGAGCAGCATCAATCTGGTCATATGCTTTTGCTGTACCACCAAACTTCTTTGCCATAATCGTGGTAATCGCTGCTGTTAATGTAGTCTTACCATGGTCTACGTGACCAATCGTGCCCACGTTTACGTGTGGCTTCTTACGTTCAAATTTTTCCTTCGCCATTGGAAAGTCTCCCCATTGCTAATTGACATTATGGTGCCCACAACTGGACTCGAACCAACGACCTCTTCCTTACCAAGGAAGTGCTCTACCGCCTGAGCTATGTGGGCTTATATTAGCTTGCTGACTCATTGAAACAAGCAAATATGTTCTATTTCTAATTTGGAGCGGGTGATGGGAATCGAACCCACGCTATCAGCTTGGAAGGCTGAAGTTCTACCATTGAACTACACCCGCTTTTATCCTTCTTTTAACTGGTGGAGGGGGAAGGATTCGAACCTTCGAAGGCAGAGCCGTCAGATTTACAGTCTGATCCCTTTGACCGCTCGGGAACCCCTCCAAAAAGAACGCTATTGTCTTTTAAGATGAATAGAATGTCAACATTTAGTTAACGGCCAACCTAATAAGATGGTGCTGGCACCAGGAATCGAACCCGGGACCTACTGATTACAAGTCAGTTGCTCTACCAACTGAGCTACGCCAGCATGTACGCTTTGCTTGAATAATACAAGCATTATAGTGATATTTTAATTTTTCTTTATCACTTAAATAAAACCCTGGCGATGACCTACTTTCACATGAGGAAACCTCACACTATCATTGGCGCGGGTTCGTTTCACTTCTGAGTTCGAGATGGATTCAGGTGGTTCCAAACCGCTATGGTCGCCAGGAAAACTGGTTTTGCATTGATTGTCAGGCATTATACCTCTGGTTAAACGCTCGTTTCCAGCTCACCAGAGCTTTTCGCAGGATTCCACGTCCTTCTTCGCCTCTTACTGCCAAGGCATCCACCGTTTGCGCTTCTCTTCTTGACCATATAATCTCAATTACCGCAGATTACATGCTTACTTCAATACAAGTCGCTTGTGTTACCTCTTCATTTACCCAAATTTTTAATGAACGCCTGGCTATTCCAGATTAAAATACCCTCAAAAAAAGCACTTTAATCTGGATAATCCTAATGAAAAAACCCTCTAATTTGGTGGAGCCGAGGAGGATCGAACTCCTGACCCCCTGCGTGCAAGGCAGGTGCTCTCCCAGCTGAGCTACGACCCCTCTTTTTCTTCGATTTTTTTCTTTACTCTGCGTTGCAATCACTCCCTCGTTCAGTCACATACTGATGTATGCTCCCTCTCTCGCTCGTGCTTGCGCCTTGATTAAAGAAAAACCTCTCGAAAAATGCTTCGCCTCGCGTGAGCTTCCCGCTCGCGCTTCGCTCTCGCTTTACTAAGCATCTTCCCGCCCCCTCTCAGGCGCGGTTGGGTTTCTTCATTATCTCGAAAACAAACTGTGTGGGCACTTTAAAGTCTTTAGTGCTCTTAATTTAAGGAGGTGATCCAGCCGCAGGTTCCCCTACGGCTACCTTGTTACGACTTCACCCCAGTCATGAACCACACCGTGGTAAACGTCCCCCCGAAGGTTAGACTATCTACTTCTGGTGCAGCCCACTCCCATGGTGTGACGGGCGGTGTGTACAAGGCCCGGGAAAATCTGAGCCAGGATCAAACTCTTCAGTTCAATTCCTGTGCCAGTTTAAAACTAGCTTCTTTACTTCTATTTTCTTCTAAGCACTCAAAGGTTTCTAAAGTGCCCACACAGTTTGTCTTCTCTCTTCTTAATGAACCCGCCCCGAAGGCGTGCTGCGTATTCTACTGATTTCGTTCCCTGTGTCAAACACTTTTTTCATTTTTTTTTAATTGTTTTCTTTTGCTTATCGACTGCAGTCCAGATCGATCTTTACATGCCCATGTTGGACATTTTTTGCATTTAATTGGAGTAGAAAAACCCCACATTCAATTAATGACACGTTGAAATATTCTTAGAAGGTATCGTCATGCAGAAGATTTAAAACTGAGGATTGGAGTTATTTTCTGTACTCTATCTCTTAGATAATGATAATTATTATTAAATACGCTCATAGGTATAAAAGGTCATATCATATTTATTTTTTTCATCGTGTGGCCTGAACTGTTTCTCATGGCAGTGCCATATTGATTCATCAATTTCTGGAAAAAAAACATCTGCAATAAATTGATGATGTATTCGTGTTATATATAAGCGACCAGCTTTATTCATTGCCTCAGCAAACAGTTCCGCTCCGCCTATAATCATAATCTCAGGAAACTCTTGAGTTTGAATGATTGCTTTTTCTAAGGAATTAAATACAGAAGCACCCTCAATTGAGGTCATACTGTGACTTAATATAATGTTTAGTCTTCCTGGCAGAGGTTTTCCTATAGAAGCAAATGTTTTTCTGCCCATGATGATGGGTTTGCCCATAGTAATTGATTTAAAATGTTGTAAATCAGCAGGTAAATGGCAGAGTAACTGATTGTTGAAGCCTAAGCCCCCTGCTTCATCAATTGCGGCAATTAAACTTATCATGAACTCATCCTCGATATAGCCATGGTCTTTGCCATATCCACGGCAGCAAACATTGACCCTGCATCGAGCAGTTTTTTGCCTGCTAATTCCAGGGCAGTACCATGGTCTACCGAAGTGCGTATTATTGGCAATCCTAAAGTCACATTCACTGCATTATGAAAATCAGCATACTTAATTACTGGTAACCCCTGATCATGATACATAGCAACAAAAGCGTCACAATTTTGTAAATGGCTTCTAATAAACAGAGTATCCGCAGGCATAGGTCCCTGAACATTAATACCTTTTTTTTGTAAGAGCGTTATCGCAGGAGTAATTATCTCAATTTCTTCGCGACCCAAATAACCCAACTCTCCTGCATGAGGATTTAAACCCGCTACTTTAATGCAGGGTTCTTTAATATTAAAATCTCGGATCAACGATTGATGTACCTGGGTAATTACTTTAATAATCAGTTCTGAAGTAATTGCATCCGGTACCCTACGTAAAGGAAGATGTGTAGTAACTAAAGCCACTTTCATCTCATTACAGGCCAACATCATCACCACGTCTTTTTTGAAGAATTGGGAAAAAAATTCAGTATGGCCACTAAATGGAATGCCTGATTCGTTAATATTTGCCTTGTGCACGGGCGCAGTAATTACCCCCGAAAATTCACCGCGACCACATAATGCTGCAGCCTGGGTTAATAGTTCGATAACATACGGGGCATTTTGGGGATTAAGACAACCGCTCTGGACTGGAGCAGGACAAGTTACCGAAAGCACTGTTAAATGATCATGTTTCGGTTTGATCTCTTGTCCGCTTTGGTATGGGTTAAAATAAATGGAACAATTTAATTCTTTCGCTCTTGCCTCCAATACCGCCTGATCCCCTAATATCACAATGGGGAAATCATACTTTGCGAGAGCCAAACACAAATCAGGACCAATTCCTGCTGGCTCTCCGCTACTAATGAGGAGTGGCTTCACGCCAGTTCCTTGTCAACAATATTAACATAAGCATCCGAACGTATATGTTGCTGCCAATTTTGTACTGCTTCAGCAAACTTCCGTTGTTGTAAAAACTGTCGCACTTGCTGCTTTTTAAAAGCTTCTGAATCATCTTCTTTCTTACGGCCAAGCACTTGAATAAGATGCCAGCCAAATTGTGATTTTACAGGAGGACTAATTTCATTTACAGCCAGCTTATCCATAGCTTTCTCGAACTCAGGAACTAATATTCCTGGCGACACCCAACCCAAATCACCACCTTTAACCGCGCTGGCTGAATCCAAGGAGTATTGTTTTGCCATGAGTGCAAAATCCTTCCCTGCTTTTAGCTGCTGGTAAATATTATTCACTTGTTTCTTTGAGTCTTCTGGAAGCATGCTTGGATCAGGCTTTAACAGAATATGGCGAACATGTGTTTTAGTAATGACATGATGTTGATTGTCTCCGCCAATGGATACCAGTTTAATTAACTGAAATCCATTACCTGCACGTAGGGGGCCAGCTACTTGTCCCGCTTTCATATTCACTACTTCCTTTGCAAATAATTCAGGTAACTCTGCTAAATGACGGTCACCTAAATCCCCCCCTTCCAATGCAAATTCACCACTGGAATTTTCTATAGCCAAACGGCTAAAGTCCTCACCTTTTTTTATCTTTTTCAACAAAGATTCGGCGGTGCTTCTAGCTTTTTTTACTTCTTCAGGTGTAGGTTCCTCGTTTAATGGAATAACTATATTTTGAAGATGATAGGTGAGCGCAGAACGATTGACAATTGTTCCTTCTGTTTTAAGGTATTGCTCAACTTGTTCATTCGTAACCGCAGCCTCTCTTCCTACTGCTTTTTGCTGTAAGTTAGAAAGAAGTATCTCTTTACGAATATTTTCTCTATATTCTTCCCAAGTCATTCCTTGTCTAATAATTTCTTCACGTAATTGGGTCAGAGTAGCATGGTTTGCTACTGCTATTTTTTCAATCGCCTGATTTAATTCGGTATCATCTACAGTAAGGCCATGTTGTTTTGCCATTTGCAATTGCACATTCACATCAATTAAGTGCTGAAGTACTTGCTTACGTAATACTGAATCCGCTGGAACTTGCATTTTTTGTGCAATAATTTGTTTTTTTGTTAACTCAACTTGTTTATTGAGTTCACTTGAAGTGATTACTCCATTATTAACGACAGCAACCACCTTATCCAATAATTGTTTTGCTTCTGAGACCCCAATGGCAGCAAACAATATGCATACAAGGGTTATTTTTTTATACATGCCTTAATCCTTATTACTTTTTTCGAGCAATTTAGGTTATTTTTATCCAAAACACAAGCGACTTCGCTTCACTTTATACCATTATTTGGTTTAACGACGAAATGGATCATCATATCCCGGAATATAAGTGTTCAATACACTACCAGGATCACTATTTGCTACTGATCCTAAGCCTTTTAATAAAATTTGCAAATAGATATTGTTATTATATTGAGGCAAGAATTCAGCATTTAAACTCTTAAACGTTCTTCCTCCTAAAATTCGTGCTGCCCAACAACAACTATCATATTGTATCCCTAATAAAGACATCATGCTGTAATCTTTACTTATGTTATGGCTGTATGCACCAATAGTGCTCCATCGATCACTTATTGGCCAAGAAACAGAAATTAATCCTTGGTGCAACGAGTTATCTACTCCTGCATCATTCCTAACTTTTGTCACATCTCCATTAACTAAGTAACTGTAACCCAAATTAATAATTGCATTTTGTTTCGGTTGATAATGTAAATTCAATCCGCCATTGTTTGTCGCAGAGGTGGCAGGATCCCATACATAATCACCCAAAATTTTCAAGGCGGGGTTGAAATGATAAACTGCCCGCGACGCTATAGGTGAAACACCATAAAACGGGGACAATTGTCCAATTTCCAACGGATTTGCAATACAAGAACCAGTTAGGCTACGACACAGCTGTACGTTTCTATTCGTAAAATATTTGATTTGGCCAATAGAAAAGCTCGCACGCTCAGCACCCGTTTCTTCTGACAACCAACGGGAAGTCAATGCATAAGTTAATTGATTGGCATCACCGATTCGGTCAAACCCTGAAAAACGATTGGTTCTAAAAAGTTGATCAAAATTAAAAATCATATTAGCCGTATCATAGATAGGCAGCTGACTTTGATCATAATAAGGAACATACAAATAAAATAAGCTGGGCTCTAAGGTTTGCGTATACGAGCTCCCCTTCCAATTAAAATTACGATCAAAAAATAAACCACCATGAGCACCGAAACGTGGAATAAAACGATTATATTCAGTGTGTTTATCATGCCAATCGTTCCGAACCTGATAATAATTTTCTACAAACTCTACTGATGGAGTAATAAATCCCCAATTAGTTCGTTGGGGTGAAGAAAGTACCGGATTAAAATGAAATCGGGGACCTTGTGGCATTTCTACTCCTGGAATCAGCCCCGGGGTCATTCCTATTATTGGATCCTGCAACGTTGATGTTGGCCAAAAAAACTGATCATACTGCCCGGTTATATTTAAATTAACCTCTCCGGGCAATTCATAATAATAGCCGTGAGCATATAGTTGCGGCAACCGTTCATATTGATCAGCAATAGGTGTCTCATTAATTGGGTGTAAGGTTTGAAAACTTTGGGCCATACCTTTAAAAGTCCAATGCTCTGTTGAATAGGTTAAATCAGCTTGACGCAATAATTGCCTTTGAGTAATCAGAGCTAAATTAGAACTAAAATCCTGAAAATAGTAATCATCAGAAACTTGTTGAACATTCACATTTAAGCGTAAATTGGGAGTAAATTGTGTCGTATCAAGAAAACCGAAAAGCCACCGATTTGTTGATTTATCGTTAAAAGAAGGAAATTGCTCAGCATGGCTGTTCAAAAAATTTCGGTAAGCAGCGTCATCCGGCAAAAAGTTCCCAACAATTATTCCAGCACTGTTCGTAGTTAAATACCGGAACTCACCACCTAACATAACATTCCGCTTAGTATAAAGATGCGGGGTTAAAGTCAGATCATAATTAGGTGCAATATTCCAATAATAAGGGAGTCCTAAATCAAAACCACCTACATTGGAATATCCTGCCAAAGGCATTAAAAAGCCTGATTTACGTTCTTTAGTTGTAGGAAAACTTAAATAGGGCACATAAAGAACAGGATGTTCACGAATGCGTAATGTAACATTTCTGGCAACGCCCATCTTTTTCTTATTATCAATAACAATTGATTTAGCCTCAAGATCCCAGGCTTTATCTTGCGGGGCGCATGTAGTGTAAGTCGCCTGACGCAATAGGTAATCCGAATTAGGAAAGCGCTGCATTAAACCAGCCCTTCCCCATGCAGGCAATATGGCAGTACGTTTATTGGTATTAAAACGATAGATGACATCTTCAGTTTGACCCGATTTATCCTGAGGGTTTATCGTAGCCTTACGAGCAATCAATAATTTATCAGGTTCCAGATAACGTACATCACCCAGGAACTCGATTTTTGTAATTTGCTTGCTTTGGGGATCTCGATATACATATGCAGTTTGTGCATTGACTATTCTCTGGTTTTGCTGGATTTCCACATGTCCTTTCAAAGTGGACGGTTTATCTTGATAAAAGGAAACTCGATCCGCCATAATCCTTATTTCATCAGGTGAAGCCAGAGGTGTAACCGTAAGGGGTTGATAGGAGCCAAGGCAAATAGGAGAACTTTGATCTGCTTGCCACCCCAAACATTGGGCAAACTTTGCTCTTACTGCATCAGTTAAATCAACATCACGTGCTATAACACACGCTTGAACTGGTTCATCAATCAAAGAGGCGGAGTAGGCCAACGCATGATAAATTACCATGAGCAAAATAAGTAAGGTCGTAAATATGCTCATCAAGAACCATTTGAATGAAATCTTGTTCACGGATAATAAAATGCCTTATTATGCACAAAAATATGTAACTAATCACTTTTGATCGCCATACTCGCATGAGATTATTGCGGTAAAAGTTCATCCGCAACTCGCTTCTTTATTCTCTCAATAAATGAGCGAAGTGATCTTAGTTATAAGTTACAACCAGAAATAATGATGGGGAAGTATACCATGCATGCAAGAGAAAACGCACTGAAAGAATGGTTAATTGATACTCTAAAACTGGACGATTTTCAGTTAGCTCCTTTGGCTGGAGATGCCAGTTTTAGAAAATATTTCCGTCTTCAATACAACGGACTCACTCGCGTGATTATGGATGCACCTCCTGGAAAAGAAGATCTCAGCCCTTTTATACATATTGCGCAAACTCTGGAGAACGCGGAGGTTCATACTCCCAAAATTCTTGCGATGGATTTAGAAAATGGATTCTTATTATTAAGTGATTTAGGGGATCAACTTCTTTTGAATGCGCTTCATCCTGAAACAGTGGATGATCATTATCATGATGCCATAAAAACTCTATTTAAAATTCAAACGTGCCCAATTAGTGATCCGTTCCTTGCCCCCTTTGATAAATCCCATATGCTTAAAGAAATGAATTTATGTCCTGAATGGTTTTTTAATGAGTATCTTGCCTTGGAACTCAATCAGGATGAACGCAATTTAGTCCAACAAACTATGGAATGGATTGCCGCAGAGGTAGCCCAGCAACCATTAACCTTTATTCACCGTGATTATCACTCTCGCAATCTGATGCTTGTACGAAACCAATCAGAATCAACTTTGGGGGTTATTGACTTTCAAGACGCAATGCGTGGTCCCCTCACTTATGATTTGGTTTCTTTGCTTAAAGATTGTTATATTTCCTGGCCACGAAGTAAGGTTTTAGAATGGGTTGAATTTTTCTACACACAAAGTTCTTTGACTAAAAATTATTCTTTGTCTGAATTTATTCGTGCATTTGATCTTTGTGGCTTACAAAGGCACTTAAAGGTTTTAGGAATCTTTTGTCGTTTGCATTTACGAGATAACAAACCCGGATACCTTAAAGATTTACCTTTAACCCTAAAATATGTACTTGAATGTACAGAAATTTATGATGAATTACGCCCATTTTTCCAATTTCTGCAAATGAGAGTTTATCTACCATGAAAACTGCTATGATATTAGCCGCCGGACGCGGTGATCGCTTAAAACCGCTTACTGAAGTCACACCAAAAGCTTTGTGCATGGTTAAAGAAAAGCCTTTGATAGAGCATCATGTAATGAGAGTTTATCTACCATGAAAACTGCTATGATATTAGCC